>NZ_JADIJR010000009.1 GCF_017355365.1 Microbacterium sp. SD291 | reverse complement strand
CACCGGCGACCGCTACGGCACCGGCGCAGACATCCGCCACCAAGGACGCACCGACCGAGTCCGAGCTGCGCCGCGCCGGCGACGTGCTGAAGGTCATCTCCGACGCGTATTCGGCGAAGATGGTCGGCCAGGAGCGCCTCCGGATGAGCCTGCTGATCTCCCTGATCGCCGGCGGTCACATCCTGCTCGAGAGTGTGCCCGGGCTCGCGAAGACCACCGCCGCGAGCACGCTCGCCGACACCATCAAGGCGCAGTTCAAGCGCATCCAGTGCACGCCCGACCTGCTCCCGAGCGACATCACCGGCAACCAGATCTACGACTCCGCAACCGGCTCGTTCCGCACCGTGCTCGGGCCGGTGCACGCGAACTTCGTCCTCCTCGACGAGATCAACCGCTCCAGCGCGAAGACGCAGAGCGCGATGCTCGAGGCGATGCAGGAGCACCAGACCACGATCGGCGGCGAGATCCACCATCTGCCGAAGCCGTTCCTCGTGATCGCGACGCAGAACCCGATCGAGCAGGAGGGCACCTATGAGCTCCCCGAGGCCCAGATGGACCGCTTCCTGCTCAAGGAGATCGTCGAGTACCCGAGCCCGGCCGACGAATTCGAGATCCTCAGCCGCATCGACTCCGGCGTGCTGGACCCCGACCGTCACGTCTCCAGCGCCGTGACCCTCGACGACGTGCAACTGCTGCAGGACACCGCGTCGCGCATCTACGTCGACCCGGCGATCCGCAATTACATCGTCTCGATCGCGTACGTCACCAGGAACCCCGCGCCGTACATCGGCGAGGAGCGCGCCCGCTACATCAAGTACGGTGCCAGCCCGCGTGCGAGCATCGCGTTCCTGCAGGCCTCGCGCGCGCTCGCGCTGCTGAACGGCCGCGCGCACGTGCTCCCGGAGGACATCAGGGCCCTGCGCCACCTGGTTCTCCGCCACCGTGTGCTGCTGACTTTCGAGGCGGATGCCGAGGGCATCCGCAGCGAGGAGATCATCGACCAGATCTTCGCCAGCGTCCCGACGCCTTGACGCTTCGACAAGCTCAGCGATCCAAGAGAGCTCAGGGACCGACGGAAGACAAGCTCAGGGACTCATGGCCAGCCTGATCACGCAGGTGAAGAGCAAGCTCTTCATCCACTCGTCGCGCAAGTCGCTGCACGCGCTCGACGGCGCCTACGCGTCGCTGCTGCACGGCCGCAGCCTCGACTTCGAGGACCTCCGCAAGTACGAGTACGGCGACTCGGTGCGCGACATCGACTGGCGGGCGACCGCCCGTCAGGGCACCCCGCTGGTCAAGCGCCACCGCGCGCTGCGCATGCACACGGTCCTGTTCGTGGTCGACACCGGGCGCTCGATGGCGGCGCTGGCGCACGACGAGCAGTCCAAGAAGGACCTCGCGATCCTCGCGACAGGGGTGCTCGGCGTGCTGGCGCTGCGCCACGGCGACGACTTCACCGTGGTCTACGGCGACGCCGCCCGGGTGCGCAGGCGGGCCCCCGGCCGCAGCGAGGGCGCGCTCGAGCACGCCCTGCGCACGATCGACACGGCGATCGAGGAGAGCGCCGCGCCCAGCGACCGGGACGCGCTCCTGTCCTTCGTCACCCGCACGATCTCCCGCCGCATGATCGTCGTGGTGATCACCGACGAGGCGCCGATCACCGATGAGACGGAGCGGATGCTGCGCCGCCTGCGCGTGCAGCACGATGTGCTCTGGCTGACGGTGCGAGACGCCGACCCGGTGCTCGATCACACCAGCGGCACGATCCGCACCGACGTCGACAGCGCGTGGGACGTGCCCGATTTCGTGCAGGGCGACCTGGACATCGTGCGCGAGCTCGCGGCGCAGACCGAGGCGGATGCCGCGCGCCTCGCCGAGATCCTCAAGCGCATGGAGATCAGCCACTCCGTGCTCGAAGGGCAGAGCGACGCCGTGTCGCAGCTGCTGCGGCTGCTCGCCTCCCGTTCGAATGCAGGGGGGTGATCGGATGACCGGCTCCGATGAGCTCTATCCCCCGGCGCAGTACGGCTGGGGCTGGATCCTGCTCGCCATCGGCATCCTGGTGCTGCTGATCACGGCCGCCTGGGTGGTCGTCATGCTCACCCGCCCTCGGCGGAGCCTCGCGGCCACCGGCGACACCCCGCAGCCGCTGCTGACCATGGACGTGCTGTCGCAGCTGCGGGTCGAGTATCTCGAGCGGATCCAGCGCATCGAAGACGACTACCGCGCCCGCAGGCTCAGCGCCCGCAACGCCAACCTCGAGCTCAGCCGCGTCGTGCGCACCTTCGTGAACGAGTACAGCGGACTCGAGGCGCCGGTGCTCGCGCTCGACGACCTGGTGGCGCGCGGCGTGCACCCCGCGCTCATCGACGCGATGGGCCGCCACTACTACCCGAGCATCTTCCGGCAGGGCCCCGCGATCGATCCCGCGGCGGGCGCCGAGGCCGCCAGGACGGTGGTGCGCACATGGCACTAGAGAACTGGTGGATGCTGCTCGTCGCCGCCGGCGTGATCCTCGTCGCGCTGGCGGTCGGGATCGTCCTCGGCCTCCGCGGCCACGCCCGCACCGGTGCGAGCGAACGGGCCCGCGTCGCGCGCGCGGAGCGGCTCCGCGCGCTGCCGACGTTCCGGCAGGCGCTGCGCCGTCGCGTGCTCGCGCTCTCCGGCATCCTGCTCCTCGGGGTGATCGCAGCTGCCTCCGCCGGAGTCGTCGCCGCCCGGCCGATGTCGCCGCAGACGATCCAGCCGGTGAACACCAGCCGCGACATCATGCTGTGCCTCGACGTCTCGGGTTCGATGAGCGAGGTCGACGTCGAGGTGCTGAGCGTGTTCGAGGAGCTGCTCGAGGACTTCAAGGGCGAGCGGATCGGACTGACGATCTTCAACAGCTCGCCGGTGCAGATCTTCCCGCTGACCGATGACTACGAGTTCATCCGCGGGCACCTGCAGAGCATGACGTCGAGCTTCGACTACCTCGAGGAGGTGCCGGAGCACTGGGTGGGCACCCTCAACGGCAACGGCGCTTCGCTGATCGGCGACGGGCTGGCGGCGTGCGCGCTGGCCTTCGATCACCCGGACGACGAGCGAAGCCGGTCGATCATCTTCGCGACCGACAACGAGGTGAACGGCGCCTCCATCGTGACGCTCGAGGAGGCGGCGGCCTACGCGAAGTCCGTCGGCGTGCGCGTGTTCGCCCTCAACCCTGTGCAGGGCAAGGATGCCGAGATCAGCGCACAGCTCGCCGAGGCGGCCGAGGTCACCGGAGGCACGGCGTACGGCCTGCGCGACACCACGACGGTCGGCGACATCGTCGCCGAGGTGCAGGCGCAGGAGGCCACGGCGCTGAAGGGGCAGGCCCAGGTGGTGTGGACCGACACCCCGAACCTGTGGATCGTGGTGCTGATGATCTCGGCGCTGTCGTTCATCGTGGTGCTCTGGAGGGTGAGACTGTGATCTTCCAGCCAGTGCTCAACGTCTTCCTGCTGCTGCTGTTCGTGCTGCCGGTCGCCGCGATCGCCGTGCTCGCCCTTGTGAAGGGCCCTTCGACGGCGGGCTCAGGAACCCAGAAGACACATCGCGCGCTGTGGGCGCTGCGACTGGTGATGCTGCTCGCCTGCTTCGTGATGCTGCTGCGTCCCGGCATCCCGGGTGGCGCCACGCAGACCCTCGCGACGGACACCGACATCGTCCTCGTCGTCGACACGACCGCCAGCATCGTGGCCGAGGACTGGGACGGCGACAAGCCGCGGCTCGACGGCGTCCGTGCCGACATCCAGGCGATCGTCGAGGAGTACCCCGGCGCCCGGTTCGCGCTGATCACGTTCGACGCCTCTGCCGACCTGCGGCTGCCGCTCACCACCGACACCACCGCGCTGATCTCGTCGCTGGAGGTGCTGCGCCCAGAGGTGACCAGCCAGTCGCGCGGCAGCTCGATCGGCATCGCCAACCGGATGCTGCAGAACACGCTGTCGGCGGCCGCGGAGAGCTCTCCCGAGCGCAGCCGCATGGTGTTCTACTTCGGCGACGGCGAGCAGACGGTGACGTCGCCCCCGGAGTCGTTCAAGGGCAGCGAGAAGTACACGGATGCCGGTGCGGTACTCGGCTACGGCACCGCCGAGGGCGGCCCGATGCAGCTCACCACCGGGAGCCTCGACGGCCCTTCGACAGGCTCAGGGACCCAGCACAAGGAGTACATCGAGTACCTGGGCGAGGATGCGCTGTCGGTGATCGACGAGAAGAACCTCGAGACGCTCGCGGGCCAACTCGGCGTCGAGTACCAGCACCGGAAGGCGGATGCCGCGCCGACGCTGCCGGAGGCGCCGTCGACCACCACCAGCTATGCCGAGTCGGGCACGGTCGGCAACGTGACGGAGCTGTACTGGATCGCCGCCGTCATCGTCGTCGCCCTGCTCGGCTTCGAGCTCGCCCGCGCGGCGATGCTCGTCGCGCGGCTGCGGCAGCTGCGCGCCCCGGATCGGGTCGCTGCGCCTCACACCCGGAACGGGGTCGCTGAGCCTGTCGAAGCGCCTCACACCCGAAACCGGGTCGCTGGGCCTGTCGAAGCGCGACACACCCGAAACCGGGTCGCTGAGCCTGTCGAAGCGCCACACACCACGGGTCCTTCGACAAGCTCAGGAACCCGCACGAGCTCAGGAACCCAGTTCTCCGACGGAGGTGCCTCATGACAGACACCGCAGCCGCGGCATCCGCTCTGCTGGCGTCGAACCGGCGGCGCCGCCGCATCCGCCGCTGGATCGCGATCGGCACTCTGCCGCTGACGCTGGCGGCGCTGCTGTTCGTCGGCAAGATCCTGAGCATGTACGCGTTCGCACACCAGGCCGTCACCGCCTACGTCGCCGACGACTACTCCGGGTCGGAGGCGTCGGCGCGCGGCCAGGAGTTCCTGAACTGGTTCGAGCCGTACAAGGCGCCCTTCAACGTGGGCACGGCGCTGGCCGGGTCCGACAATCTGCCCGAAGCCCGCGTGAAGCTCGAGGAGGCCCTCGCCCTCGCGCAGGGTCTCGAGGTCTGCGGCGTGCGGATCAACCTGGCGCTCGTGATCGAGCGGATGGGCGACGCCGCCCGCGCCGGCGGAGACGGGGCCGCTGCCGCCGAGCTCTACGGCGAGGCGCTGACGATCACCGCGGAGACGCCGGAGGAGTGCAGCAGCGAAGAGGCGCAGAAGCAGTCATCCGACCCGCAGCGCGACATGCAGCAGACCCAGGAGGATCTCGAGGATCGCCTCAAGCAGAAGCAGCAGGACCAGCAGCAGCCTCCGCCCGAGCCCGAGGAGAAGCCTCAGGACGAGCCCGAGCCACAGCCGTCGGAGGAGAAGCTCGACGATCTGAAGGAGAAGCTCGAGCAGGGCACGCAGGAGCGCGACCAGCAGCAGGGCGAGGACGACGGCGACGGGTCGGGAACGGACAAGCCCTGGTGATGAGACGGTGATGAACGGGATGGATCACGAGAAGCAGCGCCAGCGCTACATCGCGGGCACGGAGGGCGCTCCGCCGGTTCCTCCGCCCGGCGGGTACCGCGGCGCGCGGCGCCAGCAGACCGGCTCGCCCGCACCGGCGGATGCTCCTGTCGCGACGGCATCCGCCGCCGCATCCGCGCCGTCATCCGCGACCGCTGCCGCGACCGCTGAAGACGTGAAGCAGCCCGCGAACATCCTCGGCTGGGTGGCGCTCGGCGTCTCGATCCTGTTCGCCCTGATCCTGCTCGGCACCCTGCTGGCCGGCGGCACCGACATCCTCTACAGCGTCACGATGCTCGCGGTCCAGCTCGCCGTGGTCGCGCTGATCGTCGCCGCGCTGGTGACAGCGCGCGGGCGGATGCTGGGCGGCATCGCGATCGTGATCGCCGTGCTCTTCAACGTCGCGACCGTCGGCGGCCTGAGCGCAGTGCAGACCTCGGCATCCGGCAGCTACGACGGCATGAAGACCGAGGAGCAGAAGCACGAGGAGGCCTATCCCGGGATCAAGGACACCGATCCGCAGGATGCTCTGAGCCAGCAGTCCCTCGAGGAGGTGCAGGCTGCGGCGGAGAGCCTGTTCGCCGACATCCGCGCCCGGATCACCGACGAGTTCGGCTACGAGTGGGTGCAGGTCGGCGACGAGGACTTCCGTCCGGAGCGCAACGGCTACGGCGGGGAGTCGATGCTCGTGGAGTACGCATCCGCCGGGTGGGCCACCACCGAGCCGATCCAGGACCACGACCGCAAGGTCGAGGTGATGGGCGTGATCGACGACGTGGTCACGGAGCACGGGATGTCGTACCTCTACTCGTTCAACGACCAGTACTCGGGGATCGACCCGTCGATGCTCGAGAAGCTCTACGGCAGCGCGGATCCGCGCGAGCAGCACACCTGGGAGTACTACTCCGAGAACTACCCGGAGCCGATGCGGTTCTACGCCGACATCTTCGACCTCTCGAACGACCCCACCGGCGACTTCCTGAAGACCCGCGAGGCGCAGAACGCACGCACCGGCGAGCCGCTCGAGGGCCTGCAGATCGTGGTGATCGCCAGTGCGGTGCTCAGCGAGGCGGATCGCGAGGAGTACGAGAAGCGGCTCGAGGAGTACTCGAGCTTCTTCTGACGTCCGGTCGCGCGTCATCCTGCGCCGCGGGCGCCTGAACCGGGGATTCCCTCGCGCCCCGCGCGGGCGTAGTGTCAGCGCATGGAGCTCCTCGAGCGGGAGTCGCAGCTGTCCGCACTGCGCGAGTACGCGGATCAGGCGCGTTCGGGCGCGGGGAGGCTCGTGCTGGTCGCCGGCGAGGCCGGAGTGGGCAAGTCCTCGCTGATCGAGTCGTTCGAACGGCAGACGGATGCCGCGCTCTGGGCCTGGGGCGCCTGCGATCCGCTCTCGACGCCGCGTCCGCTCGGGCCGCTGCTCGACATGGCGCCGGTGCTCGGCGACGACCTCGAGCGGCTGTGCCGCGAAGGCGTCTCCCGGGACCGCATCTTCGAGGGGGCACGAGCCGCGCTCGCCGGTCACGGCCGCCTCACGGTCGCCGTCTTCGAGGACGTGCACTGGGCCGACGACGCCACGCTCGACCTGCTGCGCTTCCTCGGACGCCGCGTGCGCGAACTGCCCGCACTCGTCGTCGTCACCTTCCGCGACGACGAGCCCCGTCCCCGCCTGCTCGACGTGCTCGGCCAGCTCGCCGTGCAGCGCGCCACGAGGCGCATCGACCTGCCCTCGCTCTCCCCGCACGCGGTCGCCGCACTGGCCGGCCGTCGCGAATTCGACCCCGTGGCGCTGCACGCGGCGACGGGCGGCAACCCGTTCTTCGTCACCGAGGTTCTGCGGGCGGGCGCTCCCGGCGGGCTGCCGACGTCGGTGCGCGACCTGGTGCTCGCGCGCGCGGCACGCCTGGGCTCCGACGCGCGGCACGTGCTCGACGCGGCATCCCTGATCGGGCGCAGCGTATCGCCCGCGCTGCTGGAGAAGGTCGCCGATGCATCACCGCGCGGGATCGACGAGATGCTCACCTGCGGCATCGTGCGGGCCGCCGGCACCGGGTTCGCCTTCCGGCACGAGCTCGCGCGTCGCGCCGTCGACGAGGCGGTGCCGGCGCACCGGCGGATCGCGCTGCACCGGACGATCCTCGCCGCGCTGGTCGAGGCGGGAGCATCGGATGCCGCACGCCTGGCCTTCCACGCCGAGGGAGCGGGCGACTCCGGGGCCACGCTCGAGTACGCCCGCCGGGCCGGTCACGATGCCGCGGCCCTCGGCGCGCATCGCGAGGCGTTCGTGCATTTCGAGCGCGCAACCCGGCATGCCGATGACCTGCCCGTCGCCGAGCACGCCGCGCTCTTCGACATCCTCGGCAGGGAGGCGGCGGTCGTCGATCAGGGCGTGCGCGCGCTGGACGCGCGGCGGAGCGCCGCCGAGCTCTGGCACGCGCTCGGCGACACGCTGCGCGAGGGCGACAGCCTCCGAGGGCTCGCCCGCGCACAGCAGCGCATCGCCGACGGCGCGGCAGCCACGGCGACCGCCGAGCGCGCCGTCGAGGTGCTCGTCCCGCACGCGCACACCCCCGAGTACGCGACGGCGCTCGCGTACCTGGCCGGCGATCGGATGCTCAACGGCCGCAGCGAGGAGGCGATCGACCTCGCCCTGCGCGCCGGGGCGCTCGGGAAGGAGCTCGACCTGCCGGAGGTGCGGGCCGACGCGCTCGACACCTTCGCCTGCGCGCTCGCGGTGACCGGCGGGGACTGGGAGCCGCCGATGCGCGAGGCCCTCCGCGTCGCGCTCGACGCCGGCATCGCCGACCAGGCCGGTCGCGCCTACAACAACCTGCACTGGGCGCTCGGGAGTGAGCAGCGCATCGCCGAGACGATCGAGGTGTACGAGGAGGGGTGGGCCTACTGCGAGGCCCACGACACGCTCAGCTACGGCTGGTGCCTCCAGATGGAGCACAGCGAGATCACCGAGTGGCGAGGCGAGTGGGACGAGGCGCTCGCCATCGTCGACGGTTCGGCCGGGATGCCGCTCACGCCGCTCAACCGGTACACGTGTCTCTCGATCGGAGGGCGCATCCGCGCACGCCGGGGTGAGGAATCGGGGATGGCGCTGCTCGTCGAAGCCGACGCGATCGCCCGCGGCTCCGGGCAGCCGCAGTACGAGGCGCAGTCGGCGCTGAACCTCATCGAGGCGCACTGGCTCGGCGGCGATCTCGACGCGGCACGCAGCGAGACCGAGCGCGCCGTGAGATCCGTGGCCGGAGTCGCGGCGTGCACCGCCGATTCCGTGCGGGAATGGGAGCACCGCCTGCTCGGCGGCGCCTCCGGAGCCACATCGACGGCCGCGGCCGGTCATGAGCTCGCGGGCCGGCGCCACGATGCCGTCGAGGCGTGGGAGGCGCTGGGATACGGGTATCACGCGGCGCTCGTGCTCGCGTTCTCCGACGACGAAGCGCACCTGCGTGACGCGATCACCCGGTTCGACCGGCTCGGTGCCGTCGCCGCCGCGGCCGCCACCCGGCGACGGATGCGCGGGCTCGGGCTGCGCGCCATCCCCGTCGGCTCGCGCGCGACCACGCGGGCGAACCCGGCGGGCCTCACCCGTCGCGAGCAGGAGGTGCTGACGCTCCTGTGCGAGACGCTGAGCAATGACGAGATCGCAGAGCGGCTCGTGCTCTCGGTGCGAACCGTCGACCATCACGTGTCCGCGATCCTCACGAAACTCGGCGTGCCGACACGGCGTGAGGCCGCCGGCATCGCGCGCGAGTCGGGACTGGTTCCGGCGCTGAGCTGACCCTGCCGCGGCATCCGGTTCGGAAAACCGGGTGATCGGACGCCGCAACCTGGGCACCCGCCGCCCATGCGCCCATGTTGCCGGTGCGGTGTGCTGGATGCATCCGCTCCACACACCACGAAGGGAACGAAATCATGCCGCTCTACATGGATGTCCACTCGCTCGGCGAGGCCGTGACGATGGACGACGTCGCCAAGGCGCACGCCGCCGACCTCCAGACCCAGGCAGCCTACGACGTGCAGTACCTGCGCTACTGGGTCGACGAGCCGGGAGGCAGGATCTTCTGCCTCGTCGACGCACCCGACCCGGACACGGCGAACCGGGTGCACCGTGAGGCGCACGGACTCGTCGCCGACGAGATCCACCTCGTGAAGGAGGGCGTGTGATGCGCGCACCGCTGCGCCGGCGCCTCGTCGCCGGGTTCGCGGCGACCGCGGCGACGGTCGCGCTGGCCGTCGCGGGGGCCGCACCGGCCAACGCGCACGACCACGCCGACGACGACCTCACCTCCCAGGCCGCCATCGCGGAGGTGCGCGCCGCGACCGCGCAGTTCCAGGACGTCACCGCGGCCGAGGCCGCCGGATACGGCCTGCTCGAAGACGCGGCGCACATCGCCTGCATCGACAAGCCCGGTGCCGGAGGCATGGGCATCCATTACGTCAACCTCGGCCTCGTGCTCGACCCGGCGTTCGACCCGGCGACCCCTGAGGTGCTCGTGTACGAGCCCGACAAGCACGGCCACCTGAAGCTCGTCGCCGTGGAGTACGTCGCCTTCGAGTCGACGCTCGGCGGCGCGGTGCCCGAGCTCTTCGGCCAGACGTTCCACCGGATGCCGGGAGCCGGCGAGGCCGAGCTGCAGAACCGCTACGGGCTGCCGGCGTTCTACGAGCTGCACCTCTGGCTCTGGAAGCACAACGTTGCAGGCATGTTCGACGACTGGAACCCGAAGGTGGTCTGCCCGTGACGCCTGCTCGCGCTCGCCCCGCGGACTCTTCTGCTCAGCCGGCGAGCGTGAGCAGCATCCGCGCGAGGGCGTAGCGCATGCGCCCGCGCGAAGTACGCGGGTCGTAGCCGAGCACGTCGATCAGGGCCGCGAGCCGCTCCTGCACGCTGGAGTGATGGCGTCCGAGGCGGACGGCCGCGGCGCGCACGCTGTGCTCGGCGGCGATGGCGTCCAGCAGTTCGAGGCTCCTCGCATCCAGGCCGGCGAGAGCCGCAGCATCCGGATGCAGCGGTCCCGACCCGGCTGCCTCGGCGACCAGAAGCGCCGCGCCGAGCGCGGCGGCGTCGATCACCGGCTCGTCCGCGCTCGTCAGCCGCGCGGCGATCAGCGCCGCCGACCAGGAGCGCGGCAGCTCGTGATCTGGGCCGGCGAGGCCGACGCCGAGACGGGGCGCCGCGGCATCCGGCCAGGCCTGCTCCGCATCCCCGGCACCGGTGATCAGAGTCGCCCGCGTGAGCCCGTGCGTGGTGGCGACCACGGCCGACGGATGCTCGGGCAGCGGCGCCGGGTCCGGCGGCGACGCCACGACGCGCAGCGGCACCGGCGGCAGGCGAAGGCGCGACAGTGCCGCAGCCCGCTCGTCGGCGCTCGCGTACGAGCTGATCGCCAGCTCCACCGCGCTCTCCTGACCGACGGCCCGGCGGGCACGCACGATGCCCAGCGCGAGGGCGAGACGCTCCAGGATCATGGCGTCGTTGGTGTGCGCGGTCCCGTCGCGTTCGATCCAGGCGACGGCATCCGCTCCGCTCTCGCGCAGCGTCCACTGCGGATCCGGTTCGGCGGGGTCGATGCGGACTCCGTCGGCGCGGACCCGCATGACCTGCTTCCCGTCACGATGCCCGACGGTCGCTCCGCTGAGCACCGCGGCGCCGCGAAGCAGGCTCTCCAGACCCACCGAGCGCGCGACGAGCGCGTCGAAGTAGGACACGACCTTGTGCGTCTCGCTCGCATCCGGATCGAGGGCGGTGAGCCGCCCCAGCAGATCTTGCATGTCTGGCTCCATCGCGCGGGAGTTCCACCCTACGCCGGTCGCGGAACCACCGGCGCAGGGCGATCTGACTACGCGAGGAGCCGGTTCACCCAGTTGTCGCGGGCTGCGGCGGATGCCTGAGACACGGCGGCGTGCGGCGCGAACATGTCGAAGCCGTGGAATCCCCCGGCCCAGACGTGGAGCTCTGCCTGGACACCGGCTGCCCAGAGAGCGGTGGCGTAGGCGACGTCCTCATCGCGGAAGACCTCGGCGCTTCCGCAGTCGATGAAGGCCGGAGGAAGGCCGGAGAGGTCGGTCGCCCGTGCCGGCGCGGCGTAGATGGAGACGTCGGCCGCGCTCTTGCGGTCACCGAGAAGCGCCGTCCAGCCGGTGACGTTCGATCCGCGGTCCCACACGCCGATCCCGTCGATCTGCTGCGTCGAGACCGACTCGTCGCGGTCGTCGAGCATCGGGCACAGCAGCAGTTGGCCGACGAGAGCGGGGCCGCGGCGGTCGCGCGCGAGCAGCGCAGTGCCCGCGGCGAGACCGCCACCCGCGCTGGCGCCGCCGATCAGCAGCCGCGCAGGGTCGATGCCGAGCTCGTCGCCGTGCTCCGCGGTCCAGCACAGCGCCGCGTAGCAGTCCTCCACCGGATACGGATCCGGGAACTCGGGTGCCAGCCGGTACTCGACCGTGACGATCACGCCGTTGAACCGCTCGGCCCAGTCGAGGAATCCCGTGACGCCGAGCCACCTGTTGCCGAGGATCATCCCGCCGCCGTGGGTGTGGAAGAACCCGGGGCCTGTTCCCGTGCGCCCTTCCTTCTCGATCACCGACACGACGATCTCTCCCGCGCGAGGGCGGCCCCCAGTTCGGGGTCGAACGGCGGGCGTGCGAGCAGATCGGTCATGGGAACTCCTTCGTCCACTGTGTCCAGCCACCGTGCGGTGGTCGTGGAGCCAGCTTCGTTCGCTCTGGCTCCGAGGGTAACCCGCCGAGCGGGGCCCATCCGCGGCCGGGCGACCGCCGGGTGGCGGGGCCGCGGCCCGTCCGAAACAGCCGACATGCCGCCGATAGACTGGGAACCATGTCCAAGGTCCTCCAGTCCCTGCCCGTCGGCGAGCGCGTCGGCATCGCCTTCTCCGGAGGACTCGACACCTCCGTCGCCGTCGCGTGGATGCGCGACAAGGGTGCAGTGCCCTACACGTACACCGGCGATCTCGGACAGTACGACGAAGACGATATCGAGTCGATCCCGGGCCGCGCGCTCGAGTACGGCGCCGAGGCGTCTCGCCTGGTCGACTGCAAGACCGCCCTGGTCGAAGAGGGTCTCGTCGCCCTCTCCTGCGGCGCGTTCCACATCCGCTCCGGCGGCCGGACCTACTTCAACACGACGCCGCTCGGCCGCGCCGTCACCGGCACGCTGCTGGTGCGCGCCATGAAGGAGGACGGCGTCGACATCTGGGGCGACGGCTCCACCTACAAGGGCAACGACATCGAGCGGTTCTACCGCTACGGACTCCTCGCGAACCCCCGCCTGCGCGTGTACAAGCCGTGGCTCGACGCCGACTTCGTCACCGAGCTCGGCGGCCGCAAGGAGATGAGCGAGTGGCTCGTCGCCCACGACTTCCCCTACCGCGACTCCGTCGAGAAGGCGTACTCGACCGACGCGAACATCTGGGGCGCCACGCACGAGGCGAAGACCCTCGAGCACCTCGACGTCTCGCTCGAGACCGTAGACCCGATCATGGGCGTGAAGTTCTGGGATCCGTCGGTCGCGATCGAGACCGAAGACGTCACGGTGACCTTCGAGGCCGGCCGCCCCGTCGCCATCAACGGCGTCGAGTTCAGCGACCCGGTGGCCCTGGTGCAGGAGGCGAACACGATCGGCGGACGCCACGGCCTCGGCATGAGCGACCAGATCGAGAACCGCATCATCGAGGCGAAGTCGCGCGGCATCTACGAGGCCCCGGCCATGGCGCTGCTGTTCATCGCCTACGAGCGCCTCGTCAACGGCATCCTGAACGAGGACACCCTCGCGACCTACCACGAGCAGGGCCGGCGCCTTGGTCGCCTGATGTACGAGGGACGCTGGCTCGAGCCGCAGTCGCTCATGCTGCGCGAGTCCATCCAGCGCTGGGTCGGCCTCACGATCTCGGGCTCGGTGACGATCCGCCTGCGTCGCGGCGACGACTGGACGATCCTCGACACGGTCTCCCCGAATCTCTCCTACGGCCCCGAGAAGCTGTCGATGGAGCGCGTCGGCGACGCCGCCTTCGGCCCGGTCGACCGCATCGGGCAGCTCACGATGCGCAACCTCGACATCGCGGACTCGCGTGCCCGTCTCGAGCAGTACGCGGGCCTCGGCCTGGTCGGCGGGGCGACCGGCGAGCTCGTCGGCCGCGTCACGGCCGGCGAGTCCGGCGAGATCACGGAGTCGGTGCACGGCTCTGTGTCCGAGGCCGACGAGGCGCTGACGGATGCCGTCGACGTGGCATCCGAGGGCGCTGCCTTCGACTCCGGCACCGACTGACAGGTTCCTCCCCTCTTCACTCCGGGGGCCGACACGCCACTTGTCGGACCGTTTCCACGGTTCGGTCCGACATCCGGCGTGTCGGCCCCCTGTCTGTGCGCACGGAACACGGATGCTGTGAGTCCGCCTAACTATCTTGCACATGCTTGTGCATATTAAGTAGCCTGGACGCATGACCACCCGTGCACCCCGCCGCGATGCCGTCGAGAATCGCGCCGGCATCCTCGACGCCGCCCGCACAGCCCTCGCGAGCGACCCGCACGCCTCCGTCGACGCGATCGCCCGCAGCGCAGGGCTCTCCCGCCGCACCCTGTACGGCCACTTCGACGACCGCGACGCCCTGATCCGCGAGCTCATCGCGAACGGCGCCCAGCGCTTCAACGCGATCGCGGAATCGGTGACGGATGCCGACGCCCGCCTCGCGCTGGCGCGCCTCACCGCCCTTCTCTGGCAGGAGGCCGCACACGTGCAGGTCGCCGCAGCCCTCGCCCTCGACGAGGCGCACGTCGAGCACACGGCCGAGGCGCTCGCACCGCTGCGCCGCACGGTCGCGAACCTCGCCCGCCGCGGGCAGGACGACGGCAGCTTCCGCACCGATCTCGCCGCCCCGACGCTCGCCCGCCTCATCGAGGAGATGGCACGGACCGTGGTCGCCAGGACGGATGCCGACAGCCCGGGCGCCGCGAACGTCGCGGTGCGCACGGTGCTGAGCATCGCCGGTCTCTCCTGGCGCGAGACGGACGCGCTGCTCGCCGCCCACCCGGAGTTCGTCGCCGCGGAGACCGGCGCATGAGGGTCGCGCTCCACGAGGTGACGAAGGGCAGGGCCGGTCAGGCGCTGCCGCCGACGAGCCTCGAGTTCCACACCGGCGCCGTGCGCTACGCGATCGCCGAGACCGAGCAGCGTCCGACCGTGCTCGGCCTGATCGCGGGCGGGCGCATGCGCCCGGACTCCGGCCGGGTGACGATCGACGGCGCCGCGGGCTCCCGGCGGCTGCGCCGCGCCGTCGCGCTGGTCGACGCCCCCGACGTCAGCGACCCGCACCCCGACATCGCTCTCGCCGGAGTCGTCGGCGAGGAGCTGATGTTCGCAGGCCTCGGCGCCACCCCGCTGCACGCCCGCCGCTGGCTGAACGGGCTGGGCTTCGGGGAGCTCGCCTCCGTCCCGATCGGAAACGTCGACCCCGCGGCCCGCGTGCGGATCCTGTGCGAGCTCGCCGTGCTCCGGGAGGGCACCGAGAGCATCGTCCTGGTCTCTCCCGACCGGCACGGCGGCAGCCCGGACGGCTGGTGGCGCATCGCCGGCGAGTTCGCCGACCGCGGGTACGCGATGCTCGTGATCCTCGGCGGGTCCGCCGCCGTCGCCCTGGAGCGGATGCAGGAGCTCGGCGCGGTGAACGCCTCGGGCCCGGTCGAGCCTCTCGTGCTCGACGAGCCGCGGCCCGCGGCATCCGCGCACTCCGAAAACGGGGACGAGACGCCGGTGCGCCCGCGTGTCGGCGATGAACACGCCGACGGCGACCCGGATGCTCCGGGTTTTCCACCCGTCTCCGCCGACCACACGACCGAGATCGGAGCAGAGCAGTGAAGGTTCCCGCCATGATCGCGGCAGAGCTGCGACGCCTCACCGCGAGCCGGATGGGCGTCATCGCCCTCGTGGCACTCGTGTGCGTGCCGATCCTCTACGGCGGCCTGTACCTCTGGGCCAACCAGGACCCGTACGCCAAGTTCCCCGAGGTGCCCGTCGCGCTCGTCGTCGACGACGTGGGTGCGGCGTCGCCGTCGACCACCCCGTCGGGCCAGGCCGGCGCGGCCGTCGCGGCCTCCACCACCGTCGATTACGGCGAGAAGGTCGCCGAGAACCTGATCGAGGGCGACGCGTTCGACTGGCAGCGGATGACGTCCGAGGAGGCGGCGGATGCTCTCCGCGACGGTGCGGTCGACTTCACGGTGACGATCCCCGCCGACTTCTCGGCCGCTCTGACCTCGGCCGCGGGCGACGATCCGCACCAGGCGCGGATCGAGCTCGAGACGAACGACGCCAACAACTACCTCGCCTCATCCATGGGCGCGCAGGCCGTCGAGAAGATCCGCAGCTCGGTGGCCGAGATGGTCGGGAGCGAGGCCGCCGGGCGGCTTCTCACCGGGCTGAGCGACATCCGCGACAGCCTCGTCACCGCCACCGACGGCGCCACCCGCCTGACCGACGGCGCGAACTCCGCGGCATCCGGCAGCGCCACCCTCGCCGACGGCGCATCGCAGCTCGCCGAGGGCACGGCTCAGCTCTCCGCCGGGGCGACGACCCTGGCTGCCGGCGCCCAGCAGGTCAGCGACGGCAACCGCCGGCTCGCCGACGTCGCCGACCGCGCCGGCTCCGCCATGCAGCAGGCATCCGACGCGCTGCCGCAGGTGCGCAGCGACATCGCGACCGCGCTCGCCGAACGCGGGATGCCGCAGGAGGAGATCGACCAGGTCCTGACCCGTCTCGA
Source organism: Microbacterium sp. SD291 (assembly GCF_017355365.1). Taxonomy (GTDB): domain Bacteria; phylum Actinomycetota; class Actinomycetes; order Actinomycetales; family Microbacteriaceae; genus Microbacterium. The sequence goes on along the minus strand of NZ_JADIJR010000009.1, from coordinate 103,971 downwards.
CCCGCTCGCCACGCGGCTCCGGGACGGCAACACCACCGTGCAGACGGCTGTCGGCGAGGTCGACCGGCTGGCCGACGGTGCCGCTGCCGTGGCATCCGGGGCGACCGAGCTCGCGACCGGTGCCGCCACCGCGGCCACGGGAGCAGCGGCCGTGAACGACGGGGCGGCCGAGCTCCGCGACGGACTGGGCACTCTGGCCGCGGGCGCCGCCGAGCTGCGGGACGGCCTGGCCGACGGGGTGCAGCGGATCCCGGCATCCACTCCCGCACTGCGCTCGCTGCAGGCCGACACGATCGCCGACCCGGTCAAGGTGTCCAGCGACAAGGTCGCCTCCGCCGAGGACTACGGCGCTGGCCTCGCACCGTTCTTCGCGGCGCTGTCGGCCTGGATCGGGATCTACGCGCTGTTCCTGATCGTCAAGCCGATCTCCCGCCGCGCGGTCACGGCGCTGCACTCGCCCGTCCGGATCACGCTCGCCGGCTGGCTGACCCCGGCGATGCTCGGGGCGGTGCAGATGGTGGGGCTGATGGGGATCCTCGCGATCACGCTCGGCTTCACGTTCGACCATCCGATCGGCACGCTCGGCGTGATGATCGTGGCCTCGGCGACGTTCGCCGCGATCATCCTCGCGCTGAACGTCTGGCTCGGGTCCGTGGGGCAGTTCCTCGGCCTGGTGCTGATGGTGCTGCAGCTCGTGACGGCCGGCGGCACATTCCCGTGGCAGACGCTGCCCGCGCCGCTCGCGGCCCTCCACCACGTCCTCCCCCTCGGCTACGTCGTCGACGCCATGCGCCAGCTGATGTACGGCGGGAACCTCGGCCGGGCGGGCTGGGACCTGGCAGTCCTCGGCCTCTGGCTCGCGGGGGCGCTGGTGCTCGCGATGGCCGGCGTGACGCGGATGACGCATCGCCGGACGCTGCGCGATCTGCAGCCGAGCCTGATCGGGTGATCCACAGGTTCAGAGCGCGCCATCCGGCACCGCCGCTCTCCGGATAGGATGCGAGGGCGCGTCCACCTGATACGCGCATCTGGGCTCGGCGGGACTGAGTCTCAGCTCGTGATACCCGAAAGAGCTCTGGACGATGACGACCGATCCCCTGGAAGCAGCCGTACCCTCACGCCGTCCGCTCGCCGTGCGAATCGGGCGGATCGCCTTCCTCGTCATCGCCGGAATGGTCGTGGTGGCCGTCGCTCTCGCGTTCTTCGTGACGTGGACGATCCAGCGCTCGTTCCCGCAGACCGAGGGCGAGGTCGCGCTCGACGGCCTGAAGGCCGAGGTCACGGTGCAGCGGGATGAACGCGGCATCCCGACGATCACGGCCGATTCGACCGACGACCTGTTCTACGCAGAAGGATTCGTGCACGCGCAGGACCGGTTCTTCGAGATGGACTTCCGCCGCCACGTCACCGCGGGGCGGGTCGCCGAGATGTTCGGCGAATCGCAGGCCGCGACGGATGCCTTCCTCCGCACCCTCGGCTGGCGCGAGGTCGCCGAAGCAGAGGTCGAGGCGATGGACGAGACCACCCTCGGCTACTACGAGGCGTACGCCGACGGCGTGAACGCCTATCTCGCCTCGCGCTCCGGCGCCGAGCTGTCACTAGAATATGCCGTGCTCGGCATGCAGTACGGCAGCTACGAGCCGGAGCCGTGGGAGCCCGCCGACTCGGTCGCGTGGCTCAAGGCGATGGCCTGGGACCTCCGCGGCAACATCGAAGACGAGACCGAGCGCGCGCTCCTGGCCACCGAGCTCACCGGCGCGGAAGACCCCGGTGTCGCCGCGGGGGTCCAGGCCACGCTGGAGCAGCTCTACCCCGCCTACCCCTTCGACGAGAACCCGGTGATCGTGCCGAAGATCTCCACCGTCACCGCGCTGGAGACGGATGCCGAGCCCGCCTCACACTCTCCGCAGAAGTCCGGCGACGAGATCCAGGCGGCCACCTCGACCGTCGAATGGCAGGAGGCGTCCGACGTCATCGAAGCCGCCAGCCTGCTCGTCGGCGACGTGGGCGAGGGCATCGGCTCGAACTCCTGGGTCGTTGCCGGCGACCATACCGAGAGCGGCATGCCTCTGCTCGCCAACGACCCGCACCTCGGGGCCTCCCTGCCGTCGGTCTGGTACCAGGTGCAGCTGAAGTGCTCCACCGTGACGGATGCCTGCCCCTTCGACGTCGCCGGGTTCTCGTTCTCCGGCCTGCCCGGCATCGTGATCGGGCACAACCAGCACGTCGCATGGGGGTTCACGAACCTCACCACCGACGTCACCGATCTGTACGTCGAGAAAGTCGAGGGCGACTCCTACTGGCGCGACGGCGCCCTGGTTCCGCTCGAGGAGCGCTCCGAGACGATCAAGGTCGCCGGTGGCGACGACATCCCGCTGACCATCAGATCCACGGTGCACGGGCCGATCATCTCCGGCCTCACCGACGACTTCACCGCGATCGCCGGCGATGCCGACCCCGGTCTCGCGGCGGGCGGCGCCTCAGTGGCGGAACCTGCGACGACCGACGAGAGCGAGTACGCGGTCAGCCTGCGCTGGACGGCGCTCGATCCCGGCACGGCCGGCACCGCTGTCTTCGCGCTCTCGACGGCGAAGGACTTCGACGACTTCCGCAAGGCCGCCGCGCTGTTCGACGTCCCCGCGCAGAACCTGATCTACGCCGACACCGAGGGCAACATCGGGTATCAGACCCCGGGCCGGCTGCCGATCCGCGGCGCCGGAGACGGCTGGATGCCGCAGCCGGGGTGGGACAGCGCCTACGACTGGACCGGCTTCATCCCGTTCGAGGATCTGCCGGTCGCCTACAACCCGTCGTCCGGGTACATCGTCACCGCGAACAACGCGATCGTGACCGACGACTACGGGTACTTCCTCTCCAGGGACTGGGACTACGGCTACCGCGCATCTCGCATCGCGCACCTGATCGAGCGCCGCGCCGCGGTGGCCCCCCTCACGGCGGAGGACATGCGCGACATCCAGATGGACAGCGAGATGTGGATCGGCAAGCAGCTCGCCGGCGCGATGGCGGACATCGAGGTGAAGGGTGCAGGCCCCGCGGAGGCGGTCGCGCTGCTGCGCACCTGGGATGCCCAGAACCACGCGGCCTCGCCCGCCGCCGCGTACGCCAACGTGCTGTGGTCGAACCTCGTCCGGAACATCTTCGCGAAGCGCGAGCATCCGCTTCCGATCGACGACCACGGCCGCCTGTTCACGGTGGTGGGCGCCCTGCTCGACGACCCGTCGGACCCGCTCTGGACGAACCCCGAGATCGACGTGGCCGGGATGGAGGAGATGCTCGCGCTGTCCGCCGAGGAGGCGTATGCCGAGCTGTCCGCGCTTCAGGGCCGTGCCGTGAAGCACTGGAACTGGGGCGACCTGCACGCGATCACCCTGACCAGCGACACGCTCGGCTCTTCGGGCGTCGCGCCGATCGAGGCCCTGTTCAACCGCGGACCGTACCCCGTGAGCGGAGGGGCCTCGGTGGTCAACGCCACCGGCTGGGAGCTCGGCGTCTCGTATGCGACGACGACGGTCCCGTCGATGCGCATGGTGGTCGATCTCGCCGACTTCGACCATTCGACGTGGATCCACCTGACCGGGGCCTCCGGCCACGCCTTCGATGAGCACTACACGGATCAGGCGGAAGACTGGGCCGCCGGAATCCAGAGGCGGTGGGCATACACGGGCAAGGCGGTGGATGCCGCGACGACGGAGACGCTTGTCCTGACCCCTGCAGGGTGACTCGGGCTCGCAGAGCCTGACGCCGTCGCGTGGTGCACGTGACGGGCGACCGGCGCTGCGGTCGCCCGTCACGCCCGCTCAGCCGCGGCGGGGTGAGACGCCGGGCGTGGCGTCCTGCAGCGAACGGAGCATCGCGTCGAAGGCGGGCTTGGGCGAGTAGTCGTCCTCGAGGATCGTCGCCCAGCCCTCACCAGGGAAGACATCGGGAACCCAGGAGTTCGCGTCCGGGAAGCCCCACACGGTGAACGACGAGCACGCCGTCACGTTCAGGCACGCCTCGAGCATCGCGTCATAGCGCTCGGCCTGCACGGCGACCTGCTCCGGAGTGGGGCCGGTCTCGCCCTCGAGCAGCGGGATGCGGACATCCGCCTCGGTGACGGCGACCTGAAGCCCGAGCGCGGCGAACCGCTCGAAGTTCGCCTGGATCGAGGTGTCGAAGCCGTAGAGCAGGCTGAGGTGGCCCTGGGCGCCGAAGCCGCCGAGCGGCGCACCGGCGTCCAGCATCCGCTCTGCCAGCTCGTAATAGGCGTCGGTCTTCTCGTTCACGCCTTCGGCGTTGTAGTCGTTGAGGAACAGCACCGCGTCGGGATCGGCTTCATGCGCCCACCGGAATGCGTCCACCAGAAGCGCGACCGGGTCATCGGCGCAGGCCCTGAGGAACGGGTTCGCCTCGGTGCGCAGCCGCACGCCGCCGTTGTCCCAGGTGTCCTGGAAGATCTCGTTCGCGACGTCCCACTCATAGATCCGGCCCTTGAAATGGCCGACCACGGTGCGGATGTGGTCCTCGAGCACGTCTCGTGCCTGATCGCAGGTCCACGCAGCGCCGGCCTCGGTGACCCAGGCCGGGTTCTGGCTGTGCCAGAGGAGGGTGTGGCCGCGCACCTGCTGGTGGTTCGCCTCGGCGTAGGCGACGAGGGCATCTGCCGACGCGAAGTCGTAGACGCCCGGCGCGGGGTGGATGGCATCCCACTTCATGTCGTTCTCGGGTGTGAGCGACGAGAACTGGGCGCCGAGCACCTGCTGGTACTCGGTCGGTGCGGCCGGGTCGTAGTCCGTGAGCTGCTGCTTGCCCCACACGGCGCTGCCGATCGCCAGGTCGCTCGGCGCCTGATTGCGCAGTGCGTCCTTGTCGGCGCTGCTGAAGCCCGGGGGTGTCGCGTTCGCGGCGGACACTGCGCACAGGGGCAGCACCAGGGCCGCGGCGGCCGTGGCCACGAGTAGCGATCGCATGGATCGTCGCATGGGAATCTCCTGACATCGTCGTCATCGCGCGGCATGGTTCCGCGCTTATGTTGATAGCGCGGCGATCCGCGTCGGTACACGAGTTTCGAAACTCGCATCCGCCGGCGGTCCGTGGCCTATGCCGGCGCGGGGACGGTTGCGGATGCCGCCGCGGCGGCACGACGCGCGATGACCCAGATCCCGGCCGCCGCAGCGAGGAAGATCGCCGCGAGGATCGCCCAGCCGGCAAGGCCGAACGTGATGGCGGTGGCGTTCACCACGAGCGGCGAGGCGAGCGCTCCGAGCGAGAAGCCCATGCCGAAGACGCCCTGGTACGCGCCGGCGCGCACCGGATCCGCGAGCTCGAAGCTGAGTCCCCATGCGCCCGCCTGCGACAGGATCTCGGCGAAGGTGTGCGCGATCGTGCCGGTGATCAGGACGACGATGGCGATCCAGGCGGGAAGCCCTGCGGCGAGCGCGTACACGAGACAGGCGACGACCATCAGCCATCCGGCGATCATCGTGACGCGCCCTGCCACGCGCAGGTCGTGCGTGCCGCGGGAGGCGCGCACCTGGAAGAGCACGACCAGCGTGGTGTTCACGATCAGCAGCACGGACACCATGACCTCAGGGGCGTTCGTGTTCCGGGTGATCCAGAGCGGAACTCCGAGTTCGGCGACGCCGAACTGCATGCCGAAGATCGCCGAGAGAGCGCTCAGCAGCAGGTAGCGGCGATCACGCCACGGCGAGCGCCGGCCCCAGTCCTTCCGCTCGGCGGCCGCAGCCTCCGTGGCATCCGTGTCGATCGACCCGGTCTCGGTGTGCAGGGGCCCCGCCTTCGTGCGCGCGGGCGCGTCGACCGCAGCCGTCAGCCGCAGCAGGGGCAGCGATCCGACCGCGCACAGCATGCCGGCGCCGGCGATCACCAGCCGGTAGCTCTCCGGCGTTCCGAGCGCGAGCGCGATCGCGCCGAATCCCGACCCCGCGGCGATCGACAGGTTCGTGACGGTGCGGAGCACGGCGCGGGCGTGCACCCGCCGATCGGGGGCGAAGCCGCGGGCGATGATCGCCGACCGCGATGAATGCCCGATCGAGTCGAAGAACCCGGACAGGCTCGCCAGCACCAGCGCCGAGAGGAAGTCGCCGGCGAACGCGTAGGCCGCGAGCAGCAGCCCGCCGAGCACCTCGAACGAGAACGTCAGCTTCCTCGCGCTCCAGCGATCGGCGAGCCAGCCGCCGAGGAAGGACGCGACGACACCGCAGCCGCTCGAGACCGCGAGCACGACGGCCGCCTCTGTGGCGCTGAGCCCGACGATCTGCGTGAAGAAGAGCACGGTCACCGCGAGGAAGACGCCGCGACCGACGCGGGACACCGCCGTGGCCGTGACGAGGGCGCGGAGCACCGGATCGCTCAAGCTGGCCGAGATCCTCGCGAAGAGCCCTCTCGCCTCCGGCGCCGTCTCGAGCTGGTCGGTGTCGGGGCCGGGCGAAGTCACCCTTCATCCTCGCACGGGGTGCCGACGGCATCCGCTCGGCGCCCGACGGTCCGGGGGTGCCACCCGGTCCGGGCGTCTCCCGGTCCGGGTGCGTGTCCCGGTCAGGGTGCGTGTCCCGGTCCCGGTGCGTGTCCCGGTCCGGGTGCGTGTCCCGACCCAGGTGCGTGTCCCGGTCGACTGTCGCCGACGACGACCGGCGTCGGTTACCGTGGACGGATGCCCAATCGTCTGCTCGCGCCGCAGGACGTTCCCGCGTCCGTCGTCGAGTTCGAGCACCGCGGCGCGACCCTGATCGCGGAGACGTTCGGGTCCGGCGCGCACACGTTCGTGCTGCTGCACGGCATCGGGATGGGCCGCAGCGTCTACCTCGACACGGTGCAGCGGCTGCGCGGCCGGGTGATCGCATTCGACCTCCCCGGCTTCGGCGAGGCCCCGGAGCCTGCGCGCACCCTCACGATGGAGCGGCATGCGGATCTCGTCGCCGCCTACCTCCGGCACGCCGGCGAGAAGCCGGTGGTGGTGATCGGCCACTCCATGGGCAGTCAGATCGCGGCCGAGCTCGCCGGGCGGCATCCGTCTCTCGTCGCGGGGGTCGTGCTGGCCGGTCCGACCGTGAACAGCGCCGCGCGCAGCATCCGCGCCCAGGCGACGTACCTGCTGCGCGACCTGATCGGAGAGCGTCCGATCGTGATCCTCCGGGGTGCCCGCGAGTACCTGCGGGGAGGCCCGAACCTGATCCGCAAGATGCGGGCGACGATCGTGCACGAGGCCCAGGACGCCTACAAGCGGATCGGGACCCCGGTGCTCGTGCTGCGCGGGCAGGACGACCCGCTCGCGCCGATGAGCTGGTGCCGCGAGATCATCGACGCCATACCGGGCGCCGAGCTCGAGGTGATCCCCGATCACGGTCATGGCACGCTGATCAGCGACTCGGCCAAGGCCGTGCATCTGATCCAGCGCTTCGCCGAGCGGCTCTGAGGCGCTGGCGCGGCGCGGCGCGGCGGCGCGGTCTCGGGTCTGCCGCACTCGCGCGCCATAACTCCGGAGAATCAATGCAGTTTCCGGGCCCGCCTTGCCTGTTCGGCGTGATCGGCGTCAGATCTCCGGAGTTGTGGCGCTGCGCGATCGCCGAGGAACGGCGAGAACGCAGTCACGACCGCGAGAATCGCCGCGCGCACCTCGTCCCGCTTGTTGAAGATGTCAGCCGCCAGGATGCGGATCGTGACGTACCCGAGCCCGGCCGCGGCCAGATCGCGTTCCCGGTCGGCGACCTGCCGATCCCATCCCTCGTGGAACTCGCGGCTGTCGCATTCGATGATGAGCCAGCCTTCCACGACGAAATCGACTCGGCCGACGCCGGCGAGCTCGACCTGGGTCTCGAATCGCAGTCCGAGCGCGCGCAGGATGAGTCGCATGAACGTCTCAGGGCCCGATTCCGCTGAGCCGTCCACGAGGGGCAGCAGCATCTGGAAGCGGGCCGGAAGCTCCTCGAAGATCCGGACCAGATGCTCCCGAGTCAGCAGCCGATGATGCAGGACGCTGTCAAGGGTCGCGATGGCATCCCGCGGGCTCTGGCATCTGACGGACTGACGCACCGCGTCCCACACTGAGACGGCATGGTCCAGCCCCTCCTCCGTGCAGTCGCTCCAGTGCAGCTTGGCGGTCGACGGCCGTCGCGCGCGACTGCGTGAGAGGTGCGGGGGTACATGGACGTGCAACCCCGGCTCCGTCATCACGAACACCCCGAGCATCCTCAACAGGGTCAGGCAGGCGAGTCGGCCGCCGATGCGGACTGCTGTGATCACGTCCGGCGGGGTGTCCGGCGACGCGTATCGTCCGCGGCGTACACGGAGGAGACGGCCGGCTCGGACGTCGTCGGTGATCCCGTGAGGAGAGCGACCGCCTCTTCGGAGCTCATCTCGGGTCATGATGCTGACGCGAAGCATGTCGGCGAACCGCTCGGCCACCGTTCGGGGTTTCTGGAGCATGCGGGAAACCCTGCCGTCTTGAGGCGCCCCGTGGGGTCTGGCGGGCCTGTTGGGGAGGATTTTCGCGGTCGCGGCGCTCTGTGCAGGAGGAGTCGATCCGCCATAACTCCGGAGAATCGGCGGGCTTTCCGGCCCTGACGCCTCCAGCCGCAGCTTCACGCACGGATCTCCGGAGTTATGGCGGTCAGGGGCGGGCAGACTAAGGGGCGGGCAGACTGACGGGCGGGCAGATGCGGACGGCGTCGGTGGCGGGCGCGCCACAACTCCGGAGAATCGGCGGGCCGCCTACCCGGTGATGCGCCAGCCCGCAGTTTCACCCACGGATTTCCGGAGTTATGGCAGATTCAGACGCCCCGGGCGGCGGCGGATCCGCCCGAGCCGGGCTACCCCGCGGCGGGCGGGGTCTGCTTCGACTCGGCGAGCTCGTCGACCACGAGGTGCCGCTGGTCGACCGTGCCGTTCCGGTACGCCTGGCGCCCGACCATGTGCGCCGAGAGCGGCGCGGTCGCGAGCTGCATCAGCACGACGGGGGCGACGAGGACCAGCCCGAGCAGGATGCCGCCGATCGACCGCTGCGACAGCGCGACCGCGAGGCAGATGAGCAGCAGTCCGAGCACCTGCGGCTTGGTCGCCGCGTGCAGCCGCGACGGCACGTCGCGGAAGTGCAGGAGCCCGATCGCGGCCGACAGGCAGAGCAGGGCGCCGAGGAGGATCAGCACGAGCACCGCCACGTCGATGACGGCATCCGGGATCATGAGACCGAGCACGTTCATGGTGTCGTGTTGTCCCTTCTCGCGACGAACCGCGCGACGGAGATCGATCCGAACACGCCCACCGCGGCGATGATCAGCAGCACCGGGATGCTGCGGGTGTGGCCGTTGATCGCCATCTCAGCGCCGAGTACGCACATCACCTCGGTGAGCAGCACGTCCGACGCCACGGCGCGGTCGAGGATCGACGGTCCGCGCACGATCCGGATGACGGTGAGGATCGCCGCCGCACCGAACACGACCATGATCGCCATCAGCAGGAGGTTCATCGGGCACCGCCCCTCTTCGAGTCACCGGCACCGGAGCCACCGGCACCGGAGCCACCGGCACCGGAGCCACCGGCACCGGCCGAGCCGCGGGCCGTCGAGCCGGCACCGCCGCCACCGGCCGCGCGCTCGTCGGCCTTGAGCGCACGGTACTGCGCGGGGTCTCCGAGCGCGCGCACGATCCGCTGCTCCCAGCGCAGCACGCCCGCGCGCTGCCGCTCGACGTCGGCCCTGCTCCGCACGCCGATCACGTGCAGATAGACGATGCGCCGATCCCGATCGGACTCCACGACCAGCGAGCCGGGGATCAGCGAGGAGACCACCGAGACGTGAGTCATCAGCAGGTCATCCGCGTACCGCAGCGGCACCGCGATGATCGCCGCCCCCGGCTGGCGGCGGAAGTCGAGCACCTGCGCCGTGACCACGAGCGCTCCGTGGACCACCGCGAACACGAACTGCACCACGAACAGCGCCGCGTACCAGAGGTTGATCCGTCCGGACAGCTCGACGGTCGGCAGGCGGAACACCCGCGTCACGAACACCGCGACGACGAGCCCCGTGAGGAACGACAGCACCGTGAACTGCGCCCACAGGAGCATCCACAGGACAATCAGCCACGCGAGGAACGGCAGCTGCACGCGGATGTCGCGCCAGAGATGACGGCGGGTCTCGGGAGTCATCCGTCCACCTCGTCTTCCAGCTGCACGAGGCTGACCGGTTCGAGCAGCGCGGCGCCGATCCGGTCGCAGAGCGCATAGAGAGGACCGGCGAAGATCGTCAGCGAGACGGTGACGACGACCATGCCCGCTGTGGCCACGGTCATGATCTTCGGGATGCGGCGGCGCTCCTGCTGCTCGTCTGCGGCCGGCGCGTTGCCGAGGTGCGAGATGCGGCCCTCGGTCTCGACGGAGTCCTCCTCCTCGCGCCAGAACGCGAGGTTCCACGCGCGCATCAGGGCGTAGAGCGTGAGCAGCGAGGTGATGATGCCGCCGAAGATCAGCACGATCATGAGCGGGGTTCCGACGGATGCCGCTGCCTGGAACAGCGCGACCTTGCCGATGAAGCCGGAGAACGGCGGGAGTCCGCCGAGGTTGATGGCGGGGATGAAATAGAGCACCGCGATCACGGGCGCGATCTTCAGCAGGCCCTTCACCCGGAGGATCGACGTGCTCCCCGCGCGGCGCTCGATGAGACCGACCGCGAGGAACAGGGTCGTCTGCACGATGATGTGGTGGACGATGTAGTACACCGTCGCGCCGATCGCCGCCGGGGTCGCGATCGCGAGACCGAAGATCATGTAGCCGACGTGGCTGACCAGCGTGAACGACAGGATCCGCTTCAACTCCGCCTGCGCCACGGCTCCGAGCACGCCGACGACCATCGTCGCGAGCGCCACGATCAGCAGCAGCGTGTTGATGTCGCTCTCGGAGAAGAGCTGCGTCTCGGTGCGGATCAGCGCGTAGACGCCGACCTTCGTGAGGAGTCCGGCGAAGACCGCGGTGACGGGGGCCGGGGCCGTCGGGTACGAGTCGGGCAGCCAGAAAGACACGGGGAAGATGGCGGCCTTGATGCCGAACGCGACGACGAGCATCAGATGCAGCACAAGCTGCGTCTCCTGCGGCAGCTCCGTCATCCGCTCGGCGATCTGCGCCATGTTCACCGTGCCGAGCGCGCCGTAGATCATCGCGATCGATGCGAGGAACAGGATCGACGAGACGAGCGAGACGACGATGTAGACCGCGCCGGTGCGGATGCGGGACTCGGTGCTGCCGAGCGTGATGAGCACGTACGAGGCGACCAGCAGGATCTCGAAGCCGACGTAGAGGTTGAAGAGGTCGCCGGCGATGAAGGCGTTGAAGATGCCGGCGGCGAGGATCAGGTACGACGGGTTGAAGATCGAGATCGGCGTCTCGTCGGTGCCGTCGGCCGCGCCTTGCCCGATCGAGAAGAGCAGGACCGCGAGCAGGACGATGCTCGACACGAGCACCAGGAGCGCCGCGAGCCGGTCGACGTACAGCACGATGCCGAACGGCACCGGCCAGCCGCCCACCGAGACGGCGAGCGGGGCGCCCGCGTCGACCGCGACGAGCAGCACGGCCGCGATCACCGAGACGGCGGCGAGCGTCGCGACGGTCACGAACACCTGGAGTCGCGGGTTTCGGCCGAAGATGAGGGTCACTGCGGCGCCGAGCAGCGGCACGGCGACGAGCAGGGGCACGAGCGCGCTCATGGGCGATCCCCTTCGTCTCGGGACCGGTCGTCTCGGGGCCGGTCGTCTCGGGGCGGCTCGTCCAGGAGCTCGTCCTGCGGCGCACGATCGGTGCGGCGCCCGCCATCGGCGGCGGAAGCCGCTGGCCGGTCGACCGGCCCTTCGCCGTGGATCGCGGGATGCTCTCGCAGGGTCACCACGGTGATCGGGGCGGTCTGCACACCGACGAAGTCGGTGGTGGCGTCGTCATCCGCCGTCTCCCCCTCGTCGTCCATCAGGTCCTCATCGGCATCCGTGCGCTCGCGCAGTGCGATGTCGGCCTCGTCGTCCTCGACCGTGTCGGCCTGGCCGAGCTGCCACGAGCGGTAGATCAGCGCGAGCAGGAACGCCGAGACGGCGAAGGTGATGACGATGGCCGTGAGGGTGAGCGCCTGCGGGAGTGGATCACTCACCTCTCCCCCGGTCCCGAAGAAGGGTGCGTCGCCCGGCACGCCCATCACGATCAGCAGCAGCAGGTTCGTGGCGTTGCCGAGCAGCAGGAAGCCGATGAGCACCCGCGTGAGGCTTCGCTCGAGCATCGCGTACACACCGCACGCGAAGAGCACCGCCATGATCACGATCAGGGTGAGTGAGACGTCCATCAGACATCCACCCCCCGCACGTGCCTTGGCTGCTGGCCGTCGCGGAGCGCCTGCGCCTGCCGGTCGACCTCGGCGCCGAGGCTGCGCAGCACGTCGAGCACCAGCCCGATCACCACGAGGTACACGCCGATGTCGAAGATCGTCGAGGTGACGAATTCCATGTGCCCTATCCCCGGGATCTCCCACTCCCAGAACGAGCTGGTGAGGGGCGACAGGCCGAAGAACAGCGGGATGACGGCGGTGCCGACCGCGAGCATGAGGCCGGCGCCGAGGAGGCGCCCTGCGTCCGTCGGCGCGGCGGCGCCGAGCTCCCAGCGCCCGCCGGCGATATACCGCATGACCAGGGCCATGCCGGCGACGAGTCCTCCGGCGAAGCCGCCACCAGGGAGGTTGTGCCCGGCGAACAGCAGGAAGATCGAGACGACGATGATGGTGTGGAAGAGGATGCGGACGATCACCTCGAGCAGGATCGAGCGGTTCTCCGGCTTCATCTTCTGCCCGCCGACGAGCCAGGCCCGGTGGTTGTTCTCGTTCTCGGAATTCTGGAAGCGGATGCCGTCGGTCGTCTCGACCAGCGGGCGGCTCCGGGCGGCGCGGCGGGTGGCATCGGGCAGCGTCTTCGTCGCGGCGAGGAGATCGGCGCGATGCGTCACGAACACCAGGGATGCGACGCCGGTCGCCGCGAGCACGAGAACCGAGAGCTCGCCCATCGTGTCCCAGCCGCGGAGGTCGACGAGGGCGACGTTGACCACGTTCTTGCCGTGGCCGATGTCGTAGGCGAGCTCAGGGAACGCGATCGAGATCGGGTCGGCGATGCGCGACTGCGTCGCGACGACCGCGACCAGGGCCATGGTCACGCCGACGGCCAGGCCGAGCAGCGCGCGCGGGATGCGCCCGACCGAGGCGTTGTGCTCGCCCATCCGCGCGGGTAGGCGCCGCAGCACCAGCGCGAAGGTGACCATGGTGACGGTCTCCACGAGGATCTGCGTGAGCGCGAGGTCCGGGGCCCCGCTGGTCGCGAAGAGCACCACCATGCCGAGGCCGGTGACCGAGACGAGCACGACGCCGGTGTACCGCTTCTGCGCGCGCACGGCGAAGATGCCAGCGGCCGCCATCAGCGGGGCCACGGCCAGCTGTGCGGGCGTGTGCCAGGCCGAGAGCTGGTACCGGTCGATGTCGCTCGCGACCAGCGCGGTGACCTCGGCGGCGACGAACACGACGAAGATCGTCCCCACGTAGACGGGGAGCGAGCCTCGCTGGGTGAACGAGGTGCTGAGCACCGACACCCGGTCGACCCCGCGGACGACGAGGTAGTACACGTCCGCCGCGGTGAACGGCAGCATCCGCTCACGGCGGTCCCAGCCGCTGCGGCGAGTGAGCAGGAACATGCCGATCCCGAGGAGGATCGAGAGCGCCGAGATGCCGAGGGCGGGCTCCAGGCCGTGCCAGAGCGCGAGATGGCCCGGCCCCTCGACGGCCTCGCCGGTCGCGGGATCGAGTCCGGGCGCTGCGGTGATCGCGTACTCGTGAAGGACGACGTCGAGCGCGGGGGCGCCGATCCCGGCGGCCAGGGTCGCACCGGCCAGGATGATCGGCGCCGCCAGGAACCCGACGGGAGGGTCCGGCCAGGCCGTGTCCGGCATCCGGTCTCCGCGCTCATCGCGCTTGGTCCAGAACGCACCCCAGAGGAACCGCGCCCCGTATGCCGCTGTGAGCATGGACCCGATCGTGACCCCGATGATCGCCACGAGGCCCCAGGGAGATCCGCCCTGTGCGTCGTCGAGGAGCGCCGTCAGCGTGGACTCCTTGGCGACGAATCCGATGGTCGGCGCGACGCCGGCCATGGATGCCACCGAGATGAATGCCGCGATCGTCATGATCGGGGCCTGCCGCCAGACGCCGGAGAGCTCGGTGATGTCGCGCGTGGAGAGCTGACGGTCGATCACGCCCACGATGAGGAACAGCGCGGACTTGAACAGCGCGTGACCGATCACCAGGGCGAGGCCTGCCAGCGCCGCAGCCTGCGTGCCGTAGCCGGTCACGACGGCGAAGAAGCCGAGCTGGCTCACTGTGCCGAACGCGAGGATGCGCTTGAGGTCGGTCTCGCGCAGCGCCTGGATGCCGCCGAGCAGCATCGTGATGATCCCGAGCGTGATCACGATCGGGCGCCACGGCGCGCTGAACGCGAAGATCGGCGCGAACCGCGCGATCAGGTAGATGCCCGCTTTGACCATCGCGGCAGCGTGCAGGTAGGCGCTGACCGGGGTCGGTGCCGCCATCGCGCCGGGGAGCCAGAAGTGGAAGGGGAACAGCGCGGACTTGCTGATCGCACCGACGAGCAGCAGCACGATCGCCGCGTCGACGACGGCACCGGTCGGCGCGAGCTCGAGGATCTCGCGGATGCTGGAGGTGCCGGCATCCACGACCAGGAGGATCACGCCGACGAACATCACGAGCCCGCCCAGGGTGGTCACGAGAAGCGCCTGGAGGGCGGCGCGTCGGCTGGTCGCGCGGCGGCGATAGTGGCCGATCAGGAGGTACGAGAGGATGCTCGTCACCTCCCAGAACATGACGAGCATCACCAGGTCGTCGGTGAGGACGAGCCCGTACATCGCGCCGGCGAATCCGAGGAGGACCCCGGCGAACTGCCCGATCCCCGCCGAGTCATCGTGGAAGTACCACCGGCAGTACAGCAGCACCAGCGCGCCGACGCCGGTCACGATCAGCGTCATCACCCAGCCCAGGACGTCCATGTGCATGGAGAGGTCGAGGCCCAACTGCGGGATCCACTCGATCGCCTCGAACGGGGCGCGATCCGCATCCAGCACCTGCGGGGTCAGCACCAGCGCATGGACGAATGCCGCGGCGGGAATGAGTGCGGCGACCGCGAAGGCCTGTGCTCCGAGCCAGCGCACGAGCACCGGCATGAGGATCGACCCTGCGAGGAACGCGGCGAGGAGGGTCAGCACGTGCAGGGCTCCCTCGGGGCTCGTCGGCTTTGCGGCTCAGGCGGGCGGGTGTCCGTCCAGTTTACCGGCACGATTCCGCGCATGCGGGCGAAAAGGGCTCGTCCGGACGGCTCCGGCGGCATGCGAGAGTGGTCGCATGCAGCGCGCGTGGGTGCGGGAGATCGCCGGGTGGAGCGGTGCGGCGGCCATCGCGATCCTCGTCACGGCGCAGGTGTCGGCGTCCCCGCGGGCCGGCCTGCTCTTCCGCGACGGGGATTCGCTGGTCGTGGCGATGTTCGCGCAGTCGCTTGCCGCCGGGCATCCGCCGGACTGGGCGATGTCCAGCGTGCTGTTCCTGCCGGAGACGGCGCTGTTCGCGGCTCTCGGTGCGCTCCTCCCCCTCGATCTCGACGGCCTGCTCGCGGCGAACGCCGTCGTGAACGTCATCGCGCTGTACGGCGCACTCCGTCTGGCCGCGGGCCGACGCCGGGCGGGACTCGCGCCGGTCGCCTGGTCGCTCGGCGCCCTGACGGCGTTCGGGATGCTCGCGATCACCGAGGTCTCGGCGTCGCGTGACGCACTCGAGCTGTCGTCGCTGCTGCTCACCACGACGTACTACTCGTCGACCGTGATCGCGGTGATCGCCGTGGTCGGCCTGATGCGGCGGACGCTCGACGGATCGCGCTCGAAACCGGGGCTGATCACGGCTGTGGCGGCGGTCGCCGCAGTGGCGACCCTCACGAATCCGCTCTTCGCGGCATGGGCGACAGCCCCGCTCACCGTGCTGCTCGCCCTTGCGATGCTGCGATCAGGCCGGCGGCTCCCCCTCGGCCTGATGGCGGCGCTGATCGCGGGCACGGCGATCGGCTTCGCCGGACGCATTCCGTTCGCGGCATGGATAGCCAATACGGGCGCGGGTTACGCGCGGCCCGCCGAGTGGACGCAGTCGATCGTCTACTACTCGGGCCTCGTCGGCGATCGCCTCTCGACTCCGCCGGGCGTCGTCGGCTGCATTCTCGCGCTCGCACTCATCCTGGTCGCGATCCGGCAGACGGTCCGGGCGCGCACCCCTGGCCCCCGCCTCGTGGCCGCCTCCGGATGGATGCTGCCGCTGCTGGTCGTGATCGGCGCGGTCGCACTCGGCACCCACGCCGCACGCTACCTGCAGCCGGTCGCGTTCGCCCCGCTGCTCGCCCTGGTCGCGCATCCGGAAGCGGTGCGGATGCCCAGACGCGTGTCGCGCGCACTCGCCGCCGCCGCCGCGCTGCTGGTGCTCGTCGGCGGCGGGCTCAGCGTGCCGCGGCTCGCCGCCGCCCAGGAACCTGATCCCGACCTCGCGTGCGTGGTCGACTGGGTGAGCGACTCCGGGCGCACCGGTGCCGGCCAGTTCTGGACCGTGCGCCTTCCGAAGGCGCACCTCGAGGCACCGGAGCAGCTCGTGCAGGTCGACCATCGCCTGAACGGCTACGCCTGGCTCGTGGACCGGAGCGACTTCCGGGCCGGCGAGGTGTCGTTCCTGCTCGAGGATGCGCAGACCGTCCGGTGGGATCTCCCGGTGGCCGCGCTGCCTGACGAGATCGTCGACTGCGGGCGCTACCGGATCCTGGACTTCGGCGACGTCACGCTGCCCCTGGGCCCCCCGCACACCTGATCTCTCCCGCCGCCCCGGCCCGCGAGACTTCACAAATGTCTCGAAATCCCGCGGAAAACGTGACATTTGCGAAGTCTCGCGGGCTGGTGGGGGCGGAGCCGCGGGGGACGACGAGCGCTCAGTGGACGGGCGGCGGCGCCGTCGTCGTGCCTGCGCGGAAGCGGCAGGTGAGGTTCTGGGTGATCCCCTGCTCACCTCGCAGCATCCTCGCCACCTGCTCCCCCGCAGCGCGCCCCTTCTCGACGGCCGGCTGCACGCTGGTCGTCAGCACCGGACCGCCGAGCCCGTCGACGGCGATCCCGTCGAAGCCGGCCACCGACAGATCCTCGGGGACGCGGAGTCCGAGCTCCTCCGCCGCCCGCATCACGCCGACCGCCAGCAGGTCGCTCTGGGCGAGCACGGCGGTGGGGCGGTTCTCGGCATCCGCCAGCAGCATCCGCCCGACGAGGAGTCCCTCATCGATCAGGCTCCCCGCCGCGGAGATCGCGGGCGCGTCCGGGAAGATCGACCTCATCCCGGCGAGGCGGTCGATCGTGACCTCGACCGTGGCCGCGTCGAGGCGCGCTGGCGTCACGGCGCCGCGCTCGCGGGCGGCGTCGAGGTGCAGCGTCACGAGCGCGACCTCGGTGTGGCCGAGATCGCGCACATGACGCGCGACGTCCGCGGCGGCGGCCGCGTTGTCCAAGGAGATCCGCGGGATGCCCTCGCCGGCGTCGCCCTCGATCACGACCACGGGCAGCCCGCGCCCGCGGACGATCTCGAGCGATGTCCTGGTGCGCCCGGAGCATCCGATCAGCACGACCGCGTCGACCGGTGCGTTCGCGAGCGGCGCGGTGTCGCTCTCCCCCGGGTCGTCTCGCATCAGCAGGATGCCGGCGCTGAGGTCGGCCAGTCCGTCGGTGAGCCCGTCCATCATCGCGGTCGTCACAGGATCGAGGAACGCGGCGCGGAGATGCCCCTCGAGCACGACGGCCACGATGCCGCTGCGGCCGCGACGCAGCGACGCCGCGCGCGGATCGGGACCTGAATAGCCGAGTTCGGCGGCCGCGGCGAGCACCCGCTCGCGGGTCGCCGTCGCCACCTTCGCCTTGCCGCTGAACACGACGGACGCGGTCGACGTCGCCACGCCGGCCGCGCGCGCGACGTCGGCGATGGTCGCCCGGCGCGGGGTCTCCTGACTGGTCATACTCCGAGGATAGCTCCCCTGGTTTCAAAGGCTCGAATCGATTCGATAGGCTGTGCGACATGGATACCGCACTCACCCGCTCACAGTTCGTCCGGTGGCGTGCCGCGATCTTCGCGATCTTCCTCGCCAGCGGCCTCTCGATCGCGACGTGGGCGTCGCGGGTGCCTGACATCAAGCTCGGTCTCGACATCGACAACGCTCAGATGGGCCTGCTGCTGCTGGCGATGGGCATCTCGTCGATCGTCGGCATCTCGACGAGCCCCGCGGTGATGGCGCGGACCGGCGCGCGCGTCGGGATGCTCGTCACGATGCTGTGCTTCGCCGCGGGCGTCGCACTGATCGGCGTCGGCACGAACGTCGTCGGGTCGCTGCCGATCGTCGTGGTCGGCCTGGTGCTGTTCGGCCTCGGCAACGGCTCGCTCGACGTGATGATGAACGTCGAGGCCACCGCGATCGAGCAGCAGATGAGCAAGACGATCCTGCCGGTGTTCCACGCATTCTTCAGCTTCGGCACGGTGATCGGCGCGGGCTTCGGCGCCCTCGCCGTGCAGCTCGGTGCAGACGTGGCACTGCACACCGCGGTCATCGCCGTCATGATCGTCGTGGCCGCCGTCGTGTGCTTCCTGAACGTGCCCTCTCGCGAGGCCGCGCTCGATCCGGCTCCGCACGAGAAGCCGCACTGGCGCGAGCGGATGCATGTGGCGATGGAGGCGTGGCGGGAGCCGCGCACCTACGCACTCGGCATCGTGATGCTCGGCATGTCCTTCGCCGAGGGCGGCGCCAACGACTGGCTGGCTCTCGGCGTCTCCGAGGACCACGGCGCAGGGCCTGTCGCCGGGGCGGCGGCCCTCGCCACATTCTCAGTCGCGATGACCGTGGTCCGGCTGTTCGGCGGCCCGCTGGTCGACCGCTTCGGCCGCGTCGTCGTGCTGCGGATCCTCGCGGTCACGGCGGCGGCCGGCATCCTGCTGTTCATCCTCGCCCCCAGCACGCCGCTGGTGTTCGCGGGTGCGGCGCTGTGGGGCATCGGCGCCTCGCTCGGCTTCCCCCTCGGCATGTCCGCCGCGGCCGACGACCCGGCCAAGGCCGCCGCGCGGGTCAGCGCCGCCGCGACCATCGGGTACGTCGCCTTCCTCGGCGGCCCGCCGGTGCTGGGGTTCATCAGCGAGCACCTGGGCCTGCTGAACACCCTGTTCATCCTGGTGGTGCTGGCCGCCCTGTCCGGTCTGTTCTCTGCTTCGGCCCGACCGCTCCGCGAGGACGAGATGGCGCCCGCGACGAAGTAGGCTCGACGGGTGCGTCTCGTCATCGCCCGCTGCTCCGTCGATTACACCGGGCGGCTCAATGCCCACCTCCCTCTCGCCACGCGTCTGCTGGTGCACAAGGGAGACGGGAGTCTGCTCGTGCACTCCGACGGCGGCAGCTACAAGCCGCTGAACTGGATGAGCCCGCCCTGCTCGCTCTCACCCGAGGAGCCGGGCGAGGAGGAGTCGCTCGCCGGCGTCGTCGAGGTCTGGCGCGTCACGCACAAGAAGACCGGCGACGCGCTCCGCGTGCAGATCTACGAGATCATCCACGACTCGAACCACGACCTGGGCCTCGACCCCGGGCTGCAGAAGGACGGCGTCGAGGCCGACCTGCAGCGTCTCCTCGCCGAGCAGGTGGATCTCATCTCCGACGGCGCCACCCTGGTGCGGCGCGAGTATCCGACGGCGATCGGCCCGGTCGACCTGCTCGTGCGGGATGCCGCGGGCGTCGCCATCGCCGTCGAGGTGAAGCGCCGCGGCGACATCGACGGCGTGGAGCAGCTCACGCGCTACCTCGAGCTGCTCGGCCGCGACCCGCACCTCTCCCCCGTGCAGGGCGTGTTCGCCGCGCAGGAGATCAAGCCGCAGGCGCGCGTGCTCGCCGAGGACCGCGGCATCCGCTGCCTGGTGCTCGACTACGACGACATGAAGGGCATCGAGTCGGGCATCCCCCGGCTGTTCTGATCGTCCTGCGCCGACGCCCGCGACTTCGCGCCGGGGCCCGGCATCCGCTGCCCATAGGCTGGGAGGCATGGCTCACTCCCCCTTCTCCTGCGTGCTGTGGGACCTCGACGGCACGATCGCCGACGCGTCGATCGGCATCCTCCGTCGCCTGAACGTCGCACTCACCCACTTCGGGAAGCCGGCGCCCACCCGCGAGGACCTGATCCACTGGATCGGCCCGCCGATGTTCCAGTCGTTCCAGGAGCAGGCCGGGATGACCGCAGACGAGAGCGCCGAGGCGGTCGCGTTCTATCGCACCCTCGGCAAGGCCGACGGGTACACGACCGACGTCGTGACCTACCCCGGTGTGGCCGACATGATCCGCGACATGCACGCGGCCGGCGTCCCGCAGGCGACGGCGAGCTCGAAGCCCGAGAACCAGGTCGACGCCATCATCGACCACTTCGAGCTGCGACCGTACTTCCTCACCACGGTCGGCGCCACCCCGGATGAGGCGACGCTCGCGTCGAAGTCCGACATCGTCGTGGAGGCGCTGCGGCGCCTGCGCGACCGGGGCGCCGACACCTCGCGGCCGGTGCTGATCGGCGACCGGCACCACGACGTGACCGGTGGCAACGCGAACGACGTGCCGGTGGTCTTCGTCGAGTGGGGCTTCAGCGAGCCGCACGAGGGCGACGATGCCGCGTTCCGGGTGTCGACCGCCGACGAGCTGCGCGCTCTGCTGCTGGGCTGAGCCCGGCGATCACCTCGGCAAGAAGCTCAGCTCAGCCCCGCGAGAAGCACAGAACTCCCCGCCGGATGCCGCGCAGAAGCGCGGACCGGTCGGGGAGTTCGGTGTCTGTCCGCGTCAGAGCGGACGGATGTTCTCGGCCTGCAGGCCCTTGGGGCCCTGCGCGACATCGAACTCGACTCGCTGGTTCTCTTCGAGAGACCGGTAGCCGGATGATGCGATGGCGGAGTAGTGCGCGAAGACGTCAGCGCCGCCGTCGTCGGGGGAGATGAAGCCGAAGCCCTTCTCCGAGTTGAACCACTTGACCGTGCCCTGGGTGCTCATGTACTGCCTGTTCTGCTGGAAAAGAAGCCGACGCAGGATGCACCGACATCGCTAACGCTAGTGGAGCAGGGGCTGAGCGGAATAGGTGTCTCCAGCCCGTAACAGAAATGTTGCACGAGCTGTGACCGTCGGACGCACCGCGCGTGGTGAAGCCGCCCGGAAAATGGTGTGGCCCTCACCGCGGGGGGAGCGATGAGGGCCGAAGACGACCGGAGGGTGCGTCACGTACAGCATACCCCCTCCGCAATGCTTTTGTCCCCCATATGGGGGACAATTTTCCGAGACGGCCATCTCGCCCGGTCAGAGGCCGAAATCCACGGACAGGTCGTAGCCTGACGGGGTGACAATGCTGAACAAGGACATGACGCTGTGCATCTCGCTCTCGGCCAGACCGAGCAACAACGGCACGCGCTTCCACAACTTCCTGTACGAGGCTCTCGGGCTCAACTGGATCTACAAGGCCTTCGCGCCGGCCGACCTCGCCCAGGCGATCGCGGGAGTCCGCGGACTCGGCATCCGCGGATGCGCGATCTCGATGCCCTACAAGGAGGACGTCATCGCGCTCGTCGACAGGATGGACCCGTCGGCGACCGCGATCGACTCGGTGAACACGATCGTGAACGACGACGGCGTGCTCACCGCCTACAACACCGACTACTCCGCGATCGCCCAGCTCATCGAGCGCGGCGGGCTCGATGCCGCGTCGTCTGTGCTGCTGCGCGGGTCGGGCGGGATGGCCAAGGCCACGGCGGCGGCGTTCCGCGACGCCGGATTCACCGACGTCACCGTCATCGCCCGCAATGAGCAGAACGGGCAGGCCCTCGCCGCCCTGTACGGCTTCGGGTGGACAGCGGATGCCGCCGGCGAGACCGCCGACATCGTCGTGAACGTCACCCCGATCGGCATGGCGGGCGGTGCCGACGAGCACGCGCTTTCCTTCACCGAGGAGCAGATCGCCGCGGCATCCGTCGTCTTCGACGTCGTCGCCCTGCCCACCGAGACCCCGCTGATCCGTGCCGGGCGCGCTGCGGGCAAGACCGTCATCACCGGCGCTGAGGTCGCGACGCTGCAGGCGCTCGAGCAGTTCGTGCTGTACACCGGCATCCGCCCCTCGGCCGAGCAGGTCCGCGCCGCCGAGGATTTCATGCGGGCGCAGTGAGGCGACTCGTCAGGTGATGGCCTCGATCACCGGGCAGCGCGGGTGCGCCGGCCCGGTCGCGACGAGCAGCCGCAGCGCCTCCCGCACCCGCTGAAGGTCGACGATCTTCTGGTCGAGCTCGCTGATCTTCTCCGCCACCTGAGCGCCCACGTCCTCGAGCGTGATGAGCTCAGGGCGGTCGGAGAGCCGCAGGACGTCACCGACCTCACGCAGCGTGAAGCCGAGTCGCTGCGCCCGGCGGATGAACCGCACCCGCTGCACCGCCTCCGGTGTGTAGGAGCGATACCCCGCGCGGGAGCGCTCGTCCGGTTCGACGAGCCCCTGCCTCTCATAGAACCGCACGGTGCTGACGGCGACGCCTGCGGCGAGCGCGAGCCGTCCGATCGTCACGCGCTCCGGCGCAGCCGCAGCAGCCCGGTGAGCTGGAGTGCCAGCCACAGTACCTCCCCGATCAGGAACACGACGACGGTCGTGCTCTGGCCATTCAACAGCGCCCACGTCATCCAGAGCGCGAATGCGGCCCTGCCGGCGGTGTCGATCGCGATGAATCGAGGTTCCGGTCGCATCAGGCGGGCGACGGCCCACATCGTCACGGCCGTGCCGAACATGCTGACGAACATGAGGGCGGTCGGGCCGAGTTCGGGCAGACGAGCACCCGGGAGGTCGAGCGCGTCGTGCAACCAGCGGGTGGCATCCAGCAGCAGTGCCGCGGTGAACGGGGTCGCGAATCCGATCGTCACGACCAGGTCGTAGAGGGCTCCCGCGCGGCCCCAGCGCGGTCGCTCATAGTCGGTGGATGCCGGGCGTCGAAGCGTGATCTGGTCGGTCATCCCGCCATCCTCAGCCCTGCACCATGGTGCAGGGTCAAGCCCCCGAGCGGAGAAGCATCGCGGATGCGTGATCGGGAGCGCGATACCTGGGTAGCCTTAGGCCCATGAGCGCGCCTCGTAACGCACGACGGTCCATCGCCCGCCGCATCCCGGCAGCCATCGCCATGGCGGCCGTCGTCGCCCTGGCCCTCGCGGCCTGCACCGGCGGCGACGACCCTTCGACGGGGGAGCAGGGCCAGGGTTTTCCCGACGACGGCTGCACGCACATCGCCATCGCGACGTCGTCGGAGAAGGTGAACATGCTCGACGAGCTCGCGTCGGCATTCAAGGACTCCCCGGAGCATGAGGGGCTCGAGACCTGCGCGACGGTGCGCCCCACGAACGTGTCATCCGGGAACGCGACCCGCTTCCTGACCTCGGGCGAGGACTGGCCGAGCGACGATCGCACGCTGTGGCCGACCCTGTGGTCGCCGGCATCCACCGTCTGGACCGATCGCGTCGCCGCGGCGGCCGACCAGAGCCTGGTGGGAGAGCCGAAGTCGTTCACCCGCACGCCCGTGGTGTTCGGCATGCCCGAGCCGATGGCCGAGGCCCTCGGCTGGCCCGAGAAGCCGATCAGCATCACCGATCTCTCGCGCCTCTGCCAAGACCCGGCGGGCTGGGGCAGCGTAGGCAAGGACATCTGGGGCGCCTTCAAGATCTCGAAGACCAACCCGAACACCTCGACGACCGGTCTGTCGACGATCCTGATGCAGTCCTACGAGGCGTCAGGGAAGGCCGAGGGGCTCACGTCGGGCGACGTGGATGCCGCCGCCGCCTTCTCGCGCGTGTTCGAGGAGTGCGTCATCCACTACGGCGACACCACCGGCAATGTGCTCTCGACCCTCTACGACGAGACGCAGAACGGTGCGAACGGCTCGGCGTACGTCTCGGCCGTCGCCCTCGAGGAGACCTCGCTGCTGAACTACAACCAGGGAAACCCCGACTCGCACACCGTGCAGCCGGGCGAGACCCTCACGCCGCCGAAGACCAAGCTCGTCGCGGTGTATCCCTCCGCGGGCTCGATGTGGTCGGACAACCCGGTCACCGTGCTCGGCGCCGACTGGGTCACCGCCGAGCAGCGCACCGCCGGCGAGGCCTTCGCCGAGTTCCTGCAGTCGAACGCGGCGCAGAAGATCCTGCCCGAGTACGGCTTCCGCCCGCTCGACGAGTCGGTGCCGCTGGGTGACCTCTTCTCCGCGAAGTTCGGCGTCGACCCCGCGCAGCCCGCGGTGACGCTGCCGAAGCCCGAGGTCGACGTGATCTCCACCGCGATCGACCAGTGGACCCAGGTGCGAAAGCCCTCGTCGGTGCTCGAGCTGATCGACATCTCCGGGTCGATGGACGAGCCGATCGGCGACGGTCGCTCGCGACTCGACGGGGCCATCGAAGGGGCCCAGACGACCCTCGACCACTTCCGCCCGACCGACGAGATCGGCGTGTGGGCGTTCACCACGGGCGTCTCCTCCGACGAGGGCGAGAACATCCAGGTGCTGCGCGACGTCACGGCCCTCGCGTCCGACGGCGAGAAGCTGGACTCCTCGCTCGACGACCTCCGCTACGCGCAGCGCAACGGCACCCCGCTCTACGACTCGGTCCTCCTGGCGTACGAGGCCATGCGCGAGCGGGCGGAGCCCGGCCGCATCAACGCGATCGTCGTGCTCTCCGACGGCGAGGACACCGACTCGTCCATCTCACTCGACTCGCTGATCGCGAAGATCGGCAAGAGCTCGAAGGAGGGTGGTGACGAGGCGCCCGTGCGCATCTTCACGATCGCGTACGGCGAGGGCGCAGACCCGACGGCGCTGCAGCGGATCGCGGATGCCACGGGCGGGCAGCTCTTCGACGCGTCGAATGCCGAGCGCATCGATCTCGTCTTCGCCTCCGTGATCAACAACTTCTGAGATGCGCATGACAGACGCCGCCGCGACCAACCCCTGGCTCGATGATGCCATCGCCGGCATACAGGCCGGGGACGTGTACGTGTCGCCCGACGTCGGCGACGCGACGGGCCTGATGGATGCGCTCACCGGCTCGGTGCCGACCGACGGATCCGTGGCCGTGGTGGTGCTGCCGGCGGACGCAGGGCTCAACATGCCGTACAGCACATATATTCTCGATCAGCTCACCGCGGTCGCCGATCAGCAGACCGTGATCCTCGCGATCGGCGACGACCTGATGGCGGACTCGGTCGAGATCGGCGACGACGCCCTCCGCATCGCGAACGAGAACGAGGCGTCGGCGGCGGACACGCAGTCGGCGCTCGTCGAGACGGTGCAGGAGCTCACGGACGCGACACCTTCGGGCTCTGGTGTCGGTTCCGGCGGCGGCGCCGACCTGCTGCTTCCCCTGGTGATCGGCGGCGTCGTGCTCGTCGCCGCCGCGGGCACCGCGATCGGCCTGATCGCGCGCCGCC
This sequence comes from Microbacterium sp. SD291, assembly GCF_017355365.1. Lineage (GTDB taxonomy): Bacteria > Actinomycetota > Actinomycetes > Actinomycetales > Microbacteriaceae > Microbacterium. The sequence goes on along the minus strand of NZ_JADIJR010000009.1, from coordinate 78,366 downwards.
GTCGCAAGCCGGCGGCGTCGGCCGACCCGGTGCCGGCCGGCATCCGCTTGCGGGTGAACCGCCTGCGCGAGCTGCGCAACGACTACGCGAGCCTGCCCGGCAACGCGGTCGCGACCGAGACTGCGGCGGGCATCGACGCCCTCGCCTCGCACGTCGAGCAGCTGTTCATCCGCCTCGACGCGAAGGCAGGGGAGGATCAGAGCACGCTCGCCGAGGCCGAGTATTCGGACAAGCTCGCCCGTCTCGTCGCCGCGCTCGACCGCGACTATCTGCTCGACCTGCTCACACGCCCCGACCTGTGGGATGCCCCGGATGAGCGCATCGGCGAGGTCCGCGAGGCTCTCGCCGGCCTCACCACGCAGATCGTCGACAACATCAAGCAGGTCAACGCCCGCAAGGGGCTGCTGTTCCAGGTGTCGCTCGACTCCCTGATCGGCCGCAGCGAGCTGCGCGACTGGGAGCGCCAGTTCAAGAAGAACTCGGGGGAGTAGGCGTTCACGCCCGCGGGGGCGCGGTGGAGGCGCGAACGATGAGTTCCGAGCCGAGGATCGGGACCTCCCCGATGACCTCGCCGGACAACGCCTTCACGAGCAGATCGACCGCGAGAGCGCCGCTGCGCTCGATCGGCATCCGCACTGTGGTGAGCGCGGGCGAGACTGCTCCTGCGAGATCGATGTCGTCGATCCCGACGATGCTGATGTCGGCAGGACAGCGGCGCCCGAGCTCGAGCATTCCCGCCTCGAGACCGAGCGCGACGAGGTCGTTGTAGGCCACGACAGCGGTCGCGCCGCTCGCCGCCGCCGTCGCGGCGGCGGCACGGCCTCCCTGAATGGAGGCCGCATGATGGCTGAGACGGCTGAGACGCATGCCGTGTCGCTCGCAGGCTCGGGCGACCGTGTCGGCGCGATGTGCGTCAGCCCACGACCCCCGGGGCCCTGCGGCATAGGCGATGTGCGTGTGCCCGAGCGCCGCGAGATGCTCGATCGCCTGGGCGGGGCCGTGCTCTGCGTCCATCAGAACGCAGAGCGCGCCGTCGATCTGACGATTCACCACCACGTACGGGGTCTCTCCGACGAGATCGAGGACGTCTGCGTCCGGCAGCCGCGGGGAGCACAGCAGCATCCCGTCGAGCTTGCGCGCCTGCTCGATCTGCTCGCGCTCCCGGCGAAGGTCTTCGTCCGCATCGAACAGCACGATGCGATGGCGCCCATGCCACGCCTGGCCCTGGATCGCCTTGAGGAGGGTCGCGTAGACCGGATTGGCGACGTCCGGCACGACGACGCCGAAGGTTCGGGTGGCCGTGGCGACCTGCGGCGCACTGTATCCGAGCTCTCCAGCCGCTTCGAGCACCCGGCCGAGGGTGTTCGGCGCGAGACGGTCCGGCTCGCCGAACGCTCGGGAAGCGGTCGCGATGGACACGCCGGCGCGCCTCGCCACATCCGTCAGCGTCGCTGCCACCTTCACCTCCCCGCCTTCGCTGCAATCCTATGGTCCTCCAACACGATGCAAACCTCTTGACAAGTTTGTACAACTCATTCACACTGGTTGCACGACGATCAACGCCGATCACCCTGGGGTGCGCGGCCCGAGCAAGGAGTCACCGCGTGATCCTCGAAGCACCGGTTCTGCGCCGCACGACATCCGCGACTGCGGCTCCGCTGGTCAGTCCCCCCGGATCCGGCATCCTGCACCTGGGGCTCGGCAGCTTCCACCGTGCGCATCAGGCGGTCTACACGGCGGCGGCGCTGCGGGCTGCAGGCGGCGACTGGGGGATCGTGGGCGTCGCCTCGCGGTCCCGCTCGATCGTCGACGCCATGCACGCCCAGGACTTCCTCTACTCGGTCGCGACCATCGCTCCCGGGACCACGTCCCTGACGATTCCCGGCGTGCACACCGATGCCTTCGTCGGCGGCGAGCAGCCGGAGCGCGTCGTCGCCCAGATCGCCGACCCGGGCATTCGCGTCGTGAGCCTCACCGTCACCGAGAACGGGTACAGCTACTCCCCGGCCACGCAGCACCTCGATCTCGACGACAGCACTGTGCGCGCCGACCTCCGCGGCGGCGCCCCGCGCTCCGCGATCGGTCAGCTCGCTCGCGGACTCCAGGAAAGGGCCGACCGCGGCGGCGCCCCGATCTCGATCCTCAGCTGCGACAATCTCGCCGCGAACGGAGCGCACACCGAGAAGCTCGTCCGCGAGTTCCTTCTCGAGCTGCCCGGATCCGAGGGTGCAGACGCACTCGCGTTCCTCGACCGCGCGGTGTCCTTCCCATCGAGCATGGTCGACCGCATCGTGCCCGCGACGACCCCGGAGCTGCGCGCCCGCGTCAGCTCCCTGCTCGGCGCCAGGGACGACATCCCCGTGCCGGCTGAGCCCTTCACCATGTGGGCGATCGAAGACCGCTTCGCCGGCGGGCGCCCTGCCTGGGAGGCCGGCGGCGCTGTGTTCACGAACGAGGTCGGCCGCTACGAGCAGATGAAGGTGAGGCTGCTGAACGGCACGCACTCACTCATCGCGTACCTCGGCGCGCTGAGCGGTGCCGGCACGATTCCCGAGGCCGTGGGAATCGACGCCATCGAGAGCGCCGCCCGTGCAGTGCTGCGCACTGAGTACGAGCCCTCCATCGTGGTGCCCTCGGGAGTCGACATCCGCGCCTACGAGAGCGAGCTGTTCGAGCGCTGGGGAAACAGCGCCCTCGGGCACCGCACCAGCCAGGTCGGCACCGACGGATCGGTGAAGCTCCGTCAGCGCATCCCGGAACCGGCGCTCCTCGCGCTGCGCCGCGGCGAGATGCCGCACCTGATCGCGCTGACCGTGGCCGGGTACCTGTCGTGCATCGCCCCGCTGCCCGGCTTCGACCCCGGGGTGCACGCCGCTGCGATGACGGACGGCGCCCGCGAGCGTCTCACAGGCTATGCGGCGAGCGCCCGCAACGGCCGCGAGCTGGCAGAGCGCGTGATCGGCGAGCTGCAGCTCTTCGGCGACGGACTCGGATCACAGGATGCGTTCATCGCCCGCGTGGGCGAACTGATCGACACCATCCGGCGCGCAGGCGCCCGTGCCGCCATCGCAGATGCCGTCTCGGCGTCGCAGACCACCACATCATCACTCACCAGCGCAGAGGAGTTGCAGCCATGAAGGCTCTCGCCATCCACGGCAAGGAAGACATCCGCTGGGAGGACCGCGAGGTTCCGGCCCCCGGCGACGGCGAGGTGCGCCTCCGCGTGCACTACGTGGGAATCTGCGGATCCGACCTCCACTACTACTTCCACGGAGCGAACGGCGAGTACACGATCCGTGAGCCCCTGACCCCCGGTCACGAGGTCTCGGGCGTCGTCGACCTCGACCCGTCCGGACGCCTGGCCCCGGGCACGCACGTCACCGTGCACCCCGCACGCTACGGACCCGAGGTCCCCGGTCTCGAAGACCGCCCGCACCTGCGCCCCGGTGGCGACTACCTCGGCAGCGCCGCGGCGCACCCGCACCGTCAGGGCGGAGCATCCGGGCTGCTCATCGTCGAGGACCACATGGTCCGCGTGCTCCCGGCATCCCTGCCGCTCAAGCGTGCCGCCCTCGCCGAGCCGCTGGCCGTCGCGATCCACGCGGTGAACCTCGCCGGCGACCTCGTCGGCAAGCGGGTGCTCGTGATCGGCGCAGGCCCCATCGGCCTGCTCGTCACGGCCGCAGCGGTCAAGGCCGGAGCATCGGTCGTCGGCGCGAGCGATGTGCGCGAAGAGCCCCTCGACCGCGCTCGGGCGCTCGGGGCGACCGCGGTCTCGCTCGTCGGCCGCGACACGATCGAGAACGAGTCGTACGACGTCGTCTTCGAATGCTCCGGCGTCGGGGTCGCGCTCACGCAGGCAGTGCGTGCGACTCGCCGAGCCGGCACCGTCGTGCAGGTCGGGATGCTGCCGAACGCCGACATCGGAGTGAACCTCGCCCCGATGCTCGCCAAGGAGCTGACGATCCGCGGCGCGTTCCGCTTCTCAACCGAGATCGACGACGCGGTCGCCCTGCTGGCCGAGTCAGACGCCCTCGACTCCGTCATCTCCCACGTCCTCCCGGCATCCGACGCCGTCCAGGCCTTCGAGCTCGCTCGCGACTCGTCCGCCTCGGCGAAGGTCCTGCTGTCCCTCTAGCGACACCCCTCCGCGCGCCCAGCGCACCCCACCTGTTCCCGGTCCGAAGGAGTACCTCCCGTGTCAGAACCGCAGACGATCGCCACGATCGCCGACCCCGCCGAGAAGAGGTCGATACGCGACCTCGTTCGCGCCGCCATCTCGGGATGGCTCGGCACCGCCCTGGAGTTCATGGACTACCAGCTCTACTCGCTGGCAGCCGCACTCGTCTTCGCCGACCTGTTCTTCTCCTCCGAGAATCCCGCCGTGGCCGTGGTCGCCGCGATGGCCACCTACGGCGTCGGCTATGTCGCCCGCCCGGTGGGTGCGTTCTTCTTCGCCCGCCTCGGTGACAAGACCGGACGCACGAAGGTCCTGTTCTACACGATCCTCCTGATGGGTCTCGCGACCACCCTCATCGGCTTCCTGCCGACGTACTCGCAGGTGGGCGTCCTCGCTCCGATCCTCCTCGTGCTGCTCCGCATCGCGCAGGGCTTCGGAGCCGGCGCCGAGATCTCAGGGGCTGGCGTCATGCTCGCCGAATACGCACCGGCGAAGCGCCGAGGCATCATCGCCTCGCTCGTCGCCCTCGGAACGAACTGCGGCACGCTGCTCGCCTCGGGCATCTGGGCCATCCTGCTCGTCGCGTACAGCGAAGACGAGGTCATCGCCTGGGCGTGGCGCATCCCGTTCATCGCCAGCGCGGTCATCATGCTCTTCGCGATCTGGGTGCGCTTCAACCTCAAGGAGACCCCGGTCTTCGAGGAGCGCGACGACGTCGTCGACGGCAAGGCACTCTCCCGCGAGGACGCGATCCAGCTCGCGACCGAGACCGGCGACGTCCGCACGCTCGAGGCGATGCGGCGCAAGCCCTGGAAGGCGTTCTCGATCGCGCTCCTGCTGCGCTTCGGCCAGGCCGGCAACTCCGGCATGATTCAGACGTACCTGATCAGCTACATCACCGTCGTGCTGCTGCTGGATCGCTCGATCGGTGTCAATGCCGTGATCGTCTCGTCGCTCGTCGCCTTCATCACGGTGCCGCTGTCCGGCTGGCTCGGCGACCGCTTCGGCCGCAAGCGCATGTACATGGTCTGGGCGGTCATCGCGCTCATCGTCATCGTCCCGACGATGCTCATGATCAGCAGCAAGGACACCATGCAGGTCTTCGTCGGCTATGTCGTGCTGCACAACCTCGCGGTGATGAGCTTCGCCTCGCTCGAGAACCTCACGCTGCCCGAGCTCTTCGGATCGCGCAACCGTTACACGTTCACGGCCATGGCCAGAGAGATCGCCGCCATCGTCGCGACCGGTGCGGGCCCCGTCATCGCCGCCGCGTGGGTGTCGGCCGTCACCGGCTCGTTCATCCCGATCATCATCATGCTCTTCGTCTTCACGCTGTGCGCGCTCGTCGCCTCGATCTGGATGCCGGAGGTCGCCGGTCGCGACCTCACGGATCCGCGCGACGCGATCTGACCTCGCCGCTCATCACGACCCGGGGTGCGGACGCGCCGCGCGTCCGCACCCCGCACCTCGACCCGCACTTCAGGAGAACGACATGACCATCGAGATCGCCGACGTCATCATCACCAGCCCAGGGCGCAACTTCGTCACGCTCAAGATCACGACCTCCGACGGCATCGTCGGCCTGGGTGACGCGACCCTCAACGGTCGTGAGCTCGCCGTCGCCTCTTACCTCTCCGACCATGTCGCCTCGATGCTCATCGGCCGCGACGAGGACCGCATCGAGGACACCTGGCAGTTCCTCTACCGGGGCCCCTACTGGCGCCGCGGCCCGGTCACGATGGCGGCGATCGCCGCGGTCGACATGGCGCTGTGGGACATCAAGGCCAAGAAGGCCGGGATGCCGCTGTACCAGCTGCTCGGCGGCGCCAGCCGCGAAGGCGTCCGCGTCTACGCGCACGCCTCCGGCACCGACTACGCCGCCCTCAAGAACGCGATCACCGGATACCAGGAGCTGGGCTTCACCGCCGTCCGCGTGCAGACCGGCGTTCCGGGCCTCGGCCAGATCTACGGCGTCTCCGCGGCAGGGCCCGGCGTGCGCTACGACTACGAGCCCGCCAAGCGCTCAGGCGACCGGCCGAGCGAAGAGACCTGGGACACCCGCAACTACCTCAGTCACATGCCCGGGATCTTCTCGCAGATCCGCGAGGACTTCGGCACGGACCTGCGCCTCCTGCACGACGGACACCACCGGATGTCGCCGATCGAGGCCGCACGCTTCGCGAAGGACATCGAGCCCTACGATCTCTTCTGGCTCGAGGACTGCACCCCGGGTGAAGATCAGACTGCGCTGCGCCTGGTGCGCCAGCACTCGACGACGCCGCTCGCGATCGGCGAGGTCTTCAACTCGGTGTTCGACTACCAGACGCTGATCACCGAGCGCCTGATCGACTACGTGCGCTCCGCGGTCACCCACACCGGCGGCATCACGGCCACGAAGAAGCTTCTCGACTTCGCCGCGATCTACGGCATCAAGTCCGGCATCCACGGTCCCACCGACATCTCGCCGGTCGGCATGGCCGCGGCCCTGCACCTCGACCTGGCGATCCACAACTTCGGCATCCAGGAGTACATGCCCCACAACGAGCAGACGCTCGAGGTGTTCCAGACGTCGTTCACGCTCGACCAGGGCTTCCTGCACCCCGGCGACCGGCCCGGTCTCGGTGTCGAACTCGACGAGGATGCCGCGGCAGGCCATGAGTACACCAAGGCCTATCTGCCGGTGAACCGCCTCCTCGACGGCACCGTGCACGACTGGTGAGGATCCTCACGCACGTGCGACGCCCTCGGCAATGCGGGTCCCTGATCGGCCGCAGCGAGCTGCGCGACTGGGAGCGCCAGTTCAAGAAGAACTCGGGGGAGTAGCTGGCCGACCCGGCGTCACTCCGATCCGGCGCGCCCCTCGGCGAGATAGGCGAGCCGGTGCAGGGTCTCGGAATTGCGCCAGCGCAGGATCGGCGTGGTGATCAGTCGCGGCAGGAGTGCGGCCGGCCCCTTCACCGGCTCCTCATCGATGCGGACGAGGCACCCTTGGCCGTGCGGGCGGACGCGGAACGACACCTCCGCCTCGCCGAGTGGCCATCCCCGTGCTCGAAGGACCGCGCGATGCGGCGGGTCCCACACCTCCACCCGCGTCGTGTCGTCGAGGAGAGCCGGCCACACGCCGACGGAGTGGTGCAGTGCCGCGCCGGGGTGCGGCCACGTTCCTCCCACGTTGCGCATGCGGGAGGCTCCGACGACCCAGCCCGGGTACAGCCAGCCGTTCGCGAGCACCCGGAACACGTCGTCCGGCGTGCATTCCATCGCGCGGATGTTGGTCGCCATGTCGCCTCATTTCCCGCACCATGGTGCGGGTCGGCAGTCACGTCGTGCGAGGTGCTTGACAATCGGCGGTGGCGCGCGGCGCGGTCATTTGATCGATCCTCTGGTGACCCCGGAGATCACCCAGCGCTGCGAGAAGATGTACACGATGAGAAGAGGCGCCATCGCCATCAGGTAGGAGGCGAAGGCGACCGTGTAGTCGGTGTTGTACTGCCCTTGCAGCACGTACTGCGCGAGCGGCAGCGTGCGGGCGCCGGGGTCGGTGAGCACCACGAGCGGCAGGATGAAGTCGTTCCACGCCCACACGCAGGTGAGGATGCCGACCGTGGCGTTCATCGGCGTGAGCAGCGGGAAGATCACCTGCCAGAACACGCGCCACGTCGACGCGCCGTCCATCCGCGCGGCCTCCTCGAGCTCGATCGGGATCGAGCGGATGTAGGCCGAGTAGATGAACACGTTCAGCGACAGCCCGTAGATCGTGTACAGGATGATCACGCCGACCTGATTGTCCAGGCCGAACATGGCCGTCTGCTTCACCAGCGGCAGCATGATGATCGGGAACGGGATGAACAGGGCCGCGAGCAGGTAGTAGAAGACGCCCTTGAAGAACGGCCGGTGCATGTTCCTCGCCAGCGCGTAGGCGGCGATCGAACTCGTGAACATCGTGAAGACCACCGAGCCGACGGTGATCAGCGCCGTGTTCATCAGCGCCTGGGGGAACAGTGTGCGCTCCCAGGCCTCGGCGAAGTTCTCCCAGCGGACCGGGTTCGGCCATTCGAAGCCGGTGCCGCTGACGAGCTGGTCGGGTGTCTTGAGCGCGACGACGACCGCGAGATACAGCGGGATCAGCACCGTGAGCGCGCACACCGCGATCACGGCGGTCGCCCACCAGCTGGTGCGGCGGGTGTCGTCGTCACGGTCGGCGCTGCCGCGGCGGCGTCGTCCCGCCGTGACGATGGACGTGGTGGACGTGGTGGGGGCTGCGACAGACATCAGACATCCGCCTCTCGGCGCTGGAGTACTCGGAACTGCAGGAGGGAGACGATCGTGATCACGATGAAGAAGATCACCGCGTTGGCCGTCTGGTAGGCGAACTCGCCGCCGGCGTAGCCGCCCTTGAAGATCAGCATCGTCACCGACTCGGTGGCCGTGCCGGGCCCGCCGTTAGTGAGGGCGACGATCGGATCGAACACCTGCAGGTACCCCTTCAGGCTCAGCACGACGTTGATCGTGAAGAAGGCGCTGATCAGGGGGAAGGTGATCGCCCAGAACTGCCGCCAGCTCGACGCGCCGTCCAGCGATGCCGCCTCGTACAGCTCCGACGGGATCGTCTGCAGTCCCGACAGGTAGATGATGATCGTGAAGGCGCACCCCTGCCAGACCGCGAGTGTCACGATCGCCAGCCACGCCCAGTCCGGGTTGGACAGGATGTTGTCGGCGATCAGCGGGATGCCTGGCAGCAGCTTCGGCAGCGAGTTCGTGAACAGGTACTGGAACACGTACCCGATGACGAGCATCGCGAGCACGTACGGCACGAAGTAGACGCCGCGGAAGAAGTTCCGCGCCTTGATCTTCGCGTTCAGCCCCATCGCGATCGCGAGGGAGATCGCGTTCGTGAGGATCGTGGCGGCGATCGCGAACAGGAACGAGAAGCCGTAGGCGCCCCAGACCCGGTCGTCCTTGAACAGGTTGAGGTAGTTCGAGATGCCGACGAAGTTCCAGTCACCGTAGCCCGCGTAGTTCGTGAAGCTGAAGATCACGCCGACGAGCATGGGCACGGTGTGGAACGCGGCGAACGCGATGACGGCCGGCCAGATCATCCAGTAGTACGCCGAGAGTGCACGCGGCGTGGTGGTTCGGATGCGGTCGGCACGGGCGCGGCGGGTGCCGCCGGATGCCGATGACCGCACCGCTTCGGTGAGGGTGCTCATGTCAGTCCTCCTTCACGGGGATGGTGCGGGCGGCGATCTTGCGCCACTCGTTGTCGAGCGTGGCGAGCGTAGAATCCGCGTCGCCGGTGAAGATCGCCTCCTGCACGAACTCCGCGAGCGGGATGCCCGGGGGGATCTGGTGATCGAGGAAGCCGGTGATCCGGCCCTCGTCGAAGAACGGCTTGACCGACTGCAGGGCGAGGTCGTCGCTGAGCTCGGCACCCTCGACCGCGGGGATCATGTTCTGCGAGGACGCGAACTCCTCGATCACGTCGGGACGGAACATGAACTCGATGAAACGCAGCGCCTCCTCGCGGTGCGGGGTGTTGCGGCCCATCGTGACGGTGACGTCGACGCCTGAGACGATCACCCTGTCCTGTTCGGCATCCGTCGGGTACGGGAAGATCGCGGCGTTCATGCCGGGGTCGACCTGCTTGATGCCGTTGACGGCCCAGATGCCCTGCAGCAGCATGGCGGCCTCGCCGCGCGCGAAGGCGGCGTTGCCGTCGTCGTAGGTCGCCCCGCGGAAGCCCTCCTGCGCATAGGAGTACAACTGCAGCTCACGGGCGAGCGGCTCGGCGAAGTCCTGCCCGAACGAGGCGGGGGAGTCGGGGCCGACATCCTCCCCCTCGGCGCGCATCTCGTCGAAGAACCCGTCCTGGACCGCATAGGCGCCGAGACCGTTGAACGAGGGAACAGAGGTCCACGAATCGGCGAGGGTCGCGTAGATCGGCTGGATGCCGGCGGCCTTCAGCGTCTCGCAGGCCGCGATGAGCTCGTCCCAGGTCTCGGGAACCTCGATGCCCTGCTCGGCGAAGATGTCGGCGTTGTAGATGATGCCGTTGGCGTTGTTCACATAGCCGAGGCTGTTCACCTCGCCGTCCTTGTTGCCGAGGTCGGCGAGGATCTCCTGCACGGCCGGATTGATGGTGTCGAGCACCGGCTCGTCGCTGAAGTCGTAGAACACCCCGGCCTGTGCGAGGCGGCCGAAGTTGCCGTTGCCGTTCAGGGTGATGACGTCGGGCGCCTTGTCCTTCACGAGCAGCGTGCGGATGATGGTGTCGGCGTCCGCCACCTGATTCTGCACGACATCGATGTCGGGGTTCTCGGCCTCGAACCGCTCGATGATGACCTCGAAGTCCTCGCGGGCCTCGCCTTTGAACTGGAAGAAGTTCAGCGTCGTGACACCGGGATCGCTCCCCGCCGAACAGCCTCCCAGCGTCCCGGCGAGCACGGCGACGACGATCGCCGCGACGGCTCCCCGGAGCGGATGGATGGATCTCATATCTTGCGCCTCCTTGCGCTCGACGACCGGCGTCCGGTCGGTCAGTTCTCTTCGGTCAGCTCCACGACGGTGACCCTGCCCGGGTGCTGCACCGGCGGGCGGATGCCGGTCACGGCGAGCTGCCGCCCGGTGAGGACGACGCCGTGCTGCGCCCAGCGGAGCGCCGACTGCCCGGCGTCCTCCCTCTCGCCTGCCGGCGCCACGACGCGCACGCGGTAGCGCCTGACCGGGTCGAGTGCGGGGATCCGCACCCGGCCGGCGGGATAGGCGATCGAGGTCGTGGCCTGCGTGATCGTGAAGAAGGCCTGCGCACCGTCGGCCGCGACGATGCCGCGGACATCGATGCCGGCATCCGCGCCGTCCACGTGCACCACGCGGCCTGTGGCGACGACCGGGCGGATGCGCTTGGCGAAGGCGACCCAGGCGCGGATGCTCTCGCGGTCGGCGTCTGTCTCGCGACTGATGTCGCGCTCGATGCCGAAGTGCCCGAACGCGGCGATCGCCGCGCTGAGGTCGAGGTCGGTCGCGCGCCCCGTGGAGTGCACCACGGCGCTGGTGACGTGCGCGCCCATGAGCTCGGGCGACACGACGAGTCCCGTGTAGCGCTGGATGTCGAGGCGCTCGAGCGGGTCGATGCAGTCGCTGGTCCAGATGCGGTCGGTGCGGTCGAGGATGCCGAGGTCGACGCGGGCGCCGCCGGAGGCGCAGCTCTCGATCTCGAGGCCCGGATGCTGCGCTTTCAGCTCGTCGAGCAGACGGTACAGCGCGAGCGTGTGCGCGTGCACGTGGGATCCGCCGCCCGGTCCGGTTCCGGCGTCGACGAGGTCGCGGTTGTGGTCCCACTTCAGGTACGCGATCGGGTACTCGTCGAGCAGCGCATGCAGGCGGGCGGCGATGTGCGCGTACGCCTCGGGGTTCGCCAGGTCCAGCACCTGTTGCTGACGGGCGACCGGCGGCAGGTCTAGGCGAGAGCGCAGGATCCAGTCCGGATGCTCCCGGGAGAGGTCGCTGTCGGGGTTCACCATCTCCGGCTCCACCCAGAGGCCGAACTCCATGCCGAGCGCGCGGACATGGTCCACCAGCGGATGCAGGCCGCGCGGCCATACGGTGGTGTCGACGTGCCAGTCCCCGAGGCCTGCGGTGTCGTCGCGACGGCCGTGGAACCAGCCGTCGTCGAGGACGAATCGCTCGACGCCGACCTCGGCCGCGGCATCCGCCAGCGCCGTCAGCCGGTCGAGATCGTGATCGAAGTAGACGGCCTCCCAGGTATTGAGGGTGATCGGCCGCGGGCGACGCGGATGCTGCGGGCGGGCGCGGAGCTCGTCGTGGAACCGCCAGGACAGCTCGTTCAGCCCCTCGCCCCACGACCCGATGACCCACGGCGTCGTCACGGCGGCACCGGGTTCGAGGATGATCTCGCCCGGGGCGTAGAGCTCGCCGCCGGCGAGGAAGGCCTCCCCGGTCGTCACCCGTTCGGCCAGCACCGTGTGGCCGCCGCTCCATGCGACATGGATGCCGTGCACGCGGCCTCGCTCGAAACCGAAGCCCGGGCGACCGGCGCAGAGCAGGAGCGTGGCGTCGGCGCCGGGGCGGCCGCGGCGGCTCTCGCGGAGATACGTGCCGAAGGTGGCGTCGTGGCGCTGCGGCGAGCGCTCGCGCAGGTGGCGACCGGTGGTGTCGAGGATCTCGGTCGCGTCCCACGGGACCGGGAAGGATGCCGCGAGCCGCTGCACCGTGTAGGCGCTCGAGCCGCTGTTGCGGAGCGTGACGCGCTGATGGAGCAGGCCCGAGACGCCGAGCTTCAGCTCGACGGTGGCGGCGAGGCGGGACTCCTCGTCGGCGAGGGAGATGCTGGCGCGGTCATCGGTCGCGTCGACGCCGGCGAGGGTCCATCGGGCGCTGGTGCCCTGTCCGCTGCGGTGCCCCTCGATGCCGGGCGTGCCCAGCCAGCCGTGCGCCGGCGTGGGGAGCACGGAGAGGACGGGCGCGACGTCGAGGCCGCCGGAGACGCGCTGCGGGGCCGCGGCGAGCGCAAGGCCCTCGAGGGTCTGCGGATCGGCGTCGCCGAGATCCTCGCCCCAGTGCACGATCACGGGCGGGGAGGTCATCTCGAGGACGACGCTGGTGCCGCCGCGGCGGAGGTGCAGGACTCGGGGTGAGCGCCCCTCACCCGTGACGGACGCTTCGCTGCTCACATCGGTGGAATGCATTAATAAGTTTTAGCACGGAATCAATAGGGGCGTCAATGGCATCCTCGAGCCGTGCCATCGGTGCTTTATATGCCAGGATGAAACAAATGGGGAGGCTCATGAAAACCGGCACCGAGGCCACCGTCGCCCGCACCGTCCTCATCCACGGTCCGATCTCTCGCTCCGCGCTCGCCGTGCGCCTCGGCATGTCACCCGCGAGCCTGACCAGGCTGACGAAGCCGTTCGTCGACCGCGGCATCCTCATCGAGCTGGACGATGTCGTCGACGGCGTCGGCCGGCCGTCGCGTCCGCTCGACGTGTCGCCGGGCGTCGGCGCGTTCCTCGGCGTGAAGCTCACGGCGAGCGACGCGCACGTCGTGCTCACGGATGTGCGGGCGCAGCTGCTCGGCGAGGTCGTGCTGCCGCTGGAATCGCATGAGCCCAGCACCGTCGTCGGCACGATCGTCGATGCCATGGGCCGCCTGGTCGGCGACGGCGCCCGCCCGGCGGGCATCGGGATCAGCGTCGGTGGCGTGACCGACGGCATCAGCGTCGTCTGGGGTCCGTACCTGGAGTGGGAGGGTGTGCCGCTCGGCGAGCTCGTGACTGCCGCGACCGGGCTGCCAGTGCGCATCGAGAACGACGTGATCGCGCTCACCGAGGCCGAGCGCTGGTTCGGTGTCGTCCGCGGCGTCGAGGGCTTCACCGTGGTCACGATCGGCGTCGGCGTCGGCTACGGGGTCGTGTCCGGTGGAGAAGTCGTCCGCAACGTCGACTCGGGCGTCAGCCTCGCCGCGCACATCCCGCTCGAGCCGCACGGGCCGCTCTGCCCCGAGGGCCATCGCGGCTGCGCGCAGGCGATGCTCGGATCCGGGTCGATCGCGGCGCAGGCGACGGCCGCCCTGCAGCGACCGGTGGGGTACGACGAGGTGCTCTCGCTGGCGGTCGAGGGCGACCCGGCCGCCTCGGCGATCGTCGACGCGAGCGCGCGCGCCCTCGGCCGGCTGATCGCCCTGTCGGCGAACCTCACGCTGCATGCCGACGTCGTGCTCGCCGGCGAGGGCATGGGCCTGTTCGCGATCGCCGAGGATGCGGTGCGGGCGGCGATCGTCGCACTGCGCGACCCGCGGGCGTCGGAGGTGCGGCTGCACGTCGATGACAGCGGCTTCACCGCCTGGGCGCGGGGAGCCGCCGCCGTGGCGGTCCAGGACGCGTTCGAGCGGATGTGAGCGGCGTCACTCGACGGTGTCGCGGAGGTCCTCCGGGGGATCGGTGACGGGGAGATCTGGTTCGCCCTCCGGCCCGAGATCCCCCTGGCCGTCCTCCCCGAGCTCGGCCTCCTGCGGCTCCTCACCCTGCGTCTCCGGCTGCTCGGCATCCGCCGGGAGCGTCTCGTCGGAGAAGTCCTGGGCGGGCAGGTCGGGCAGAGGGGCCTGGCTGTTGACGAATGCGTCCGGATTCGACATGGGTGCTCCTGTCAGTGCTCCTGTCACGGCGGTGAGCCTTCAGCATCCGTCCGCCCCGTCCGGTGCGCACGGGCGTTGACAGGAGCGGACCGGCGGGGTAGCCCGCGGCGCTATCGCGTCAGGCCAGCCCCGCCGATGGTCCGCGCAGCGCCGCGCAGAAGCTCACGGTTCGACGCCGCCCAGCTCACGGCGCACGAGCTGCAGCGCCTGCAGCGCCGCGTTCTCAGTCGGATGGCCTCCGCTTTCCGCAAGCACCTCGCCGTCGGCCGCGGTCAGACGCCATCGATGCGCACCGGCCCCGTCGCGGTACACCTCGAACCTGCCCTTCGGCCCGGATGACGCGTGCTCCAGCTCGCTCGCGACATCCCGGTCGCCGATCCCGCCGATCACGGTGCTGCGCACCTCGGACGCCGTGCTCCCCGGCGCCGGCGACAGGGAGGCCAGCACGCTCGCAGCCGTGGCACGATCCTCGTCCGTCGCCCATTCGGCTCGGGAGAGGGTGCCGATGAGGACGAGGCCGGCCGCGGCCTCCCGCGCGTCCGCGCTGAGCGCCTGGGCGAGGGCCTGCTGGTACCTCCGCGCCCACTCCTGGCGCGCCTCGGCGGCGCGCTGACTGTGCCTCATCATCAGGAAGCTGACGATCGACCAGACGAGTCCCAGTCCGGCGACGCCGGCCGCGATGACGGCGGCGATGAGGGTGGCGGCGGAGTCGGTCACGTTCCTCACCCTAGCGACGGGGATGGACGCACACACGAAGAAGGCCCGGTCATCAGACCGGGCCTTCTTGTCACTGTGCGCGAGGGGGGACTCGAACCCCCACGTCCTTGCGAACACTGGCACCTGAAGCCAGCGCGTCTACCATTCCGCCACTCGCGCGAGCGTCTCGCTCCGAAGAACTCAACTTTTCGAGGATATCACGCGTTTCGCCCGCCGCCGCATCAGCCCCGATCCCTGCAATACCGCCGCAGGAGGGCGTTCACCCAGGACACCTGGCTACGATGTACCCACCGGTCGGCATGCCAGAGGAGCCCAGTGGGACTACTTGACAGCTTTGAGAAGGGTCTCGAGCGCGCTGTGAACAGCGCCTTCGCGAAGACCTTCCGCAGCGGCATCCAGCCCGTGGAGATCGCCTCCGCCCTGCGGCGGGAGACCGATACCAAGGCGGCTGTGGTGAGCCGCGACCGCATCATCGCGCCCAACAACTACGTGGTGCGTCTCAGCACCGACGACGCGGAGCGGATGCGCGGACTCGGCGGCGCCCTCACCGACGAGCTGCACGCGCTGCTGAACACCCACGCCAAGGCGCAGGGCTACAGCTTCGCCGGGCCCCTCTCGATCTCGCTCGAACCGGACGAGAAGGTCGCCACCGGCACCGTTCACGTGAACTCGGGCACTGTCGAGGGCAGGGTCAGCTGGCAGGCCGTGATCGACGTCGACGGGCGCCGTCACTCGCTCACCCGCGCGCGCACCGTGATCGGGCGCGGATCGGATGCCGACATCACGATCGCGGATGCCGGGTCCAGCCGCAAGCACGTCGAGGTCCTGTGGGACGGCGAGCGCGCCATGATGCGCGACCTCGGCTCGACCAACGGCACCAAGGTGAACGGGCAGAAGCTCCGCGAGGCATCCCTCCCGAGCGACACCACGCTCACGATCGGCCGCACCGACCTCGTGTTCAAGATCATCCCGGTCGCGGCACCCTTCCGCCCGGCCCCGCCTCGCGACGACGATGCGACCCGCGCGTTCGGAGCCATCTCATGAGCACCCCCAGCGAGCTCGTCCTCCTCCTGCTGCGCGTCGGATTCCTCCTGCTGCTGTGGTTCTTCGTGTTCGGCGTCGTCTACTCGCTGCGCGCCGACCTGTTCGGCGTGAAGGTGCGCAAGCTCCCCGCCGAGGCGGCCGCCGCCCCCGTCGCGGCTCCCGCAGCGCCCGCGGCGAAGCCGGCATCCGCGAAGCCAGCGCACACCGGCCCCGCCACGATCGCGACCGCCAAGAAGCTCGTGATCACCTCCGGACCCAAGGCCGGACTCGAGCTCCCGCTCGGCGGCGAGTCCCTGACGATCGGCCGCTCCAGCGAGTCGACGCTCGTGATCCGCGACGACTACACCTCCAGCCACCACGCGCGCCTGCTGCTGCGCGGCGACAGCTGGGCCATCCAGGATCTCGACTCCACCAACGGCACGTTCGTCGCAGGCCAGCGGGTGACCGGCGGCCCCGTCGCGCTCTCGCTCGGCAGCCCGATCAAGGTGGGCGCCACGACCTTCGAGCTGCGAGCCTGACGCCGGCATGGTCTTCGAGGGCTCGAGCGCCGCGATCTCCCACACCGGGAAGGTCCGCTCCAACAACCAGGACTCCGGTTACTCCGGCGCGAACCTGTTCGTCGTCGCCGACGGCATGGGCGGCCACGCGGGCGGCGACGTCGCCTCGAGCATCGCGATCCACCGGATGGAGCCACTCGACCAGCCCTACTCGTCGACGGACGACGCACAGGCGTCGCTGCAGGCCGCGGCCACCACCGCCGCCGGCGACCTGATCCGCGCCGCCAGGGAGCGCCCGGAGCTCGCCGGTCTCGGCACCACGCTCAGCGCCATCATCATGGTCGACGACTACGCGGTCATCGGCCACATCGGCGACTCGCGCATCTATCTCTACCGCGACGACGCGCTCACCCAGATCACCGCCGACCACACCTTCGTGCAGCGGCTCGTCGACTCCGGCCGCATCACGCCGGAGGAGGCCAGGTACCACCCGCGCCGCTCGGTGCTGATGCGCGTGCTCAGCGACATGGACTCCGATCCGGAGCTCGACATGTTCGTGATGCACACCCAGCCGGGCGACCGCTGGCTGCTGTGCTCCGACGGGCTCTCCGGCGTCGTCGACGAGACGCACATCCTGAAGGCGTTCCGGCTGGGCCTCGCCCCCGGCCGCACGACCGACAACCTGCTCAAGCAGGCGCTCGACGGCGGCGCGCCCGACAACGTCACGATCGTCCTGGTGGACGTCGGCGGCCAGCACGCGCTGCACTCCGGCACCGCGACCATCGTCGGCTCCGCCTCGAACCCCGAGAACATCACGGTGCCGCCGGTGCGCACGACCCGCGGCAACTGGCTGCACCCCGTGCGCCAGGCCGCGAACGAGCCGAGCCACTTCGAGCCCGCCCCCGAGTACCTCGAGGAGCTCATCGAGGAGGACCGCCGCCGTGCCAAGCGGCGCCGGCTCGGCTGGATCGCGGCGATGCTCCTCGTGATCGCGACCCTCGCGTTCGCCGGCTTCGCGGCGTACAGCTGGACCCAGACCCGCTATTTCATCGGCGCCGACGAGGACAGCGCGGTGATCTTCCAGGGCGTGCAGCAGAACATCGGCCCGATCACCCTGTCCACGCCGCTGCGTGACACCGACATCCTGCTCGCCGACCTGCCCCCGTACCAGCGCAACTCCGTGGAGCGCACGATCACGGCGCGGTCCCTGGCCGACGCCGAGGCGATCGTGGTGCGGCTGCAGGCCGGCGCCGACGCGGTCACCGGCGAGCAGACCCCGTTGCCGACCCCGCTGCCGACCCCTCTGCCGACGCCCCTCCCGACCCCGACGGGAGATGCCGGATGAGCACCGACGTCACGGCCGACACCAGTGTCATCAAGGCCCTCAGGAAGATGCGGATGCCGCAGACGCAGCGCAACCGCGAGTTCTGGCTGCTCCTGTTCGCCACCGTCATCAGCGGCGCCGCCCTCACCCTGGTGCAGCTCGGCGCGCTCGGCCTGATCGACCCGATGATCCTCGCGATCGGCGGCGGACTCGCCGTGCTCGCGTTCGCCCTGCACTTCGTGCTGCGGGTCGTGGCATCCGACGCCGACCCGTTCGTGCTGCCGATCGCGACCCTGCTCACCGGTCTCGGGATCGCGATGATCTACCGGATCGACATCGCCGAGGCGCTGACCGGCTGGGACGCGTACTCCACGAAGCAGCTGGCCTGGACGGCGATCTCGCTGGCCGGCGCGATCACGCTGGTGATCCTGCTCCGCAACTACCGGGTGCTGTTCCGGTACACCTACATCTTCGGGCTGTCCGGCATCCTGCTGCTGATCCTGCCGTTCGTGCCCGGCCTTCGCATCCCCGACGCCAACGCGCAGGTGTGGGTGTCGCTCGGCGGCATGTTCGCGTTCCAGCCGGGCGAGCTCGCGAAGATCTGCCTGGCGATATTCTTCGCCGGGTACCTCGTGCGCACCCGAGAGAGTCTGACCTCCGTCGGCACGAAGTTCGCCGGCATCACCTGGCCGCGCATGCGCGAGCTCGGACCCGTGCTCGTGGTGTGGGCGATCTCGCTCGGCATCATCGTGATCCAGCGCGACCTCGGCACCGGAACCCTGATCTTCGGCATGTTCGTCGCGATGCTCTACGTCGCCACCGGCAAGACCAGCTGGGTGCTGATCGGCCTCACGCTGGTCGTCGCCGGCGTGCTCGCGGCGACGCAGATCCTCAGCTACGTGCAGGGGCGCTTCACCAACTGGCTCGACGCCTTCAACCCCGAGATCATCGAGCGCGACGGCGGCAGCTACCAGCTCGTCGAGGGCATCTTCGGTCTCGCCCACGGCGGGCTCATCGGCACCGGCTGGGGCCAGGGACGGCCCGACATCACACCCCTCGCGCACAGCGACTACATCATCCCGAGCCTCGGCGAGGAGATCGGCCTGATCGGGCTGTTCGCCATCCTCTGCCTGTACATGGTGTTCGTCAGCCGCGGCATGCGCATCGGGCTCGCGGGACAGGACGACTTCGGCAAGCTGCTGGCGACGGGCCTGTCGTTCACGATCGCGCTGCAGGTGTTCATCATGGTCGGCGGCGTGACCCGCGTCATCCCCCTCACCGGCCTGACGACCCCGTTCCTCGCGGCCGGCGGATCGTCGCTCGTCGCCAACTGGCTCATCGTGGCGCTGCTGCTGCGAATCTCCGACGGCGTGCGCCGTCAGCCGAGGACGGTGATCGGGTAGCCATGACCAAAGAACTCCGCAGGCTCAGCATCGTGATGCTGTTCATGTTCCTGTCCCTGTTCGCAGCGACCAGCTGGATCCAGGTCGTCGAGGCCGACACCCTGGCGCAGAACACCCACAACACGCGCACGCGGCTCGACAGCTACGAGATCCAGCGCGGCTCGATCATCGTCGACGGGGTCGCGATCGCCTCATCGGTGCCGACCGACGACAAGTACAGCTTCCAGCGGGTGTACACGGATGCCGCGATGTGGGCGCCGGTCACCGGGTACTACAACGCGGCCCTGGACTCGCGTACCGGCATCGAACAGGCCCTGAACGCCGACCTCTCCGGCACCGGCTCCAACGCCTTCTTCGCCGAGGTGGAGCGGCTCCTCTCCGGCCAGCCGCAGACCGGCTTCAGCGTCGAGCTGTCGCTGGACGCCGCCGCGCAGCAGGCCGCGTTCGACGCGCTGCAGGGACTCAAGGGCGCGGTCGTCGCGATCGAGCCCAAGACCGGGCGCATCCTCGCGATGGTCTCGACCCCCGGATTCGACACGAACCTGCTCGCCACGCACGACGCGGATGCCGCGAACGCGACGTACGACGCGCTCGAGACCGACCCGCTCAAGCCGCTGTACAACCGGGCGATCGCGGGCGACCTCAACCCTCCCGGCTCGACGTTCAAGGTCCTCGTCGCCGCAGCCGCGTTCGCGTCCGGCGACTTCACGCCCGAGTCGACCCTGCCGAACCCGGCGCGCTACGCGCTCACGCAGTCGCACACGGTCTCCAACGCCTGGGGCGGCACCTGCGGACCCGGCGACACCGTGACGATCGCCGAGGCCCTCCGGCTCAGCTGCAACATCCCGATGGCGGAACTCGCCGTCGAACTCGGTGACGCCGCGATCCGCGAGATGGCTGAGAAGTTCGGCTTCAACATGAGCTTCGACACGCCGCTCTCCTCGACGCCCTCCGGTTACCCCCGGGCGCTCGACGACCCGCAGACGGCACTGACCGGCTTCGGCCAGGGGCAGGTCACCGCGACCCCCCTGCAGATCGCCATGGTGGCGGCCGGTCTCGCGAACGACGGAGTGGTGATGAACCCGCGGATGGTGGATGCCGTGATCGGCAACGACCTGTCGGTGATCCGGTCGTTCGAGAACACCGAGTTCGGTCGGGCGGTGGACGCGACGGTGGCCGATCAGGTGACCGCCGCCATGGTCGCCGGCGTCGCTACGGGTGCGGCCCAGGGTGCAAGAATAGACGGGATCGACGTGGCCGGTAAGACCGGTACTGCAGAGAACGAGAACAAGCCGCATACGTTGTGGTTCACCGGCTTCGCGCCGGCGGACGACCCGGCTGTGGCAGTAGCGGTCCTCGTCGAAGACGGCGGCGGACAGGGGCAGTCCGGAACAGGCGACACCATCGCCGCTCCGATTGCGAAGAAGGTCATAGAGGCGGTGCTGGGCAGATGAGGCCGACGCAGGGTGTGTCGTTCGGTGGTCGCTACGAGCTGCAATCGCGTATTGCGATCGGCGGCATGGGCGAGGTGTGGGAGGCGACGGATCACGTCATCGGACGCACCGTCGCCATCAAGATCCTCAAGGACGAGTACATGGGGGACCCCGGGTTCCTCGAGCGGTTCCGCGCTGAGGCGCGCCACGCCGCACTCGTCAACCACGAAGGGATCGCCAGCGTCTTCGACTACGGCGAGGAGAACGGCAGCGCGTTCCTCGTCATGGAGCTCGTGCCGGGCGAGGCGCTCTCGACCGTGCTCGAGCGCGAAGGCGCCCTGAGCGCCGACAAGACGCTCGACATCGTCGCGCAGACGGCATCCGCTCTGCAGGCCGCTCACGCCGCAGGCCTCGTGCACCGTGACATCAAGCCGGGCAACCTGCTGATCACGCCGGACGGTCGCGTCAAGATCACCGACTTCGGCATCGCGCGCATCGCCGACCAGGTGCCGCTGACCGCGACCGGTCAGGTCATGGGCACCGTGCAGTACCTGTCGCCCGAACAGGCGTCCGGTCACCCGGCATCCCCGGCCACCGACACCTACTCGCTCGGCATCGTCGCGTACGAGTGCCTCGCGGGCAGGCGTCCCTTCACGGGCGAGTCGCAGGTCGCGATCGCGATGGCGCAGATCAACGAGCAGGCGCCCCCGCTTCAGCCGACCGTGCCGATCCCGGTGCAGAACCTGGTGATGGCGATGATCGCCAAGAAGCCGGGCGATCGCCCCTCCTCCTCCGCGACCGTCGCGCGCGCCGCTCAGGCCCTGCGCCGCGGCGATCTGAACTCCGCCGCGATCGCCGTGCCCGCCATCGCGACCGGCGGGATCGCCGGCGACGACGACGCCACCCGCATGCTCACCGGCGTCGCGGGCGAGGACTCGACCCGCATCCTGCCGACGACCGCGCAGCTGCCGACCGAGCAGGACGCGGGCGAGACCGAGAAGAAGAAGCGCAGCGCGTGGACGTGGCCGCTGATCGCGCTGATCGCGCTGCTGCTGGTCGTACTCCTCGGCACGATCTGGGCGCTGACCCAGCAGGGCGACGACGGTGCCGATCCGTCGAGCTCGCCGAGCACCGTCATCACCCCGAGCGAGACCGCGACGGAGCCGCCACCGTCTCCGGATCCGGTCATGGTCGACGTCGATGCGCTCGGCCTCGTCGGCATGCAGTGCGACGCGGCGGCGCAGAGGGCCGTCGACGCCGGGCTCCTGGCCGAGTGCGTGGTCGGCAACACCGTCGCGGCGAACGCCGACCAGGTCGGGACGGTCGAGACTGTGCAGCCAGGCGGCAACGTCCCCGAGGGCACCGCGCTCACCCTGACCACGTACAAGGAGCAGGTGCAGGTCGGAAAGCCGTCCGGCACCCCGACGCTGGCAGGAGTGCCCACCGAGGGCCAGGAGATCACCCTCAACTGGCCGAGCTTCGAGTGCCCCTCCGGAACCCCGGCGCGCTCCGCTTTCGAGGTGACCCTGACGAACGCCACGTTCGCGGGCGGCACCGCCGGCGAGTCGATCCGCTCGTTCGGGCCCAGCGTCCTGTCGACGAGCATCGTCCCCGGTACCGCGGGTCAGAGCATCACGGCCACCTTCCGCGCGTTCTGCGGGGACATGCCGTCGGAGGCGTCCGACCCGATGCCGCAGACGCTGATCCTGCCCGCCGTCGACTCCGGCGGCGAATCCAGCGAGTAGAAGAATCCGCGTCTTAGGCTGAGAGCAGGGTCAACAGGTCATGTCAGGGGGTGAGTCGGTGTCTGCAGAACCACGAGTTCTCGCGGGTCGATACCGCGTCGACGAGCTCATCGGGCACGGCGGCATGGCCAAGGTGTACCGCGGATACGACCTGACCCTCGGCCGCGAGGTCGCGGTCAAGATCCTCGACCCCGATCTGGCGCGCGACACCGCGTTCCGCACGCGCTTCCGGCTCGAGGCGCAGGCGGCCTCCCGCATGTCGCATCCGTCGATCGTGCGGGTGTTCGACGCCGGCGATCCCTCGACGGCGGGTCGCAGCGACGAGCCGCCGTACATCATCATGGAGCTCATCGGCGGCACGCTGCTGAAGGACATCATCGCCAAGGGCCCCGTGCCGGTCGACGACGCGGTGCGCTACGTCGAC
Source organism: Microbacterium sp. SD291 (assembly GCF_017355365.1). Classification (GTDB taxonomy): domain Bacteria; phylum Actinomycetota; class Actinomycetes; order Actinomycetales; family Microbacteriaceae; genus Microbacterium. Next base: position 55,449 of record NZ_JADIJR010000009.1, on the reverse strand, counting down.
GGCATCCTCGAGGCCCTGGACTACTCTCACCGCGCCGGTGTCGTGCACCGCGACATCAAGCCGGGCAACGTCATGGTGACCGACAAGGGCCAGGTCAAGGTGATGGACTTCGGCATCGCCCGTGCCGTCTCCGATTCCTCGTCGACGGTCGCCGAGACCACCCAGATCATCGGCACCGCCGCCTACTTCTCGCCGGAGCAGGCGAAGGGCGAGCCGGTCGACGCGCGCGCCGACCTGTACTCCACGGGCGTCGTGCTCTACGAGCTGCTCACCGGACGCCAGCCGTTCCGCGGCGAATCGCCCGTCGCTGTCGCCTACCAGCACGTCAGCGAGACCCCGGTGCCGCCGACAGAGGTGAACGAGGAGTCGCCCCGCGCCCTCGACCCGATCGTGCTCCGGGCGCTCGCGAAGGATCCGTACCAGCGGTATCCGGATGCCGCGCACTTCCGCGCGGCACTCGACGCCGCAGTCGGCGGACGCACGCCGAGCCGCAAGGAGATCGGCGCCCTCACCAGCGAGCTGTACGGCCCGAGTCCTCGTCATGCGCAGGAGACGGCGCGCTCGCTGCGCCAGCTGAGCACCGACACCACCATGGCCCGCACGCAGTCCGGTCCGCCGGTCGCCTGGATCTGGGCCGGCCTCGCACTCCTCGCCGTGCTGCTGGCCTCAGTGTTGTTCTGGGTGTGGACGATCAGCCTCCGGCCCGACGAGGTGCCGTCGGGGTCGCGTGTGGTCCCCGATCTCGTGAACGTGTCGGCAGAGCGCGCGCAGGCGGATCTGGGCAAACTCGATCTCAATGCGACGCTGGTGCTCGAGCACAGCTCGGCCATCACCGAGGGCAACGTCATCCGCACGGATCCGGAGTCGGGAACCACTGTCGACGAGGGCGACTCGATCACCGTGTACGTCTCGTCCGGCGAGGAGACGGTCGTGGTCCCGACGCTGGTGGGCCTGTCGCGCGCTGCCGCCGCGGAGGCCCTCGAGACTGCGGGCCTGAAGCTCGGGACGATCATCCAGCGCAGCGACAAGAGCATCCCGATGGACACTGTGATCGAGGCCAGCGAGGAGGCGGAGGCCGAGGTCGAGCCCGGAACCGTCGTGAACCTCGTCATCGCCAGCGGCAAGGTGACGCTCACGGATGTCACCGGCTGGACGATGGATGCCGCGAAGGAGGAGCTCGAGCGGATCGGGCTCATCGCGACGTCGGCGGAGCTGGCCGACTGCGCCGCGACGAACCCGCCGACCGTGGTCTCGATGTCGTCCGCACCCGGCGACGTGCCGATCGGATCGACCGTCGAGCTGCGCCACTGCACCGGCAGCTGACGCCTCGCGTTCTGCGGCTCAGCCCCGGGAGAGCGGATGCAGCCGCGCTGCGCGCGCCACGGCATCCGCGTCTCCGCACAGCGCGAGCCAGTTCGCGAGCAGCCTGTAGCCGCCCTCGGTGAGCACGCTCTCGGGGTGGAACTGCACCCCGAGGATCGGCAGCTCGGTGTGCGCGAGCGCCATCACGGTCCCGCTGTCGGTGCGGGCGGTGACAGTGAGCTCGGGGGGAAGAGCGGATGCCGCGAGCGCGAGCGAGTGATAGCGGCCGGCGTCGAACGGCGAGGGGATGCCGTCGAACAGCGCGGAGCCGTCATGCGTCACCGAGGACACCATCCCGTGCATGAGCTCTGGGGCCTCGGTCACCGGCGCGCCGAACGCCTCGCCGATCGTCTGATGGCCGAGGCAGACGCCGAGCAGCGGCATCCGCAGCGCTGCGGCGACGCGCACCGCGTCGAGGGAGGCGCCGGCGTCGGCCGGCGTGCCAGGACCGGGGGAAAGGAGCACCGCGTCGAACGCGGGAAGCAGGGACTCGAGGCCCGCGGCGTCCGTCGCATCCGACTCGATGAGCTCGACCTCGGCGCCGAGCTCCCGCAGGTAGCCGACGAGCGTGTGCACGAAGCTGTCGTGGTTGTCCACGACGAGCACCCTGGTCATTCGAGATCGACCTCACCGGGGGTGATGAGCGGGCTCACCCAGGGGAAGACGTGCAAGAACAGCAGGTACAGGATCGCGGCGACGAGTACGAGGACGATGAGGAGCCGGAGCCACCACGGGCCGGGCAGCAGGCGCCAGATTGCGGCGTACATCGGTCTCTCTCCCTGTTCCTGAGCGGCTGCGTTGTTAAGCGGCTCCGTCGCTCTCCACAACCTACACCGAGGGTGCGGCCGGCGGCGGCGGAGGATCGGTCAGCGCCGTCGGCGGTCCCTCCGCGCGCGGCTGGAAGCTCTCGAACACCCCGTACGCGATGATGCGCTCGGCCAGGGAGTACAGCGGCGAGCAGGCGGTGAGGGTGATGTAGCGCTCACCGGTGACAGCGCCGGGCATCTGCGGCACGTCGAGCAGCACCTCGGTCCGGCTCGGCGTGACGTATTCGAGATTGCGGAACCGGTAGGTGTACCAGCCGTCGGGCGTCTCGACGACGATCGCATCGTTCAGCTGCAACTTGTCGAGCTGGTTGAAGGGCTTGCCCCAGGTGGTGCGGTGTCCGGCCAGGGAGAAGTTGCCGATCTCCCCTGGCATCTTCGAGCCGTCGTAGACGCCGATGCCGAGATGATCGAGCGTGCGGGCACGGCTGGTGCCGCCGTAGATGCCCTTCACGTAGTCCGTGCCGAAGCGCGGGACGCGCATCAGCCCCAGCTGCTCGGTCTCGGCCGGAGCCTGGGGGATGACGGGCTCGTAGTGGGTGGTTCCGTCGCCGGTCTCGACCAGAGGCGGCGGCTCCGGTGCCGGCGCATCCGCCCATTCCCGGGCGATCGCGGCCCCTTCGTCGTTCTTCTGCGCATCGATGATGATGTCGCCGATCCACATCTGCCAGGCCACGAAGAGGAGCACGACCACGCCGGCGGTGAGCAGCAGCTCCCCGAGGACGCTCGCGAAGGTGGCCCTGGACCGGGGTCCGCGGGGACGCGAACGTCGTGCCGGATGCACGGCGGATGCGGTCATGGCGCGATCCTATCTCGCACCGAGGACGCGGAAGGGAGAGGGCCGCTTGGGTGGGCCAGACCAGTCATGGGTACAATGTCGGAATGGCACGTGACCGCAAGATCGAAGAACCCGAAGCCCCGCGCTCGGAAGGCGACGCCGCGCCCAACGCGGTGTGGTTCAAGCCGGTCATGGTCGGCTTCATGCTGCTGGGCCTGGCGTGGATCCTCGTCTTCTACATCTCGGGCAGCACGATACCGATCCCGGGCCTCGGCAACTGGAACCTCGCGATCGGCCTCGGCATCGCCCTGATCGGCTTCCTGATGACCACGCGCTGGCGCTGACCGCCCTCCCCTCTTCTGAGAAAGGCTCCTCGGTTTCCGAGGAGCCTTTTCCATGCCGTGAGCATGGGGGAGTTATCCACAGGCTTGTCCACAGCTGGGGAGAATTACACCGGTGTTATTCACACCGGTGCACAACCCTGTTAACAACTCTCGATCAGGACAAAATCAGCAGCGGCGGGACGACCAGCACGAAGATCATCAACAGAATGGTGATGGCCGCGAGAAGAACCATCTGCCAGACGCGCTGTTCGCGGCGGCGTGTGCGGGTGAGGACGAAGGCGATCAGGGCGCCGATGACCGCACCGCCGAGGTGCGCCTGCCAGGCGATGCCGCTCACGAAGAAGCTGAAGGCGAAGTTGATGCCGAGGATCACCAGGATTCCGGTGACGTTCGCACCGATGTGGCGGCCGATGATGAGCAGCGCCGCCATCAGGCCGAAGATCGCCCCGGAGGCGCCGACCGTCGAGACGCCGGGCGCGATCAGGGCAACGGCGACGGAACCGCCGAGACCGCTGATCAGGTAGAGCGCGAGGAAGCGGGCGCGCCCGAGCATGGGCTCGAGGCTCTGCCCGAGCATCCACAGCGCGAGCATGTTCAGCGCGAGATGGATGAAGCCGCCGTGCACGAACAGCACGGTGAGCAGTCGCCAGGGCTCGAACGCGTACACGGTGATGTTCGGGTAAAGGAAGACGGCGTTGAACAGCAGCTGCGACGTGATCTCGCCGCCGAGCCCGGGGATCAGCTGGAGCAGCCCGATGAAGGAGGTCACCGCGAGGAGCGCATACGTGACGACCGGCTTGCCGCTGCGGACGGCGGTGACGGCGCCGCCACCGCCCCAGCGGCGCGCGGCGCGCTTCTGGGCAGGGGTGCGGTTCTTGCGCTCCGCGGCCATGCACTCGGGGCAGATCACGCCGACGGGCGCCTGGGTCTGGCACTCGGGGCAGATGGTGCGCAGGCAGCGCTGGCAGAGCACGAAGCTCTGCCGATCCGGATGCCGGTAGCAGAAGTTGTCGCGGTTGTCCGAGAACTCAGGCGTGGTCATCCGGATCGGCCAGAAGCTGTCGTCAGGCTGCGACGACGTCGATCGACTGCAGCACGACCGGTGCGACCGGGCGGTCGCCGGCGGCGGTCGGCACTGCGGCGATCGCGTCGACGACGGCCCTGGACGCGTCGTCGGCGACCTCGCCGAAGACGGTGTGCTTGCCCATCAGCCACGGGGTGGGGTCGGTGGTGATGAAGAACTGCGAGCCGTTGGTGCCCTCGAGCTCACCCGTGATCGCGTTGCGGCGCTGGCCGGCGTTCGCCATCGCGAGGATGTAAGGATCGTTGAAGTTGAGCTCCGGGTGGATCTCGTCGTTGAAGTTGTAGCCGGGTCCGCCGACGCCCTGACCGAGCGGGTCGCCGCCCTGGATCATGAAGTTGGGGATGATCCGGTGGAAGATGACGTCCTTGTACAGCGGCCCCTCGCCCGGCTTGCCGGTGGCGGGGTCGGTCCATGCCTGGGTGCCGTCGGCCAGGCCGACGAAGTTCTTGACCGTCTTCGGGGCGTGGTCGCCGAAGAGGTTGATGACGATGTCACCGTGGTTGGTGTGCAGAGTTGCGACGTGGGAAGCGTGAGCCATGCCCTCATTCTCGCAGAGCTTCCGGTGAGTTCGCCCGGATCTAGCGCTGATCGCCGGTTCACGCAAGGGTTCGGCATTTCCCTCCTCCCTTCCAGGCAGCCGTGGCAAGATGGGGAATCCGTACTCCACAACGACAGGAGAGCATCGTGAGCGTCAGCCGCAAGCGGAAGAAGGAACTGCGTCGTCTGCAGGAGGACGCGAACCACCTCTGGGAGGCGCAGCAGGTTCTGGTCGGTCACGCGGCGGATGTCGCCCGCGAAGCCGGCCGTCAGCTCGGCAACTTCGGTCGTGAGCAGGTCGCCCCCGTCGTGCAGGACACGATCAACCGGCGTGTGGCCCCGGTCGTCGACCAGGGAGTGCGATTCGGCAAGCACGTCGTCGATGACAAGGTCGTCCCGATCGTCGGCGGCGTCGTCGGCACCGCCCTGTCGGCGTGGGATGTCGCGAACTCGAAGCGTCACGGCGTCATGAACACGGTGCGCAAGGCGACCGTCCCGGAGAAGAAGGGCCCCGGCCTCGGCTCGGTCATCGCGCTCATCCTCGGTGCCGCCGCCGCGGTCGGCGTGCTGTACGCCGCCTGGCAGACGCTGCGCGCCGACGACGAGCTCTGGGTCGCTGACGACCCGCTCTCCGCCCCAGACGCGTGAGCGCGGACGCGGGCGTCGAGCTGCATTCGCGGGTTCTGGATGCTGCGGCCTCCCGCGGCCTCGACATCGAGATCCGCGAGCGCCCTGCGGCCGGGAGCCTCGTCGAGGCGGCCGAGCTGCTCGGCATCCTGCCGTCGGGAATCGTGAAGACTCTCGTCGTCAAGCGCTCGGACGACACCTACCTCTTCGCGCTGGTACCAGGGGGGCGGTCGATCTCGTGGCCGAAGCTGCGCACGGTCGTCGGAGTGAACAAGCTGCGCCTGCCCGAGCCCGAGCTCGCCTTCGCTGCGACCGGATACGAACGCGGCACGATCGTTCCGATCGGGAGCAGCACCGACTGGCCGATCTATGCCGATGAGTCGATCGTCGGACAGCGGATCGCGATGGGCGCAGGCTCCCACGGATACAGCCTGTTCGTCGGCGCTGACGACCTGATCGCCGCCTACGGCGCGACCGTCGCCGACATCTCGGTGCCGGAGGAGTCCCGCCCCTAGAACACGCCAGCCATCCGCAGGGCGATGTCGACGAGCTTCACCCGCTGCAGCTCGGCGACGGCCTTGCGGGAGAACCACTCCGCCATGTCGGTCGAACCGCCGACCTCGAACCGCAACCGGCCTCCCGTGACGGTGGCGCGGTAGACGATGCGCAGGGTGTGCAGCGGCTCGTCCGCCTTGTGCACCCGCTGGCTCGCCGGGATCACACGGGAGTGGATGCCGAGGAGCTCGCCGACCTTCACCGAGTAGCCGGTCTCTTCGCGCAGCTCACGGCGCACGGCATCCTCCGGCGCCTCACCCGGCTCGAGCCCGCCACCGGGCATCGTCCACGCCAGACGACGGCCCTCGGTCCAGCGCGCCAGCAGGATCCGGCCGGCGTCATCGGTGACGACGGCATATGCTGCGACGCGCATGTCCATGGCTCACACCCTATCCGGCCGCGTCACGGCGGCCGGACGAGCCCGAGGATCGATCACGAATCGAGAAGCGCGGCACGCGGCGGCATCCGTACGCTGAAGTCATCAGGGCAGGTCGTCCAGGAAAGGGAGCCATCATGGCTGACAACGAGAAGAACTTCACCGCCGAGGAGCGCGAGGCGATGAAGGCCGCCGCGGCCGAGAAGCGCACCGCGCGCTCACGGGCGAAGAAGACGCCGGAAGAAATCCGCGCCGAAGGCGAGGCCGACATCAAGGCGGCGGTCGAGAAGCTCACGGATGCCGATCGCGCGGTCGCCCTGGGACTCCACGAGCTCGTCTCCGAGGTCGCTCCCGAGCTGGTCCCGCGCACGTACTACGGGATGCCGGCCTGGGGCAGGGACGGCAAGGTGCTCTGCTTCTTCCAGCCGGCCAGCAAGTTCAAGGTGCGCTACGGCACCTTCGGGTTCGAGTCGATCTCGAACCTGGACGAAGGCACCATGTGGCCGACGGCCTACGCGCTGCTCGAGCTCACCGACGCGAACCGGGAGTTCCTCGCCGAGCGGATCCGGCTCGCGATCAGCTGAGGCCCCAGTGTGAGGTAGGGTCTTCTCCATGACCCGTTGGTATGCGTATTTCGAGTCGGCTCTGGAGGGGCCGTCGCGGGACTGACGCGCATCGACACCTTCAGAGCCGACAGGGCAGAGCATTCCGCTCTGCCCTTCGCCGTTTCGGCGGGCTCTGCATCGGGCCCGCCCTCACCAGGACAGGACCCATGAACACGATCGACGCCACGGCCGACCTGCACGTCGCCGGCTTCACCACCATCCCGTCACCCGCCGAGATCTCGGCCGAGCTGCCGGTGGGCGAGGGGCGTGCTGCTCTGGTCGCCCGCACTCGGGACGAGATCCGACGGATCGCTTCCGGCGAGGACGACCGCCTGCTGGTCGTCGTGGGTCCGTGCTCGATCCACGACCCGGAGGCGGGGCTGGAGTACGCGGGACGCCTGGTCCGTGAGGCGGAGAGGCACCGCGACGACCTGCTCATCGTCATGCGCACCTACTTCGAGAAGCCGCGGACCACGGTCGGCTGGAAGGGCCTGATCAACGACCCTCACCTCGACGGCAGCCACGACATCCAGGCCGGGCTCCGGATGGCGCGTGCGTTCCTCCGTGACGTCACCGCTCTGGGGATGCCGTGCGCCACCGAGTTCCTCGAGCCGATCAGCCCGCAGTACACCGCCGACCTGATCAGCTGGGGCGCCATCGGGGCGCGTACGACCGAGAGCCAGATCCACCGGCAGCTCGCCTCGGGCCTGTCGATGCCGATCGGGTTCAAGAACGGCACCGACGGCGGCCTCCAGGTCGCGCTCGACGCAGCCGCCGCGGCATCCGCTCCGCAGGCGTTCCTCGGCATCGGCGCCGACGGGCGGGCGAGCCTCGTGACCACCACGGGCAACCCCGATACGGCGATCATCCTGCGCGGCGGCGCCGACGGTCCGAACTACGACGCCGCTCAGGTTCGGCGGGCGGCCGAACGGCTCTCCGCCGCCGGGCTGGCCGATCGGCTCGTCGTCGACGCGAGCCACGGCAACAGCGGCAAGGATCACGTCCGGCAGGCGGAGGTCGCCGCCGACCTCGCGGAGCAGATCGCCGTGGACGGCGCCGCGATCGCCGGGGTGATGCTGGAGAGCAATCTCGTCGCCGGCGCCCAGAATCTCGATGTCGCGCGTGGCCCGGCCGATCTGGTCCACGGACAGAGCGTGACCGACGCCTGCATGGGGTGGGAGGCGACGACCACGGCGCTCGCGCTGCTCGCCGACGGGGTGCGCCGGCGGCGCTGACGCTCAGGCGGTGCGCACGTTGAGGAGCTGCCAGCCCTCCGGGACCTTGGCGAGGAGGGCGTCCATGTCGTCCGCCTCGACCTCGGTGACGCCGTCGCGGCGGGCGAACGTGCCGACCGCCTTCAGCACGGCCGCGCCCTTGATCATCTCGACCGGCGAGGACACCAGGTCGAATCCCTCCGGCCGCTGCCCCTCGAGCCGGTCGCGGACCTCGGCGAGATCGGCCCCCTCGACGGAGACGGAGGAGACTTCGACGGGACGCATCAGACCGATCAGCACTCTACGATCCTAGGAGGCTCCCGGAGTACCGTTGTGCGGGTCGGGCATGGCGCGCGGTCAGACCGCCATCCGGTCGAAGGCCGCCTCGAGGCGGGCGACCGTGCCGTCGACGTCGCCGAGCTTGTCGAGGCCGAAGAGGCCCACCCGGAAGCTCGAGAACGTGTCGGTCTCTCCGCAGTGCAGCGGAACACCCGCGGCGATCTGGACGCCCTGCTCGCGGAAGCGCGCTCCGGTGCGCAGGCCGGGATCGTCGGTGTGCACGACGACGACGCTCGGTGCGGTGAAGCCGGGAGCCGCGACCGAACGGAGCCCCCGCTCGGCGAGCAGCGCGCGCACCCTCTCGCCGAGTTCGATCTGCGCATCGCGGAGGGCGGTGAACCCGCGATCCCTGGTCTCGACCATCTGCGCCAGATTGTGCACCAGCGAGTCGGTCGGCATGGTCGCGTGGTACGCGGCTGAGCCGTCGCGGTAGGAGTCCGAGATCGCGAGCCAGCGACCGAGATCCAGGGCGAAGCTCGTCGAGGTGCCGGCTTCGACTGCGGCACGGCCCGACTCGCTGAGCATCACATAGCCGGCGCCGGGCGTTCCGCTCCAGCCCTTCTGCGGGGCGCTGACCAGCACGTCGACGCCGAGTGCCCGCATGTCGACCCACATCGCCCCGGAGGCGATGCAGTCCAGCACCAGCAGCCCGCCGACCTCGTGCGCGGCATCCGCGAGTGCGCGCACGTAGTCGTCCGGCAGCAGCATCCCGGCCGCCGTCTCGACGTGCGGGGCGAAGACGACCTCCGGCCGCGCGCTGCGGATGGCCTCGACCACCTCTTCGATCGGGGCTGGACTCCATGCCGCCTGCGCGCTGTCCTCATCCGGTCGCGCCGTGCACACGATGGTCGAGGTGCTGATGCCGCCCGCCTCGAGGATCTGCGACCAGCGGTAGGAGAACAGCCCGTTGCGGACGACCAGGGCGCGGCGACCCGTCGCCAGCTGCCGGGCGACCGACTCCATGGCGTAGCTGCCGCCGCCGTTCACGATCGCGACGCTGTCGGCGCTGTACGCCTCGCGCAGGATGCCGAGTGTCTGCTGCATGACGTCGATGAAGCGCGCGGACATGTGGTTCAGCGAGCGGTCGGTGAAGACCACCGAGTACTCCAGCAGTCCGTCCGGGTCGATGTCGGCGTGAGGAAGGCTCATGGCCCCAGTCTGGCAGTCCGGTCGCAGGAGGAACAGAAGAGGCCCGAGCATCAGCTCGGGCCTCTTTCACACTGTGGAGCCTAGGAGATTCGAACTCCTGACATCCTGCTTGCAAAGCAGGCGCTCTACCAACTGAGCTAAGGCCCCGAAAGGGGGATTTCTTGAGTTTAGGAGTGGGGCTACCAGGACTTGAACCTGGGACCTCTTCATTATCAGTGAAGCGCTCTAACCGCCTGAGCTATAGCCCCGTCAACCTCCAAGACTTTACCGGAAGATCACGCAGAATCCCAATCGAGGGCACCCGCCCCGCCCGGGCGAGCGAAAACCCGGATCGATCGGCTCAGGGGCGGCGTGTCGAGGGGAGACACACCGACGCCGAACCGATCGATCCGGGTTTTCGAATCAGCGCGAACGCCGAGAGCCGATCAGCTCCCCGGACGCAGCGTCACGGTGCCAGCGGAGATCGAGACCTCGATCGTCCGGCGCGAGTCGGAGGACTCCTCGAGCCGGTTGTCGAGGTCGCCGGCGCTGACGTCCTGAGTGACGTGGTACTCGGCATCCGGAACCGTGAGATCGAGCTCTCCGGCATTGACGTCGACCGAGGTCTCGGTCGGCGGGGTGCCGGTCAGCTCGACCGTGAGGTTTCCGGCGGAGACGCCGAGCTCGGCCGTGCTGACGTCTTCGAGCACGATGTCGGCGCCGCCGGCGCTGACCTGCGCGTCCAGCGCCGCCGCGACGCCCTTGACCGTGAGATCGCCGGCGGCGAGCTCGAGGTCCAGCTCACCGAACTCGCCCGACACGTCGAGGCTGCCCGCGTTGAGGGTGAGTGAGGCATCGAAGCCGGCATCCTGCAGCTCCGACGGGAGCGTGAGCACCGCGAGCTGGTCGTTGTCGAACCATTCTCCGAACCACCATCCGAACCGGTGGTCGGGGCTGCGGACGACGAGTTCGTCGCCGTCGCGCTCAAGGGTCCAGCCGCGGCCGCGATCGCCGGTCACCGACAGCTCTGCCTCGTCCACGTCGCCGAACTCGACCCGCACGTCGCCCGCGCTCACGTCCATGTCGAGGCTGGTGATGCCGCTGACATCGATCGACTGGACCGCGTCGCTGCTGCCGAGGTCGCTGGATGCCGCCGCGGCGCCGGTCGCTCCGGCTCCGAGGAGTGCGATGCCACCCACGATCGCGGTCACGATGGTGATCGCGCCGGCGCCCGGGGTGCGAGGCGCCGGTTCGACGACCGGCACTGCCGGCGGCGTCGAGGCGGGCGGAGGCGTGAACGGGACGTGCCCGCCCTGCGCGTCAGGGGTCTGCGGGGTCTGCTCTTCGGTGCTCATCGTGTGGCTCCTGTCTGACCGGCCGGGGGTGTGGGCCCGCCCGAGTTCTCGATGTGTGCGAGGGCCGCGAGCACGCGCCGGTTGCCCGACTCGTCCGGCTCGAAGCCCAGCTTCTGGAAGATGGAGGTGATGTGCTTCTCGACGCTCGCCTCGGAGACGAAGAGGAGCCCGGCGATCGCCTGGTTCGACTTGCCCTCCGCGATCAGCGCCAGCACGGTGCGCTCGCGCTCGGTGAGGCGCAGCATCCGGTCGTCGCGGTTGCGGCGCGTCAGCAGCTGGGCGACGACCTCGGGGTCGAGCACGGTCGCTCCCTCTGCGATGCGCTGCACCGACACGAGGAACTCCGCGACGTCCGCGACCCGGTCCTTGAGGAGGTACCCGAGCGGCCCGCCCTGGGCTGCGATCAGATCGGAGGCGTAGCGCTCCTCGACGTACTGCGACAGCACGAGGAGGGGGAGCGCCGGGTTCGTCGCCCGCAGGCTGAGAGCTGCGCGGATGCCCTCGTCCGTGAACGTCGGCGGGAGCCGGACGTCGAGGATGCAGAGCTCCGGCGCGGCATCCGCCACCGCCTCGGTGAGGCCGTTCGTGTCGGGGAGGGCCGCGACCACCTGGTGGCCGGCGTCCTCGAGCAGGCGGACGAGTCCTTCGCGGAGGAGGACACTGTCCTCGCAGATCACGATGCGCATGGCACGTTCACCTCCAGCGAGGTCGGTCCGCCCTGGGGGCTGTCCAGGCGGAACGTCCCGCCCGCGGCGAGGATCCGGTTGGCGATGCCGTCGAGGCCGCCACCTGGCTGCACCTGCGCGCCGCCCATCCCGTTGTCCTCGACGCGTGCCCACAGGGTGTTCCCCTCGCGGATCCGCACGCTGACCCTCGCCTCACTGGCGCGGGAGTGCTTGGCGGCGTTCGTCAGCGACTCCGCGATCGCGAAGTACACGGCTGCCTCGGCTTCGCGGCTGCATCGGCCGTCCATCCGGACGTCGAGGTTCACCGGGATGTGCGAGCGGCCGGCCAGGGCGGAGAGGGCGGCGTCGAGGCCGCGGTCGTCGAGGACGGAGGCGTGGATGCCGCGGGCGAGCTGTCGCAGCTCGGTGATCGCGGCCTTCGTCGAGGTGTGCGCCTCGGCGATCAGCGCCTTGGCGGTGGTCGGGTCCTCGTCGATCTTCTGCTGCGCGAGGCCGAGGGTCATGCCGACCGAGACGAGCCGCGGCTGGACGCCGTCGTGCAGGTCGCGCTCGATGCGGGTGCGCTCGAGATCGGCGGCGCGCACGGCGCCTTCGCGCTGCGCGGTGGTCGTGCGCACCCGCTCGGTGAGTTCGGCCTCACGGCTGCGCACCACGATGGCGAGGGAGAGCACGCGGTGCAGCAGCGCGAGTCCGATGATGGCGGCGGCCGAGGCGAGGACGCCGAGGATGCCGATCACCGGCGCCCAGCCGGCGGAGAGCCCGAGTCCGAGGGGACCGGTGATGTTCTCGTCGGAGACGAGCGGCGTGAAGGAGAACACCGCAGACCAGCCCATGCCCCAGAACAGGCGAAGCACGATCGCGCCGGCGATGCAGGCGAGGGCGAAGTTCGCCAGCGCCCGCCACATGCGGGAGTCGATCGTCTGCCGGCCGAGGGAGCGCAGCCAGCCGCTGAAGCCGGGCCGGTCACTCGTGCGCCGGCGGAGCGGCGCGATCGGCACGCCGTAGAGACCGCCGACCCTGGCCACCTCGAACCAGCCGACGCCGAACAGGGCGTAGACGAGGCCGACGAGGAGGATGACGCCGATGCCGAACACGAAGAGCAGTCCGAGACCGGCGCCGAGCAGCCCCGAGAGCGTGCCGAAGATCGCCCCGCCCAGCACGCCGAGGGCGGCGAGATGGAGGATCGTGACGAAGATCCGCAGCGGCGGCCGCGGCCCTGTCGTCTGCTGTGGGTTCGCAGTCTGTGTGGTCATAGTCCCAAGGTACGGGCGGCGGGATCGCCGCGACATGGAGGCATCCCGAGGACGTGGTTCGGGTTTTCCCTACTTCCGGCATCCGATCTGGTTCACTGGGGGCATGACGGCGCACGAGGGGGAAGAGCACGGGTCGAATCTCGGTCAGCGACTGAACTGGCTGCGCGCGGGCGTCCTCGGCGCGAACGACGGCATCGTGTCGGTGGCTGCCCTCGTGGTCGGCGTCGCGGGCGCCACCACGTCGAGCGCCGCGCTGCTCACCGCGGGCCTCGCCGGGCTCGTCGGCGGCGCCGTCTCGATGGCACTCGGCGAGTACGTGTCGGTGAGCAGTCAGCGCGACAGTGAGCGCGCGCTCATCTCGAAGGAGCGCGAAGAGCTTCGCACCATGCCGGATGACGAGCTCGACGAGCTCACCTCGCTGTACCGAGACCGCGGGCTCAGCGAGGACACCGCACGCCAGGTCGCCGAGGAGCTCACGGCGCACGACGCCCTGTCGGCCCACCTGGAGGTCGAACTCGGCATCGACCAGGACGACCTGGTCAACCCCTGGCACGCCGCGCTCTCCTCCGCGATCGCGTTCACGCTCGGCGCCCTGCTGCCGCTGATCGCGATCCTGCTGCCGCCTCCCGAATGGCGCGTCCCTGTCACCTTCCTCGCCGTGCTGATCGCCCTGGCCTCGACCGGCGCGGTCTCCGCGCGGATCGGCGGCTCGCCGATGCTCTGGGCTTCGGTCCGCCTGGTGGTCGGCGGCGGGCTCGCCCTCGCCGCGACCTGGCTGATCGGCACCCTGCTCGGCACCACCGGACTGGTCTAGAAACGCGGAGCGGCGGATGCCGAAGCATCCGCCGTTCGTTCGTTCGAAGGGTCAGTTCGACATGAAGCCGACGAGCAGTCCGCCCGTCACCTTCACGGCGACGTTGTAGATACCGGCGACCACGGCGCCGAGCACGGTGAAGACGATCAGGTTCAGGATCGAGACGACGGCGGCGAACGCCATCACCTGCGGAAGCCCCGCCACCTCGTTGATCTGCACCGCGTTGTCGGTGAGCACGGCGACGAACTCGTCGACCTGCGTGAGGATGCTGGTGGCCTGGAGCACCAGGTAGATCAGGAAGAACGACACCATCGTGACGATCGCGAGAGCGACCGCACCCAGGAACGACAGCTTCACCGCCGACCAGAAGTCGACGTAGACCAGCCGCAGCCGGACCTGCTTGCCGCTGGTCTTGCGCGTGGACTTCTTCGCCAGCTTGTCGGCTACTGTGCTCATGCGTCTGTTTCCTCAGGGTTCTGTGTCGTCTCGGAAGCGTTCGGGTCAGCTTCCGCCTCAGCCGATTCCTCTTCCTCGGCGAGGCCCCGCTCACCATTGCGGGCGATGGCGAGGATGCGGTCGGCTTCCGTCGTCCGCGCGAACACCACTCCCATGGTATCTCGGCCCTTGGCGGGCACCTCGGCCACGGCAGAGCGTACCACCTTGCCACTGGACAGAACCACCAAGACCTCATCGTCCTCCGCGACCATCAGACCACCCGCGAGAGTGCCCCGATCGTCGTTGAGCTTGGCGACCTTGATGCCGAATCCGCCGCGTCCCTGAACCCGGTACTCCTCGATCGCGGTGCGCTTCGCGTACCCGCCGTCGGTCACCACGAACACGAACTGGCCGGGGGCGGCGACGGATGCCGAGAGCAGGCTGTCGCCCTCGCGGAACTTCATGCCCTTCACGCCGGCCGTCGCACGGCCCATCGGACGCAGCGCCTCGTCGGTCGCGCTGAAGCGCACCGACATGCCTCGGCGGCTGATCAGGAGGATGTCGTCCTCCGCGTTGACCATGAGCGCCGAGACCAGCTCGTCGTCGTCGTTCAGGCGGATCGCGATGACGCCGCCCTGGCGGTTGGTGTCGTAGGTGTCCAGGCGGGTCTTCTTCACGAGACCGTTGCGGGTCGCGAGCACCAGGTACTCGGCGACCTGGTAGTCGCGGATGTCGAGGATCTGCGCGATCTTCTCGCCCGGCTGCAGGGCGAGAAGGTTTGCGACGTGCGTGCCCTTCGCGTCGCGACCGGACTCCGGGACCTCATACGTCTTCGAGCGGTAGACGCGGCCCTTGTCGGTGAAGAACAGCAGCCAGTGGTGCGTGGTCGTCACGAAGAAGTGCTCGACGATGTCATCCGCCCGCAGCTGCGCGCCCTTGATGCCCTTGCCGCCGCGGTGCTGCGACCGGTAGTTGTCGCTGCGGGTGCGCTTGATGTAGCCGTCGCGGGTGACGGTGACGACCATCTCCTCTTCGGCGATGAGGTCTTCCATCGAGACGTCGCCGTCGAAGCCGTGCAGGATGTGCGTGCGGCGCTCGTCGCCGAAGCGGTCGACGATGCCGGTGAGCTCCTCGCGGATGATGCCGCGCTGCAGGCCTTCGTCGGCGAGGATCGCCTGGTACTCGGTGATCAGAGCTTCGAGCTCGGTGGCCTGATCGATGATCTTCTGACGCTCCAGCGCCGCGAGGCGACGCAGCTGCATCTGCAGGATCGCCTCGGCCTGGATGTCGTCGATGTCGAGGAGCTTCTGCAGTCCCTCGTTCGCCTCCTGCGTCGTCTGCGATCGGCGGATCAGCGCGATGACCTCATCGAGGGCGTCGAGCGCCTTCAGGTACCCGCGCAGGATGTGCATGCGCTTCTCGGCCTCGTTCAGCCGGTACTGGGTACGGCGGACGATCACCTCGATCTGGTGCGTGATCCAGTGCGTGATGAACCCGTCGATCGCAAGGGTGCGCGGCACGCCGTCGACGATCGCGAGCATGTTCGCGCCGAAGTTCTCCTGCAGCTGCGTGTGCTTGTACAGGTTGTTCAGCACGACCTTCGCGACCGCGTCGCGCTTCAGGACGACGACGAGACGCTGACCGGTGCGGTCGGACGACTCGTCGCGGATGTCGGCGATGCCGGTGATCTTGCCGTCACGCGCCAGGTCGCCGATCTTCACCGCGACGTTGTCGGGGTTCACCTGGTACGGCAGCTCGGTGATGACCAGGCAGGTGCGGCCCTGGATCTCCTCGACGCTGACGACCGCGCGCATCGTGATCGAGCCGCGTCCGGTGCGGTACGCCTCGTGGATGCCCTTGGTGCCGAGGATCTGCGCACCCGTCGGGAAGTCGGGACCGGGGACCCGCTGGATCAGGCCGTCGAGCAGCTCCTCGCGGCTGATGCCGGGGTTGTCGAGCGCCCAGAGGGCGGCCGCAGACACCTCGCGCAGGTTGTGCGGCGGGATGTTGGTCGCCATGCCGACCGCGATGCCGACGGAGCCGTTGACCAGCAGGTTCGGGAACCGGGCGGGCAGGACCGTCGGCTCCTGGGTCTGACCGTCGTAGTTGTCCTGGAAGTCGACCGTGTCCTCTTCGATGTCGCGCACCATCTCGAGCGCGAGCGGGGCCATCTTGGTCTCGGTGTACCGCGGGGCTGCGGCGCCCATGTTGCCGGGGGAGCCGAAGTTGCCCTGGCCGAGGGCCAGCGGGTACCGCAGCGACCACGGCTGCACCAGGCGGACGAGGGCGTCGTAGATCGCCGAGTCGCCGTGCGGGTGGTACTGGCCCATGACCTCGCCGACCACACGGGCGCACTTCGAGAACGACTTGTCAGGGCGGAAGCCGCCGTCGTACATGCCGTAGATCACGCGGCGGTGCACCGGCTTCAGTCCGTCTCGGACGTCGGGCAGCGCACGGCCCACGATGACGGCCATGGCGTAGTCGAGGTAGCTGCGCTGCATCTCCGACTGCAGGTCGACCTGGTCGATCTTGCCGTGGTCGTGCTCCGGCTCGGGGCGGATGTCGTCAGTCATGTGTGTGTTTCGATTCCGGTCGTTCAGATCTGGGTCGCTGCCCTTCGACAGGCTCAGGAACCCAATTTCGATTTGTCCGGGTGCCCTTCGACAAGCTCAGGGACCCAGGCTGGTCTAGATGTCGAGGAAGCGGACGTCCTTGGCATTGCGCTGGATGAAGCCGCGTCGCGACTCGACGTCCTCGCCCATCAGCACGCTGAAGATCTCGTCGGCGGCGGCGGCATCCTCGATCGTGATCTGACGCAGTGTGCGCGTCGAGTGATCCATCGTGGTCTCCCACAGCTCCTTCGGGTTCATCTCGCCGAGACCCTTGTAGCGCTGGATGCCGGCATCCTTCGGGATCCGCTTGCCGTTCTCGAGGCCGTGCTTGAGCAGGGCGTCGCGCTCGGCGTCGCTGAACACGTACTCGTGCGGCTGGTTCGTCCACTTGAGGCGGTACAGAGGCGGCATCGCGAGGTAGACGAATCCGGCCTCGATGAGCCCGCGCATGTAGCGGAACAGCAGCGTGAGCAGCAGCGTGGTGATGTGCTGGCCGTCGACGTCGGCATCCGCCATCAGCACGATCTTGTGATACCGCGCCTTCTCGATGTCGAACTCCTCGCCGATGCCCGTGCCGAAGGCCTGGATCATCGCCTGGACCTCTTTGTTGCCGAGGGCCTTGTCGAGTCGCGCGCGCTCGACATTGAGGATCTTGCCCCGGAGCGCCAGGATCGCCTGCGTGTGCGGGTCTCGTCCCTGCACCGCGGAGCCGCCTGCCGAGTCACCCTCCACGAGAAAGATCTCGCTGATCGACGGGTCCTTGCTGGTGCAGTCCTTGAGCTTGTCCGGCATCGCAGCCGACTCGAACACGCTCTTGCGGCGGGCCGTCTCGCGCGCCTTGCGCGCGGCCATGCGGGCGGTCGCCGCATCGATGGCCTTGCGGATGACGTTCTTCGCCTGCGTGGGGTTGCGCTCGAGCCAGTCGCCGAGCTGATCGCCGACGACCTTCTGCACGAACGCCTTCGCCTCGGTGTTGCCCAGCTTGGTCTTGGTCTGCCCCTCGAACTGCGGCTCGCCGAGCTTGATCGAGATCACCGCGGTGAGCCCCTCGCGCACGTCGTCGCCGGAGAGGTTGTCGTCCTTCTCCTTGAGGAGGTTGTTCGCACGGGCGTACTTGTTCACCAGCGTGGTGAGCGCCGCGCGGAAGCCCTCCTCGTGCGTGCCGCCCTCGTGCGTGTTGATCGTGTTCGCGTAGGTGAACACGTTCTCCGTGTACGAGGTGGTCCACTGCATCGCGACCTCGAGTGAGATCTTGCGCTCGGTGTCCTCCGACTCGAACGCGATGATCTCGTCGTTGACGACCTCGGCGTGGCGCACCTTGTTCAGGTACTCGACGTAGTCGACCAGGCCGCGCTCGTAGAGGAACACGTCGCTGCGCTGCTTCTCGACGCTGGTCCCCTCCTCCTCGATGACCTCGGTGTGACCGGCGCGCTCGTCATGCAGCTCGATGCGCAGGCCCTTGTTGAGGAACGCCATCTGCTGGAAGCGGGTGCGCAGCGTCTCGTAGTCGAATTCGACGCCCTCGGTGAAGATCGCCGGGTCCGGCCAGAACGTGATGTCGGTTCCGGTCTCCTCGGTCTCGGCTCCCCGCTCCAGCGCCTGCTGGGGGATGCCGCCGTGCGCGAAGCTGTGGTGCCAGACGTGACCCTGGCGCCGGATGGCGACCTCGAAGCGGGTGGAGAGCGCGTTCACGACGGAGGATCCGACGCCGTGCAGACCACCGGAGACGGCGTAGCCGCCGCCGCCGAACTTTCCGCCGGCGTGCAGGATCGTGAGCACGACCTCGACGGTCGACTTAGACGGGTCGGACGAGTGCGGGTCGACCGGGATGCCACGGCCGTTGTCGACGACGCGGACGCCGCCGTCTTCGAGCAGGGTCACCAGGATCGCGTCGCAGTAGCCGGCCAGTGCCTCATCGACCGAGTTGTCGACGATCTCGTAGACCAGGTGGTGCAGACCGCGCGGCCCGGTGGAGCCGATGTACATACCGGGGCGCTTGCGGACGGCCTC
Organism: Microbacterium sp. SD291; assembly: GCF_017355365.1. Classification (GTDB taxonomy): domain Bacteria; phylum Actinomycetota; class Actinomycetes; order Actinomycetales; family Microbacteriaceae; genus Microbacterium. Next base: position 36,511 of record NZ_JADIJR010000009.1, on the reverse strand, counting down.
CAGACCCTCGAGGATCTGGATCTCGTCTGCACCGTACTCGCCGGGCTGCTTCGCCTTGGGTGCGGGGGTTCCCCCGGTGGTCGATTCCGGCTCGTCAGCGGGGGATTCAGGCGTCATCAGAGGGCATTCTCCACATCGATATCACGAACTCCCATTCTAGCGGGATTTCGCCTCGATATGCGCCTCAGAGGCCGCGTGTGGCCCTCTGAGCGTGTCCGACCCCTCGCATGGTGTCCTACCCGTAGGTGTCGCGCGGGCCCCGCCCTGGAACGACTCTGGGACCCCATTTCCAGGAGGGTACGTCCGGTCCGATGAAGCGAAGATTCTGCACACCGGCATCCGGATACCGTCTGCCGATCTCGGTGAGGATGGTCCCTCGCATGTACTGGAGGTTCTTCGCCCAGGCCGTCGAATCGCATTTCACGGTGAGCAGGCCGCGCTCGAGCGACACCGGCTCGGAGTGCTTCGCGGTGTCGGCGCCGGCAAGATCCGCCCACTGCCGCACCAGGTCCTCGCGGGCCAGCGTGATCTGCCAGCCGGAATCGCGGCTCAGCTTGTCGAGCACCGCGCCGAGGGCACCGGGGTCGCGCCCAGGCGTGAAGGGTGCGTTGTCGTCATCCGTGACGATGCGGCGCTTGCGCTTCCAGGTCTTCGAGCTCGGCTGCAGCCCTCGCAGCCGGAGGTACGTCGCGACGGTCTCGGGCGCATCGGCGGCCGGCGCGGCCGCGGGAGTCGTGGTCTCAGTCATCCGTCACCTCCCGCTCATCGCTGATCGTGCCGGCGCTGATCCGCACCACGTGGGCGTGCAGCACCTCGGGGATATCCTCCTCCACGGCCGCCGTCACCACCACCTGCTCGTAGCCGGCGGTGAGGGACGCGAGTCGCTGACGCCGGTCGGCATCAAGCTCCGCGAACACGTCGTCGAGGATGAGGACCGGGTCTCCTGCGGGGGATTCGCTGCGGAGCAGCTCGGCCGACGCGAGCCGCAGCGCGAGCGCGATCGACCACGATTCGCCGTGCGAGGCGTAGCCCTTGACCGGGAGTCCGCGCACCCGCAGGATCAGGTCGTCGCGATGCGGGCCGGTGAGCGTGAGCCCTCTGTCGAGCTCCTGGGCGCGCTTGGCGAGCAGGGAAGCGCGGAACATCTCGGCGATGTTCGCCCGGTCAGGGACGGATTCCGTGGCCGGCTCCCCCTCTTCGGGGTCACCACCTCGCACCGAGAGCGCCCATTCGAGCTGCGGCTGGTGGTCGGCGCCGGCGATCGCGGCATACGCATCGGCGACCGGCTGCTGCAGATCGCCGACCAGCTGCTGACGCGCCGCGATGATCTCGGAACCGAGCGCGACGAGCTTGTCGTCCCACACCTCCAGCGTGCTGAGTCCCTCACCGCGGATGCCGCGCGCCCGAGCGGACTTCAGCAGTGCGGTGCGCTGCTTGAGCACCCGGTCGTAGTCGGCGAGGACCGCCGAGAGGCGAGGAGCGCGCTGGATCAGCAGCTGATCCGCGAACCTCCGCCGCGCAGACGGATCGCCGCGGACGATCTGCAGGTCCTCCGGCGCGAACAGCACGACGTGCGCGTAGCGGGGGAGCTCATTCGTCTTCGACGGGGATCCGTTGATGCGCGCCTTGTTCGAGCCCTGCCGGTTCAGCTGCACCTCGGCGAGTACCCGGCGCTCACCGTGCGAGAGCCGCACCCGGATGATCGCGTACTCCTGGCCGTCGCGCACCATCGGCGCGTCCGACGACACGCGGTGCGAGCCGAGTGTCGCAAGGAAGACCAGAGCTTCGGCGAGGTTCGTCTTGCCCTGACCGTTGCGGCCCACCAGCACGTTCGGACCGCGGTGCAGAGCGAGTTCGGCGGTCGCGTAATTGCGGAAATCGACCAGGCTCAGGTGTTCCACAATCACGGAGTCAGCCTAGTCGTGGGGGCTGACAGTCTCTGTCCTGGTGCTTGACGGCGGGCTCCGGGATGCTCTCTTCGCTCGCAGAGCGGGTTCCCTCCCGCTTCGCGGGCCCCTCCCGATGCTCGCTCCCGAGAGCATCCCTGCGCCCTGACGTGCCGGCGACGGCATCCGATCTTGGGCTGACGCCGGAGCCGGGTCAGCGGAGGAGGAGGTTCGGCTGCAGGAGGTACTTGAACGAGTCGAGACCGGCCTTGTCGACCGAGGTCTGGCTCGTGATGAGAACCGGGCTGAGCTTGTTCGCATTGTCGCTCGACGTGAACGTCACGCGGACGAACTCGCTCTTGACTGCGCCGAGCGCCTCGATCAGGTACTGCGGGTTCAGGCCCAGAGTGACTTCGTCGCCGCCGTGCAGGATGGCGTCGACCGACTCGGATGCGCGGGCGTGCTCGCTGCCAGAGGCATCCATCGTCACGCTGTCGCTTGAGAACGTGAACCGCAGCGGTGCGGCACGATCCAGCACCAGCGACACGCGGCGGACGGCCTCGATCAGGTCGGCGGTGTTGACGACCGCGTAGTGGTCGGTCTGCTCGGGGAAAAGACGACGCACCGGCGGGAAGTTGCCCTTGATCAGCAGCGAAGTGACGGTCTTGTTGCCCGCGGTGAAAGCGATGATCTCGCGGTCGCCAGCGCCGGAGAACGCGACCTGGATCGTGCCGGCGTGCCCGAAGGTCTTGCCGACCTCGAGGAGCGTGCGGGCCGGGACCAGCGCGCTGGACTCCACGGACGCACCGTCCCACGGCACGTCGCGAAGCGAGACGCGGTAGCGGTCGGTGGCGACGAGACTCAGGCTCTGGCCCGAGACCTCGAGCTGGACACCCGTGAGCACCGGAGTGACGTCATCGCGCGATGCGGCGAAGCCGACCTGCGAGATCGCGGTTCCGAAGTCGTCGGCCGGCACCACGCCGGATGCGCCGGAGACCTCGGGGATCGACGGGTATTCCTCGACCGGCATGGCGGCCAGGGTGAACCGGGCCGAGCCGCAGGTGACCGAGATCCCGCCGTCGTCCTCGACGGCGATCTCGATCGGAGCGTTCGGAAGGCGGCTCGCGATGTCCGACAGCAGCCGGCCGTGGACGAGGATCGTGCCTGGGTTGTCGACCGTGGCCTCGATCGTGGTCCGTGCCGATGCCTCGTAGTCGAAGGCGGAGAGCGTCAGGCCTGAGCCGTCGGCCTCGATCAGCACACCGGCGAGGATTGGCTGAGGGTTGCGCTGCGGGAGCAGCTTGACGACGAAGGACACAGCCTCGCTGAAGACATCGCGGTTGACCTGAAACCTCACGGGTGCTCCCTTGTCGTCGTTCTGCGACGCGTCGTCGTCGGTCCTGCCGGTGCAGGGCTTCCCATGCTAGCCCCACACTCCCGTGATTCCGTACGCCGATGCCAATCCGGCGTCCGGCCGGGTTCTCCCCACCGTCTGGTGATCGGATCGCCCCTTGAATGACTGGATTACTTAACGGTGTTAACCGCTGTGGATACTGTGGATAACTCGGTGGAAAGCAGACGCGAGTAAGGAACTACACGACTGTCACTTGTGGAATCCCTGAGGAATCCGGGGGTTGAGAGCATCCGCCGCCCTGATCGAGGTGTCGCAGTTATCCACAGGTTGGAGCGATCGGCCCACATTCGTCCCGATCTCATCCGGATTCATCCACAGGTTATCCACATGTGCATAGACGCATTTATCGGATGCCGCGGATGCCCGTCAAGTCGACCGAAAGGGGGACACGGCGTCCTTTTTCGGATGCCGTGCCCCCCTTCCTGGAGGTGCGTCGCGTCAGCGACGACCGAGCTGCGTGGTGATCTCGGTCACCTGGTTGTAGATCGACCGGCGCTCCTTCATGAGCTCGCTGATCTTCTTGTACGCGTACATGACGGTCGTGTGGTCGCGGTTGCCGAACAGCTGGCCGATCTTCGGCAGCGAGAGGCTGGTCCGCTCACGGCACAGGTACATCGCGATCTGGCGCGCGGTCGCGATCTGCTGCGACCGGCTCGAGCCGTACAGGTCGTCGACGGTCAGCTTGAAGTACTGCGCGGTGGCGGTGATGATGTCGGTCGGCGAGATGATGTTGTCCTCGGCCGTGTCGATGATGTCCCGCAGAACTGTCTGCGCGAGGGAGATGTCCAGAGCCGAGCGGTTCAGGCTGGCGAAGGCCGATACCCGGATCAGGGCGCCCTCCAGCTCGCGGATGTTCGACGAGACGACCGTGGCGATGTATTCGAGCACCTCGTCCGGGATGTGCAGCGACTCGCTCTGCGCCTTCTTGCGGAGGATCGCGATCCTCGTCTCGAGGTCGGGCGCCTGCACATCCGTGATCAGACCCCACTCGAAGCGGCTGCGCATCCTGTCCTCGAATCCGGTGAGGAGCTTCGGCGCGACATCGCTGGTGATCACGACCTGCTTGTTGTGGTCGTGCAGCGTGTTGAAGGTGTGGAAGAACGCCTCCTGCGTCTCCGCCCGGCCCTGCAGGAACTGGATGTCGTCGATGAGGAGGATGTCGACCTCGCGGTAGCGGGCCTGGAAGGCCGCGCCGCGATTGTTCGCGATCGAGTTGATGAAGTCGTTCGTGAACTCCTCGCTGGAGACGTACCTCACCTTGACGCCTGCATACAGGGACTGGGCGTAGTCGCCGATCGCATGGAGCAGGTGCGTCTTGCCCAGACCCGAGTCGCCGTAGATGAAGAGCGGGTTGTACGCCTTGGCCGGCGCCTCGGCCACCGCGACGGCCGCTGCGTGCGCGAACCTGTTCGACTGGCCGATGACGAAGTTGTCGAAGGTGTACTTCGGGTTGAGGCGCGACTCATGGCGGATCGGGGTCGGCTGCTCCATCGGAGACTCCGACCGCATCGTCGTCTCCTGCCGCCCGTAGTCGGGGACGGCGATGGGAGCGTTCGGCTGCTCCGCAAGCTCGTGGTTCACCACGACGCGGTACGAGGTGACCTCGTCGCCGATGTGGGAGAGCGCCTCCATGATCGGCAGCCGCAGGCGCTTGTTGATCTGCGCGGCGGTGAGATCGTTGGGCACCTCGAGGTAGAGCGTCGCTGCCATCACACCCGCGGGGACCGCAAGGCTCAGGAAACCCTGGAGCTGCGGCGTGACCCGGTCGTCCGCCTCGAGGAGGTCCTGCACCGTGGTCCAGATCGGAACGTCGGGCTGGGCAGGTGATGACATGACGCTCCGGGCGGGATCGGCGGAGGGACGTCTGAGACGCTTCCCCCCTGTGGATAACTTCGGATGCCACGGTAGTCACCCCGGCTGTGAACGGCAACCTGCCCTTGAGAATCCGCGCGCGTGTTGCTCCTGAGACAGAACAGCGGGTTGTGGATAATGGCTGTGCGGTAGGAACGGGAGTGCTGACCGGGAAGCGCGCAGATTTGCTCTGCGTGCCGGTAAGACGTACCCTTAATCGGTTGACTTATGCCTGAACGGCAGATCCCTATGTCTCCGGTCGAAATGATTCCGGTGGCAGCATTCCCGGAGTGATTCCATGAGCAAGCGCACCTTCCAGCCCAACAACCGTCGTCGCGCCAAGAAGCACGGCTTCCGCGCCCGCATGCGCACCCGCGCCGGCCGCGGCATCCTCGCGGCACGTCGCGCGAAGGGCCGCACCGAGCTCTCCGCGTAAGCCGCTGTGCTCGCCCGCCCGTTTCGGCTGACCCGCGGGAGCGACTATCGACTGGTCGTTCGACGCGGATCCCGTTGTGGCGGGGCGCGCGTCGTCACGTCGATGCTGTCGACGGGCGAGAGCAGGGCCGCGAGGTTCGGCTTCATCATCAGCAAGCAAGTGGGGACCGCCGTGGTGCGCAACACCGTCCGCCGGCGGCTCAAAGCCGTGTGCGCGGAAGCGCTCGCGCGCGTTCCCGAGGGCACGGATGTCGTCATCCGTGCCCTTCCTGCATCCGCGACCGCCAGCTACGCCGACCTCAGCGCGGATGTGCACCGCTGCCTCGGCCGGCTCGCACGGGTCTCGGAATGAGCGCCCTGCCGGCGTCGTCGCTCGGGACAGCCCATCTGCAGTCGGGTGATCTCCTCCGCAGCATCCCGCTGCTGCCTCGCAATCTGGTCCTCGGATTCCTGGCCGGCTACCGCAAGGTGATCTCCCCGATGTACGGAGATGTCTGCGCGTACTACCCATCGTGTTCCGCTTACGCTGTAGGTGCGGTGCAACAGCACGGCGCCCTCAGGGGAGCAGTGCTCTCCGCGTGGCGCATCCTCCGTTGCAACCCCTGGACTCGCGGCGGCGTCGATGACGTCCGCCCGCACGAACACTTCCGCTACGACCTGACCGAACACGGTTTCGTCGTCCCTGCCCGAAAGGACTGATCGGTGGGTCTTGACCTTCTGTTCGCCAGTTCCACACCCTCGCCGGCTCCTGCCGCCGGGGGGTTCGACCTGATCGGCACCATCCTCTGGCCGCTGAAGTGGATGGTCGAGCTCATCCTCGTCGCATGGCACTGGCTGTTCACCACGATGGGTCTCTCCGCAGCGTCCGGAATCACCTGGGTGCTGTCGATCGTCGGGCTCGTCATCGTCGTGCGCGCCGCGCTGATCCCGCTTTTCGTGAAGCAGATCAAGAGCCAGCGCAAGATGATGGAAATCGCTCCTGAACTGCGAAAAGTACAGGAGAAGTACCGCGGCAAGAAGGATCAGCTGTCTCGTGAGGCGATGAGCCGCGAGACGATGGCGCTGTACAAGAAGCACGGCACGACGCCGATGTCGAGCTGCCTTCCGCTCTTGGTGCAGATGCCCATCTTCTTCGCGCTGTTCAGCGTGCTCAACGACGTGCAGAAGATCAAGCTGGATCCGGCGTTCTCCGGCGTGGGGCTGCTCAACAATGATCTGACCCAGGAGTTCTACGACGCCAAGCTGTTCGGCGTGGCCTCGCTGCACGAGACGCTCGGCAACGCGGTGGACACCGGCAACACGGTCGCGATCGTCATCCTCGTCGTCCTCGTCGTGCTGATGATCGTGTCGCAGTTCTTCACGCAGCTGCAGATCATCTCGAAGAACCTGTCGCCAGAGGCCAAGACCGGCCAGGCGTACCAGATGCAGAAGATCATGCTTTACGTGCTGCCGCTGGGCTTCATCTTCTCGGGTGTGTTCTTCCCGCTCGGCGTCGTCGTCTACTGGTTCGTCTCGAACCTGTGGACCATGGGCCAGCAGTTCCTCGTCATCCGTGAGATGCCGACGCCCGGTTCCGAGGCGGCCAAGGCTCGCGAGGAGCGACTGGCACGCAAGGGCAAGGCGATCGACTCGTCCGGCAAGGTCGTGCCGATGTCGGTGTACGAGGCAGAGCAGCGGCGGATGCTGGAAGCCGCGGAGCGCGCCAAGGCAGAGGCACCGAAGCGTCAGCAGCCTGTGGGCAAGAAGCGCGCGAAGAAGAAGGGCAGCGCATCATGAGCGAGAACGTGACCGAGGTCGTCGAGCCGACCGTGGCTCAGCTGGAGAACGAGGGCGACGTCGCCGCGGACTACCTCGAGGAGCTGCTGGACATCGCCGACATCGACGGGGACCTGAACCTCGATGTCCGCCAGGGCAGGGCATACGTCTCGATCGAGGCTGAAGGAGACGGGCTCGCTCTGCTCTCCGCCCCCGACACAGTGCAGGCTCTCCAGGAGCTCACGCGCCTGGCTGTTCAGAACTCGACGGGCTCCTTCTCGAGGCTCATCCTCGACATCGGCGGATCCCGCGACACGCGTCGACGACAGCTGGAGACCCTGGTCAACGCCGCTGCGGCGAAGCTCGACGAGGGCGCCTCGCAGGCGTCGCTGCCCGCCATGTCCAGCTATGAGCGCAAGCTCGTGCACGACATCGCGGCAGACCAGGGTCTGGTCTCGGAGTCGTACGGTGAAGGCGCGGACCGTCACACGGTTCTCCGCCGTCGCTGATGTTTCACGTGAAACATGACTGAGAACGCAGATCTGAGCCAGGTCGAGAGCGAGCCGTCTGTCGCCGCAGAGCTCTTCGGCGAGCGTATCGATGCAGCACGCGCCTTCACAGAGGCGCTGGCGCGCGAGGGTGAGGAGCGCGGACTGATCGGTCCGCTCGAACTGCCTCGCCTGTGGACACGTCACATCCTGAACAGCGTCATCGCCGCGCCGCTCTTCCACGGAGCGGTCGCTGACATCGGCTCCGGCGCTGGACTCCCCGGAATCGTGCTTGCGATCGCGCGCCCTGACGTGCAGTGGACACTGGTCGAGCCGATGGAGCGTCGCGTCAACTGGCTCAACGAGCAGGTGGACGCTCTCGGCCTCACGAACGTCGAGGTGCTGCGCGCACGTGCCGAGGAAGTCCGCAGGCCTGACGGCTTCGACGTCGTCACCGCCCGTGCCGTCAGCGCGCTGCGCACGCTCATCCCACTCACTGCTCCGCTCGTGCGCGACGGGGGAGAGCTCACCCTGCTCAAGGGTATGAACGCGGAGAACGAGATCGAAGCGGCACAGAAGCAGATCAAGAAGTTCCGGCTGTCTGATGTGCGCGTCGAGGTGCTCGGCGAGGGTGTTCTGCCGGAGACGACGCGAGTGGTTCGGGCTACGGTTCGGTAGTTCTGGCGCGCCGATGTTTCACGTGAAACATCGGTGAGCCCTTGGGGTGCTGTAGTTTCGCGGCGGGCTCCGGGATGCTCCTCCTCATTCGCAGAGCGGGGACCCTCCCGCTTCGCGGGCCCCCCCGATGCTCATTCGGAGGACATCCCTGCGCCCTGGCGTGCGCGGACCATGACGTTGATGCGTCCCGACTGTCGACCTTCTTCATGTGGGATAGGTCAGCGTCTCGCTGCGCTCGACGACTGCAGCGGACGGAGGATGGTCGCTGAAGGAAGAGAGGTGAGGCAGTGGTATCCAGTCGTCATGTTTCACGTGAAACATCGATGCTGATCACTTGACTGTCTACCTCGATGCCAGCTCTGCTTTCTCGTGCGATCCGCCCACCTCGCGTCGCGCTGCTCGGCGTCGTGCATGTAAAAGGCGTGATGAGTGGGGGTTGGGGATGTTTCACGTGAAACATCGAGAAGAGTGCTGAGTAGACGCGGTGCGGTCCATGCGGCGTCATGGGCGCGGCCGCGCGGCAATGGGGAGAATGCGTTTGGAGCGACGTCGGCGATTCGCAGGATACGGCGATCGAACGGGTCTGTCTGATTGGGATTGAGCAACCAGATGGGGCGTGACCTCGACTTCCAGCGTGGCGGAGGGGGGCTTTCTGCTGCTGAGTGAAGTCACTCGCGGATTGGGAGATTGATGCCGCACACCGTGGGCATGAACCCCTCGATGTCGGATACTTCCCCGGGCAGTTCTCGACAGGGATGTTTCACGTGAAACATCCCTGCTCTCTGCGGGCTCGGTGGTCGACTGACGCGATCGAGGCCCACGCGAGGGTTTCGTACTCTCTGACCGACTCATTGAGTCGTCGAGCAGATGATGCCTGCGCATCGGGTTCAGCGGCTCAAGATCGATGTTTCACGTGAAACATCGACGCGAGATCCATCCGCTCGGATTCGTCAGTTCTCGCTGCGCTTGCTCAAGGACCCGCAGGGGAGCTAAAGGGTCAGCGGTGTCGTGGATCCGGGGGTGGAGGTATCCGGCGGTGATTCGTGCTTTCTGAAGCGTTTCGTCTCGTTCCGCTCAATCGGTGACCAAGTGGGCACGGCGGAAACGGGACCGGTGGGCTACCCGGTCGTTGGTGCTCCTAGTAGGGAGGCCTCGAGTCTGGTGATCGCTCGGGTTCCGGTGTACTAGGTCGATGTTTCACGTGAAACATCGATGGATGGAGTGGACGCACTCAACCACAAGTGGTGACAGCTGTAGGCCGTCGAAGTGGAGGCGGGCGGTGCGGAGGTCTCGCAAGGTGTTGGACTGCGCGAGGACGCTGCTGAGTGCACGTTTCGTCTCGCTGCGCTCGCTCAACGACCGGTGGGGGAACCTGGGGTTTGAACCGCGAGGTGTCAGGGCGCGGGGATGTCCTCCGAACGAGCACCGGGAGGGGCCCGCGAAGCGGGAGGGTCCCCGCTCTGCGAGTGAGGAGGAGCATCCCGGAGCCCGCCGTGAAGCGCACAGCGAAACCAGCACCCCTCGCCAAGTAACGTCCCTCATTGCGATTAGAGTGGAACACGGCCCCGAAAGGAGTGGATGTTTCACGTGAAACAATCCGAAAAGGCATCACCGAGCAGCTTCGGGATGGATACACCCCTCGCACGGGAACTCGCAGACCTTTCAGCTCGCCGCAAGGTGCTGGAAGCCGTAGAGGTCGAGTTCGGTGGCGACACCCGGATCCTGACGGTCTCGAACCAGAAGGGCGGGGTGGGTAAGACCACGACAGCGGTCAACATCGCATCCGCCCTCGCCGGCCTCGGCGCCAAGGTCCTCGTGATCGACCTCGATCCGCAGGGCAACGCCTCCACTGCCCTGGGAGTGCCGCACAGTTCCGATGTCCCGAGCGTCTACGACGTGCTGATCGAGGACTTTCCGCTCGCTGACATCGTGCAGCAGAGCCCGGAGGACGAGAACCTCTTCTGCGCCCCCAGCACGATCCATCTCGCCGGCGCCGAGATCGAGCTCGTCGCGCAGGTCGCCAGAGAGCACCGCCTGCGGCGCGCGCTGCTGGACTACCTCGAGCACAACCGGATGGATTTCGTCATCATCGACTGCCCTCCGTCGCTGGGGCTGCTGACGATCAACGCCTTCACCGCGGCATCCGAGGTGTTCATCCCGATTCAGTGCGAGTACTACGCACTCGAGGGTCTCAGCCAGCTGCTCGGCAGCATCCAGATGATCCAGAAGCACCTCAACCCCGCACTCCACCTCTCCACGATCCTGCTGACGATGTTCGACGGACGCACGCGCCTCGCACAGCAGGTCGCCGACGAGGTGCGCAACCACTTCCCGAACCAGGTCCTGAACACCGTCATCCCGCGCTCCGTGCGGGTGTCGGAGGCACCGAGTTTCGGACAGACCGTGATCGCCTACGATGGGCAGTCCGCCGGCGCAGTCGCCTATCGTGAGGCCGCCGTCGAGATCGCGTCGCGAACGGCGACGCAGAGCAAGGAGAAATGATGGCGAAGCGCACTGGACTGGGCCGGGGGATCGGCGCCCTCATCCCCACCGCTGACCAGGCGGAACGCCCGGTGGACGTCTTCTTCCCCGGCGCGAACCTCCGGCCGATCTCCGAGGCCTCGATCGTGGTCGAGGGCCCGGCGCTGGAGGCGGTCCCCGGCATCCACCTGGTCCAGGTGAACCCGAACGACATCGTGCCGAACCCGCGGCAGCCGCGTACCCACTTCGACTCGGATGATCTCGCCGAACTCGTGCACAGCGTCCGCGAGTTCGGGGTGCTGCAGCCGGTCGTCGTCCGCAAGAACAACGACGGCGCCTACGAGCTCATCATGGGCGAGCGTCGTACCCGTGCGGCACGCGAGGCGGGCCTCGATATGATCCCGGCGATCGTGCGCGACACCGCGGATGAAGACCTGCTCCGCGACGCGCTCCTCGAGAACCTGCACCGCTCCGAGCTGAACCCGCTGGAAGAGGCATCCGCCTACCAGCAGCTGCTCGAGGACTTCGGGATCACGCAGGAGGAGCTGGCAACTCGCATCGGCCGCTCCCGCCCGCAGATCAGCAACACGATCCGCCTGCTCAAGCTGCCCGTGCCTGTCCAGCAGCGGGTCGCCGCCGGCGTCCTGACCGCAGGTCACGCACGCGCGATCCTCAGCCTGGACACACCCGAGGCCATGCAGCGCCTGGCCGACAAGGTCGTCAACGAAGACCTCTCGGTGCGTGCCACCGAGGTCGCGGCCAAGGCCGAACCGGCAGCGCCGGGGCGCTCCCCGAAGCCGACCCCAGGTGCTCGCCGCGCGTACCTCGACGAGGTCGCCGGAAAACTTGGCGATCGCCTGAACACCCGGGTGAAGGTCTCTCTCGGTGCTCGCAAAGGCCAGGTCACAATTGATTTCGCGTCGATCCAGGATCTGAACCGCATTCTCGAGGAGATCGGCGAAGAGGGCTACGGCCGCAGCTGAATCCACCCCCTGCGGGGCAGAAGCCTCCCCTAGACTCACGTCAACTCGACGATGAGGGGGATGTCATGTCACGGGTTCAGACTCCAGCCGGTATCCAGGGACGGGTGGTCGCGGTCAGCATCGCGGCGGCTCTCGGAGGGTTCCTCTTCGGCTTCGATACGGCGGTGATCAACGGCGCGGTCGACGCGCTGGCCGGCGACGTGTCAGGCTTCGACCTCGGCGTGGGATTGAAGGGCTTCGCGGTCTCGTCGGCCCTGATCGGTTGTGCGGTCGGAGCCTGGTTCGCCGGCCCGATCGCGAACAGGTACGGGCGAATCCCGGTCATGGTCGCGGCCGCGGTGCTGTTCTTCCTCTCCGCCGTCGGCTCAGGACTCGCGTTCGGCGTCATCGACCTGATCGTCTGGCGTGTCGTCGGGGGCCTCGGGGTGGGCGCGGCATCCGTCATCGCACCCGCCTACATCGCGGAGGTGTCTCCCGCACACATCCGCGGACGCCTGGGTTCGCTCCAGCAGCTCGCGATCGTGACCGGCATCTTCGTCGCGCTGCTGTCTGACGCGCTGCTCGCGGGCATAGCCGGCGAAGCCGCGGCGCCGCTGTGGGGACTCACGGCATGGCGATGGATGTTCATCGCGGAGGCGATCCCCGCCGTCGTCTACGGGGTCATGTCTCTCCGGCTGCCGGAGTCACCTCGCTACCTGGTCGCCAGGGGGGAGATCGAGCGAGCGTCGGAAGTCCTCAGCACCGTCACGGGCACGGTGGACGTGAAGGCCAAGATCGCGGAGATCACCGGCACCATCAACACCGAGCGCTCCGAGTCGCTCCGGGACCTCCGGGGACACCGCTTCGGCCTCAAGCCCGTCGTGTGGGTCGGCATCCTGCTCTCCGTCTTCCAGCAGTTCGTCGGCATCAACGTGATCTTCTACTACTCGACCACGCTGTGGCAGTCGGTCGGGTTCGGCGAGGCGCAGGCGCTGGTGATCACGGTCATCACCTCGGTGACGAACATCGCCGTGACGATCGTGGCGATCCTCCTGGTCGACAGGGTGGGGCGGCGGCCGATGCTCATGGTCGGGTCGATCGGCATGGCGGTCTCGCTGGGGCTGATGTCGCTCGCATTCTCCTTCGGCGAGCTCGACGCCCAGGGAGCGGTCACGCTTCCGGATCCGTGGGCGACGGTCGCGCTCATCTGCGCGAACGCCTTCGTGGTGTTCTTCGGCGCCACGTGGGGTCCGCTTGTCTGGGTGCTCCTGGGCGAGATGTTCCCGAACTCGATCCGCGCCGGTGCGCTCGCCGTCGCCGCCGCCGCGCAATGGGCGGCCAACTTCTTCATCTCGACGACGTTCCCGGCGTTCGCCGAGATCGGCCTGACCTTCGCGTACGGCTTCTACGCGTTCTTCGCGCTGCTGTCGTTCTTCTTCGTGTACTTCAAGGTCGCCGAGACCAAGGGCAAGGAGCTCGAGGAGATGAGCGACGATGCGCGGGTGGAGCGCCGCCGCCGCGCGCCGCGCGCGTAGGCTGGACTCATGACCGAGTCCGTTCCCCGCCGTGCCAGCCTCGAGGTGCTGCGCGCCGAGGCTGCGGACGAACTCGCCGTGCTCATCCAGGAGCGTCTTCTCGGGGGAGAGGACCCGTGGGACTTCATGGAGGAGCTGCCGAGCGTAGACGAACTCGTCGTCTACCTGCTCCGCGCCGACAACATCATGGCGAACGACGGCGTGCGCCCGAACGAGGCGCGCCACTACCGGGTGCTGCGCCAGATCGCGCTGGAGTACCCGGAGCTCACCCCCGCAGTGTGGGGTCTTCTCGACGAGAAGCAGCGTCATCGGCGCTGGGATCCGTCAGTCGCATCCTGAACGAAGCGCACCCTGAAACGAGTCGCCTCCCGAACGAAGAACCGCCCCCTCCTGACGGAGGGGACGGCTCTGGAGAATCGCGGCGGGGGTCTCAGCCGATGAAAGCGGCGAGGTCCTGCTCGAGGGCGAACTTCGGCTTGGCGCCGATGATGGTCGTCTTGACCTCACCGCCCTGGAAGACCTTCATCGCGGGGATGGAGGTGATCTGGTACTCCATCGCCAGCTGCGGGTTCTCGTCCACGTTCAGCTTGAGGATGGTGATCTTGTCGGGGTTGTCGGCCTGGATCTCGTCCAGCACCGGTGAGACCATGCGACACGGTCCGCACCACTCGGCCCAGAAGTCCACCAGCACGGGGCCTTCGGCCTGCAGCACGTCCTGCTCCCAGGTCGCCTGGCTCGTCGCCTTTGCAGTCATCAGAGTTCTCCTTGATTCGAGGTTCGCCGACTACAACAGCCGGAGGACGGAAAGTGTTCCCGGGCGCCGTCAGGCGGTGATGATCTCGGCCGCCTCCGCGGCGGGGACCTCCACCGAGGCATCCTCGAGATCCGCGAGGAAATGCTCGGCGTCGAGGGCGGCGACTGTTCCGGAGCCGGCTGCGGTGATCGCCTGGCGGTAGGTCGGGTCGATGACGTCGCCGGCGGCGAAGACACCGGGCACCGAGGTCACCGAGGTGCGGCCGTCGACCCAGATCGTGCCCTCGGCGGTCAGCTTCAGCTTGTCGTGCACGAGGTGCGTGCGCGGGTCGTTGCCGATCGCGATGAACAGGCCGTCGAGCTCCAGCTCGCTGAGCGTGCCGTCGTCGGTCGACCGCAGCCGCACGCCCGACACGGAATCGCCGCCCAGGATCTCGGCGACCTCTCTGTTCCAGACGAACTCGATCTTCTCGTTCGCGAACGCGCGCTCCTGCATGATCTTGGAGGCGCGCAGCGTGTCCTTGCGGTGGATGACGTACACCTTCGACGCGAAGCGGGTCAGGAAGGTGGCCTCCTCCATCGCCGAGTCGCCGCCGCCGACGACGGCGATGGCCTTCTCGCGGAAGAAGAATCCGTCGCACGTGGCGCACCAGGAGACTCCGTAGCCGGAGAGGCGCTCCTCGCCCTCGATCTCGAGCTTGCGGTAGGCGGATCCGGTCGCGTAGATCAGCGTCTGCGTCTCGTGCACCGCGCCGCTGCCCAGCTTGACCGTTTTCACCGGGCCGTCGAGCTCGAGCTCGACCACGTCGTCGTAGAGCACCTCGGTGCCGAACCGCTCGGCCTGCTCCTGGAACTTGGCCATCAGCTCGGGACCCTGGATGCCCTCGGGGAATCCGGGGTAGTTCTCCACCTCGGTGGTGTTCATCAGCTCGCCGCCGACCTCCACCGAGCTCGCGATGAGCAGCGGCTTGAGGTTCGCGCGCGCCGCGTAGATGGCGGCGGTGAATCCGGCGGGGCCGGAGCCGATGATGATGACCTGACGCATGTGCTCTCCGTGCTTGGGGCGGTGGCGGTGGTGCCGGGGCGTCGGAAGACGCTCGGTTGCTTCAACCAATGGTAACCGCGGGTCATTCCCGCGTGTCGGCGGTCAGCGTCCCGGCAGGAACCGCCGGATCAGGGTGCCGGCGACCTTGAGCTCTGGGGCACGCAGGAGGGCGAGGATGCCGAGGTAGACGATCACGACGACGGCGGCGATGATCGCCGCACCCACGGCCCCGAGAACCTGCCCGCTGGTGGTCCATCCCGTGGCGCCGCCGAGGAGCAGGAACGCGCCCCACCCGGCGAGGCCGGCCGGGATCGCGGCGATCGCGAAGCGTCCGATCGAGCGCATCCAGGAGCGGATCTGCAGGCCGCCGATCTTGCGATGCAGCAGCCAGCTCGCGACGAGCGTCTGCAGGATGCTCGCGATCGACTGGCCGAGCGCCACGGCCGCGGCGAGAGCGGTGATCGGGATGACCCCGGCCTCGAGCAGGCCCCACGCCCCCAGCGCCGTCGCGACGATGACGGCGCACTGGAACATCGTGAACCAGAACGGGGTGCGGGTGTCGTCGTACGCGTAGAACGTGCGCTGGACGATGAACAGGATCGTGAGCGGCAGCAGGCCCAGCAGATAGCAGAGCAGCACCAGGGCGGCGGCCTGCGCGTCGTCGGCCGAGCGCGTGAAGACGCGGGAGGCGGGAATCGCGGCGGCGGCGACGGCCGCGATCGCCGCGACGATGAAGAACAGCAGGGTGCGGATGCTGCGGGCGATGTCGGCTCGGACCTCGTCGTCGCGTCCCGCAGCGGCGTGCTCGCTGATCTGCGTGAAGTACGGCGTCCCGATCGACAGCACGATCACCGAGTAGGGGAGCATGAAGACCAGCCACGCGTTCGCCGTGACGGTGACGGACGCGCCGGCACCGGATGCCTCGCTGACGATGAAGCCCTGCAGGACGCCGGCCGCGAGGCTCACGAACGCCATCAGGAAGGTCCACCCGGCGAGCTTGCCGACGGCGCCGAGCCCCACGCCGCGCCAGCGGAAGTCGGGCTTGAGCGCCAGCCCGGTGCGTCGCCAGAAGATCAGCAGGATGACGGCCTGCAGCGCGATGCCGAACGTCGCGGTGGCGCCGAGGGTGCTGATCATCGCCGGGGTCCAGTCGGCGGCATCCGTCGACACCGGGCCGAAGACGGCACCGAGGGCGAGGAAGCCCGCGATGGAGACGATGTTGTTGACGACGGGCGCCCAGGTGAACGGGCCGAAGATCCGGCGGGCGTTCAGCGCCTCACCCAGGAGCGCGTAGAGCCCGTAGAGCAGGATCTGGGGCAGGCACCAGTACGCCAGTGCGGTCGCGAGCGCCAGGACATCTCCTGAGGCTCTGCCGGCGACCAGGTGCACGAGCCAGGGGGCCGCCGCGGTCGCGAGCGCCGTGGTGCCGACGAGCACGACGGTGCCGAGCGTGAACAGCTTCGAGATGAAGGCGTTGCCGCCGTCGGCATCCGCTGTCGCCCTGACGATCTGGGGGACGATCACGGCGGTGAGGATGCCGACCGAGATGAGCTGGAAGACGCTGTTCGGCAGCTGGTTGGCGTAGGTGAACGCGTCGGCCGCCTCCGAGCTCACCGAGCCGACGACGCCCACGAGCACGATGCTGCGCAGGAGACCGGTGATGCGGGACACCAGAGTGCCGGCCGCGAGCACGGCGCTCGCGCGCCCGAGGCTACCCATTCGCGCCCTCGGCGGCGGCATCGGCACCGGTCTCCGAACCGGCATCCGCATCGGTATCCGCATTCACCTGCGGTTGCGCATCCTGCCGCTTCCGCCACACGGTGCGAAGGACGCCGAGGGCGATCAGGATGACGATCAGGCTGCCGAACACGACGAGGCCGATGGTCTCCCATTCGGCCCGCACCGCGACGCGCACGGTCTCCGTCTGACCGATGCGCACTCCGGTGGGGCTGAACAGTTCGAGCCGCAGGTCGAGCTCACCGCTGCCGACGCGTGCGGACACCGGAACCTTGATCCGGCTGTTGGTGTTGCCCTGAACCGTCGCGGTGGTGACGGGTTCGACGTCGAGACGCGGTTCGCTCGGCGATACGTGCAGATCGATCGTGACCGGCCACGGCAGGTCGTTGCGCACCTGGAAGGGGAGGTCGGCGTTCGCGGTGAGCAGCTGGATCGTGCTCGACTCAGGGATGGAGACGGCGGCGAGGATCTCTCCGGTCTCCGCCTTCTCGGCAGTCACCGCGGCCGAGAACTCCGTGTCTGACGAGCCGACCGTGATCGCGCGCAGCAGCTCGATGCGCTCAGGGCTCAGCAGCACCTGCGGATCGGCGAGGATCGTGGAGAACGCGCCGAGTGCCGGCTCGTCGGCGAGCAGGCTCTTCAGCGACGCAGCACGCGTCGTGCCCGGCTCGGAGACGACCGTCGCCTCGGCCGCAGGCAGCGCCCGAAGTGCCTCCAGCCCGAAGCCGAACGAGTCGACGGCGGAGACCGCATCCCGCAGCGCGGCGGCGGTGCGCGTATCGTCGCGGGCGAGGCCGACGAGCAGGGGAGCGGACGGGGACGACTGCGACGCGAGGAAGAGGTGGGCGCTCGCCTCGGCCAGCGCCTGCTGCCGCGCGGCGGCGCTGTTCTCCGAAGCGACTCGCGAGAGCGCATCGGATGTCGCAGCGTGTGCCACCAGCACCTCGTGGCCGCCGACCATGGCGTGCGCGCCGGAGCCGCCCTCCAGCGAGGTCGACGGCAGGATCGTCGCGCCCCCCTCGCCGGTGAAGCCCGCGAACGCGGCGATGTTCTCCGCCGATACCTCGCCGCGCGGCCAGAGGATGCCGGTCGTCTCGCCCTCGATGGCCTGGAGGGTCTCGTCATCCGGAAGCTGCGGACCGGTGGTCGGCGTCGGTGCCGGCGTGGCCGGGGCCTCCGGTGTGGCGACGGGGCCCGAGGCGAACCGGGTCGGGTCGAGGAAGTTCGCGAGGGTGGTCGGCTGCAGGAGCGTCGTCAGCCCGGCGCTCGCCTGCGTCGCGGCATCCGCATCGCCGAACTGCAGCGCGAACCGCTCGTTCGGGAGGCTCTCGAGGCGGTCCAGCCACTCGACGGCGCTCGCGGGCGCGTCCGTGCCGAGGACCCTGATGGCCGCGGGGATGGACGGATCGACGGCGACGACGGCCGTGGTGCCCGCCACTCCGTCGAGCTGGGCGGTGAGCGCACCGTCGGTGGCAGTGAGGGCGGAGAGCTCGTCGGCCGTGAGAAGCGCCTCGACCTCCGGAGTCGCGGTGATCGGCACGATCACGACCGTCTGCGTCGTGGTGGTCTCGGTCACCACGAGCACGCCCGCGGACGTGACGTCTCGCGACGAACGCGCATCCGCGCCGTCGGCCGTCGCGTCGCTCAGGGTGGCGCGCAGAGGATAGACGCCCGGTGCGAGCTCGCCCAGGCTCTCCTGCGAGACCGGGATGACCGTCGTCGTCGAGGAGCCGGCCGCGACCGGCTCTGTGGTGTCGGATCCGAGCGAGGCGAACTCGCCGTCGATCTCGCCGGTGTCGAGCCAGTCGCCCAGCGCGGCATCGTCGCCGAGCGGCGCGCTGCCGAGCTCCACGACCACGCGGCCGTCGGACACGGCGGACTCGGTGTCATTGCGAACCGTCACCGAGGCCGAGGTCGCACTGCCGGGGGCGACCGTGCCGCGGGTGCCGGCGGAGATGACGAGGTCGACCGATTCGTCGTCGGCATCCGCCCCGTCGGCCGCCATCGCGCTGCCCGCGCCGAGTCCTGTGGCGCTCAGAGCGATCGCGAAGACCACGGTTCCGCGGGTGAGGCGCCGCAGGCGCGCACGGAAACCGCTCTCGGGGGTGGTCACGGTCATCAGAAGTCTTCCTCGAGCGCCGGCGACGCCGGCTGCGCGTGAGTGTTGACCTTGCGATTCTAGGCGCGAGGGCGGAGGAGAACCCTGAAGACGCGTAGAGTGACGGCCGTGTCCGTCACCCCCGCTCCCGTGCCAGAGCCGCTGCGATGCTCGGCGCTCGCCGCAGATCTCGACTCGGCAGACTTCCGCTCCGGGCCGCTCCGGCGGCTGTGGGGCGAAGAGGCGGATGACGCGCTCGGCCGCGGGATGCGTGAGCCGATCCTCCGGGCGATCGCCGCAGACGACGGTGCGCTCGCGACGCTGGGTCGCCTTCTCGTGCTCGGCATGCCGCAGCCGCGCGTCGCCGTGACGACGGCGCTGCCCCGCCTCGGCGTCGAGGGGCTGGTCGCGCTCGGGCTCGCCACGGCGGACGCGGATGCCGTGACGCCTATGGCCCTCCTGCGCCCGCAGTCATTCGTCGACGCGGACGGCATCGGCGAATGGTGGATCGCGAGCGATCTCGACGAGGTCGCCCTGGACGGCCCGCTGCCTGCCGACCACGTCCTCGGCGTCGGCGGCGCCTCGCGCACCCTCGCCGAGATCATCATGCCGATCGAGGTGGACAGGGCGCTCGACCTGGGCACGGGCTGCGGCATCCAGGCTCTCCTCGTCTCGCGGCATGCGGGCGTCGTGATCGCGACCGACATCTCCGCCCGCGCCCTCGCGTACGCCGAGCTCAACGCCCGCCTGAACGGGGTCTCGAACATCGAGTTCCGCAGGGGCAGCATGTTCGAGCCGGTCGCGGGGGAGGCCTTCGACCTGATCGTGTCGAATCCGCCGTTCGTGATCACGCCGCGTGCTGAGGGGGTTCCCGAGTACGAGTACCGCGACGGCGGACTCGTCGGAGACGCCCTGGTTGAGCAGTTCCTGCGCACGGTGCCGGCGTTCCTGACCGAGGGCGGGGCGGCGCAGCTGCTCGGGAACTGGGAGTCGCGCGCGCCGGGTGGCTCCGTCCCGTTCGCCGGCCTCGATCGTGTCGCCTCCTGGGTTCCCGCCGGGCTCGACCTCTGGGTGATCCAGCGCGAGCAGCTCACGCCGCTCGCCTATGCGGAGCTGTGGATCCGCGACGGCGGCACGACCCCGCGGGATGCCGCATTCACTCCGCTGCTGACCGCGTGGCTCGATGACTTCGCCGCCCGCGGCGTCACGGCTGTCGGCTTCGGCTACGTCCTGGTGCGCCGCGCTCCGCATCCGAAGGGCGAGGTGAGCGAGCCGCTGCGGCGCATCGAGCGCCTCGCGCAGCCCGTCTCCAACGTCGGCGGCGCGCTGCGCTATGGCCTCGCCGCGCACGACCTCCTCGCAGAGGGGATGCCGGCGACCCTCGTCACGGCACCCGATGTCACCGAGGCCCGCCATCTTCTTCCCGGCAACGACGACCCGAACGTGATCGAGCTGCGCCAGGGCGGCGGGTTCGGTCGGACGGTGTCGGTGGACCCTGCGCTCGCCGGATTCGTCGGCGCCTGCGACGGCGAGCTCACGGTCATGCAGATCGTCGCGGCGCTCGCCGACATCCTTGAGGTGCCGCTCGCCGACCTCTGGGCCGATCTGGAGCCGCGCATCCGTCAGCTCATGCTCGACGGGCTGCTCGTGCCGGCGGAGGATGCCGCGACGGAACAGGGCCTGGTCGGATCGGCGGGATCCCCCTAAGCTCTCGATCATCGGCCGGGCGGTGGCGACGATGCCATCCGCTTTCTCGTGACCAGCGAGGCGGCCGGTCCGGCCGGCGACGTCGGCCGTGCGCAGACCCACTCGAACGGAGACAGGGAATGAATCGCAAGGTGATCGGGACGGCATGCGCCGCGACCCTCGCCATCGGACTTCTGGGCGGGGCCGGCATCCCGGCTGCGGCAGACGGTCCGGAACACAGTTATCTCGTGGTCGGCCAGAACGGCGCCAGCACCGTGCGCGCGCAGGAGCGCGTGGCGGCAGCGGGCGGCACCGTGGTCGCGGCCTACGATCAGATCGGCGTGCTCGTCGTGAGATCGACGGCGTCGGACTTCGCCGCGCGCGTCGGCGGCGGCCTCCAGGTCGCGTCCACCGAGGGCCTCGGCACGACGCTCATCGACGACGATGAGACCGTCTCCGTCGACTCGGCCACCGTCGAGGCGACCGGCGACCCGACGGGAGAGCCGCTGTGGAGTCAGCAGTGGGACATGACCCAGATCGACGTCGAACAGGCGCACGCCATCACGACCGGTGACTCCTCCGTCGTCGTGGGCGTGCTCGACTCGGGCATCTCCTCGACCCATCCCGACCTCGCGACGCAGATCGCGTACGACCAGAGCGCCTCGTGTCTCGGCGGCGTCGTCGACACCAGCGAGGCGGCGTGGAACCCGACCACCTCCGACCACGGCACGCACGTCGCCGGAACCATCGCCGCGGCGATCAACGGCGTCGGCGTCGCGGGCGTCGCGCCCGGGGTGAAGGTCGCCTCCGTGAAGGTCGTCAACGACGACGGGTTCATCTACCCCGAGGCCGCCATCTGCGGATTCCTCTGGGCGGCGGACCACGGGATGCCGGTGACGAACAACAGCTACTTCATCGACCCGTGGGAGTTCAACTGCGTGAACGACCCGCGTCAGCGGCCGGTGTGGGAGGCCGTGCAGCGCGCGATCCGCTACTCGTCCGCGCAGGGCACTCTGAACATCGCGTCGGCCGGCAACAGCAACGTCGATCTGCAGCACAAGTTCGTCGATTCGAGCAGCCCGAACGACGGCAGCTATCCGGTCGAGGACCGCACCATCACCGGCGCGTGCCGCGACCTGCCCGCTGAGGCGCCCGGCGTCGTGACGGTCTCGGCCGTCGGCCCGACGGAGCAGAAGAGCTACTACTCCTCGTACGGCCAGGGTGTCGTCGACGTGACGGCTCCCGGTGGCGACACCCGGTTCCGCACCGGCGGCGCATCGTCGACGATCACCGACGCGGTGCTCTCGACGACCTGGAGCCCGATCACCGGCAACGGCTGGGGTTACAAGCAGGGCACGTCGATGGCGGGGCCGCATGCGGCCGGCGTCGCGGCGCTCGCGCTGTCGGCTCACCCCGGTATGAACCCGGGTGAACTCGCGTCGTTCCTCGAGCGCACGGCGACCTCGCTCGTCTGCCCCGAGGGCGTCTACGAGCCGCGCCCCGGTTTCCCGGCGACCTGCACCGGCGGTGCCCGCAACGGGTTCTACGGCGCCGGCAACATCAACGCGCTCAACGTCGTGAAGTGATGCGATGAGTCCGGGCACCGTGGGGTCGGGCCTGGCGCCCGGCCCCACGGTGCCCATCGCAGTGCCGGCGGAATACCTCGCGGCATCCATGCGTTCGAATACATCATGAAGGCTTTCGGATTCCTCTCCTTCGGGCACTACGCAGACGTGCCCGGCTCGGCGACCCGCACCGCGGGCGACATGCTGAACCAGACCATCGCGATCGCGGAGGGCGCCGACGAGATCGGCGTGAACGGCGCCTATGTGCGCGTGCACCACTGGGCGCGTCAGGCCGCCTCGCCCATGCCGCTGCTCGCCGCGATGGCCGCACGGACGAAGAACATCGAGGTCGGCACCGGCGTGATCGACATGCGCTACGAGAACCCCCTGCAGTTCGCGGAGGAGGCCGCCGCCCTCGACCTCATCGCCGACGGGCGGATCGCGCTCGGCGTGAGCCGCGGTTCACCCGAAACCGCGCTGCGCGGCTACGAGACGTTCGGCTACGTCGACACGGAGGACACCGAGCGCGGCGGCGTGCTCGCCCGCGAGAAGTTCGACATCTTCCTCAGCGCGATCGAGGGCGAGCGGATCGCTCCCGGCGACCCGCGGATGGTGGGTGCCGGCCGGTACCTGGCGATCGAGCCGCAGTCGCCGACGCTCCGCGACCACATCTGGTGGGGCTCCGGCTCCCGCGCCACCGCCGAGGAGACCGGACGGAAGGGCCTCAACATGATGAGCTCGACGCTCGTCACCGAGGCGACCGGGCAGCCGTTCCACGAGCTGCAGCGCGAGCAGATCGAGCTCTTCCGCGCCGCGTACAAGGAGGCCGGTCACACCGGCCGCCCGCGCGTCTCGGTGAGCCGCAGCGTGTTCCCGCTGGTGTCCGACATGGACCGCGCCTACTTCGGCCTGCGCAGCGAGGAGAACGCCGACCAGGTCGGCATCATCGACGGCTTCCGCTCGACGTTCGGCAAGACCTACGCGGCGGAACCCGACGTCCTGATCGAGCAGCTCCTCGCGGACGAGGCGGTCATGGCCGCTGACACGCTCATGCTGACCATCCCGAACCAGCTCGGTCCCGACTACAACCTGCACGTGCTGGAGGCGTTCGCGACGCACGTCGCACCGGCGCTGGGCTGGAAGCCGAACACGGAAGGCCCGGTCCAGGGCGAGGCCGTCTGAGACGGTGGGGCGGATGCCGTGGCATCCGCCCGGGTACCGTGGACGCATGAGCTACCCCGGAGAGTCCTCGGTCGATGCACGCGTGCGGGCGGTGGAAGACGACTGCCGTCGGCGCCTGTCGCGTCTGTTCGTCATGTTCGCGACGGTCGAGGCGGTCGTCCTGGTGGTGCTCGTGGCCGCCGTCTTCGTGCTCGAGCTCGTCGACCCCGAGATCGGCGTCTGGTTCATCGTCGCCGCGGCGGTCGTCGGCGCCAGCATCCTGAGCGTCCTCCTGATGAAGCACATGCGGGACCGCACGACCGCCGTCGCCCAGGCCCGCGGAGAGAACCCGCTCTTCTGACCCGGCGTCGCACGGCCGGTACGCTGGAACCCATGCTCAACATGGCCGACGGCCTCACCCGGCTCGGCGCGCTCGCCGAGAATCCGGTCGTCCGCACCCTCGCCGAGGCGTTCGCCGCGGCCGGCTTCGACCTCGCCGTCGTCGGCGGACCGGTGCGCGACGCCCTGCTCGGCCGCGAGACGCACGACCTCGACTTCACGACGAACGCGATGCCCGACGACATCCTCCGCATCGTCAAGCCGATCTCCACCGCGCACTGGGACATCGGCCGCGCGTTCGGCACGATCGGCGCCCGCGTGCCGTCCCCAGCCGGCAAAGCCGAGCAGGTCGAGATCACCACCTACCGCGCCGACAGCTACGACGGCGTCACCCGCAAGCCGACCGTCGAGTTCGGCGACTCGATCGAGGCCGATCTGACCCGCCGCGACTTCACCGTGAACGCGATGGCGCTGCGGGTTCCGTCCGTGAAACTCGTCGACCCGACCGGCGGCGTCGAGGACCTCGTCGCCGGCGTCCTGCGCACTCCCGCAGACCCGGCCGTGAGCTTCGGCGACGACCCGCTGCGGATGCTGCGTGCGGCGCGCTTCAGCGCCCAGCTCGGCTTCGGAATCGACGACGCGACGGCGGAGGCGATCACTGAGCTGCGGGCGACGCTGAAGATCGTCAGTCCCGAGCGGGTCCAGTCGGAGCTCGTGCGACTCATGCAGACCGACGACCCTGTGCGCGGCATCCGCGCCCTGGTCGACACGGGGCTCATCGACGAGTTCCTTCCCGAGGTCAGCGCCCTGCGCCTCGAGGTCGACGAGCATCACCACCACAAGGACGTCTACGAGCACTCGCTGACCGTGCTCAGCCAGGCGATCGAGCTCGAGCATTCGCGCCACCCCGGCGCCGAGCCCGACGTGGCCCTGCGCATCGCGGCGCTCCTGCACGACATCGGCAAGCCCCGCACCCGCAAGCTCGAGGACGGCGGGGTCGTCACCTTCCACCACCACGACGTGGTCGGCTCGCGCATGGCGCGCAAGCGCCTGCAGTCGCTGCGGTTCGACACGGCGACGACCGACTCCGTGGCGATGCTCATCGAGCTGCACCTGCGCTTCTTCGGCTACGCCGAGGGGGCCTGGACGGATGCCGCGGTACGCCGCTACGTCCGCGACGCGGGAGACGAGCTCGAGCGCCTGCACATCCTCACCCGCGCCGACGTCACCACCCGCAACCGGCGCAAGGCCGGCCGCCTCGCCTCGGCCTACGACGACATCGAGTCGCGCATCGCGGCCCTCCGCGAGCAGGAGGAGCTCGACTCCATCCGCCCCGAGCTCGACGGCAACCGGATCCAGGAGATCCTCGGCATCACGCCCGGCCGCGACGTCGGCGAGGCCTACCGGTACCTCCTCGAGGTGCGGCTCGACGAGGGGGTCATCGGAGCGGATGCCGCCGAGCAGCGGCTCCGGGACTGGTGGGCCACCCGGGGCAGGACTCGTCCGGCTCGTCAGCCGGCTCCGGATGCTGCTGGGTGAGCGCCGCCGTGACGAGATGGGTGATGTCGATCGAGATGATCCGCTCGGCCATGATCGTCACGGTGCCGGGGTCGGCGTGGGCTGGGGCTCCGTCGGACCGGGAGTCGGGGATGGGCTCGGGCTCGGATCAGCTGTGTCGATGCTCGGCGCACGCAGGAAGGGCGGCTTCGGGCTCTTGGTCGTGGAGCTCTTGGGGAGACCCGTCGTGAAGTCCATGCGCGCCTCGTCGAGAGGATAGACATTCCACACCGCCTGACCGCGGTAGTCCTGGAGGGGGATCGTCGCGTACTCGCCGTCGTCGTGGATTCCGTACTCCGATTCGGTTCCTCCGCGGAACTCGATCTGTCCGCCGCCCTCTCCATAGAGGTTGAGCGGCGTCCCCTTCCCGGTGAACAGCTGCACCTGCTCGATCGGGTCGCCCTCCGCGTCGTAGGCGAAGATGTTGTTGACCTGCACCCCATCGAGGAGAAGTCCCGGCTGCGGGTACGAGCCGCTGTCGAGGTACTCCACCCGCGGGGTGAGGGCCGAGACGAGGGCGAACGGCAGGATCGCCACCGCGACGACACTCACCGCAGTGCGGACGTGGCGCAGCCAGTTCTTCGGCAGCCAGCGGTCGCGGCCCCACTGCACGCTCACGATCACCAGCGCGAGTGCGAAGAGCCAGCTCGCCGGGGACATCGGGATCACCGAGCCGTTCGCCCCGGCGGCCAGGAGTACGAACATCGCGAACCCGCGCAGCACCCACCACACGGGCCGCAGCGCCAGAAGGAAGTCGAGAAGCCAGGCTCCGAACGCGCTGCGGCGGATGCTCTCCGCCGTGCGCTTCCGCCAGGCCGTGAAGCGCTCGCGCACCGGCAGCGGCATCGACGCGTCGGCTCGCGGCGGGAACCCGGCGGCGCTGCGCAGCTCCTCGGCGTAGGCCGCCGGATCTCCGAGCTCCAGGACGCCGTCGTTGTCGGCGGCCTGGTCGGCGAGGTCTGCGGTGAGCCCGCCGAGGATGTCGTCGAGCTCCTCCCCGGGGAGGTCGTCGAGGTGCCCGCGCACGGATGCCGCGAACGAGCGGATCTGCTCGTCGATGGAGATGTCGGTGCCGTTCATCATTTCTCTCCGATCGTGGATGCGCCGGCGTGGTCGTGTTCGAGGAGTGCGGACATCGCCCCGGCGAAGTCGAGCCAGGTGCGGGTCTGCGATTCCAGGGCGGCGCGGCCCTGGGCGTTGATCGCGTAGTACTTGCGGTGCGGGCCGCCCTCTGACGGCACCACGTAGCTGGAGAGGCTCCCCGCGGCGTAGAGCCGGCGCAGCGTCCCGTACACCGAGGCGTCGCCGACATCGCCGAGTCCGGCATCCCTGAGTCTGCGCACGATGTCGTAGCCGTAGCCGTCCTCGGTGCGGAGCACGGCGAGCACGGCGACGTCGAGCACTCCCTTGAGGAGCTGGGTGGTATCCATCTGACCTCCTTCGATGCAGTGCACACTACCACGCAGTGCACAGTAGTGCGCCACGCGCGTATCCGGCGCGCCGCGGCATCCGTCCGTGCCCCGGCGTACCGTCTGCAGGGTCCGATTCACGGATGTCAGGTCAAATAGCGCTTTCCGGACTGACATCCGTGACTTCGGCATGACAGACCGCACGGCTCTCCCGGGCCCGACCCGGTTCCCCCGCCGCCGCCCGGCTCGTACACTGGGATCGCTCCCCGCCGACGATCGGAGACTGCTGTGGCTGCGCCGTGGCACGCATCGCGCGACGACCTTCCCGAGGCCTCGCGCCTCCTGATCGAGCGCGCGCATGAGGAGCTGATCGCGGGCAACCTCGAAGACAAGAGGCTGCAGCAGGTGCGTCCGCTGGTGCGTGAGTCGTGGGCGCGATCGTGGCAGAGCCGGGTCGGCCCCGAGAGGGCGCCTGCTCTCGAGCTCGCCACCGAGGAGCTCGAGGCATATCGCCTGTCGCATCCGCTCGCGTCGGTCATGGACATGATCCGGGCGCTGCTGCTGCCGGGGAGCGACGAGGACTCGGGCGTGGTGATCGCGGTCGGCGACCGCGCCGGGCGGCTGCTGTGGGTGGAGGGCGACCATCAGCTGCGCTCGCTCACGGGCGACATCGGCTTCGTCGCGGGGGCGAACTGGGCGGAGGATGCCGTCGGCACGGCTGCTCCCGGAACGGCGCTGACTCTCGGGCAGTCGGTGCAGATCCGCGGCGCGGAGCACTACAACAGGCTCGTGCATCCGTGGTCCTGCACTGCCGCGCCGGTGCGCGACCCGGAGACCCGCCGAGTGCTCGGCGTCATCGACATCACCGGCGGCGATGAGGTGGTCTCGCCGCAGGCCCGGCTTCTCGTCGACGCGACAGCGCGTGCGGTCGAGTCGGAGCTCATGGTGGCGCGGCTGCGGCAGCGGAGCGAGAGCCCGCGGAAGACAACGATCTCGGCGAGGGCGAAGCCCACGGCGCGCGCGACCCTGCATGTGCTCGGCCGCGACCGGGCGCGCCTGGAGACGGAGACGGCGCACGAGGAGTCGGTGATCGAGCTCAGCGCCCGGCACGCCGCGATCCTGCTCATGCTCGCGGTGCACCGGCAGGGCCTCTCGGCCGACCGGCTGGCGGAGCTCGTCTACGGACCCGACGCCTCGCCGGACACCCTCCGCCCCGAGATGGTGCGGCTGCGCAAGGTGCTCGAGCGTCACGCACCGGGTCTCGTCCCCGAGTCGCGCCCGTACCGGCTGCCCGCGATCCTCGAGACGGATGCCCAGGATGTGCTCTCCCTCCTCGACCGGGGCGCGCACCGCGTGGCGCTGACCGCCTACCGCGGACCCGTGCTCCCGGAGTCGACCTCGCCCGGCGTCGAGCAGTTCCGCGAGGAGGTGCGCGGGGCGCTGCGCGAGGTGATGCTCTCGGAGGCGAGCCTGGATGTGCTGCTCGCCTATTCGGAGATCCCCGAGGGGCAGACGGATGCCGCCGCGCTGCGGCTTGCATTGGAGATGCTCCCGGCGCGCTCGCCGAAGCGCGCCGCCCTGGTCGCGCGGATCTCCCGGCTCGAAGAGGCCTGACCCACCCCGGGGCGACCTCGCAACTCCTCGCAACGTTGCGCATCGGGACGCAACCCCGGGCGACCTACCTTTGACGCACAGCCGCCGGCACCGACGCCGCGGCCCGTCGAAGGAGTCACCGATGACCATCGTCGAAGAAGACGTGTCCACCGCCTACGCCGCTCCCGGTCAGCCCGGAGCCCTGGCGAACTACCGCCCCCGCTACGGCCACTACATCGGCGGCGAGTTCGTGGAGCCTGTGAAGGGCCAGTACTTCGAGAACGTCAGCCCGGTCAACGGCAAGCCGTTCACCGAGGTCGGCCGCGGCACCAGCGAGGACATCGACCGTGCGGTCGACGTCGCCTGGAAGGCGTTCGCGAGCTGGGGCAAGACCAGCCCCGCAGAGCGTGCCGTCGTCCTGAACAGGATCGCCGACCGCATCGAGCAGCATCTCGAGGAGATCGCGATCGCCGAGACGTGGGAGAACGGCAAGCCGGTGCGCGAGACGCTCGCCGCCGACATCCCGCTCGCGGTCGACCACTTCCGCTACTTCGCCGGCGTGCTCCGCGGTCAGGAGGGCGGCATCAGCCAGCTCGACGAGAACACCGTCGCCTACCACTTCCACGAGCCGCTCGGCGTCGTCGGCCAGATCATCCCGTGGAACTTCCCGATCCTGATGGCCGTGTGGAAGCTCGCACCCGCGCTCGCCGCAGGCAACTGCATCGTGATCAAGCCGGCCGAGCAGACGCCGGCATCCCTCCTGTTCCTGTTCGACATCATCGGCGACCTGCTGCCGGCGGGCGTCGTGAACATCGTGAACGGCTTCGGCATCGAGGCGGGGGCGCCGCTCGCGCAGCACAAGCGCATCCGCAAGATCGCGTTCACGGGCGAGACCACGACCGGCCGCCTGATCATGCAGTACGCCTCGCAGAACCTCATCCCGGTGACGCTCGAGCTCGGGGGCAAGAGCCCGAACGTGTTCTTCGAGGACGTCGCGCGATCCACCAGCGACCCGTACTACGACAAGGCGCTCGAGGGGTTCACCATGTTCGCCCTGAACCAGGGCGAGGTCTGCACCTGCCCGTCGCGCGCGCTGATCGCCCGGTCGATCTACGACGGCTTCCTCTCCGACGGACTGGAGCGCGTCAAGAAGGTCGTGCAGGGCAACCCGCTCGACCCCGCCACGATGATCGGCGCGCAGGCGTCGAACGACCAGCTGGAGAAGATCCTCAGCTACATCGACATCGGCAAGCAGGGCGGCGCGAAGCTGCTCACCGGCGGCGAGCGGGTCGACCTCGGCGGCGACCTCAGCGACGGCTACTACGTCGCCCCGACCGTGTTCGAGGGCAGCAACGACATGCGGATCTTCCAGGAGGAGATCTTCGGCCCCGTGCTGTCGGTCACGAGCTTCGACGGCTTCGACGACGCGATCTCCATCGCGAACGACACGCTCTACGGTCTCGGCGCAGGCGTCTGGAGCCGCGACGGCGACACCGCCTACCGGGCAGGCCGCGCGATCGAGGCCGGACGCGTGTGGACGAACACGTATCACCAGTACCCCGCGCACGCCGCGTTCGGCGGGTACAAGCAGTCGGGCGTGGGACGCGAGAACCACAAGATGATGCTCGACCACTATCAGCAGACGAAGAACCTTCTCGTCTCGTACGCCGAGGGGCCGATGGGCTTCTTCTGATCCGCACCACAGGGCGGGCGCGACTCGGGTCGCGCCCGCCCTGCATCACGCAGGAAGGCAGGGAGATGGTCAGCATCGGCACCTACCAGCGGGTCGAGGTGACGGATGCCGCGGCATCCCTCATCCGCGATCTCACCGCACAGCACGGCCCGCTCATGTTCCACCAGTCGGGCGGATGCTGCGACGGCTCGTCGCCCATGTGCTACCCGATCGGGATGTTCCTCACCGGCCCGGGAGACGTCCTTCTCGGAGCTCTCGACGTCGGGCTCTCCCAGTCCGTCGAGGTCTTCATGTCGGCGTCGCAGTTCGAGTACTGGAAGTACACGCACCTGACGATCGACGTGGTCCCCGGCCGGGGTGCGGGGTTCAGCGTCGAGGGGCCGACGGGGATGCGGTTCCTGATCCGGTCACGGATGCTGAACGAAGCGGAGCTCGAGTACTTCGGTCTCACGCGCTCGTGACCGGAACCCGCCTGCCGCGTGACCGTACGGGTCGTCGGCCGGTCAGAGCATCCGCGTCCAGAGCCAGAACACCGCGAACACGATGATGAACACGATCGGCAGCCACTGGAAGCGGCGCTTCAGTCGCCGGCCCTGCTGCGCCACGCCGGGGGGCGGGGCGAGCAGCCCCACCGGCGGAGCGAACGGGAGCGGGCCGCCGGCTGCAGGCGATACCGCGGCGGATGCCGGTGCGATGCCGGGGTTCTCGAGCAGCAGTCTCTCGTCGCGCCAGCGCGCCCACTGGTCGAACTTCGTGATGAGCGCGCCGACCACGCCGAACAGCCACGCCCACGTCGCGGGGTCGAGGGTCGACACCTCGCGCCGCGTGTACAGGAACATCCAGTCGTCGACGATCTCGACGTCGAGCTCGGCGGCGTTGTCGATGAACCGCGCCATGATGTCGGGCGTGAAGAGGTAGAGAGCGTCGCGTTCGTACCCGGCCGGGCAGTAGAGGGTGAAGTACTGGTCGAAGTTCCCCTCCAGCGAGAGGTGCTGCTCCCGCTCGAACGAGGCCGGCAGGTTCGAGCCGAACGAGTTGTTGCCCTTGGCGTCGAGCACGATGTTCGGCAGCGGCACGTCGAGCTTCACGGCGACGTACCCCCACTTGTGGGTCGTGGAGTTCTTCCCGGAGCCGGTCGTGTAGCGGTAGTTGCCGAACTCGACGAAGCGCGGCCGGGTGCCGCGGAGAAGGTCGCTGGCGCTGCGCGCCCTGCCGAGGTTGAAGATCATGCCGGGCAGCGGCGGGTCCGCGACGCTGCCCTCGTAGTGCATGCCGTTCGCCTGGGCGAAGCGATGCAGCCGGAAGCGGCGCACCCTGGCGTTCCGGACTCCCAGCCACACGGCGACGCCTCCCGCCGCGAACACGGCGCCGAAGAGCACCAGCGGCATGACACCGAAAACGGGGGAGCTGTCATTCGATGCGAGCATCATGAAGACCGTGATCATCATCGGCACCGTCACGAGGATCGCGATCCCGGCGATCACGATGCCGACGACGGCACCGACCGAGTTCGACGCCGCGCCGCGGGCGCGCAGCTCGGCGGCGAAGGCCTTGACGGCGTGCTGATCGACCGGCTCGCTGAGCGGTCTCGCATCGAACGTCAACTGCGGGGCGGGCTGGGTCATCGGTTCACCTCGTCGGAGTCCCAGGTCAGGGAGGACCCCTCGGCGAGGGGGAGGGCCTCCAGCCGGTCGTCGGCGCAGAGCGTGCGGATCAGGTCGGCGGAGCCGGCGACGATCGTCGAGTCGAAGTCGATCTCGCTCACCATCACCCAGGCGCGGTCGGCGGGCCAGATCAGGCTCGGATGCTGCGCCTGCGGCGCGAAGCCGTGCTGCTCCATCGGGCGGTCGCGCCAGGGCGCGTCGAGCACCCAGTCCGGGTCGTCGAACGCCCGCGGAGCCGCGGTGAAGAGCACGTGCTCGCGACCCGGGAGCACGAGTCGCGGCCCCTCGGAGATCTCGCGCGACAGGATCCCGTCGTGCCACACGGGCTTGCGGAAGACATTGTTGAAGGGGTCGTGGATGCTGCGGCCGAGCATCTCCTGGTGGATCGGGTCGTCGCCCGCGGTGAGCGGGGAGCGCGACGGCGCGCCGGCCGAGAATCCGAGCAGGCCGCCCCAGCCCTCCCACAGGGCCGCGCAGCCGTCATCCGGGGTGGTGGTGTGCGCGACCAGGTGCGCCGCGAGGCCGGCGAGCAGCGCGGGCGGCATCCGCCCCTCCTCGGGAGAGGTGAACTCACGGCCGTCCGGTGCCGCCCTGGTGCGCCAGTCGCCGTCGGTCGGAGTCTTCACGATGCGGTGCCACTGCGCGCGAGCATGCATCGTCGTGCCGAAGGCTCGTGCCGTCTCCGCCCAGGTGGCGGGGGAGTCGACGAGCTGCGCGAACAGCTCGTCGCGCTCGGCCACCGGCATCCGCTGCCAGTCCCGGCTGCTGGGCACGTCGCGGCCCGGAAGCGAGCGGACCTCCGCGGGGTGGAACACCCGCGCGTAGGCCTCGTATCCGTGCGGAACGACGCAGTGCATCGTCGCAACCGAATCGTCTTCGAGCCGTTCGCGCAGCCACGCCCCGACCGAGGGATCAGCAGTCCACTCCATGCCACCCACGGTACCCGCGTTACGGTGGAAGCCGTGTCGGCAGGGCGCCGGCCCTGACTGGAGGAGCGATGTTCGCGCCCGCGTACCCCATCCGCACCGACCGCCTGCTGCTGCGGCCGCTGACGCCGGAAGACGCCGAGCCGATGCACGCGTACAAGTCGGATGCCGAGTCGGTGCGCTACGTGCCGTACGGGCGGCTCACCCTCGCGGACATCGAGGAGCGGATCGCCACGCGCTGGGCGACGACGCGCTTCGAGAAGCAGGATGACGCGGTGTGCCTGGCCGTGCAGGAGCGCGAGACCGGGCGGCTCGTCGGCGACGTGGTGCTGTTCTGGCGCAGCGAGGACGGCTGGGCTTCCGGCAGGAGGCTCGTCTCGTGGAGAGCGAGTGGTTCAAGGGGGAGTGGTCGACGCTGCTGATCTTCGCGCTGCTGGAGGGCGAGTGGCGGGCCGGACGCGACCGTCCATAGGCGACCAGAGCATGGGAAGACCCCTGCGGCGATGCCGCAGGGGTCTTCGTCAGCTCCGGATCAGAGCGGTGCGACGATCTCCTGCGGGACGTCCCACTCGGTGACCTCCATGGTGATCTCGATCTGCTGGCCGCTGGCCTCGGTGCTGCTGGTCGAGGCGAGGGTCACGTAATCCGCGGTGACCTCGAACACGACGTCGACGGCCACGCCCTGCTGCGTGGTCGTGCCGGTGACCAGGAAGACCTCCTGGCCGAGGCGGGTGCCCTTGCCGGTCACCGTGAACTCACCGGAGAGCGCCCCGGCGGTGGCAGCGAGGTCGGTGTCGGCGACGGTGGCCGCACCCGTGCTGAGCCCGGCGATCATCGGGTCGCTGGATGCCGGGTCGGCGACCTGCCACTCGCTCGTCGCGGACTTCACCCAGATGTCGTCGCCGATGACGATGATCGACCCGGCGGGCGAGATCGACTCGATGGCGTCGTCAGCGGGGCTGAACCGCGACGTGGACTCCATGCCCATCACCGTGGTCTTCGCGGAGTAGCCCGCGGTGCCGGTCGTGGCATCAGCGATGCAGCCGCCGAGGGCCGCCCCGTCGACGGTGGCGCCTTCGGCCAGTTCAGGGCAGTCGGATGCCGGAGCGGTGGTCTCCTCCGTCGCACCGGCCGGCTTGTCCTCGGCCGGCTTATCGGCCGGGGCCGAGCATCCGGTGAGCAGGATCGAGGCGGCGATGATCACGCCGACCCCCCATTTGTTGACGCGCATTGCGTCCCCCCTTCGGTCGTGTGCGGGTGACGTTCACCGCGCACCTGACAAGCATGCCAAGCGGTCGCCGAGCCGCCTGGACATGGCCCCAAGGATGTTCCGCTAGACTGTCGAGGTTGTCCGCCTTCCGGCATCCATTCGGGTTGCCCTGGCAGACACGTTCACACACCCTCCTGCTTCCGGGAAAGTCCCGGAAGCCGTTCTAGTCCGAAGGAGGTGGGTAAGTGACGCACCAGTACGAACTCATGGTCATTCTGACCCCCGAGATCGACGAGCGCCAGGTCGCCCCTACGCTCGACAAGTTCCTGAAGGTCATCACCAACGATGGTGGCTCGATTGACAAGGTCGACATCTGGGGCAAGCGCCGTCTGGCTTACGAGATCCAGAAGAAGACCGAGGGCATCTACGCCGTCGTCAACTTCACCGCCACCAGCGCCGCCACGCAGGAGCTCGACCGTCAGCTCAAGCTGAACGAGCAGATCATGCGCACCAAGGTTCTGCGTTCCGAAGAGGCGCAGGCGATGGTCGCCTCTGAGGCGAAGCGCTCCGAGGAGAAGGCTGCCCGCAAGGCCGCCAAGGCTGCGAAGGCCTGAGTCTCATGGCCGGCGAAACAGTCATCACCGTGGTGGGCAACCTCACGGCCGACCCCGAGCTGCGCTACACGCAGAACGGACTGCCGGTGGCGAACTTCACCATCGCATCGACGCCTCGGAACTTCGACCGCGCCGCGAACGAGTGGAAGGACGGCGAAGCGCTGTTCCTCCGCGCGTCCGTCTGGCGTGAGTTCGCCGAGCACGTGGCTGGATCACTGACCAAGGGCATGCGCGTCATCGCGCAGGGCCGTCTGCGTCAGCGCTCCTACCAGGACCGCGAGGGCAACCAGCGCACCGCGATCGAGCTGGAGGTCGACGAGATCGGCCCCTCGCTCCGGTACGCGACCGCGCAGGTCACCCGTGCGGCGTCGACCGGTGGTGCCGGTGGTGCCGGCGGTGGCGGCGGACAGTCGCGACCCGCACAGCAGCAGGTGTCGGAGGAGCCGTGGTCAACCCCCGGCTCGTCGACCAGCGCCGATGCCTGGAGCACTCCTGGCAGCTTCGGCGACGACACCCCCTTCTGAAACAGGATCTCCGGGTGCTTCGGCATCCGTCTCATAACTAAGGAAAGACAATGGCTGGAAAGTCGAGCGGCGACCGCCGCAAGCCGCGGAAGGGTGGCAAGCCCACCGCTCCCGCGAAGTCCATCCGGGTCGGTGTCATCGATTACAAGGATGTCGCCACCCTCCGCAAGTTCGTCTCGGAGCGCGGCAAGATCCGTGCCCGTCGTATCACCGGTGTCTCGGTGCAGGAGCAGCGTCTGATCGCCACGGCGGTCAAGAACGCCCGTGAAATGGCGCTCCTGCCCTACGCTGGCGCTGGCCGTTAAGGGGTATCGAGATGGCAAAGCTGATTCTCACGAATGAGGTCGCCGGGCTCGGAAGCGCCGGTGACGTGATCGAGGTCAAGAACGGGTACGCCCGCAACTACCTCATCCCCCAGGGCTTCGCCACGGCGTGGACCCGCGGTGGCGAAAAGCAGGTCGCTTCGATCCAGGCTGCTCGCCAGGCTCGCGCGATCCACGACCGCGACGAGGCCGTGGCCCTGAAGAACGCCCTGGAGGGCACCAAGGTGCGTCTCGCCGTCAAGGCGGGCGCGCAGGGTCGCCTGTTCGGTTCGGTCAAGACCGAGCACATCGCGGATGCCGTCGCAGCTGCGGGTCTCGGTGCGATCGACAAGCGCAAGGTGCACATCACCTCGGCGATCAAGTCGACCGGTGAGCACGAGGCCACGGTTCGTCTGCACGACGACGTGACCGCCGTCATCACCCTGCAGGTCGTCGCCGCCAAGTAAGGCGCGATTCCTGTTCGAACGCCCTCCGTCCTTCGGGACGGAGGGCGTTCTGCATGTCGGGCTTCCCGATGCGGTTCGCCGTGGACGCGGGAGTGAGGGCACGACGGATGCCCCGCGCTGGGGGACGCGGGGCATCCGCGAACTGTGCGGCTCCGAAGACGGCGGAGGGGAGGGGGCCCCTCCGCGCGCGCGGGCATCCGCACTCCGGCGGTGCGGCATCTCCTCCCGATGACGACCGCAGCGCCGGGGTCTTCGATCAGGCCGTCATGCGGCCGCGGCGGAGCATCCCCGCTCCCAGGAGGAGCAGGAGCGCGGCGATGGCCCCCAGCGCGACAGGCGCGGTGCCGCCGGTGGCGGCCAGACCCTGTTCGGATGCGGCCACGGTTCCACCGGTCACCGGCGTCGTGCCAGGGTCGGTGCCCGGGTCGGTTCCGGGGTCGGTTCCGGGGTCGGTGCCCGGGTCCGTTCCCGGATCGGTTCCGGGGTCGGTGCCCGGGTCCGTTCCCGGATCGGTTCCGGGTACCGTCACCGTGCTCTCGCCGAGCACTGCGATGGCGTTGCCGCCGATCGTGATCGGAAGGGTGATGGGCGCGATGATCTGCGTTCCGCTGCCGATGCCGTCGTCACCCGACGTCTCGCCACCAGTGGCGGGACCACCGGACGGGCCAGCGGGAACAGCGACG
>NZ_JADIJR010000088.1 GCF_017355365.1 Microbacterium sp. SD291 | reverse complement strand
CTTTCTGAACGAATCTCGTGCCGTGCTCGTGCAGGTGTGCACGCTGCCCGAGAAGGGGCCCCGAATGGTCGCCTTCGAGCCGTGCGGGCGACCATATGCGGTCCGCGGACGCCGCCGAGGTGCGCGTTGTTGCCGTACGCGCACCCCCGAGACGACGACAACACGCACCCCGGCAATCCCGAGGCGGTGACGCGTTTCGTCTCGCTGCGCTCGCTCAACGAC
>NZ_JADIJR010000087.1 GCF_017355365.1 Microbacterium sp. SD291 | reverse complement strand
TCGGTGGTGGAGATCGAGCGCACGATCAGTCGGTTGCAGGCCGCACGGGATGGGATGCTCGCGGTCGGCGCGCGGCTCGCGTTGGACATCGCGCGGCAGGACGACACCGACGGCCGTGATGACGGTCGCGGTGTTGACGGTCGCATCCAGGACGGCACCGATCTCGCCCTGCGTGCGGTCGCGGCGGAGCTCGGGGCGGCGCTGCGGGTGTCGGACCGGACGGTGCAGCGGCGGATGGGTGAGGCATCGTTCCTGGTGGAGCAGTTCCCGCTGCTGTGGGCC
>NZ_JADIJR010000086.1 GCF_017355365.1 Microbacterium sp. SD291 | reverse complement strand
ATGATGAGCTGGAGCTGTGCGGCGGTGTCGGGGAGGAGGTTGCCGCGGATCGGGTGCAGCCCGTTCCGCTGCCGCCCGATCGACAGATACCGACCCTGCTGCGCGTTCCGGTCGTTCGGCTCCGCCCCATCCGGATCCAGCACCGCCGCGACCTCCGACGCGAACAGCCGGAGGTCATCCGGCGTCGCCGGCGGACCCGCCTCCGGAACGACCTTGGCCTCGGCATCGGCGGCGTCGGCGTCGGCGTCGGCGTCGGTGCCACCCAAGTCATCACGGTCGGCATCGCCGTCGGCGCCAGAGTCGGCGCCGGATCCGCTTTCGTCG
>NZ_JADIJR010000085.1 GCF_017355365.1 Microbacterium sp. SD291 | reverse complement strand
CCGGTCGGCGTTGCCGATCCGGTTCCCGGCCCGCTCCAGCGGGCCGGTCGCGGCGAGCAGCCCGGCGACCCCGATCGCGCCGTCGAGCAGTGCTTCCCGCAGTGCGGGGTAGCGGGCCGGGAGTCGCTCGCCGGAGGTGACGCTGATCTCCCGGTGCACGGCATCCGCGGCCTTGCTCACTTTCGATGCACCGGGGGCGTCGGTGAGGAGGGCCCGTTGCAGGAGTTCGTTCACGTTCCGGCATCCGAACGCGTTCGCGAAATCCACATCCGCACTCGCGACGGTCTCCACGACCACCGCCTCCAACAGCCGCAGCGCCTTCCCCGCACCCAGCAGCACCGTCAGCTTCTCGGCAT
>NZ_JADIJR010000084.1 GCF_017355365.1 Microbacterium sp. SD291 | reverse complement strand
TTTCTCTGACCTGGCCGATTCCGGGGTCGCAATGTCGGTGGCCCGGTGTTCAATGGAGGGTATGAACAGCACCGTGGCAGTCCTCGATGGGGTCGTCTCCGACCTCGTCGGGATGCTTCGTGCGGATGCGGTCGGCACCCTGTCGGATGCTGAGAAGCTGGCGGTGCTGCTGGGTGCGGGGAAGGCGCTGCGGCTGTTGGAGGCGGTGGTCGTGGAGACCGTCGCGAGTGCGGATGTGGATTTCGCGAACGGGTTCGGATGCCGGAACTTGAACGAACTCCTGCAACGGGCACTCCTCACGGACGCACCCGGTGCGGCGAAAGTCGTGAAAGCGGCGGATGCGGTGCACCGGGAGATCAGCGTCACCTCCGGGGAACGACTCCCCGCCCGCTACCCCGCACTGCGGGAGGCGCTGCTCGACGGC
>NZ_JADIJR010000083.1 GCF_017355365.1 Microbacterium sp. SD291 | reverse complement strand
CGGGCGGATGGCCAGGCGGGTCGCGGAGCGCTTCCAGGCCCGCCCGCTCGAGGACCGGCACCGCGACGCCCGCGATACGCGTCGCATCTGGGTGAGTGACAAACCCGACGGGATGGCCCAGTTCAGCGTGTTCGGTCCCGCCGCGCTGATCCACGGGGCGCACGACCGGGTCACCGCGATGGCCAAGGGGCTGCAAGCGCAGAACCCGGAGGATCCGCGGACCCTGGATCAGCTGCGGTGCGACCTGACCCTGGATCTGCTGCTCACCGGGGCGCCGGCCGGACACGACACCGACGAGGGGCTGCTCGCGGCGATCACCGCCACCGTGTCCGTGACTGTCCCGGTCACGACCTTGATGGGGCAGGGGACGGCGCCGGCGGAGCTGAACGGCACCTGCCCGATCGACACCGCCACCGCGCGGCTGCTCGCCGGCGCGGCGTCCGGGTGGGA
>NZ_JADIJR010000082.1 GCF_017355365.1 Microbacterium sp. SD291 | reverse complement strand
CGACCCGCACCGCCGAACCCGAACCCGCCGAATGGATCCCCGTGATCGAACGCGTCGACCGGGCCGAGATCTCCAAACGCGCCGCCGCCGACGAGCTCATGGTCTCCTCGAACCGGATCAACGTCATGCTCGCCCACGTCCGCGGCGAGCAGATCGACCCCGTGATCGCCCGAGAGCAGATGGACGACAAACTCCGACACCTCCTCGGCCGAAAGCTCTACGCGAAACGGCAACACAGCATCGAGCCCGTGTTCGGGAACATCAAGAACAACCTCGGCTACCGCCGATTCACCCGCCGCGGCCTCGACGCAGTGAGCAGCGAATGGCGCCTCATCTGCACCGCCCACAACCTCCTCAAACTCCGCACCTCCGCCGCCTGAGCCCGAACGGCCACCGCCACAACCCGCCGCCACACACCCCGATACTGCGGACCACCACACAGCAATTCATGCGACAGCCTC
>NZ_JADIJR010000081.1 GCF_017355365.1 Microbacterium sp. SD291 | reverse complement strand
AGGGGCACCCCGTTGTCGGTGCAGGTGGGGCCGCCGCGGGCGTGTTCGATCACGTGGTGGATCTCACACCATTCGGCGGGGACGTGGCAGCCGGGGATGAGGCATTCCTTGTCGCGGGCGATGATCGCGCGGCGCTGGTGGATGGTGAACACCCGGTCGGTGGTGGTGATCCCCACGATCCGGCCTTCATCGAACAGGACCCGCTGGATCGTCCCGGTGCAGGCGGTGTGCGCCGCGACGGACACCGGGATGGGAGTGGCGTCGCCGCCGACGCTCGCCCACCCGGTGCCGTCCGCGAAGTCCTTCGCATCGACGTGCACCACCAGGGTGGGGGCGGCGCCGGCGAGGGAGGGCATGTCGTGATGCCGGGCCGCGATCCCGAGCGCGGCCGCGAGCGCGTCATGGCGCTTCTGCCCGGGGGTGCGGGGGTCGATCACGTTCCGGTGGTCGGTGTTGAACCGGTCCTCGTCGTCTTCGCCGTCGTCGACGCTGTCGTCTTCTTCGTGGAAGGCGACGCCGGGGACGGGTGGTCCGCCGACCTTGGGGTTGTTCTGCGCGTCG
>NZ_JADIJR010000080.1 GCF_017355365.1 Microbacterium sp. SD291 | reverse complement strand
AGGGGGACGCCGTTGTCGGTGTGGGTGGGGCCGCCGCGGGCGTGTTCGATCACGTGGTGGAGCTCGCACCATTCGGCGGGGACGTGGCAGCCGGGGATCAGGCATTCCTTGTCGCGGGCGATGATCGCCCGGCGCTGGTGGATGGTGAACACCCTGTCGGTGGTGGTGATCCCCACGATCCGGCCTTCATCGAACAGCACCCGCTGGATCGTGCCCGTGCAGGCGGTGTGCGCCGCGACGGACACCGGGATGGGAGTGGCGTCGCCGCCGACGGTGGCGCACCCGGTCCCGTCCGCGAAGTCTCTCGCGTCGACGTGCACGACGAGGGTGGGGGCGGCGCCGGCGAGGGACGGCATCTCGTGATGCCGGGCCGCGATCCCGAGCGCGGCCGCGAGCGCGTCATGGCGCTTCTGCCCGGGGGTGCGGGGGTCGATCACGTTCCGGTGGTCGGTGTTGAACCGATCGTCGCCGTCGGCGTCCCCGTCGATGTCGTCGTCTTCTTCGTGGAAGGCGACGCCGGGGACGGGTGGTCCACCGACCTTGGGGTTGTTCTGCGCGTCA
>NZ_JADIJR010000008.1 GCF_017355365.1 Microbacterium sp. SD291 | reverse complement strand
CTCGGTGAGCGCACCCAACGCCCCCACCTGCTCGATCGTTGCGTTCACCAGCGCCGCCATGACACCAGTACACCAGGGGCCACGGACATTCCCACCCCAGATCAGCGGCCGAAAACCACCCCGCAGATCACGGGTCGATAACGAACGAAGCACGGCCAGGAAACCGTCCCCGGAAACCGCGTTTCGTCTCGCTCCGCTCGCTCAACGATCGGCGTGCGGTACCTCGACGACCCGC
This sequence comes from Microbacterium sp. SD291, assembly GCF_017355365.1. Taxonomy (GTDB): domain Bacteria; phylum Actinomycetota; class Actinomycetes; order Actinomycetales; family Microbacteriaceae; genus Microbacterium. Next base: position 124,361 of record NZ_JADIJR010000008.1, on the reverse strand, counting down.
CCTGAGCGAGCGGAGCGAGTCGCGTCCTGCTCGACGACCGGAGTCGCGCGGGCCCACTCGGGTCAGGCCTGGCCCCAGAACAGGTCCTCGGCCGCGCCGTCCTCGGAGAAGAGGCGGACGTCCACGATCTTCCCGCCACGGACGGTGAGCAGGTCGATGCCACCCATGTCCATCGCGGCGCCCGAGCGATCGCCGGTGAACCGCACCGGCACCGCGACGAGCTCGCCGTTCTCCATCGCGGGGCCGGCGACGGCGAGCTGGAAACTGCCCTCGCTCGCCTCCATCATCCCGCCGAGCAGTGCGCCGATGCCGTCGACGCCTGCGTGATCTCCCGAGAACCGGTTCGCGCCCGGCTGGTGCCAGACGACCTGATCACTCAGCAGTCCCATCGCGGTCGGGATGTCACCACTGGCCAGCGCACCGAAGTACGTCGCGGCGACAGCGGCCGGAGTCTGCTCATTCATGGTGTTTCTCCTCTGATCTTGGAACGCGATATGCCATGGTCACATCCGGTAACCTGTTACCTCAACGTAACCAAGGAGACGGATGTCGCAGCCCGTGTGGAACGTCATGGTGGCGACCTGTCCGTCGCGCACGTCACTCGCGCGGATCGCGAACAAGTGGACGGCGATGATCGTGATCGCGCTCAGCGGCGGCAGCCTGCGTTTCGGCGAACTCCGCGAGGCGGTCGACGGCATCAGCGGCAAGGTCCTGGCCGACACCCTGCGCGAACTGGAGCGCGACGGCATCCTCACCCGCACCGCGTTCGACGTGATGCCGCCGCGCGTGGATTACGCACTCACCCCGCTCGGCGAGACGCTCCGCGAGCCGCTGACGGCGCTCGGGCACTGGGCCGAGACGAACATCGAAGCAGTCCAGGCGGCACGGGAGAGCTACGACGACCGCACGGCGTGAGGTCGCCGGCGGGTAACACCGCCGTCACACGCACCGCTTAGGCTGACCGCATGCCCCGCCCCGCCCTGCTCGCCGTCTCACACGGCACGTCGGATGCCGAAGGCGCCCGCACGATCGCCGAGTTCGTCGTCAAGATCGGCGAGGCCCTCCCCGACGTCGACGTCCGCGAGGCCTTCGTCGACGTGCAGCAGCCCGATGCCGCAGACCTGGCACCCGAGATCGAGGGTCCGCTCGTGATCGTGCCGCTCCTCCTCTCGAGCGGCTTCCACGTGCACCACGACCTGCACGGCATCGCGAACAAGCGGGCGGATGCCGTCGTCGCCGACCCCATGGGCCCCGACCCGCGGCTCGCCGAGGTGCTGGCGGAGCGCCTGCCAGTGCATCCGACTCAGGCATCCGATGGTCCGGTCATCCTCGCCGTCGCCGGCTCCCGCGATCCGCGATCGCTGACGGATGCCGAGGGCATGGCGGCACTCCTTCGCACCCGGATCGACCGCCAGGTGGAACTCGCCTACCTCGCCGCCCGCCAGCCCGACCTGCCGACCGCGCTGGAGAACCATCCCGACGCCGTCGTCTCGATCTACCTGCTCGCGCGCGGCTACTTCTTCGACCTCGCCGAGCGCCAGGCTCCCGGTCGCACGCTCACGCTGCCGCTGCTCGACGGCGGCGCGGTGCCGCAACCGCTGATCGACCTCGTCGTCTCCCGGTATGAGGCAGCCGAAGCCCGGCTCTGATCGCACCGCACAGAAACCCCCTCAGCACCAGAGGTCCCCGTCATATTTCGCCCTGCGTGACGTTGTGTGACGTTCTCTGACGCAACATGTCACACCGGGTTCTTGAACGGGGTCCACCCTCCTTACCGTGATGCAAAGCCATCCCAGGGAGCAGTGCCATGACCATTCAGCAGCCGACGCCCATCCGCGGCGCTCGAACGCGCACCACTCGCACCCCCACGAAGCCGCACGGCCAGTGGGCCGTCGACGGCAACGAGCCCCTGAACGCCAACGAGGAGTTCAAGCTCGCCGACAACGGGCTGAACGTCCGTGAGCGCATCGAGAACGAGTACGCCAAGGGCGGCTTCGCGTCGATCGATCCGACCGACCTGCACGGCCGCTTCCGCTGGTGGGGCCTGTACACGCAGCGCAAGCCCGGGATCGACGGCGGGCGCACCGCACAGCTCGAGCCGCACGAGCTCGAGGACGAGTACTTCATGCTGCGCGTCCGCATCGACGGCGGCCAGCTCACCACGCACCAGCTCCGCGTGATCGGCGAGATCTCCACCGAGTTCGCGCGCGACAGCGCGGACATGACCGACCGCCAGAACGTGCAGCTGCACTGGATCCGCGTCGAGGACGTCCCCGAGATCTGGCGCCGCCTGGAAGAGGTGGGCCTCAGCACAACCGAGGCCTGCGGCGACGTCCCCCGCGTCATCCTGGGCTCCCCGGTGGCCGGCATCGCCGCCGACGAGATCATCGACCCGACCCCGCAGATCCACGAGATCGCCGAGCGCTTCATCGGCGACCCGACGCTCGCGAACCTCCCCCGCAAGTACAAGACCGCGATCACCGGCCACCCCAGCCAGGACGTGGTGCACGAGATCAACGACTGCGCGTTCGTCGCGGTCGAGCATCCGGAGCTCGGCATCGGCTACGACCTCTGGGTCGGCGGCGCTCTCTCCGTCGTGCCGCGACTCGGCGAGCGCCTCGGCACCTTCGTCGCCCCCGAGCGGGTCGCCGAGGTGTGGCACGGCGTCACCCAGATCTTCCGCGACTACGGCTACCGGCGGCTGCGCAACAAGGCCCGCCTGAAGTTCCTCCTCGCCGACTGGGGTGTCGAGAAGTTCCGGCAGGTGCTCGAGAGCGAATACCTGTCGGAGCCACTGCCCGACGGCCCCGCCGCCCCGAAGCCGACCACGATCGGCGACCACGTCGGCGTGCACGAGCAGAAGGACGGCCGCTTCTTCGTCGGTGCCGCTCCCCTGGTCGGCCGCGTCTCCGGCACCACGCTCACGGCGCTTGCCGACCTCGCCGAGGCGCACGGCTCGCAGCGCGTGCGCACCACGCCTTACCAGAAGCTCATCGTGCTCGACATCCCCGAGGCCGAGGTCGAGAGCCTGGTCAAGGGACTCGACGCGATCGGACTGTCGGCTCGTCCCAGCCTGTTCCGCCGCGGCACCATCGCCTGCACCGGCATCGAGTACTGCAAGCTCGCGATCGTCGAGACCAAGGCGAACGCAGCCGAGGCCATCCGCCAGCTCGAGGAGCGCCTCGGCGCGCTCGAGCCCGAGATCGGCCGCCCGATCACCCTGCACGTGAACGGATGCCCGAACTCCTGCGCCCGCATCCAGACGGCCGACATCGGCCTGAAGGGCCAGCTCGTGCAGATCGACGGCGAGCAGGTGCCCGGCTACCAGGTGCACCTCGGCGGCGGTCTCGCCGGCGTCGACCGCGAGGAGGCCTGCCTCGGCCGCACCGTGCGCGGACTCAAGGTCGCGGCCGACGGCATCGCCGACTACGCCGAGCGCGTCATCCGCCGCTACCTCGCAGATCGCGAGGAGGCGGAGAGCTTCGCGCAGTGGGCGCACCGGGCCGACGAGGAGGCGCTGCAGTGACCGCCGTCCTGATCCGCCCACCCCGCCCGGCCCGTCGCCCGGCCGAGGAGCTCCAGGCCATCGCCGAGCGCGGCAACGCCGAGCTGCGCAGCCGTCAGGCCGACGAGGCGAGCCCTGCCGAGGTCATCGCCTGGGTCGCCGAGAACTTCGCCGTCTCGCAGGCGGCCGTCGCCTGCTCGATGGCGGATGCCGCGCTGCCGCACCTGGTCGCGCAGAGCCTCCCCGGCGTCGACGTGCTGTTCCTCGACACCGGCTACCACTTCGCCGAGACCACGTTCACGCGCAACGAGGTCGAGCGCGAGCTCGATGTGCGCATCGTCGATGTGAAGCCCGAGCAGACGGTGCGGGAGCAGGATGCCGAGTTCGGCAAGGACCTCTTCGCCCGCGACCCGGGCCTCTGCTGCGCCCGCCGCAAGGTCGAGCCCCTGCAGCGCTCGCTCGGCGAGTACGAGGTGTGGTTCACCGGCGTCCGCCGCGAAGAGGCGCCGACCCGCGCCGAGACCGAGCTGATCGTCTGGGACGAGCGCAACGGCCTGGTCAAGGTGAACCCGGTCGCAGCGTGGAGCTTCGACGACCTCATCGACTACGCCACCGAGAACGCCGTGCCGGTCAACCCCCTGATCGCGAACGGCTACCCGTCCATCGGCTGCGCGCCGTGCACGAAGCAGGTCGCCCCCGGCGAGGACCCCCGGTCCGGCCGCTGGGCAGGCCTGTCCAAGACAGAATGCGGACTCCACCTATGAGCATCGACACTGCAACCGGGTCCCTGAGCTTGTCGAAGGGCGCCCCCTCGACCAGCCTGAGCGCCCTCGACCTGCTCGAGGCCGAGGCCATCCACATCATCCGCGAGGTCGTCGCCGAGTTCGAGCGCCCCGTGCTGCTGTTCTCCGGCGGCAAGGACTCCGTCGTCGTGCTGCACCTCGCCGCCAAGGCGTTCGCGCCGGGCAAGGTGCCCTTCCCTGTGCTGCACGTCGACACGGGCCACAACTTCCCCGAGGTCATCGCGTTCCGTGACGAGACCGTCGCGCGCCTCGGCATCCGCCTCGAGGTCGCGAGCGTGCAGGACTACATCGACGACGGCCGGCTGGCCGAACGCGCCGACGGCACTCGCAACCCGCTGCAGACGCAGCCACTGCTCGACGCGATCGCGGCGGGCAAGCACGACGCCGTGTTCGGCGGCGCCCGCCGCGACGAGGACAAGGCTCGCGCCAAGGAGCGCATCATCTCGCTCCGTGACGAGTTCGGCCAGTGGGACCCCCGCAACCAGCGCCCCGAGCTCTGGAGCCTGTACAACGGACGCCACACCCCCGGCCAGCACGTGCGCGCCTTCCCGATCTCGAACTGGACTGAGATCGACATCTGGAGCTACATCGAGCGAGAGAGCATCGCCCTCCCTCCCCTGTACTACGCGCACGAGCGCGACGTGTTCCGCCGCGACGGCATGTGGTGGGCGATCGGCGAGTTCTCGCAGCCGCTGAAGGGCGAGGAGATCGAGCGCCGCGTGGTCCGCTACCGGACCGTCGGCGACATGAGCTGCACGGGCGCGGTGGAATCGGATGCCGCTGACACGGCATCCGTCGTCCTCGAGGTCGCCCGCTCCACCCTCACCGAGCGCGGTGCCACCAGGGCCGATGACCGCATCAGCGAGGCCGCCATGGAGGACCGCAAGAAGGACGGATACTTCTGATGACTGACGTATTGGAAGCTGGGTCCCTGAGCCTGTCGAAGGGCACCACGCTGTTCCGGTTCGCGACCGCCGGCTCCGTCGACGACGGCAAGTCGACGCTCGTCGGCCGGCTGCTGCACGACGCCAAGGCGATCCTCGCCGACCAGCTCGAGCAGGTCGCGGCGACCTCCCGTCAGCGCGGCTTCGCGCACGGCGCCTTCGATTTCGCCCTCCTCACCGACGGCCTGCGCGCCGAGCGCGAGCAGGGCATCACGATCGACGTCGCCTACCGCTACTTCGCGACCGACCGGCGCAGCTTCATCCTCGCCGACTGCCCCGGCCACGTGCAGTACACGCGCAACATGGTCACCGGCTCCGCCACCGCGGATGCCGTGATCGTGCTGGTCGACGCGCGCAAGGGCGTCATCGAGCAGACCCGCCGCCACCTCGCCGTGGTGTCGCTGCTGCGGGTGTCGCACGTGATCATCGCGGTGAACAAGATCGACCTCGTCGACTACGACGAGAACCGCTTCGTCGAGATCGAGCTCGAGGCGGCGCGCGTCGCCGAGCAGCTGGGCCTCAGCGGCCTGCACGTGCTCCCGGTGTCGGCGCTCGAGGGCGACAACATCGTCGACCGGTCCGAGAACACCCCCTGGTACAGCGGCCCCACGCTGATCGAGCTGCTCGAGTCGCTCCCAAGCACCGACGAGATCGAGTCGGCGGCATCCGATTTCCGCCTGCCGGTGCAGCTGGTGCTGCGCCCGCAGGGAGGCCTCTCGCCGACGATCAGCGCCGACGACGCCGAGCGCTACCGCGACTACCGCGGCTTCGCCGGCCGCATCGCCGCAGGCTCCGTGCGTGTCGGCGACCAGGTCGAGGTCTTCCCCGGTGGCCACCGGACGACCGTCACCGGCATCCACGTCGCCGGCGTCGAGGCGGATGCCGCCAAGGAGCCGCAGTCGGTCACCCTCACCCTCGCCGACGAGCTGGACGCCGCACGCGGCGCGCTCATCGCGGCGGCCGGGACCGCGCCCGCCGGGCGACGCGAGGCCGTGGTGGAGCTGTTCCAGCTCGACCAGCGCGAGGTCGTCGCAGGCGCCAAGGTGCTGGTCAAGCACGGCACGGCCACCGTGCAGGCGCTGGTCTCCGAGATCATCGACCGGCGCGACCTGGAGACGCTCGGCCACCACGACGCCACGGCCCTCGCCGTGAACGAGATCGGCCGCGTCCGCCTGCGCTTCGCCGCCGACCTGCCGCTCGAGCCGTACGCGGTGAGCCGCGCCGGCGGCTCGCTGCTGTTGATCCACCCCGCAGACGGCGCAACGCTCGCCGCGGCGACCGTCGTCGACGAACCCTGACCTGCTGAATCCCTGCCTGCAACACCCCTCAATCGCTAAGGAGGCGAAACCGTGAAGATCAACCGCAGCACCACTGCTCTCACAGCCCTGGGACTCGCCGCCATGATGCTCGCCGGCTGCACCTCCGCACCCGCGACGGGTGACTCCGAGAAGGTCACCGAGGTCCGCCTCGGCTACTTCGCGAACGTCACGCACGCGCCTGCTCTGGTCGGGCTCTCCGAGGGGCTGTTCCAGGATGCTCTGGGCGACGTCGACCTGAAGACCGAGGTCTTCAACGCGGGGCCCGCCGCGATCGAGGCGCTCTCCGCCGGCGCGATCGACGCGACCTACATCGGCCCGAACCCGTCGATCAACACCTTCATCCAGTCGGGCGGGGAGTCGGCGCACATCATCGCCGGCGCGACCTCCGGGGGTGCGGCGCTCGTCGTGCGCGACGGCATCGACAGCCCTGAGGACCTCGAGGGCGCGAACATCGCCACCCCGCAGCTGGGCAACACGCAGGACGTGGCGCTGCGCAGCTGGCTGGCGGACGAGGGCTTCGAGACGTCGACCTCGGGTGGTGGCGACGTCTCAGTCACCCCGACCGAGAACGCCCAGACGCTCACCCTGTTCCAGGACGGTCAGGTCGACGGCGCGTGGCTGCCGGAGCCCTGGGTCTCGCGTCTGGTCGTCGAGGCCGGCGCGCACGTGCTGGTCGACGAGAAGGACCTCTGGCCGGACGGGAACTTCCCGACCACGGTGCTGCTGGTGCGCGCCGAGTTCGCCGAAGCGCACCCCGACGTCGTCGAGGAACTCCTCGAGGGCCACATCGCCGCGGTGAGCTGGCTCGACGAGAACGCCGAGGAGGCTCCGGCCGTCATCAACGACGCGCTCGAGGAGGCGACCGGCAAGAAGCTCGCCGACGAGGTGCTCGCCCGGGCGCTGGAGAACGTGACGTTCACCGTCGACCCGCACGCCGAGGCGTTCGAGACGCTCGTCGCCGACGGCCTCGCGGCGGGCACGCAGAAGGACGGCTCGATCGACGGGCTCTTCGACCTGCGCGCGCTGAACGCACTGCTCGAGAAGGACGGCGCGGAGTCCGTCTCCGCCGCCGGCCTCGGGGAGGAATGATGACTGCGCCCGCGGGGAAGACGGTGAGTGCGGAGGTGCCGGTGACCAGGCTGACGCCGAGCTTCGACAGCGTCACGCCGGTCGCGGCTCCCGCCCCCGCCGTCGACCCCGCGGTGCGCATCTCGAACGTCACCAAGCGCTACGGATCGGGCCCTGTCGTCCTCGATGACATCTCGCTCGACATCGCCCCCGGCGAGTTCGTCTGCCTGCTCGGCGCCTCCGGCTGCGGCAAGTCGACACTGCTGAACCTCGTCGCGGGGCTCGAGCCCGTCACGGCGGGATCGATCGGCACCCCGGCAGGCGGAGCTGCGGTGATGTTCCAGGAGTCCGCGCTGATGCCGTGGCTCACCGCCCGCCACAACGTGGAGCTCGCGCTGCGCCTCCGCGGCGTCCCGCGGCGTGAGCGCCGCGAGGAGGCCGAGCGCCTGCTCGCGACCGTGAACCTGTCGGAGGCCGCCGACAAGCGCCCCCACGAGCTCTCCGGCGGCATGCGGCAGCGCGTCGCGCTCGCCCGCGCCCTCGCCCAGGACCGCTCGGTGCTGCTGATGGACGAGCCCTTCGCGGCGCTCGACGCGATCACCCGCGACCTCCTGCACGAGGAGCTGGAGCGGGTCTGGCGCGCCACCGGCCGGACGATCGTGTTCGTCACCCACAACGTCCGCGAGGCCGCTCGCCTCGGCCAGCGCGTCATCCTGCTCTCCAGCCGCCCCGGTCGCATCGCGGGCGAGTGGAAGGTCGCCTCGACCCACGGCCGGCGCATCGAGTCGCCCGAGGTCGCAGCCCTCGCCACCGAGATCACCGCCGAGCTCCGGAAGGAGATCCGCCGCAATGCCTCCTGAAGCAGCCACTGCGCCGTCCGCGAACGTCGAGAACGACGATCTGGCGACCCTCTCCGCGGGCCTCGACCGCCTGCAGTCCGACACCGAGCCGCCGAGGTCGCTCTGGCGCGAAGTGCTCGGCAAGACCCTGCCGCCGGTGGGGCTGCTGCTCGCCCTGCTCGGCGTGTGGCAGCTGTACATCGTCGTCGCGAACCCCCGCCCCGACAAGGCGCCGAGCCCTGCGGCGGTCGCCGGCGCGCTCGGCGACTCCTGGGAGTCCGGGCGCCTGCAGGAGGCGGTGACCACCAGCCTCGAGCGCGGTGTCATCGGCTTCCTGATCGCGATCCTCGTCGGCACCGCGCTCGGGATGCTGCTCGCCGAGTGGAAGCTGCTCCGTCGCGCCGCCGGCCCGCTGATCTCCGGCCTCACCGTGCTTCCCTCGGTGGCCTGGGTGCCCGCCGCGATCATCTGGTTCGGACTCAGCGATGCCACCGCATACTTCGTCATCCTGATGGGCGCCATCCCGTCCATCGTGAACGGACTCCTCTCCGGCATCGACCAGGTGCCGCCGCAGCTGCGCCGGGTCGGCATCGTGCTCGGCGCCAGCCGCTGGCAGCTCGCGACCTCGGTCACTCTTCCCGCGGCCCTCCCCGGCTACTTCGCCGGCCTCAAGCAGGGCTGGGCGTTCTCCTGGCGGTCGCTGATGGCGGCGGAGATCATCACCAGCGGCGGGACGATCGGCTTCGGCCTCGGCACGATGCTCAACCAGTCGCGCGAGCTCGCTGATCTCGCCGGCGTGCTCGCCACCATCCTGCTCATCCTCGCCATCGGCATCCTGATCGAACTGGCGCTGTTCGGCCCGATCGAGCGGCGGATGCTGCGCAACCGCGGCCTTCTCCTGGGAGGTTCGCGATGACCGGCCACGTCACCCTCGTCGGCGCCGGACCCGGCGACGCCGGGCTCCTCACGCTGCGCGGGCTCCGCGCCCTGCAGCAGGCCGACGTCATCGTCGCCGACCGCCTCGGCGCCCGCCAGGTGCTGCAGCAGCTCGCAGACGAGGGCGTGCGGCTCGACGCCGAGGTGATCGACGTCGGCAAGCTCCCCGGCCACCACCCCGTGACGCAGGACGGCATCAACGAGCTCCTCGTGCGGCTCGCCCGCGAAGGCAGGAACGTGGTCCGGCTCAAGGGCGGCGACCCGTTCGTGTTCGGCCGCGGCCGCGAGGAGCAGCTGTTCTGCGAGGCGGCCGGGGTCGGTGTCGACGTGGTCCCCGGTGTCACCAGCGCCGTCTCGGTGCCTGCGGTGGCCGGCATCCCGCTCACGCATCGCGGAGTCGCGGCATCCTTCAGCATCGTGAGCGCGCACGATCAGATCGAGCCAGGCGGCCCCCTGAGCCTGTCGAGAGGCGATCACACGGTCGTGCTGCTGATGGGCGTGAACACGCTCGGGCACTCGGCGCAGATCCTCGCCGCCGGTGCCCGTGGCGCCGACTGCCCCGTCGCGATCATCGAAGACGGCTTCGGCGAGCACCAGCGGGTCACGATCGGCACGCTCGGCACCATCGCGCACCTCGCCGCGAGCCGCCGGGTGCGCTCCCCCGCCGTGATCGTCATCGGCGACGTGGTCTCGCTGAGCCCGCACGCCCCGGCATCGGATGCCGCCGCCGCCCGGCCGACCTGGACAGACGCCCTCGTCGCCGGCCTCGCCGCCGACACCGGCCTCATGCAGGCCCTCGACGCACTCGACGGCGGAGGCCGTCACCGCCCCCATCTCGCCCTCTCCCTCTGAGCCCTCTCCCTCTGAGCCCTTCCTCCGAAGCACACCGAAAGCACTCCCATGTCTGCAACCCCTCTCGCCCTGCGCGTCGCGATCGTCGGCGCCGGACCCGCCGGCATCTACGCCGGGAACCTTCTCGCCAACGCCGTCAACGAGCGCGGCGGACGCCTCGAGATCGACCTGTTCGAGTCGCTCCCTGCGCCCTATGGACTGATCCGCTACGGCGTCGCCCCCGACCACCCCCGCATCAAGGGCATCGTGAACTCGCTGCACGAGATGCTCGACGCGTTCCCGGTGGTCGCCGAGGGCAAGTCCGAGGCGACCCGCCGCACGATCCGCTTCATCGGCAACGTCGAGGTCGGCCGCGACATCTCGCTCGAGGAGCTGCGCGAGCGCTACCACGCGGTGATCCTCGCCACCGGGGCGATCCGCGATGCGGCCCTCGACATCCCCGGCGTCGAGCTGCCCGGCTCCTACGGCGCCGCCGACTTCGTGGCCTGGTTCGACGGCCACCCCGACGTGGCGCGCACCTGGCCCCTCGAGGCCTCCTCGGTCGCCGTGATCGGCAACGGCAACGTCGCCCTCGACGTCGCCCGCGTGCTCGCCAAGCACGCCGTGGACCTGCGGTCCACCGAGGTCCCCGACAATGTGCTCGCCGGCTTCGAGGCATCCGCCGTCACCGACGTGCACGTCTTCGGGCGCCGCGGCCCCGCAGACATCAAGTTCACCCCGATCGAGCTCCGCGAGCTCGGCGAGCTGAACGACGTCGACATCGTGCTGCACGATGAGGACTTCGACGGTGTCGACCCGGCATCCGCCACCAACAATCAGCTCAAGGTGATGCTGCGGACGCTGAACAGCTGGCGCGACCGTCCCGTGGGCGAGGCATCCCGCCGCCTGCACCTGCACTTCTGGCACGCTCCCGTCGAGATCACAGGCGACGGTGTCGTCGAGAGCATCCGCTTCGAGAGGACCCGCGCGGATGCCGAGGGCGCCCTGGTGCGCACCGGCGAGTTCCGCGACTACGACGTGCAGGCGGTGTACCGCGCCGTCGGCTACTACGGCACCAGGGTGGTGGACGCGCCGTTCGACGAGGCGCGCGGCGTCGTCCCGAACGCCGGCGGCCGTGTCGACGACGAGCCGGGCCTCTACGCCACCGGCTGGATCAAGCGCGGTCCCGTCGGCCTGATCGGCCACACCAAATCCGACGCCCTCGAGACCATCACCCATCTGGTGGCGGATGCCGAGGCTGGCCTGCTCACCGCGCCCTTCGACAAGCTCAGGGACCCAGGCAGGGACGACGACGTGCTGGACGTGCTCGACGCGAGCGGCACGGAGTACACGACGTGGGACGGCTGGCTCGCCCTCGACGCCCACGAGCGCCACCTCGGCGAGACGCACCAGCATGCGCGCGAGCGCGTGAAGGTCGTCCCCCGCGAGGAGCAGGTCGCGGTCTCGCGTGATGGGGCCCTCGTCCCGTGACCTACGTCATCGCGCTCCCGTGCGTCGATGTGAAGGATCGTGCCTGCATCGACGAGTGCCCCGTCGACTGCATCTACGAGGGCGAGCGCTCGCTGTACATCCACCCCGACGAGTGCGTGGACTGCGGTGCCTGCGAGCCCGTGTGCCCGGTCGAGGCGATCTACTACGAGGACGACCTCCCCGAGGAGTGGCAGGACTACTACAAGGCGAACGTCGAGTTCTTCGACGAGATCGGCTCGCCCGGCGGCGCCGCCAAGGTCGGCGTCTACACCTTCGACCACCCCGTGATCGCCGCTCTCCCGCCGCAGGAGGGCGAGCATGACTGACGATCACGATGTGCTCATCATCGGCGGAGGGCCCGCAGGACTCTCCGCAGCGCTGAACCTCGGCCGGTCGCTGGTGCGCGTGCTGGTCGTCGACGCCGATCGTCCGCGCAACGCCGCGACGCTGAACTCGCACGGCTTCCTCACGCGCGACGGCGTGCCGCCGCATGAGCTTCGCAAGCTGGCCCGCGCGGAGCTCGCCGCGTACCCGAACGTCGAGATCCGCTCGCGGGTGCGGGTCGGCTCGCTCAGCCGGACGGATGCCGGGTTCACCGCCGGCATCGGACGACGCGAGCCCACCGAGACGGTGTCTGCGCGATCGGTGCTGCTGGCCACCGGGCTCCGCGAGACCCTCCCCGAGGTGCCGAACCTCCGCGGCTTCTACGGCATGAGCCTGTTCAGCTGCGCGGCCTGCGACGCCTGGGAGCTGCGCGGCCGTCGGATGGCACTGATCGGCGAATCAGGCGACCTCGCCGATCGCGCACGCCTGATCGCCCGCTGGACCGAGAGCCTCACCGTCTTCACGAACGGCGCCGACGTCGTCACGATGGCGGAGGAGGCGGAGCTCGCCGCCTCAGGTGTCGCCGTGCTGCGGCATCCGATCGCCGAGCTCGTGGGCGAACGCGGCCGGCTCGAGGCGATCCGCCTCACCGACGGCACCTCCGTCACCGTGGAGGGCGGTTTCGTGCGGCCCGAGTGGGAGACCGACCTGTCGTTCCTCGACGGCTTCGCACCAGCCGTCGACGGCCACGGGCACCTCGTCACCGACCGCTCGGGGCGCACCGGCATCCCCGGTCTGTATGCGGCGGGCGATGCCGCCGCCCCGGGCCCGCAGCAGCTGATCGTGGCCGCGGGCGCCGGTGCCAGGGTCGCCGCCGTGATCGTGCACGACACGATCGGCGTCGCGACCGCGCACTGACGGCATCCCGCCGGCCCGCGAGACTTCAGAAATGTCCCGTTTTCGGGCCGGAACGATGACATTCGTGAAGTTTCGCGGGCTGCGCGAGGCGGTCACTTGCCTCCGGGCGGTCCGACCAGCAGCAGGATGACGTAGAGCGCGACCACCGCGACGGCGATCAGCGCGCCGAGCACCCACGGCCGGCGGAGGAACCAGCGCATCAGCCGGTCGTACCAGCGGCGATCGCGGGGGTCGTCGGTCTCGCTGAGGCGCCAGTCGCCGGTCAGCCGGCCAGTGCGGTGCAGCCAGATCTCCATCGGGATGGTCGCGTAGGGCACCACCGCGCTGGCGACCGCGAGCACCGCGACGCCCGCGTGCCAGCGGTTGTTCAGCGCGACGAGGATCGCGGTCGCGCCGTAGGCGAGGAACACGAATCCGTGGATGCCTCCGCCGATCGTCACCACGATCCCCGGCGCACCCGCCGCGCGGGCGATGAGGGCGGAGATCAGGATCGTCCAGGTGATGGCCTCGGCGATCGCGAGGACGCGGTACAGGCGGGAGGGCTCGGTGAACACAGTGCTCCTATGGCTCGGGTGCTTCCCACGTTAGGCGAGCATCCGATGAGCGGTATCCATCGAAGGGTTGAGCCGAGGGAGGAATACCCGGCGCCCGCCGGACGTTGCCGAAGGCATGGTGACAGTCGACCCCGCAGCACTCTCGCAGCTGCTCGGCGCGGTCGATCTGCGGGTGGGCATCGCGCGAAGGGTCCGGCTCGAGACCGGCACGCTGCTGCCGCTCGCGCCCGGTTCGGCGACACTCGTCTACCTCGCCGCGGGCAGCGTGCGCGGGCATCCGCCTCTGAACACCGGATGCCGGCTCGACGTCGACCGCGCCTCGCACGTCGTGGCCGTCGACCTCGAGGGCTCGCCCGAGACGCTGAGCGCGGGAGACGCCTTCCTCAGCCTCGGCCGCAAGCCGATCGCGCTCGACGCGACGGCCGATTCGGAACTCGTCGTGGTCGAGCTGGAGCTCTCCGACACGGCCTCAACGCTGTCCGCCGTGCTGCCCGATCTCGTCACGGTCACCGGGTTCGACGCTCTCGAGCCCGCCGCCGCCGCGCTCGCGAGGAACATGGGTCCGGCCGTGGAGACCGCGTGCCCGTCACGGCAGGCGACTCCGTGATCTGCCGGATGATGGCGACCACGGTGCTGCTCTCCGTGATCAGGGCGTGGGCCGAGAACGGCTGCGCGCCCGAGGGCTGGCCGTCGGTCGCGAAAGACCCGTTCCTCGACCGCGTGGTCGCGGCCATCCACACCGAGCCCGGCCGCGAGTGGACCGTCGAGCGCCTCGCCGGCGTCGGCGCGATGTCGCGTTCCGCCTTCGCCGAGCGCTTCCGCACCGCCCTCGGCCGCTCCCCCGCCGACTACGTCACCGAGGTGCGCATCGACGCCGCGAAGCGGATGCTCGAGTCGGGACGCTCCGTCGCAGAGACGTCCCGCGAACTGGGCTACGCCTCCGACGAGGGCTTCAGCCGCGCCTTCCGCCGCCGCACCGGCATGACGCCGAGCGCCTGGCGGGCGGCGCAGCGGGTGCCCGTACCGGCGTAGCCCGCGGTTGCGCGCCCGCCGCCCGCGCCCCGCGCCCGCAGTCTGCCGCAGAAAACAGAGACCACCTGCTCGCCACCCGGCGTGTCCTCCCTCGACACGCCGCACCGACGCCACTCCGTCTCCGTTTTCGACGCGTGGGTGACGCGAGCCACGCCCCGGCCCCTCAGCCACGGACCCGGTTCGACGCCCCGAACAGCACCGCGCCGAGCAGCAGCGAGACCATGCCGACGACGTAGACCAGCTCGACGCTGAGCGTGTCGACGAGGAGCCCCCCGACACCGGCGGCGATCGTGATCGCACCCTGGAACCCGACCACGACGAGGCTGCCGCCGGCCTCGAGACGGTCCGGCATCCGGTGCCCCACCCAGGTGTTCACGACGATCAGCCAGGACGAGAAGAAGAAGCCCCAGACGAGCACGACCACCGCGACGCCGGCAACGGTGCCCGAGAGCAGGATCATCGACAGCACGGATGCCGCGATCACCACGGGCGCGAAGACGGCGAAGAACACGAAGGTCCGGTCGATGACGAGCCCGATCGCGATGTTGCCGGCGAGCCCGCCGAGTCCGAACAGGGCGAGCAGCACGACGATGGTCGAAGCGTCGACCTCGGGGATCCGCTCCAGTGCAAGGCGCACGTACGTGTAGGCCAGGAAGTGCCCGAGCACCACGAGGACGTGTCCGATCATGCCCAGCCCGATGCCGGGGCGGCGGACCGTGTCGACCAGCAGGCGGATGCTCGACACCTGCCCCGCCGGCACCGACGGGAGGGCGAACCGGAGGGCGACGGCGAGGACCACCATCAGCACGCCGGCGATCGTGAACACCGTCCGCCAGTTGACGAACTCGGCGAGCATGACGCCGAGCGGCACACCCGCGACGGTGGCGAGCGAGACGCCGGCGGAGGTGAACATCACGCCGCGCCCCAGCCGCTCGGGACCGGCGAGCGAGGATGCGACGGTGATCGACATCGACCAGAACGCGCTGATCGCGGCACCCAGCAGGAATCGCGCGATCAGCACGATCAGCAGGTTCGGCGCGATCGCCACGACGAGGTTCGATAAGGCTGCGGCGAGCGCCATCCACACCAGCAGCGACCGGCGATCGAGGCGCGGGAACATCAGTCCGATGGTGGGGGCGACCACGAGCCCGACCAGCGCCGTCACGGTGACGGTCTGCCCCGCCTGCCCCGGTGTCACGCCGAGGCCGTCGGCCATCTCGGTGAGCACGCCGTTCGGGAGGAACTCGGCAGTGACCAGCAGGAACCCCATCATCATCAGCACGATCAGCCCGCCGTAGCGCATGCGCTCGACAGGCGTGATCGCTGCAGTGGGGATGGGGGCGGTGATCGTCATGGTTCCACACTGGCAGGCGCCGGAGGTCGCAACCCGACGTGCCGTCCACGGCATCCGACCGATCGTCCGGCTCTGGACACGGCCCGCACCACGCCCTATGCTCGACGACGCACCGGGACGAGCCCGGAAGGCCGAAGCGAGAGGAGCCGAAGACATGACCACCGTCTTTGTCGCGCCCCTCGCCGACATCCTTCCCTGAGGCCACCGCCTGTGGCCTCCGACTCCGGAGCCACATCGTGTCTGATCCTTTCGCGTCGTTCGACGCATCCTCCCTCTCCTTCGCCGACGTCGAGCCCGGAGAGGGCCAGCGCTGGACCACCTGGCCGGCGACCATTCCCACCCAGCGCGGACCCCAGCCCTGGCCGGCGTGGGTCGTCACGGATGCCGGCGCGCTCGACACCGAGCTCGGCATCCTGAAGACCGGCAAGGAGGCCGACGTGTTCCTGCTGGAGCGCGCCGTGCCCGGCGACGCCGCGCAGCGCACCCTGCTCGCCGCGAAGCGGTACCGCGGCAGCGACCACAGCAGCTTCCACCGTTCGTCCGTGTACACCGAGGGGCGAAACACGCGCAACACGCGCGATGCCCGTGCCCTCGCGAAGAAGTCCGGGCACGGGCGGGCGGTCGCGGCCGTCGCCTGGTCCCTCGCCGAGTTCGAGGCGCTGTGCCGGATGCAGGAGCTGGGCGCTCCGGTGCCGTACCCCGTGCAGGTGAACGGCACCGAGCTGCTGATGGAGTTCATCGGCGACGAGTCGGGCATCGCCGCGCCGCGGCTCGCGCAGGTGCGCGACGACCTCGCGGAGCACTACGCCCAGGTCGTCGACATCATGCGGATCTTCGCCGCCGCGGGCTTCGCACACGGCGACCTCTCGGCCTACAACCTGCTCGTGCACGAGGGCCGGGTGCGCGTGATCGACCTGCCGCAGATCGTGGACATCATCGCGAACCCCCAGGGGCTCGACCTGCTGCACCGCGACTGCGTCAACATCTGCGACTGGTTCACGCGCCGCCGCGTGGCGTGCGACGCCGAGGATCTGTTCGCCGAGCTCCTCGCGGCGTCGTTCGCGTGACGACGCCGAGTCGACGTGCGCCGAGTCCGGATCTCCGGGTTTCCGGGTCTCCGCGTCTTCGGGTGCAGTTCGTGCCGCCCGATCGCCTATGCCCGATACTCCGGGTGCAGTTGGAGCCGCCGGATCGCGTCGCGCGCGGCACGAACTGCGCCCGGAACGGAGAGCGGATGCGCGCGGCACGAACTGCGCCCGGAACGGAGAGCGGATGCCGGTGACGGCACGAACTGCGCCCGGAACGGAGAGCGGATGCCGCCGGCAAGAACCGCGAGCTGCTCCTGCGGCGGGCTGCCGCGCGCCTACCGCGCGGCCTGCGCGGCCAGCAGCGTGACGAGCTCGTACACGACGTGGCTCGCGGCGATGCCGGTCATCTGCGCGTGGTCGTACGCCGGGGAGACCTCGACCACGTCGGCGCCGACGATGTTGCGCCCGGAGAGCGCACGCAGGATGCGCAGCAGCTCGCGGCTGGTGAGCCCGCCGGCCTCTGGCGTGCCGGTGCCGGGGGCGTGCGCGGGGTCGAGCACGTCGATGTCGATCGACACGTACAGCGGCTTGTCGCCGACGCGCTGCAGGATCCGCTCGATGCCGGCCACGACGCCGTGCTCCTCGATGAACTCGCTCGACACGATCGAGAAGCCGAGCCGCTCGTCGTCGACCAGGTCCTGCTTCGAGTAGAGCGGGCCGCGGGTGCCGACGTGGCAGCTCGCGGTGAGGTCGATCAGCCCCTCCTCGCTCGCCCGGCGGAACGGGGTGCCGTGCGTGATCGGAGCGCCGAAGTAGGTGTCCCAGGTGTCGAGGTGGGCGTCGAAGTGCAGCACCGCGACCGGGCCGTGCTTCGCTGCGACCGCGCGCAGCAGCGGCAGCGCGACGGTGTGGTCGCCGCCGATCGTGACGATCTGCTGCACCTGCTCGCCCAGTGCCTTGGCCGCGCGCTCGACCTCGTCGACGGCCGCGGTGATGTCGAACGGGTTCACCGGGATGTCGCCGGCATCCACGACCTGCGCGATCGCGAACGGCGACACGTCCTGCGCGGGGTTGTACGGCCGCAGCAGGCGCGAGGACTCGCGCACGTGCGACGGGCCGAACCGGGTGCCGGGGCGGTAGCTGACCCCGGAGTCGAAGGGGATGCCGACGACCGCGATGTCGGCGCGCGGCACGTCCTCGATGCGGGGAAGGCGCGCGAAGGTCGCGATGCCCGAATACCGCGGGTTCACGGAGGCGTCGATGGGGCCGACGTTCTCGGTCATGGTGGGTCCTGTCTGTGAAGCGGGATCAGAGAGAGTTCTGCGGGATGTGCACGAGCTGCACGCCGCCGGCGGCGATCGCGGAGCGGATGCTGGACGCGACCTCTTCACGACGTTCCACACGACGCCCGGTGGCGCCGAAGGCCGCGGCGAGCGCGGCCCAGTCGGGCTGCACGAGGTCGACGCCGATCGGCACCATCCCCCGGTCGACCTCGTTCTGGCGGATCTCGGCGTAGCCGCCGTTGTCGACGCACACGATCGTGACGTCGAGGCGCTGCTCGACCGCGGTCATGATCTCGTTGACGCAGAACATCAGCGCGCCGTCGCCGATCACGGTGAGGACGGGCCGCTCGGTCTGGGCCACGCGGGCGCCGATCGCGGCCGGAAGGCCGTATCCGAGGGTCGCGTACGTGGGCGTGTAGAGCAGCGAGTGCGGGCGCTCGTTCCGCAGCACGCTGCCGAGCGCCATGTACACGACCTGGGAGGAGTCACCCGCGACGATCACCCCGTCGGGCAGCCCTTCGGCGATGAGCTCGGCAAGCGCGACGGTATCGGGGGCGGTCCCTCGCATCTCAACGTCGATCGCGGCACGGGCAGCCTCGAGATCCGAAGCACGCCCGGAGTCCGGCACCGCCTCGAGCACCGCGGCCACGACCGCCGACGCGTCGCCCATGATTCTCACCTTCGCGGCGAGGTTCTTGTCGAGCTGGGCCGGCGAGATGTCGACGCGGATCACGGCGCCCTGCGCCTTGAGCCGGGGCGCCCACAGCTCGGCCTC
The DNA here is from genome assembly GCF_017355365.1 of Microbacterium sp. SD291. Taxonomy (GTDB): domain Bacteria; phylum Actinomycetota; class Actinomycetes; order Actinomycetales; family Microbacteriaceae; genus Microbacterium. The sequence continues at coordinate 105,357 of NZ_JADIJR010000008.1, read as the reverse complement.
GCCGAGCTTGGAGCCGACCACGAGCAGCACGTCGGCCTGCTCCGCCACCGCGCGGGCGGCGGCGAGCCGCAGGTTCGAGCCGAGGGCGAGCGGATGCCGTTCGTCGACGGTGCCCTTGCCGTTCAGCGTGGTGAGCACGGGGGCGCCGAGCCGCTCGGCGAGCGCGGTGAGCGCGTCACCGGCGCGAGTGGCCCCGCCGCCCGCGACGATGACGGGGTTCTGCGCACCGGACAGCAGCCGCGCGGCCTCGGCGATCGCGGCGACGTCGCCCGTCGCGCGCGGCGGCACCGGGCGGGCGCGGCGCGCCTCGGCGGAAACATCCGCCGGCGCCTCCAGCACGTCGAGCGGGATCTCGATGTGCACGGGCCGGGGGCGGCCGGTGCGGAACAGCGCGAACGCGTCGTGCACGGCATCCACCGCCTCGGCCGCACTGCTGACGCGCCGCGACCATTCGGCGATCGCGCCGACCATGGCGGTGGCGTCCTTCGTCTCGTGCAGGGTGCCGACGTCGGCGAACTCCGCTCCGAGCGGCACTCCGGGAGACAGCACGAGCAGCGGGCGCGACTCGCAGAACGCGGTGCCGATCGCGCTCATCGCGTTCTGCAGGCCCGGCCCGGAGGTCGTGATGACGACACCGGGGAGTCCGGTCTGCTGCGCCCAGCCGTCGGCGCCGTAGCCGGAGCCCTGCTCGTGGCGGTTCGTCACCGCCCGGATGCCGAGGTCGGCGAGCGGCCGGTACAGCTCGAGGTTGTGGGTGCCGGGGATGCCGAACACGGCGGTGACGCCATAGGCGCGGATCGTCTCGAGCACCGCGCGTCCGGCGGTGTCGGCGTACATGTCGTCGCTCATCACATCCTCATTCCACCCGGTGACGGCGTTCGCCGTCGACCCAGGTCTCGCGCACCGTGATCGCCGAGATGTCCTCGGCGGGCACTCCGAGCGGGTCATCGGAGAGCACCGCGAAGTCGGCGTACTTTCCGACCTCGAGCGAACCCAGGTCGTCTTCGCGGCCGATCGAGATGGCACCCTCGATCGTGTGGGCACGGAGCGCCGCGAGCGCGGTGATCCGCAGGTCGTCCGGACCCAGCTTGTGGCCTCGGCGGGTGACTCGGGTGACCGCGGTCTGGATCGCCTCGAGCGGGATGGGCTCGGCGACCGGGGCGTCGGAGGAGATCGTGTACCCCACACCGGCGCGCTCGAACTCGCCGAGCGGGTTGAATCGCTCCCCCGGCGTGCCGATGGCCTCCTCGACGCCCTCGCCCCAGTTGAAGTAGTGCTGCGTCTGGTTCACCGGGCGGATGCCGGAGGCCGCCATCCGCTCGATCTGCTCGGGCGTCGGCAGGCCGCAGTGCTCGATGCGGTGCCGCGCGTCGGCATCCGGCCGCTCGGCGAGCGCCGCCTCGATCGCCGAGACGACCATCTCGATCGCGGTGGGCGACTGCGCGTGCGTCGCGGTCTGCAGCCCCGCGACGTGCGCCTTGCGGATCAGCCCGGCGTACTCGGCGGGGTCGTGGTACAACTGGCCGGTGCGGCACGGGTCGCCGACGTAGCCGTCCGGGAAGTACGCGGTCCAGCCGCCGAGCGTGCCGTCGGCGTAGAACTTGATGCCCGCGAAGCTCAGGTGCGCGTTGCCGAACTGGCCGACGAGCCCCATCTCGAGCGCCTCCTCGAGCAGGTGCGAGAGCAGGTACATCGAGACCCGCAGCTCGAGGCGTCCGGCCTCGGCGAGCCGCAGGTACATGTCGAACTCGCGGCGCGTGACCTGCGCGTCGCCGATCGAGGTGACCCCGCCGGCGAGGAAGCGCCGGGTCGCGGCATCCAGCTGGCGCAGGTGCTCCTCGGGCTCGTCGGCGAGGTGGAAGTTCGGGCCGTGGTGCCCGATCTTCACGCCGTGCACGCCGGTGAGGATGTTGCACGCGGCATCCGACAGCTCGCCGGTCAGCTCGCCGTCCGCGTCGCGGAAGAACTCCCCGCCGTCGGGGTTCGGGGTGTCACGGTCGACGCCGCCTGTCTCGAGCGTGTGCGAGTTCACGACGCCGCCGTGGCCGGAGGCGTTCATCAGGTAGACCTCGCGGTCGGTCGCGACCTCGTCGAGCTCGAACCGGGTGGGGTGCCGCTTCTCGGCCAGGTTGCGCTGCTCGTAGCCGTAGCCGCGCACCGGGCGTCCAGCAGGAAGAGAAGCCGCCGCCTCACGGAGCAGCGCGACGATCTCCGGGATGCTGCGGGCCTTCTCCGGTCCGCAGTCGACCCAGCTCATCATCTGCCCGTACATGAGCGGATGCGCGTGCGCGTCCACGAACCCGGGGACGATCACGGCGTCGCCGAGGTCGACTCGCTCGACTGCGAGGCCCACCCCCGACGCTGCGTCCTCGCAGGAGGCGAGGTCGCCGATCGCGAGGATCCGGCCGCGGTCGATCAGCATCGCCGTCGCCGTCGTGGCACCGGCATCCGCCGTGTGGATGCCGCGGGCCGTGACGATCCGGGGTGCGGTCTGGGCGGAGGTGTCGAAGGGGGTGAGCTTTCTCATGCGGTCGGGTTCGCAGTCGTGTCGGTGCGGGCGTTGAAGGATGCCGTGACCGGCGCCTCGTCGGAGTGCTGCGGCGCGAGCCTCGTCGCGGACCTCAGGGCAGGGCGGGGCGTCGACTTCGCCGCGCGGGCGCTCGGACGCTTCGACGTGATCGCGACGCTCGTCGAGCCGTCGGCCGGGGCGCTGTACGCGAGCCTGGAGCGGCTGCGCGCTCTCCCCGGCGTCACCCGCATCGAGGCCTGGCTGCACCTCGCCGTGCTGAAGGAGGATTACGCCCGGACGCTCCGCGACCCGCACGTGTTCAGCGCGTAGCCCTTCACACGCGGCTCAGCGCCGCGTCCAGCAGCGCCATCAGCGGCCGCGGCATCCGCTCGACCGGGAGGGCGTCGATCACATCGGCGGCGAATCGGGCCTTGCGGCCGGCGGTCGTCCCCGCGAAGCGATGCAGCTGCGCGTGGATCGTCCAGGCGCGCTGCGCCGGCTGCGCCTGGAACACCCGGAAGCGCGTGAGCTCGCCGCGCGCTGCGATCGTCTCCACCACCAGGTCGGGCCCTGCGGCCGCGATCACCTCGTCCTCCAGGTCTCGCTCGCAGCCGAAGAAGCCGACGTCGCTCGGCGCGGCGAGGGACCCGGTGAGCATTCCGACATCGATCAGCACCTGGGCGACGTAGCGCCCCTCGGCTGTGTCGTACAGGCCGAGCACGCGCGGCGGCACGGCGGCGGCACGGAGCTCGGTGAGGCGCCGGCGCAGATTCGTGATGCCGTTCAGGTCCTCGAGGAGCAGCGCGCCGAGCTCCACGTCGCGGCGGCGCGCCACGGCCTCGAAGGCGAGGCGATCGCTCGCGCCCTCGAACAGCACCACCGCACCCGTCGTGGCATCCGCCCTCGGCATGCGTCGACCCTACTCGCCCGATCGACGACCCTCGGCGGCGCGCCGTCACCGGCCGTTCACCGCACCCCGCCAGACTGCGTTCATGAGTGAAGACGCGATGGTCCCGAAGCCGCAGGCTCCGGCCCGACCCGGGACGGTCGGCGTGATCGGCCTGGAGCTGCGCGGCGAGACGCCGGCGCCGAAGAAGCAGGTGTACTCGTGGGCGCTGTGGGACTGGGCGACCCAGCCGTTCAACACCGTGATCCTCACGTTCATCTTCACCGCGCTGTACCTGGTGAGCGATTCCTTCCTGCCGCCCGAGCTCGCGGCGCTCGACCATGAGAGCAAGGCCTACGAGGCCGCCGAGGCGGGGCTCGCCTCAGGGCTCGGGCTCGGCTCCACGATCGCGGCGTTCGCGATCCTGCTGCTCGCGCCGGTGCTCGGCCAGCGGGCGGATGCTGCGGGGAGGCAGAAGCTGTGGCTCGGCATCGGCACCGGCGCGCTCATCGTCTGCATGTTCGGCCTGTGGTTCGTCGAGCCGGTGCCCAGCCTGTTCTGGCTCGGGGTCGCGCTGATCTCGGCCGGCTCGGTGTTCGGCGAGATCGCCGCCGTGAACTCGAACGCCATGCTGATCGGCATCGCGAACCCGAAGACCGTCGGGCGCATCTCGGGGCTCGGCTGGGGCTTCGGCTATCTCGGCGGCATCGTCGCCCTCACGATCGTCGTGGTCCTCGACACCTTCGACTGGTTCGGCATGTCGACGGACAACGGCCTGCCGTTCCGGCTCATCGCCGTGGGCTGCGCGGTGTGGGCGATTGTGTTCAGCATCCCGATCTTCCTGAACGTGCCGGAGCCGTCGCTGGGCAGGCCGGAGCGCAAGGTGGGGTTCTTCGCCTCGTACCGGCTGCTGGTGCAGGACGTGATCGGGCTGTACCGCACCCCCGAGACCCGCCAGACGTTCTGGTTCCTGCTCGCGAGCGCGGTGTTCCGCGACGGGCTCAGCGGCGTCTTCGCGTTCGGCGCCGTGATCGCGGCGAGCGTCTTCGGCTTCGAGTTCCAGCAGCTCGTGATCTTCGGCATCGCTGCGAACCTGATCGCCGGCGTCTCGACCATCATCGCCGGGCGCTTCGACGACCGGTTCGGCCCGAAGCGCATCATCCTGATCTCGCTCGGCGCGATGATCATCGCGGGCCTGGCGGTGTTCTTCCTCGCTGACGGCGGCACGATGGTGTTCTGGATCGGCGGGCTCATCCTCTGCGCGTTCGTGGGCCCCGCCCAGGCGGCATCCCGCTCCTTCCTCGCGAGGGTGACGCCCGCAGGCCGCGAGGGCGAGATCTTCGGCCTGTACGCGACGACCGGCCGCGCCGCGAGCTGGATGGCGTCTGGAGCGTGGACGATCCTGATCGCCCTGACCGCGCAGACCGCGTTCGGCATCCTGGGCATCGTGATCGTGCTGATCGCCGGGTTCCTGCTGCTGCTGCCCGTGAAGACGCAGGCGTCCTGACCGGGCTCAGGCGTCCCAGTTGTCGGCGAGCTTCGTGAGCAGCCGGGAGAGCTCGGCCTGCTCCTCGTCGGTGAACGCGGCGAGCGCGCGGCCGAGCGTCTCGCGCCGCTCGCCGCGCATGCCTCGGGCGAGCTTTCGCCCCTCATCCGTGAGCGCGATGCGGGTGCGCCGCGCGTCGTCGGGGTCGGCCTCGCGCCGGACCAGGCCGCGCTCGACCCCCTGCTGCACGAGGCGTGACGCCCGCGGCTGATCGACGCCGATCGCGGCACCGAGGTCGCTCACGCTGAGCGGAGCGGATGCCGCGGCGAGCGCCTCGAGCATGCGCATTCGGGCCGGTCCGCCGAAGCGTCCTGAGGGGTCGCCCATCCACGGCGGCATGCCGGGGTGCCCCGGCCTGCCGGGGTGGCCACCATGCGCCGCGTGCTCGAAGGGATCCGAGTGCGGGCCGCCGTGCCAGCCGTGCGGGCCTCCATGCCCGCGCCCGCGTTCGCCGGGTCGCCGGCCGCGGAGCCTGGACAGGGCCCGGGCGATGGCCTCGGCTGGGTCGTTCTCTGCGGCGCTCACGATTCGATTTTACATGCGACTTGACATGTATCTGAACTACATGTCACACTACATGTACATGCAATGTGACAAGCACATGCACACTGACATACAAGGACTTCACTCATGAACAGCAATGACACGCAGAACACCTCCCGCCCCTCCCGCCCCTTCGGCTACTGGCTGAAGGCCGTCGACCGCCTGATGGCGGCCGAGTTCGCCACCGCCTTCGAGAACGAGGGCGCGAGCCGCCGCGACTGGCGGCTGCTCAACATCGTCGACGGCACGGTTCCGGCCAGGCGGCCGCTCCACCCGCGCAAGCTCGAGGGGCTCATCGCCCGCGGCTGGGTCGCACGGGATGGCGACGGCTGGACGCTCACCGACGAGGGACGCGCCGCAAAGGACCGCCTCGGCGCGATCGTCTCCGGCATCCGCGCGAAGGTCACGGACGCCGTGCCGGCAGAGGACCTCGCCACGACGATCGCCTCGCTCGAGCAGATCGCCAGGGCGTTCGGCTGGGACGAGGAGACGCCGCTCCCCCGCGGACGCGGACGTCGCCACGGCTTCGGTCGCGGTTTCGGCCGCGGCGTCCTCGGCCACGGCTTCGGCCGTCGCCCCGGGCACCACGGCCACCCGTTCGGGCGCGGCTTCGGTCCCGGCTTCGCTCACGGCGAGGACCACGGATTCGGACCGGATGCCGATCACGGCTGCGAGCACGGGCACGGGCGCCGCTTCGGCCACGGGTTCGCGTCGGAGTCCGGCCACGGCCACCGCGCGCGCCAGGGCCACCAGGGCCACCACGGCCACCAGCACGCATACGAGCGCGGGTTCGACGCGGGCTACTCCCGCGGCCGCGACGCCTGACCACCCACGGTCGTTGAGCGAGCGTCTCGCGTCGCTCGCTCAACGACCGGGTGGAGGAACTGCCTCAGAAGGGCAGCGCGAGATAGAACTGCTGCACCGCGTCGTCGTCAGGGCCCTGCACTCGCATGACCCACGGCTGCGCGTCGTCACTCAAGACCGTCCAGATCACGGTTCGCGACGAGTCGCCGTCGAAGGTGCTCTGGCTGCCGCTGCCGTTCTCGTACACGGCGCCCGAGCCGGAGGGCTCCCCGGTGTCCGACGACAGCTGCTCATACGCCTCCTGCGCCGCCGCGTCGCCGGAGAACCTCCAGACGGTGAACTCGAGCAGGCCGGCATCCGCCTCGTAGACCGCAGCGACCACCGCGTCGGCCGGAAGCGTCGCGACCTCGACGTCGGACCATTCCTGCGTCAGCTGCCAGGCCGAGCCGCCGTCGGCGCCGATCACACTCGTGCCGACGCGGGCCGCGATGTCGGCGCAGAACTCGCTGCACACACCCGTGGCGAGCGGCGCCTCCCCCGCGGCATCCGGGTTCTCCTGCTCCGGCGTCGTGACCGTGGCGTCCGTCTGCTCCGGCCGCGGCTCGTCGCCGAAGGTCGGCAGCGTGAACGACGTGTTCCCGGCCAGGTACACCAGCACCGCGATCGCCGCCCCGAGCAGGAGCAGCAGGAACGCGAAGATCATTCCGGTGAGGACGCCGTATCCGCCGGATGACGGCGCTTCGGGATCCGCAGCGGTCGGCGCCTCGGCGTCCGCCGGCCATTCCTGAGGCGGGACCGCGCTCTCGTCTGCCGCAGCGCCGCCGTCCGTCACGTCAGCCGCCGACTGCACCGACATCGGTCACGCCGACGTCGGTGCGGTGGAAGTTCTGGAAGGAGCGGGATGCCGTCGGCCCCCGCTGACCCTGATACCTGTTGCCGTAGGGGCCGGAGCCGTACGGGTTCTCGGCAGGCGACGTCAGGCGGAAGAAGCAGAGCTGGCCGATCTTCATGCCGGGCCACAGCTTGATCGGCAGCGTCGCCACGTTCGCGAGCTCGAGGGTGACGTGTCCGGTGAACCCGGGGTCGATGAAGCCCGCGGTCGAGTGCGTGATGAGGCCGAGGCGGCCGAGCGACGACTTGCCCTCGAGGCGCGCGGCGACGTCGTCGGGCAGCGTGACCTGCTCGAACGTGGCGCCGAGCGCGAACTCGCCGGGGTGCAGGATGAACGGCTCTTCCGGGTCGACCTCGATCAGTCGGGTGAGTTCCGGCTGATCCTCCGAGGGATCGATGAACGGGTACTTGTGGTTGTCGAACAGGCGGAAGTAGCGGTCCAGGCGCACGTCGATGCTCGACGGCTGGATCATCCCCGCCTCGTGGGGCGACAGGCCGATGCGGCCGGATGCGAGTTCTGCCCTGATGTCGCGATCGCTGAGAAGCACGGGTTCAGCCTACTGGTGGCGCGACGCGGCGCTTTGGCCATCAACGCGACGGAAGGTAGGCTTGCGGCATCCGCTCTCCAGGGATGCGGGTACGGGGCTGTAGTTCAATGGCAGAACTTCTGCTTCCCAAGCAGATAGCGCGGGTTCGATTCCCGTCAGCCCCTCCACTTCATCGCCGCGCTCAGCCGGGCGGGGCCCGGTCGACCGGGCCCCGCCCGGCGGTGTGCGGCTCCAGGTCGGTGGTCCCGGACATCGGCGCCCCAGCGGTCGTTGACGATGCCGTCGGGCACGGCCTCGCGGGCCCTTCCGCCGCCCCGAACAGCAGAACGCCGCGCTCTCTTGCGAGGACGCGGCGTTCAGATGGTGCGAGGAGCGGTCAGGCGCCGATCTTCTTGGCGTCGTCCGTGTTGAGCACGCGGAACAGCAGCGCGGCGATCACAGCGCCGACCACGGGGGCTGCGATGTAGAGCCACAGCGAGCTCCACGCGAAGTACCCGCCGACCGAGAGCCCCAGGGCCACGGCGGGGTTGAAGCCGCCACCCGAGATCGAGCCGACGGTCGCAGCGCCGACGAAGACGGTGGCGCCGATCGCGAGCCCGTAGAACGAGTTGCCGTCGGTGTCCTTCGAGGTCGCGGTGTTGAGCACGACCCACACGAGGATGAGCGTGAACAGCGCCTCCACGAGGAACGCCGGTCCGACCTCGATGACCATGGCCTTCTCACCGGCCGGCCACACGGTGAGGCTCGCGAGCGCGGCCAGCGCACCGCCGACGAGCTGCGCGACGATGTAGGCGATCAGGTCGATGACGCTGAGCCCGCCGCGCAGGAACACGCCGACCGACACGGCCGGGTTGAGGTGCGCTCCGGAGATGTGGCCGGTCGAGTACACCAGGACCGCGAGGGCGAAGCCGATCGCGAGCGGAGTCAGCGGGTTGCCGCTGTTCACCGCCGCGATGATGCTGAGGACGAAGAGGAAGGTGGCGACCGCCTCGGCGACCGCCTTGCGTGCTGTGCCGTTCATGAGAGTGCTCTTTTCTTGTGAGTTTACGAAGCGGCCACCCCGTCCGCCCGCGCACCCCGGCCGACGCACCCGCCATTGCGAGCATGAGGATATCTGCTCCGCACACGACGGCGAGGATGCCGCGCGGTGATTCTGTGAGAACGCTGAGTGCCCGCTATGGGTGCGCTGAGGCGGCTACAGCCAGCCCTTGCGCTTGAACACCCAGTACAGCCCGGCGCCCATCGCGGCCATCAGCGCGACCGCCATCGGATAGCCGAACCACCAGTGCAGCTCGGGCATGTGATCGAAGTTCATCCCGTAGACGGTGCCGACGAGGGTCGGCGCGAACAGGATCGCGGCCCAGCCGGAGATCTTCTTGACCTCGTCGTTCTGGCGGATGCTGAGCTCCGTCATCCGCCGCATCTCCTCGTTCTGCTTGCGCGCGACGATCGTCGACTCGACGGTCAGCGCGTTGTCGAGGACGGTGCGGAACGTGGTGGCGCGATCGGTCACGCGCAGCGTGTGGTCGAGCACGTCGCGCAGGTATCGCTGCAGCTCCTCGTCGACCTGATACTTCTCCGAACCGCGCAGCAGGCCCTCCAGCATCCCGGAGAGCGGCTGCGTCGCCCGCTGGAAGTCGATCACCTCTCGCCCCAGCTCGTAGATGCGCTGCGTGGCGTCGACCTCGTCTTCGAACAGCTGGCTCTCGATCTCGTCGATGTCGTTCTCGAGCCCTGCCAGCACCGGGGTGTACTTGTCGACGACCTCATCGAGGATGGCGTACAGCACCGCCTCGGGGCCGCGCCGCAGCAGCTCGGGGTCGTCCTCCAGCCGGCGGCGCACCCGAGCGAGATCAGGGGACTCGGCATGCCGGATGGTCACCACGAAATCGGGCCCGACCACGACGTGCACCTCGCCGAACTCGACCTCCTCGACGTCGTCGAGATAGCGAGCAGGGCGCAGCACCATGAACAGGACGTCGCCGTAGCGCTCGAGCTTGGCGCGCTGGTGCCCCGAGAGCGCATCCTCGACGACCAGCTGGTGGATGCCGAACTCGTCGGCGACCTCGCGGACCTCCTGCTCGCTCGGCCGGTACAGGCCGATCCAGCTCATGCCACCGCGCTCGCGCATGCACTCGAACGTCTCGGTGAGACTCTCCGGATTGGCGGTGCGGATGCCGTTCACGTAGATCGCGTTGTCGATGATCGCCATCATCGGCCCCTTTCCGGGTTCCGCATCACCGGTGGGATCAGCCCTCGGGCGGCGCGACGCAGATGATCGCCGCGTCCGTGATCGCCTGGTGGTACTGCTCGGCGCTGAACGGCAGACCGAACTCGGGTGCGGTCTGCCCCGCGGCCGCCGGCGCCTTCGACGCGAGCGCCGCGAGCTCCCACGCGAGCGACTGGACGATGGCCGAGCCCTTCGTCGAGTCGTTCAGCACGACGGCGACCGTGAAGCCCGTCGCCGGGTCGGAGTAGGCGGCCGTCGCATAGCCGGGAGTCCAGCCGTGCTGTCCGATCAGGGAGCCGGCGAGGTACGCCCCGCCGGTCGCCTGGAACCAGGACGGTGCGTCCGCATATGCGGGAAGGGGGGCCGCGAACCGGCCGGGGTCGTCCTTGGTCCGCAGTGCCTGCTTCGCCTCGGCCTGCGCGTAGCGGCCGAGGTCCTCGATGGTCGAGACGGCACCCGAGTCGGTGAAGCCGGTGCTCGAGGAGAGCTTCGTGATGTCGACGGGAGCCGTGCAGTCGTAGCCGCCCTCGACGGCGTTGAGGTAGTGCCCCTGCATCACGGCATCCTCCGCCGGCTCGGCCGCTGCCGGTCGCGGCAGCGACGTGCCCTCGAGGCCGAGCGGTGTGGCGACGTACTCGTCGATCAGCTCGGAGGCGGTCTTGCCGGTCGCGCGCTCCAGCGCGAGGCCGAGCAGGAGGTAGCCGGCATCCGCGTCCCGGAAGGTCGTGTGCGCGGCGACCCGTGAACGACCGAGGCCGTAGGCCGCGAGCTCGAGCGGCGACCACTCGCGCTCGGGGGTCTTCAGCCACGCCGACACCACCGATGGTTCGGACGAACCCACCCCGCTGGTGCCGTTGCAGAGGTCGAGGAGGGTGATGTCCTTCATGTCGGCCACGCCGGAGACGTACTCCGGAACGGCGGCGTCGAGCTCCACCACGCCCTCGTCGGCGAGCCCGTAGAGCACGTCGCAGGTCATCAGCCGCGTCACATCGGCGATCCGGAACGACATGTCGGTGCTCATCTCGGCACCGGCTCCCGGATCCTGCGTGCCGATCCCCGTCACCCAGCTGCCGCTCCAGGGCACCCAGACGCCGACGATCGCGCCGGTCGCACCGGATGCGGTCAGCGCATTGGCGACGGCATCCTGCAGCGCCGTGACGGTCTCACCGGGGAGGTCGCCGTCGACCTGCGCCGGAGGCGTGTAGCTGAGGGAGTCCGGCTCTGCCGTGCACCCGGTGAGCAGGAGTCCGAGCGCGGCGACGCCGGCCGCTGCGGCGCGGAATGCGCGCGACGAGAGAAGCTGCATGATGGGACCCCCGGAAGATGTGTCTCCCGAGTCTAGAACGCGGATGCTGAAAGCACGCATCGCGCCGGTGCCCGGCATCCGCGCACCTCCGTATGGTGGTGGACATGCCCCACACCTTCGATGCCGATGTCGTCGCCGCCGTCCTGCGGCACATGAACGGCGATCACGCCGACGACAACCTGCTCATCGCCCGCGCATTCGCCGAGCCCGATGCCGAGGGAGATGCCGAGGGAGATGTCGAGGGCGGCGGCGATGGGATCTCGGATGCCGTGATGACCGGCTTCGACGGCGACGGCGGCGTGTGGCGGATCACCCGGGGCGGCACGGCATCCGACCTGTTCGTCCCCTGGCCCGGCGGCCCGATCTCGGACCGGCCGTCCGTGCGCCACGAGGTCGTCGCGATCCACGACCTCGCCTGCGCCCGGCTCGGCGTGGAGCCCCGCCCGCACTAGACCGGTACTTAGGCAACCCTTACACTGAGGGCATGACCGAGATCCTCTCCTTCTCCGCGGCTCTGCGCGAGCGCTCCTCCGGGTCGCACTCCCGCAGCGAGCACGCCGGCTTCATGTCCGACCTTCTCGGCGGCGGCGGCTCGAGGAACGATTACATCTCGCTCGTCGCGCAGCACTACTTCATCTACGAGGCGCTCGAGAGCGCCGGCGAGCGGATGCGGAACGATCCGGTGGCCTCGGTCTTCCTGAGCGACAAGCCCACCCGGCTCCCCGCACTCGAAGCCGATCTCGAGTTCCTGCTCGGCGGCGACTGGCGCGAGCGGATCGCACCGCTGCCGACCACTCAGCGATACGTCGACCGGATCCGGCAGGTCGGCTCGACCTGGGCCGGCGGCTTCGTCGCCCACCACTACACCCGCTACCTCGGCGACCTCTCCGGCGGCATCTTCATCGGCCGCATCATGGCGCGCCGCTTCGGCTTCGAGACGAACGGCATCGGCTTCTACCTGTTCGACGACATCGCCGACCCTGCCGCGTTCAAGGACGTGTACCGCGAGCAGCTCGACGCCGCCCCGTGGGATGACGCGGAGCGCGAGCGCGTGATCGACGAGGTCCTGCACGCCTACCGCTTCAACACCGAGCTCTTCGAGGACCTCGACAGGGCGCGCGCCGTCGCCTGACCCTCGGCTCGCGAGACTTCACAAATGTCTCGAAATCGGGCCGCAAACATGACATTCGTGAAGTCTCGCGGGCTGAAGCGGGTTGCGGTCAGGCGCCCGGAAGCTGGGGCGCGGATGCCGCGAGCCACGCGTCGCGCATGAACCGCCGCACGTCCTCGTCGACCCGGATGTCGCTCGGGCGCAGTGCACGCGACAGGTACAGGCCGTCGAGGGACGTCAGCCGCGAGAGGGCGACATACGTCTGACCAGGGGCGAAGGCGCCGGATCCGAGGTCGATGATCGCCCGGTCGTAGGTCTTGCCCTGCGACTTGTGGATCGTCACCGCCCAGGCGAGCCGCAGCGGGAACTGCGTGAACTCGGCGACCACGTCGCGCGTCAGCTTCTTCGTCGCGGGCTCGTACGAGTAACGGAACCTCTCCCAGACGGCCGGCTCGACGTCGACCTCCTCGCCGTCGATCTCGACGCGCACGGTCTCGCCGAGGATGCGCGTGACCGTGCCGATCGTGCCGTTGACCCAGCGCGGCGGCTCGCCCGACATCGACGTGTCGTTGCGCAGGAACATCACCTGCGCCCCGATCTTGAGCTTCAGCTCGGACTCCGCCGGCAGCGCCGCCTCGCCGCGGCCGAACTCTCCACTCACCTCGGCGCGGGCGGTCTGCTCCTTGCCCGGCAGGGCTGAAAGATGCCTGCTGTTGATGCTGTTCACGATGTCGTTGCGCGTCGCGAGGGTGATCATCGGCACCTCGCCGGGCTCCGGGTCGGGAGGGGTGCGCGCGCCCTGCCCGTTCAGGGCCCCCGCGATCTCGGCGGTCACCCGGCCGTAGCGCACCGCGTTCAGCATCGCCTTGAAACCGTCGTCCGACTGGCGGTGGATCTGCACGAGCTCGCGCACGTGCAGCTCGGCCTTGGTGTCGACCGCGAACAGGGCCTGCTGGTCCTGGGTCCCTGAGCCTGTCGAAGGGTCCGCCGTCTCCCCCGCCCAGACCTTGGCGTCGAAGAACCAGAACGAGCGATAGTGATCCTTCACGTAGCGCAGCTCGTCCCCGCGCGGCGGCACGGGAGCGAGCTGATACGGGTCGCCGAACATCACGATCTGCACGCCGCCGAACGGGATGCCGCGTTTGCCCCGCGCCTGCCGGAGTGAGCGGTCGATGGCATCCATCAGGTCGGCGTTCACCATCGAGATCTCGTCGATCACGAGCGTCTCGATGGCGTTCAGGATGCGGCGGGTGTTGTCGTTCTGGTCGATGTCCGAGCCGCCGATCAGGCCGATCGGCAGGCGGAACAGCGAGTGGATCGTCTGCCCCTCGACGTTGAGCGCCGCGACGCCGGTAGGGGCGCAGATCGCGATCTGCTTCTTGGTGTTCCACGCGAAGTGCTGCAGCAGCGTGGACTTTCCCGTGCCGGCGCGGCCGGTGATGAACACGTGCTCGCTGGTGTCCTCGATCAGGCGGAACAGCTCTTGCTGCTCGTCGGACAGGGCGGGAAGGGACACGGCTCACTCACGGGATGGCAGGCGGATGCACGGACGCTCCCCCATGCTACGTGCCGACCCGTCTCCCGGCGTCACGCTCGGCATCGTCCCAGGACGCCCTCCTAGACTGGCGCCATGCAGCAGCTGGAGACGAAGGCGCCCCGGCGCCCCCGCCTCGGTGCCGACCTCGCGATGCTCGCCGTCGTCGGCCTCCTGCTCGTCGCCGCCCTCGGGGCCGGCGCCACCTCGCTGTACCAGCAGTTCTACGGGCCTTCCGCCTTCGTCGTGCGGTATCTCGAGCTCCTCTCCGACGGCCAGGCCGCCGATGCCCTCCGCGTCCCCGGCGTCGCGATCGACAGGGCGACGCTCGAGGAGGCGGGTGTCGACGCCGCGGCATCCGAGGCCCTGCTGCGCCACGCCGCGCTCGCCCCGCTGACCGACATCGAGGTGGTGTCGGAGAAGTCCGTAGACGGCCGGACCGAGGTCACCGTCTCCTACAAGGCCGCGGACCATCCCGGCCGGACCACCTTCAGCGTCGCGCAGGACGGCTGGGTCGGCGTGATGCCGAACTGGCGCTTCACGACCAGCCCGCTCGCCGTCGTCGATCTCACCGTGCGCGGGGCGGACCAGTTCGCCGTGAACGGGTTCGAGATGGACCGTCGCCAGGTCTCCGAGGCGGGGATCGACGCCGCTCCTCTCGATCCGCTGCCGATGCTGGTGTTCACCCCCGGTCTGTACGCGGTCACCGTCGACACGCCGATCGCGTCGTCGACGGGCTTCGGCATCCTCGCCGACACGCCGCTCGCCACCACGCCGGTCGACGTCCAGGCGATGCCGACCGACGAGTTCGTCGCGGTCGTGCAGAAGCGGGTCGAGGAGTTCCTCTCGCAGTGCACCACTCAGGAGGTGCTGCAGCCGACCGCTTGTCCGTTCGGGCTCGAGGTCAGGAATCGCATCACCTCGCTGCCGCAGTGGTCGATCAGCACGCAGCCCGTCGTCACCGTGGTCCCCGACGGCGGCCACTGGCGGATCCCGCCGACGGATGCCGTGGCGCACGTCGACGTCGAGATCCAGTCGCTGTTCGACGGGAGCGTCGAGGACGTGTCCGAGGACGTGCCGTTCCAGGTCAACGGCACGATCGTGATCCTCCCCGACGGCTCCGCCTCGATCAGGGTCGGATCCCCCGGCGAGGTCTCCGAGGGCTGAGCCTACTCACCGCGACCCTGGTTGCCTCAGGGGCCCCAGATGTCCGCCCCACCGCTCCGGACCCGGCAAAGCGAGGTCCCTGGCTGGCCTCCACTCCCTGGAGGGATCGCCCTGCGACCCAGTGCCGTGCCTCAGGGACCCCAGATGGCCGCCCCACCGCTCCGGACGCGGCAAAGCGAGGTCCCCGGTGCGGCGGAGCGGCAGTCCCCAGGCTAGGGCTGAGGGCTGAGGGCCGAGGGCTGAGAACTGAGCCTCAGCGCGCCTCGCGCGCGGCCTGACGGCGGTCGCGCTCGGCGAGGGCGGCGAGCTGGGCGTTGTACTCCTCGAGCTCGGCGTCGCCGGTGCGATCGGCGTGCCGGTCGCGTCGCCGCTGCAGCCGGGTGTCGCTGCGGCTCCACTGGATCGCGACGGTGATCGCGAGGATCAGCGTGGGGATCTCCCCGATCGACC
Source organism: Microbacterium sp. SD291 (assembly GCF_017355365.1). Lineage (GTDB taxonomy): Bacteria > Actinomycetota > Actinomycetes > Actinomycetales > Microbacteriaceae > Microbacterium. The sequence goes on along the minus strand of NZ_JADIJR010000008.1, from coordinate 89,832 downwards.
AGGCGATGCCGCCGCCGATGTACTGGTCGTCCATCGGCGCGGGACCCCAGTCGCGGCCCATCGACCCGAACCAGTCGGCGACCATGAGCCCCTCCTGCATCATGATCGCGATGCCGAAGAACGCGTGCATCGCCATCACCGCGATGAGCGTGATGAGGCGACCCGGGTACGGCAGCCGGTACGGCACGGGGTCTGCACCGATCAGGCTCATCACGAAGAGGTAGCCCGAGATCAGGAAGTGCGCGACCATCCACTCGTGACCGAGGTGCTCGTACATCGACCAGCGCACGAGATCCGTGAAGTAGAAGGCCCACAGCGACAGGATGAAGATCGCGGCGGCGACGAACGGATGCGTGACGACCTTCGCGACTGGCGAGTGCACGGCCCACATGATCCACTCGCGACCGCCGCGGGTGCCGTCGTCGCGCTTGTGGATGGCGCGCAGCGCCAGGGTGATCGGCGCACCGGACACCAGCAGCAGCGGGATCGCCATCGACAGCATCATGTGTCCGAGCATGTGCACGCTGAACAGGTACTCCTGGTACGCGTTGATCGGCCCGCCGGTCACCCACACCAGCATGAGCATCCCGAGCACCCAGAACACCGTGCGGTGGATCGGCCAGCGATCGCCCCGCCGCCGGAGCCGGCGCGCACCCGCGAGGTACAGGAAGAGCCCGAAGCCGGCGGTGACGAGCCAGAGCACGTCGATGTCCCACGCCGTGAACCAGCGTTCCAGGGTGAACTCGGGCGGCAGCGGGGAGCGGGTGAGGTTCTCGGCGGGCGTCCGCACGAACGCCGCCTCCTCGCCGGTGGGCGGGGGCGTGCGGGCGAGAGCCGCGGCGGCGCCGGAGGCGAGGCCCATCAGCGCCACCTCGCACAGGACCAGCATCCAGAACGAGCGGGCGGCGTGCTCACCTGTGAGCCGCGGGATGAGACGGATGCGGTACCAGGCGCCGAACAGGCCGAGTGCGCCCAGCAGCGCGACCTTCGCGAGCAGGATCAGGCCGTACGGGGTCAGCAGCTGCGACCAGTCGCCGAGGGCGACGACCGAGCGGGTGAGGCCGGAGACCGCGACCACGGCGAACGCGGCGATCGCGAGGCTCGAGTACCGGCCGACCAGACGCTCGACACCGACCTCGGCCTCACCGCGCAGCAGCACCACGAGAAGGAGGCCGCCGATCCAGACGGCCGCGCCGATCATGTGCAGCAGGATCGAGTTCACCGCGACGTTGTGGCCGGAGAGCTCCCCCGAATGCCCTTGCGTGGCGAGCGGGAGGAAGGATGCCGCGGCGATGAGCGCCGTGATCAGCGTCGTGGTCCACGAGCGCCATGCGAACGCGAGGACCGTGATCACGGAGCCGGTGATCGTCGTGATCAGCCAGGACTGGCCGAGGGACGTCTCCAGCAGGAACCGGCCGAGCTGCACGCCGAACTCCCGCTCGGCGCTGAGCTTCGGGTTGAACGCGGCCATGAAGGTCAGGAAGCCGCCGAAGCCGGCGGTCACGGTGAAGACCGCGGCGCCGACCGAGGAGACGGTCAGCGCGAAGTCGAACGAGCGCTCCTCGCTGCGCAGGGCGAACAGCGCGAGGACCAGCGAGCCGAGCATCGCCGCCGCCGCGAGGTTCATCACGAGCTTCGCGACCGGGAGCATCCAGCGCACGAATGGGCCGGGATCCTGCAGGAGCAGGGGCGCGGCGCCGCCGCCGAACATGAGCGCCACGATGACGGCCGCGAATCCGGCGGCGACGAGGATCCCGATGCCGGCGGCGCGGTACATCGGGCTCGGCGGAGCCGGAGCGGTGCGGGAACTCACCCCACCAGCCTATGCCGCGCATCCGCGTGGCCCGACCGGCATCCGGATGGGCCCTCGCGGACGCACGAAGGCCGCTCCCGACGAGCGGGAGCGGCCTTCGAAAGGGCTTACTTGACAGCAGCCTTGAGCTTGGAACCGGCGGTCACCTTGACGCGCTTGCCGGCCGGGATCTTGATCTCGGCGCCGGTCTGCGGGTTGCGGCCCGTACGAGCTGCGGTCGCGACCTGCTCGAACGAGATCCAGCCCGGGATCGAGACCTTGCTGCCCTTGGCGACGGCGTCGGAGACGGAGCCGAACAGTGCGTCGAGGACACCAGAGACGGTGGCCTGGCTCTGACCCGTGGCGGAAGCGATGCTCGCGACGAGCTCGGTCTTGGTGATGGACTTGTCAGCCATGTCATCCTCCAGCGACGAGGATCCCGTCGCATTGTCGTTTTGATCGGAGCGGATGCCCCCTGGTCGAGTGACCGCCTTGAATGTATCAACGACCGCCCACATTTCCGCGTCATTTCGCGGGTTTTGGGCTTTTCCATGGCGTGTCGCGTCACTTTGGTCACTCCAGTCACAGATTTCAGGGGTTTCAGAGTGCCCAGCGGACCGATTCCCCGGCCGATCCGCGTGATTCCGCGGGTACGCGAAAGGGGCGAGGATCCGAAGATCCCCGCCCCTTTCGGCCCCTTCGACAAGCTCAGGGACCGGAAATGCTTACCAGCTGGACTTGGTCACGCCGGGCAGCTCGCCACGGTGTGCCATGTCACGGAAGCGGACACGCGAGATGCCGAACTTCGTGAGGACACCGCGGGGGCGGCCGTCGATGACGTCGCGCGAACGCACGCGAGCCGGCGACGCGTTGCGCGGCAGCTTCTGCAGGCCGACGCGTGCGGCCTCGCGGGCCTCGTCGGTGGCGTTCGGGTCGACCAGGGTCTTCTTCAGCTCGGCGCGACGCTCTGCGTAACGCTCGACGATGACCTTGCGCTGCTCGTTGCGAGCGATCTTGCTCTTCTTAGCCATTGATCAACGCTCCTCTCGGAATTCGACGTGCTGACGGATGACCGGGTCGTACTTCTTCAGCACGAGGCGGTCGGGGGTGTTGCGGCGGTTCTTCTTCGTCACGTACGTGTAACCCGTACCTGCCGTCGAACGCAGCTTGATGATCGGACGTACGTCCTGAGCCTTCTTGGCCATTAGAGCTTCACACCCTTCGCCTGGAGGTCCTTGACCACGTTCTCGATGCCGCGGACGTCGATCACCTTGATGCCCTTGGCGGACACGTTGAGCGTGATCTTACGACCGAGCGACGGAACGAAATAGGTCTTCTTCTGCACGTTCGGGTCGAAGCGGCGCTTCGTCCGGCGGTGCGAGTGCGAGACGTTGTGACCGAAGCCGGGAACAGCTCCGGTCACCTGGCACACTGCTGCCATGATGGTGACTCCTTCTATACCGTGAGACCGGACGGTCTCACCCAAGATCCCTTGTCTGCGCGCCACCCGTCTCGCGGCCCTTCGACAAGCTCAGGGACCGATGAGGGAGGGGAAGCACACGAACTGCGCACAGGAGTGTGCGCAGACAAAGAGTCAGTCTAGCACGGCAGGAGGCCGACCCCCTCCGCCCCCAGCGCCGACTCGGCCTGAGCCCCTCGGCCCCAGCGGAACGCCGAGACGGTCGGGTCGCCCGCGATCCAGAACCGCCACGGGAAGGCATCCGTCCCGGCCAGGCCCGCGACGCCGACCCGCGGGCCGGTCGCGACCTCCGGCACCGGCTCCTCGCGCAGCCAGAGCCCGGCACGCGCACCGTGCCGCTCGGCGCCGCTGATCGCGTCGATGCCGTCGTGCAGCGGATGACGCAGCCCCGATGCCTGCCCGAATCTGCCCGGGCCCCTGGCCAGGTCTCGCAGCGCGATCCGCGTGAGCGGCAGCGCAGCGCCGCGGCGGGTGGCCGCGGCATCCGCCCCGAGCACGACCTCGCCGGCCCGCAGCAGCACACCGCCGGCCTGGCCGTCGGGCCCGCAGACGACGTTGACGCAGGAGTGGATGCCGTGGCTGAGGTACACGTACAGATGCCCCGGCTCGCCCCACATCGTGGCGTTCCGCGCCGTCCGCCCCATGCGCGCGTGCGACCCAGGGTCGGGCAGGATGCCGGTGCCGTGCCCGTGATAGGCCTCGACCTCGGTGAGGCGCAGACGCACCTCGGCTGGTCCGATGAACGTCCGCAGCTCCGCGCCGAGCAGGCGCGGCGCGACCTCGACGGGCAGCCCGCTGAGCTCCGCGCGCGTCGCGCGGCGCAGGGCATCCGTCACGGTCATCGCACGGCGCCTTCTCAGAACTTGGGCGCCGTGTCGCACCAGGACGCATCGAAGCCGGTGAGCGCCACGAGCTCCTTGCCCGTGTCGAGGTCGATGAGGTGCGTCTCGAGGTTCTGCGGCAGCGGCAGCAGCATCTGGTCGTACGGGTTGTCGGTGACCTTCGGTGCGATCACGACGGCGGCGTACTGACCGCTCGGCGATGCGCACGCCTGCAGGATCGAGTCGGCGGGACCGACCTCGACCAGCGGCGTCGCGGCTCCCGCGTCGTCGACCCGGACGATCGCCTGGCCGACCGGGACCTCGTTCTCGTCGCGCGCGACGACGTGTCGCAGCGTGCCTCCGGGGAACGGGGTGATCGTCGTCGCCCTGCCGTAGTCGGGGTCCGACGCCTCGAGGGGCTCCTCCGAGCCGTCCGCGAGGTTCAGCTGCACGATCGAGCCGTCGATGCGCTCGACGATCGCGGTATAGGTGCCGCGGCTGATGCCCTGGATGGTGCTGGCGAGGCCGAGCGACTGCACGCCGGCGTCTGTGGAGCGATCGACGAGCGAGAGCGCCCCGTCGAAGTCGATGAACAGCACGGCAGCGGTGTCCGGCACGAACTGCCACACGAAGATGTTGGCCTCCTTGCCGGCGACCTCGGTCACGACCGGCTCGTCGTCGCCGCTCAGCGACTGGGTGACCAGCACGCTGGCCCGGCCCTCGGTGTCGCTGAGCTCCTTGTCGGAGTAGCTGTAGCCGACGAACCCGCCGCGGTCTGACACCTGGATCGCACCGACGTAGCCCACGCCGGGGAGTGTGAGCTCGCGGGGATCGGAGCCGTCCTCGTCCATCACGAGCAGCGTGGAGCCCTCGTCCTCCTCGACCGACACCACGAGCTGGTTCGAGGTCGCGCGGAAGTCGTTGATCCGGTCGGCCGCGAACACGGGGACGCCTTCGCCCGACACGTCGGTGCGGAAGATCTTGTCGTCGCCGTCGACATCGCGACGCAGCAGGAAGAGAGTGGTTGCCGGGGTCGAGAAGCTCGTGGTCAGATCGGCCTTCGGCCCCCCGCCGGCACCGGCCGCGCCGGCGACCCGCACGGTGTACTTCGTCTCGTCATCGAGCGGGACGGTGAAGCGGATGCCGATGCCACGGCCCGAGGCGTCGATCGTGAACGGCACGGCGGGCTCGACCGTCACCTGGGACTCGTCGATCGCCGCCAGCGCCTGGTTGGCGGTGAGGATGACGCGGCTGCCGGACGACTCGATGGCCTGCGCGGGCGCGACCTGCACACCGGTGAGACGCGGCCCCTGGGTGAGGCTGACCGCGCCGAGCCCGGCGCCGACGAGCACCAGGATGCCGAGCACGGCACCGAGCGCGATGAGGAACCGGCGGTTCGCGGCGGGGTCCGGGGTCTTCGCAGCGGGGGCGGACTCCGCGGCAGGGGCTGGCTCCGAGGTCGCCGGGACCGGGACCGGGGCATCCAGGTCCGCCGGGGCCGGGTCCGCCGGAACCGGGGCCGCCGGGACCGGAACCGCGGCATCCGGGTCCGCCGGGGCCGACGCGGCCGCGGCATGCTCGGCTGCCTCGCGCTCGGCCGCGGCGCGCTCAGCCTCTTCTCGCGCGGCGCGCATCTCCGCGCGAGTACGCGGGACGGCAGGCACCTCAGGGCGCTCGTCGTCAGTACTCATACGGATCCTTCGGCTCCTCGATCGCCTCGACCGAGGTCGGGTCGACGTGCAGCGAGCCGTCGGCATCCGCCTTCACCGTTCCGGTGACCTCGACCCACTGGCCGGTCTCGAACTCGCCGGCGTCGATCGTCACCGGCACCGTCGCGGGCTGCGCGTCGATCACGCAGTGCGTGATGACCATGCGCGTGAGGTTCACGCCCTCGGCATCCGTCGGCGTCACGAAGCCGGTGAGCGTGACCGACTCGCCGTCGTACGCCGTGGTGTTCGTGGCGGTGGCGAACACGCTCGCCCACTCGCCGATGCCGAAGGTCGACGTGTCGGCGACGCCGAGCGTCACGTCATCCGCTCCGGAGAACAGCGCCGACTGCTCCCCCACCCGCGACATCGCGAGCTCGACGGAGAGGGAGGCGGGCGGCAGGAGGATCGCCGCGGCCACGACTCCCGACGCCACGATGCCGCCGGTCAGCGCGGCGGCGCCCGAGAGCGCACGGTGCGGTGATGGAGCCGCTTCCGCCTCATGCTCGTCGCCGTGCGAGTGCGAGTGATCGCCCTCCTCGCCTAGTGGCAGCGTGCACGACCAGATCGCTCCGGCGACAGTCACGACCGCGGCGGCGCAGGCGAACCACACCGATTCGGGGCTGATGTAGAGCGTGAGGCTTCCCGTGAAGGCGAGGCCGAGTGTGACGACGGCGATCACCGTGGCGAGACCGACGCCGAGCCAGCGGAACCCGAGGGCCCGTGCGCGCGGGGACGCCAGGACGGAGAGCTCAGACAAGGACGTTCACCCCGATCCCGATCGCGAAGGCGGCCGCGACGACGACGCCGACGATGCCGGCGAGCGTGCGGGTCGTGAAGGTCGTGCGCATCAGCGCGAGCATCTTGACGTCGACGAGCGGGCCGACGAGCAGGAACGCGACGAGCGCACCCGAAGAGAACGTCGACGCGAACGACAGCGCGAAGAACGCGTCGACGTTGGAGCAGATCGCGACGGTCATCGCGAGCGCCATCATCGCCACGATCGACAACACCGGGTTCGAGCCGATCGCGAGCAGCACGTCGCGCGGGATCAGCACCTGCACCGCTCCGGCGAGCGCGGATCCGATCACGAGGGCCGGCATCACCGCGCGCAGCTCGATCAGGAACTGGGTGAGGCTGCGCCGCACCGGCGTGCCCGGCTCGTGCGTCACGAGTTCGCAGGTGTCGACGAAGCGCTGCGTGAGCAGGGCGTCGGGAGAGGGATGCCGGCTGTAGATCCAGCCGATCAGGTTCGCGATCAGGTAGCCGCCGACGAGGCGGGCCACGAGGATGCCGCCGTCGAACCCGAACGCGGCATGCGTGGTCAGGATGACGATCGGGTTCACGATCGGCGCGGCGATCAGGAAGGTCAGCGCCTCGGCGGGCGCGAGGCCGCGCATCATGAGTCCGCGCGCGAACGGCACGTTGCCGCATTCGCAGACCGGCACCAGCATTCCCAGGAGCGACAGCACGGCACGGCGGGCCCACGCCCGCTTCGGCAGCCAGCGATGGATGACGTCGGCCGGGAGCCATACCTGCACCACGATCGACAGCAGCACGCCGAGGATCACGAACGGGAGCGCCTCGATGAGCACGCTGAGGGCGAGCGTGAGCCCGTCCTGCGCGCGGCTCGGCAGCGACGCGGTGAACAGGCCCGGCAGGAACCGGTCGATCAGGAACAGTGCCGCGATGAGGGCGACTCCGATGCCGACGCCGATCCACGGCGAGCGCGGGGAGCGCGTCGTCCGGTGCGCGGCGACGGTGCGCGGCGACGTGGACGTGCTCACCCGGTCGCTGCCTCTTCGGCGTCGCGCCTGTTCGTGCACGGGGTGCACAGGCCGAAGATGTCGACCACGTGCGCGGCATCCGTGAATCCGTGCAGCGCCGCCGTGCGGTGCGCCCACTGCTCGACGTCCTTGGCCTCGATCTCGACGGTCAGCCCGCAGGACCGGCAGATCAGGTGATGGTGGTGCGCCTGCGTGGTGCACGCCCGGTAGAGGGCCTCGCCCTCGGGGCTCTGCAGCGAATCGGCATCGCCGGATGCCGCGAGACCGGCGAGTGCGCGGTACACCGTGGCGAGGCCGATGCCGGTGTTGTCGTCGCGGAGGGTCGCGTGCAGGCTCTGTGCGCTGACGAATCCGCGCGCGTCGGCGAGCGCTTCGCGCACGCGCTCGCGCTGCCAGGTGTTCCGCTGAGCCATACCCAGAAGTCTAGGCGCCAGGGCTTGCCGGGGGCTGGGAGCCCCGCTTCCCACGAAGACGCCTCTCTCCGCGGCAGCGGCACATTACGCCGCCGGGTGGTCGCTGCGGACCGGCCGCCGGTATCGTTGCGGCATCCGAGACGAGGGAGTCCAGATGACCGGCTGGCGGCTGCGCGAGTTCCACAACGACGATCTGGGCGGCATCCTGCATCTCTGGGAGGAGCTCAAGCGCGCCGGCTCCGAGCCCGTGTACGACCTCAGCGAGGTCGTCGCCTCGTGCCAGAAGGACCACGCGATCGTGGCCGTGCACGGCGACGAGGTCATCGCGGCGGTCGTCGGGCGCCGTGCACACGACCAGGGCTGGGTGGTGTTCTTCGCGATCGACGACGCGTGGCGCGGCCGCGGCATCGGCTCGGCGCTGCTCGCCGCGCTGGAGAAGAGCATGCAGCCGTACGGGCTGACCAAGCTCTCCGCCCTGATGCCGGAGGAGGAGACCCGGCTCGCCGCCTTCGAAGCGCGCGGCTTCGAGCAGAAGCATCACCTGCGCTACTTCGAGCGCCGCATCCCGGTGCAGCGTCAGGAGCTCACCTCGCTCGCAGAGCTCGGCGGCCGTCTCATGCCGCAGGGCCTGTGGGAATCGGTCTCCGGCATGCGACGCGAGAAGGAGATCCTCGAGCAGCGTCTCGTCCTGCCCCTGGCCGAGCCCGACCTGGCCGACAGCTTCGGCGTGGTGCCGCCGCGCGCCGTCGTGCTGTTCGGCCCTCCCGGCACGGGCAAGACCACGTTCGCGAAGGCGATCGCCTCGCGGCTGGAGTGGTCGTTCGTCGAGGTGTTCCCGTCCCGGCTCGCGGCGGATCCGAAGGGGCTCGCCGGGGCGCTGCGCGAGACGTTCACGAAGATCTCCGAGCTCGAGCACGCGGTCGTCTTCATCGACGAGGTCGAGGAGATCGCGGCACAGCGATCGGGCGAGCCGCCCTCCCCGCTTCAGGGCGTGACGAACGAGCTGCTGAAGATCATCCCGGCGTTCCGTGAGCAGCCGGGGCGCCTGCTGGTCTGCGCCACGAACTTCATCCGCGCGCTCGACAGCGCGTTCCTCCGGCACGGCCGCTTCGACTACGTCATCCCGATCGGCCTTCCCGACCGGGCGGCGCGCGGCGCGATCTGGCTCCGGTACATCCCCGCGCCGGTGGCGGATGCCGTCGACATCGACATCCTCGTCGACCGCACCGAGGGATTCTCCCCCGCCGACATCGAGTTCGCCGCGCGCAGCGCCTCGCAGCGCGCGTTCGAGGTCGCGCATGCGGCCGGTCCCGTGGCGTCCGCCCCCGACGGGCCGAGCACGCGGGACTACCTCGAGGCGATCGCCGGCACCCGGACCACGGTGTCGGCCGAGACCGCTGCCGAGTTCCTGGAGGACATCGACGCGCTCGCGCGGGTGTGAGCCGTGCAGAACTCCTCAGAGACGCACGGAGTGGAATCCGACCGCCGCAGGATCACGCTCGAGCGCAGCCGCCTGGTCGGCGTTCCTGAGGAGTTGTGAACGTCAGGCGCGCCGCACGCGGCCGCGGGTCCAGCTGATCAGCCAGCACACGCCGTAGATCAGGAACGACAGCGTCGTGATGTAGGGGCTCACCGGCAGCGTGCCTGCGAGGGCGAGCAGGATGCCGCCGACGGCGGAGGTGAAGCCGAACAGCGCAGCGAGCAGCGGCACTGCCACGGGCCCCGCGGTGATGCGCATCGCGGCGGCGGCCGGCGTGACCAGCAGCGCCATCACGAGCAGCGCACCGATGATGTGCACGCTGACGGCGACGATGAGACCGAGCAGCACCATGAACAGCAGGCTCACGGCGCGGGTAGGCACGCCGCGCGCCGCGGCGGACTCGGGGTCGAGCGAGTCGAAGCGCAGCGGGTTCCACATCAGCAGCAGGCCGATCAGCACGACGATGCTGATGCCGAGCAGCCAGCCGAGGTCGGGGCTCGACACCGAGACGATCTGCCCCGTGAGCAGGCTGAAGCGGTTGGAGCTGCGTCCTTCGTAGAGGGAGAGGAACAGGATGCCGAGACCGAGGCCGAACGGCATCAGCACCCCGACGATCGAGTTGCGGTCGCGCGCCTTCGCGCCGAGGATCCCGATCAGGATCGCCGCGGCGAGCGCGCCGCCGAGGGAGCCCACGACCACGCTGCCGCCGAAGAGGAGGGCGGCGGCGGCACCGGCGAAGGACAGCTCGCTGACTCCGTGCACCGCGAAAGCGAGGTCGCGCTGCATGACGAACACGCCGATCAGCCCGCCGACGATGCCGAGCACGGCGCCGGCGACGATCGAGTTCGCGAGCAGAGCGACGAGCTCGCCGTAGTCCTGGAAGGAGAAGATGTCGCTCCAGTCGACCATCGGGAGCATCATGCGGTGCCTCCGTGGTCGTGCTCGTCGTCCTCGTGGATGTGGTGCGGCTCGGCATCCGGGACTCCGACGACCACCAGCCGGTCGCCCGCGCGGAGCACGAACACCGGAGTGCCGTACAGATCCGTCAGCACGCGGGTCTGCAGCACCTCGTCGGGGGTGCCGAGCAGGAAGCGCCCGCCGGCGATGTACAGGATGCGGTCGACCCGGCCGAGGATCGGGTTGATGTCGTGCGTCACGAACAGCACTGCGGCCTCGCGGTCGCGTCGCTGCCGGTCGATGATGTCGGTGATGGCGAGCTGGTTCGCGAGGTCGAGGTTCGACAGCGGCTCGTCGCACAGCAGCAGCGACGGCTCGTCGGCGAGCGCCTGCCCGACCCGGAGCCGCTGCTGCTCGCCGCCGGAGAGGAGTCCCACGCGGCGGTCGGCATAGTGCGCGGCGCCGACCGACTCGAGAAGTCCGTCGACCCTGGCGCGATCGCCGCGGTGCGGGATCGGGAGGCCGAAGCGGCTCCCCTGCACGCCCAGCGCGACGAGGTCCCGCGCCCGCATGCTGGTGTCGGGGGCGAGCGTGCGCTGCTGCGGGATGTACCCGATGCGCGGGTTTCCGCGGCGCACCGGCTCGCCGCCGACCCGGATGGTCCCGGCGGACAGCGGCTGCAGTCCCAGGATGCTGCGCAGCAGCGTGGTCTTGCCCGACCCTGACGGCCCCAGCACGGCGATGAACTCGCCGGCGTTCACGGTGAGATCGAGGCCGGACCACAGCTCACGGTCGCCGCGGTGCAGGGCCGCACCGCTCACCTCGAGGATGGGGCCGGCCGCTGCATCCGGTCGCTGGGCGCGGGCGTCGCCGCCCGCACTCACGGCTGGAGTGCGTCGGCGAGGCTCTTGATCGCGTCACGCATCCACTCAGCGTACGACGATCCGTCCTCCAGCAGCTCCGTGAATGCGACGATCGGGATGCCTGCTTCTTCCGCGGCGTCTTCGACGCGCTGCGTCTCGGCGCCGCCGGTCTGGGCGTTCGTGAGCACCGCGCGCACCTCGCCGGCGTCGATCACGTCGAGTGCGGCGAGCAGCGTGGCCGGCGCGACGTCGGTGCCCTCCTCGACGGCCTCGGCGAAGCCCTCGGGGGTGATGTCGGTGAGACCGGCCGCCGCGGCGATGTAGCCGGGCAGCGGCTCGGTGATGAAGACGCTGGCGCCGCCGGCATCCGCCTTGATGGTCTCGAGGTCGGCCTCGAAGCCCTCGAGGTCGGCGTTGATCTTCTCGGCAGCCGCGGTGAACTCGGCCTTGCCGTCGGGGTCGAGCTCGGACAGCTCCTCGGCGATCGCCTCCACGACGTGGACCATCGTGTGCGGGTCGAACCAGACGTGCTCGTTGAAGCCCTCGATGTGGTCGTGACCCTCGTGATCGTGACCCTCGTGGCCTTCGGCCTCCTCATCGGCGTGCTCGTCCTCGGCGTGCTCCTCCTCGGAGTGCGCCTCCTCCTCGTGGCCCTCGTTGCCGGGGAACTCGTGCGAGTACTCCACCGCCGTGACCACCGCGGGGCCCTCTGCCTCCTCGAGGAGGTCGTCGATGAACCCGTCGTAGCCGCCGCCGTTCTCGATCACGAGATCGGCCTTCTGCACGGCCAGCCGGTCGCGGGCGCTCGCCTCGTAGGAGTGCGGATCCTGCGTCGCCGAGGTGATGATCGAGGTGACGTCCACCCGGTCGCCGCCGATCTGCGCCGCGAGCGAGCCGTACACGTTGGTCGAGGCGACGACCTCGATCGTGTCGCCCGAGCCCTCGGCCGCCGGTGTGCCCGAGCATCCGGCGAGGACGAGAGCGGCGGCGGAGGCGAGTGCGAAGGCGACGACGGGCTTGTTCATGCTCCCACTCTAAACGCTAATGAGAACCATTATCAAACTGACGTCGCCGCCGCACGCTCACCGACCGGGGTTCAGTCCCTCCGGTGCGATCCAGGCCGTCGCCTCGCCCGGCAGCAGTCCGCCCTCGACCTCGACGTTCGCGAGCGCGACGTGCTCGGCATCCGCCCCGAGGTCGAACGGCACGACGCCGAAGTTCGTCACGATCTGCCAGCCGTTCGGGCGGACGAAGCGCAGCACGTCGTCGCTCCCGGTGTCGACCCATTCCAGGCTCTCGCCGGCCTGAAGCAGGTGCCGCAGCCGCAGCGCCTCCCGATACAGGGAGAGCGTCGACGACGGATCGGCCGCCTCGGCATCCACCGCGTACTCCGCGAACCAGGCCGGCTGGGGCAGGTGAGCAGCGCCTGACCCGAACCCGAATGACGCGCCCGACGCCGTCCACGGCAGCGGCACGCGGCATCCGTCCCTGCCGAGCCCGTCGAACTCGCCGCCGCGGAAGAAGGCGGGATCCTGACGCTGCTCCGGCGCGATCTCGGCGACCTCGTGCAGCCCGAGCTCCTCGCCCTGATAGAGGTAGGTGCTGCCCGGGAGGCCGAGCAGCATCAGCGTCGCCGCGTGCGCCCTGCGGCGCCCGCCGTCGCGGTCGAGCCGGCTCTCGGGTCCGCCGGCGGCGACCCATTCGGTGCCCTGCTTGACCGGACGCCCGTTCAGCGCCGGCAGCCCGTAGCGGGTCGCGTGCCTGGTGACGTCGTGGTTGGAGAGCACCCAGGTCGTCGACGAGCCGCTCATCTTCGACTGCGCCAGGTTCTCGGCGATGATCGACCGGAACTGCGCGGCGTCGAAGTCGGCCACGAGCAGGTCGAAGTTGAACGCCTGGCCGAGCCCCTCTGCCGACGCGTATCTGGCCCGCCGCTCGGGCGTCGAGACCCAGGCCTCGGCCACGGCGGTGCGGGGCGGGTCGTACTCGTCGAACACGCGCCGCCACTCGGCGTAGATCTCGTGCACGTCGTCGCGGTCGATCAGCGGATGCTTGCCGTCCTGCGGGATGAGCTCGAGCTCGGCGCGCGACGGCAGCGGCTCGGTGAGGTCCTTCGTCAGCATGTGCGCGACGTCGATGCGGAACCCGTCGACCCCGCGGTCGGACCAGAAGCGCAGGGTCTTCAGGAAGTCCTCGCGGACCTCGCGGCTGTCCCAGTTCAGGTCGGGCTGCTCTGTGGCGAAGTTGTGGAAGTACCACTGGCCGTCCTCGACGCGCTCCCAGGCGGGGCCGCCGAACACCGACACCCAGTCCGTCGGCGGCAGCTCGCCGTTCTCGCCCCGGCCCTCGCGGAAGATGTAGCGCTCGCGCGCCGCCGAACCGCGTCCGGCGTCGAGCGCCTCCTGGAACCATTCGTGCAGGTCCGAGGTGTGGTTGGGGACGATGTCGACCACGACGCGGATGCCGCGGGCGTGCAGCGCCCGGACCATGGCGTCGAAGTCCTCCAGCGTTCCCAGCCGCGGGTCGACGTTCCGGTAGTCGGCGACGTCGTACCCGCCGTCGGCGAGCGCCGACGGGTAGAACGGGCTGAGCCAGACCGCGTCGATGCCGAGGTCTCGGAGGTAGTCGACACGGGAGAGGATGCCGGGGATGTCGCCGATCCCGTCTCCGTTCGCATCGGCGAAGCTCCGCGGGTAGATCTGGTAGACGGCGGCCTGACGCCACCATGCGGCGGCGGCGGCCTTGCGGGTCTCGACGAGTAGCGCGTCGGTCATGAGGGGTGGTGCTCCTTCTTGTGTGTGGTTACGAGTGTGCCCTGTTCGCGGCGGATCGGCTCAGCCCTTGACAGCGCCCTGCGTGACGCCCTCCATGACCCAGCGCTGCGTGAACAGGTAGGCCACGATGGCGGGGGCCATCGCCATCAGGTACGAGGCGAAGGACACGTGGTAGTTGTTGCTGAACTGCGTCTGGAACAGGTTCTGCCGCACCGGCAAGGTCTGCAGCGCCGGGTCGGAGATGATCAGCGAGGGCATCATGAAGTCGTTCCAGGCGTAGAGGAACGCGAAGATGCCGACTGTCGCGCTCATCGGCGCGAGCAGGGGGAAGATCAGCTTCCAGAACGTCTGCCACGTCGTCGCCCCGTCCATGCGCGCGCTCTCCTCCAGCTCCAGCGGGATCGACCGCAGGAACGCCGTGAACAGCAGCACGCTGAAGCTGAGCTGGAACATCGTGGCGAGGATGATGACGCCGAACGGGTTGTCCAGCCCGACCCTTCCGGTGAGCTGGATCTGCGGCAGCGCGACCACGGGGAACGGGATGAACATCGCCGCGAGCAGGTAGAAGAACGACCAGCGGAAAAGCCGCCGATCCCAGTTGCGGACGATCGCGTAGGAGGCGAAGGCCGCGAGCACGATCGTGGCGATCACGGTGCCGGCGGTGACCAGCAGCGAGATCCCGGCGCCGACGGGGAACTTTGTGAGGTTCCACGCGGCGACGAACCCCTCGATGCTGAACGGGGCCGGCAACGAGAAGGCGTTGCCGTCGACGGCCTGGCCCTGCGTCTTGAAGGCCATCGAGATCGTGACGTACAGCGGCAGCAGCACGGTGACGGCGCACAGGATCAGGATGATCGTGCCTGACCAGTTCACACGCTCCATCCTGATGCGGGGCCTGCGGCCGGAGGCGGTGACGGTGGTGAGGGTCTGCGTGGACATCAGAGTGCGTTCCTTCCGCGGGTCAGCGAGAGCTGCAGGACGGAGATGAGGACGGCGACGATGAAGAAGATCGTCGCGTTGGCCATCTGGTAGGCGTAGTCGCCGCCGTTGAAGCCCGCGATGACCGTCATCGCGATGCTGCGGGTGGAGGTGCCGGGGCCGCCGCCAGTGAGGCCGACGATGATGTCGTAGGCACCCAGGAAGCCCTTGAACCCGAGGATGACGTTGATCACGACGTACCCGGCCACGAGCGGCAGGGTGATGCGGGTGAGCTGCTGCACCTTGCTCGCGCCGTCGATGTCGGCGGCCTCGTAGACCTCACCGGGAACGGAGAGGAGGCCGGCGATGTAGATGAGCAGCGTGCCCGGCACCGCCTGCCACGCAGTCACGATCACGATCGCGACCCAGGCGAGGTCGGGGTTCGCCAGCAGGCTGGTCTCCAGCCACGGGATGCCGCTGCCCGCCGCCGCCGCGGGGAGCGAGTTCGAGAACAGGAAGTTGAAGACGTACGCGATGATGATGCCCGAGATCACCATCGGGATCACGAAGATCGTCCGCAGGCCCGTCTTGAAGCGGATGCGGGAGGTCAGGCCGACTGCGAGCAGGAACGCCACGACGTTGACGACGAGCACCGTGGCGATCGAGAAGCCGAACGTGAACAGGTAGCTCTGCAGGACTGCCGGATCGCTGAAGAGGGCGATGTAGTTGGTGAGCCCGTTGAAGCTCCACTCGCCGATGCCGATCGAGTCGGTGAAGCTGAAGAAGATGCCGATCACGCCGGGGAGGGTGATCGCGAGCGTGAACAGCGCCAGGCTCGGCAGCAGGAACAGGTAGTAGATCGGCTCGATGCGCTTCGCGCTGCGGCGGGCCGTGCGATCGCCACGGGTGACGATGGTCGTCGTGGTGCTCATTCTCCGGACTCCTCTGCCGTCGTCGTGGGCACGGGAGCACGGAACGCGAGTCGCGCCCAGTCCGCGTCCATGGTGCGCAGCATCGTCGTGGGGTTCGATCCCAGCACGATCGCCTGCGCGTAGTTGAAGACCGGGATGGTCTTGGGAACGAGCACGGACGGCCCCTGGTACACCTGACCGGCGTCGTAGTACTCGATCATCCCCTCGATCCGCGGATCGTCGGGGGCGGCGGCATCCGTCGTCGGGGTGAAGCCGAGCTGGGACGCGTTGTACGCCTCGACGTTCTCGGGCAGGTACAGGAACTCGAGGAAGTCGCGGGCGGCCTCCTGGTGCCGGGAGCCCTCGGGGATCATGGCGGCGAGGTCCATGTTGACCCGAACGGCGAGATCGTCCGGGTCGTCGGTCATCGGCAGCGGGAAGGTGCCGAGCTCGAGGTCGGGTGCAGTCTTGGCGATCTCGCTGAAGGCCCAGGGGCCCTGCAGGTACATCGCGGCCTCGCCCTTCGAGAAGGCGAGGTTGCCGTCGCCGTAGCCCCTGCTCGGCGCATCCTCGTTGACGTAGGTCTCGGTGAGCTCGAGCATCCGCTCCACCGGGTCTGCGAAGTCCTTCTCGAAGGAGGCGGGGGAATCGGGGCCGACGTCGGCGCCCTCCGCCGCCAGCTCGTCGTAGAAGTCGACGACGTCGAGCGAGCCGCCGACCGCGTAGTCGTACCAGCCCTGCCCGATCGTCCAGTCGTCCTTGAACGTGGCGTAGAAGGGGGTGACGCCCGCGGCCTGGAGCTGGTCGCAGACGGCGATGAGCTCGTCCCAGGTGGTCGGGACCTCGAGCCCCTGCGCCTCGAAGATCTCCTTGTTGTAGATCACCGACGAGGCCATCACCGAGTACGGCAGTGCGCTGGTGCGCCCCTCGCAGGAGCCGTACTGGTCCATCAGCGGCTGCAGATCCTCACGGACGGATGCCGCGGCATCCGTCCCCTCGAGGTCGCTGAGCGTGCACCGCTGCACGAACCGGGCGACCTCCATGTTGTAGTTGGCGAGCATGATGTCGGGCGGGTTGCCGCGGACGAAGCTCGCCGAGACCACGTCGACGCCCGAGGTGTCGATCTCGACGTGCACGTCGTCCTGCGAGGCGTTGTACTGGGCGACCAGCTCGGTCATGAACCCGATCGCCTCCCTCTTGCTGAACGTGAAGCGGATCGTCTCCGCCGCGCCGGCGCTCGAGCAGCCGGCGAGAGCCGTCCCGAAGAGCGTGAGCGCGGCGGCCCCGGCGGCCAGCCGGATCGCACGTATGGATTTCACAGACACCGTCGTCCTTCCGATTTATACATCCATTGATTAAATCTAGTGAGCGAATCTAGTTCGCTGGACGGTACTCTCTCATTGGAGGGAAGGGCAGGTCAAGAGCTGTGACAGAAGTCTCTGCAGATCTCGGCACCGGGCGCGCGAGCGTCGGCGCCGTTCTCGACTTCGCCTGGACGGCCGGCGAGTTCACCGCCACGGAGGTCATGACCGGCACCTCGGTGACCCGCTCGACCGCGATCGACGCGGTTGACACCCTGGTCAGCGCCGAGATCCTGAAGGAGCTGCCGAACGCCCGCGCGGCAGGCAGCTACCGCTCCGGCCGGCCGGCTCGCCGCTTCGTGCTCTCCCCCGACATCGGCATCGTGATCGGCGTCGACGCCGGCGACACGCATCTCGCGGTCACCGTCGCCGACCCGCTCGAGTTCACGCTCGTGCACCACCGCACCGCCCTCGACCCCGCCCAGTCTGCGGCCGAGCGGCGCGCCACGATCCTCGAGCAGCTGCGCCGGGCTGTCGAGGAGGCCGGTCGCGGACGCGAAGACATCCTCGCGATCTGCGTCGGCGTCGCCGCCCCGGTGAATCGCGACGGGATCTCGCCGCCGCATGTCGACGGGTTCTGGGAGCGCACCAACCCGGGGCTCGCCGAGGCGCTGCGCGACTGGGCCCCGGTGGTCGAGATCAAGAACGACGCCCAGCTCGCCGCGATCGCTGAGGGATCCCAGGGCGCGGCCATCGGATGCCGCGACTACGTCGCCCTGCTCGCCAGCGAGCGTTTCGGCGGCGGGGTCGTGGTCGACGGGCACGTGCTGCACGGCGCGCACGGCGGCGTCGGCGAGGGCGTCGTGTTCGATCACATCGTCGGCGTCGGCTCGGCGTTCGGGCTGCGCTACGCCCTGCAGGATCAGGTGCGCGCCGCGGTGGAGCGCGGCGAGATCAGCCGCGACGGGCGCGTCGGCCGGCTCGTGAGCGCCCGCCGCATCGACCCGCGCACGGTGCTCACACTCGCAGCCGACGGCGACGCGGATGCCGTGCTGGTCACCTCACGCGTCGGCGAGACGCTCGCCCGCGTGGTCGGCGTGCTCGGCAGCATGTACGACCCCGAGCGCGTGATCGTATGCGGCGCCGTCGCCGAGAGCATCGAACCGGTGATCGCCGCCGCGCGCCGCATCCTTCCGGAGCAGCTGCACCTCCCCGCCCCGAAGCTGCTCGCCTCGACGCTGGGCGCCGAGGTGGTGTCCCTCGGCGCTGTGGCGCTCGCGCGCCGCGCGGCGCGCGAGCGCGCCGTGCCGCTGCTGGCGGAGCGGCGGCTCAGCGCGCGGGGGTAGTGCGCGGCATCCGACGGCCGCGGCCCGCTGTGGTCAGTCGACGAGCAGTGCGGGCTCCTCGAGCACTGACGCCACGTCGGCGATGAAGCGGCTCATGCCGTCGCCGTCGATCACGCGGTGGTCGAAGGAGCCGGCGACCGTGGTCACCCAGCGCGGGCGCACCTCGCCGTCGACGACCCACGGCTTCTGGCTGATCGTGCCCATCGCCACGATCCCGGCCTCGCCGGGGTTGATGATCGGGGTGCCGGCATCCATCCCGAACACTCCGATGTTCGTGATGGTGATCGTGCCGCCCTGCTGGTCGGCGGGGCTGGTCTTGCCCTCGCGCGCGGTGAGCGTGAGCCTGTTCAGGGCGCGGGCGAGGTCCTTCATGCCGAGGTCCTGCGCGTCCTTGATGTTCGGGACCAGCAGTCCGCGCGGCGTGGCCGCGGCGATGCCGAGGTTCACGTAGTGGCGCACGGAGATCTCGGCGCCGTTCTCGGTCTCGATCCACGCGGCGTTCACCATCGGCGTGCGGCGGGCGGCCCAGATCACGGCGCGGGCCATGATCAGCAGCGGTGAGACGCGGATGTCGGCGTAGTCGGGCGAGGCCTTGAGTCGCTTGACGAGCTCCATCGTGCGGCTGGCGTCGATCTCCTTCCACACCGTGACGTGCGGGGCCGAGTACGCGCTCTGCACCATCGCCGACGAGGTCGCCTTGCGCACGCCCTTGACCGGGATGGACTCGGTGCGGCCTCCGCCAGTGGGTCCCTGAGCCTGAAGGGCGGATGCGGGAGTCGCGGATGCCGGTGCCGGAGCCAGGCCGCGCGCGACGCCGACCGGGCCGGTGTGCGGCGCGGGGACGGTCTCCTCGCGGACGTCGCCCCACTCCGGAGTCTGGATGTTGCGGAAAACACTGGCCTGCGAGGCGTGCGTCATCACGTCGTCGCGGGTCACCTCGCCGTCGGCGCCGGTCGGAGTGACCGTGGTCAGATCGACGCCGAGGTCGCGGGCGAGCTTGCGGATCGGGGGCTTCGCGATCACGCCCACCGAGGAGCGCACCTGACGCTCGGCGGGGCGCTTGCGGCGCGAGGTCGCACCCCCGCCGGTGCCGTAGCCGACCAGCACCGAGCCGCCGCCCTCCTCCGGGGCCGGCGCCTCGGCGGTGACGACCTTGCCGGGGCCGGCGTCGTCTCGAGCATCCGTCACGAAGGTGATGATCGGCGAGCCGACCTCGACCGTCGCGCCCTCAGCCGCCAGCAGCTCGCCGACCACGCCGGCGTGCGGCGAGGGCAGCTCGACGAGGGACTTCGCCGTCTCGATCTCGCAGATCACGTCGTTGATCGCGACCGTGTCGCCTGGCGCGACCTTCCACGCCACGATCTCGGCCTCGGTGAGACCCTCGCCGACGTCCGGGAGGTTGAAGTTCTGCGTGCTCATTGCGAGTCCTTTCGGCTGGCGCCGTGTCCATAACTCCGGAGATCATTGGCCCTGCCTCTACTCTGGCGCAGGTTCGAACTGCTTTCGCCGCGATTCTCCGGAGTTGTGGAGCCCAAGCGGGGCATCAGTAGGCCAGGGAACGGTCGACGGCCTCGAGGATGCGGTCGGCATCCGGGAGATACGCGCCCTCGAGCTTCGCGGGCGGGAACGGGGTGTCGTAGGAGGAGACGCGCAGCACCGGCGCCTCCAGGGCGTAGAACGCGCGCTCCATGACGGTCGCGGCGACCTCGCTGCCGATGCTCGTGAAGCCCTGGGCCTCCTGCGCGTAGACCATCCGGCCGGTCTTGCGCACCGAGTCGAGGATCGGCGCGTAGTCGATCGGCGAAAGCGAGCGCACGTCGACGACCTCGCAGCTGGTGCCCTCGGCCTCGGCGAGCGCAGCCGCCTGGAGCAGGGTCGTCACCATCGCACCGTGCCCAACGAGGGTGACGTCGCTGCCGGTGCGCACGACGCGAGAGGCGTGCAGCGCGACCGCGGAGGACTCGACGTCGACCTCGCCCTTCTGCCAGTAACGACTCTTCGGCTCCATGAAGATCACCGGGTCGTTCGAGCGGATCGACTCCTGGATCATCCAGTAGGCGTCGTTCGGCGTCGACGGCGACACCACGCGCAGGCCGGGGGTGTGCGCGAAGTACGCCTCCGGGCTCTCCTGGTGGTGCTCAACCGCGCCGATGTGCCCGCCGTACGGGATGCGGATCACGATCGGCAGCGAGAGCTTTCCCTCGTGCCTGTTGGTGAGCTTCGCGAGCTGCGTGGTGATCTGGTCGAACGCGGGGAACACGAAGCCGTCGAACTGGATCTCGATCACGGGACGGAAGCCGGCCATCGCGAGTCCGATCGCCGTGCCGACGATGCCGGACTCGGCGAGCGGGGTGTCGAGCACACGCTGCTCGCCGAAGTCGCGCTGCAGGTGCTCGGTGACGCGGAAGACGCCGCCGAGCTTGCCGATGTCCTCGCCCATGAGCAGGACCCTGTCGTCGTCCTCCATGGCCTTGCGCAGGCCCGCGTTGAGCGCCTTGCTGAACGGGATCGTCTCGAGAGCCATCTCAGTTGCCTCCTTCGAACGACGCTTCGTACTGCGCGCGCCATGCCTTCTGCTCGGCGATCAGCGGATGCGGCTCGCTGTAGACGTGGTCGAAGATCCTGTCCGCCGGAGGCGGCCCGAGCTCGACCGACCGGGAACGGAGATCCTCCGCGGCATCCGCCGCCTCCGCCTCGACATCCGCGAAGAACTGCCCGGCGGCGCCCCGGTTCTCCAGGAACGCGCGCATGCGGATGATCGGGTCCCGCTCGGCCCAGGACTGCTCCTCGTCGCTGCCGCGGTACTTCGTCGGGTCGTCGCTGGTGGTGTGCGCCCCGAGCCGGTAGGTCACGGCCTCGATCGCGCGCGGGCCCTTGCCGCTGCGCGCCTCGTCGAGGGCGACGCGGGAGACCGCGTAGCTGGCGAGCACGTCGTTGCCGTCGACGCGAACGCTGGGGATGCCGTAGCCGGCGCTGCGCTCGACGAGCGGCACCCGCGACTGGGTCGACACCGGGACGGAGATCGCCCAGTGGTTGTTCTGCAGGAAGAACACGGTCGGCGCCTGGTAGCTCGCCGCGAACACCATGCTCTCGTGCACGTCGCCCTGGCTGGACGCCCCGTCGCCGTAGTAGACGATGACGGCTTGATCGACACCGGGATCACCGGTCCCGCTCCTGCCGTCGAAGTTGAGACCCATCGCGTAGCCCGTGGCGTGCAGCACCTGCGAGCCGAGCACCAGCGTGTACAGGCGGGTGTTGCCGTTCTTCGGATCCGTCGGGTCCCAGCCGCCGTGCGAGACGCCGCGCATGAGCTTGATGATGTCGACCGGGTCGACGCCGCGGATGCGCGTGACCGCGTGCTCGCGGTACGAGGGGAAGATCGTGTCCTGCGCACGGGCCGCACGGGCGGAGCCGACCTGTGCGGCCTCCTGACCGCGGCTCGGCGGCCAGAGCGCCAGCTGGCCCTGGCGCTGCAGGTTCGTGGCCTGGGTGTCGATGGCGCGGATGACCACCATGTCACGGTAGAACTGCTCGAGCTCGGCATCGCCGATCGCCTCGATCAGGGGCAGGTACTGCTCGGCGGCGTCCGACGGCGCGAACCGTCCGGTCGCGTCGAGGACGCGCACGAGGGGGGTCTCGGAGGTAGTCACGGCTCTTACGCTACCGGCGCCGGCATGCCCGGTCACGCATACCTAGGACGTCCGAGTATCTGCCGGGAACCCGGAGAATACGCTGATCAGAGGGCTGCGGCCGCGACTTCGAGCACCCGGGCGACGGACGCCTCCTCGCCGACCGAGATGCGGATGCCGTCACCCGAGAAGGGCCGCACGACGAGATCGTTCCGCACGAACGCCGCGGCGATGTCATCCGTCCGCTCGCCCGTCGGCAGCCACACGAAGTTGCCCTGCGCATCCGGCACGTCCCACCCCTGCGCCCGCAGGCGCTCGACCAGACGGGTGCGGCGCTCGACGATCTGGGCGACGCGCTGGAGCAGTTCCGACTCCGCGTCGAGGCTCGCGATCGCGGCATTCTCGGCGGCGGACGTGACGGACAGCGGGATGCCGGTGGAGCGGGCGGCGTCCAGCACCTTCTCGTTGCCGATCGCGTAGCCGATGCGCAGCCCCGCGAGCCCGTAGGCCTTGGAGAAGGTGCGCAGCACGACGACGTTCGGATGCCGCTCGAAGACGCGCTCCTTCAGCCCGTCCACCGCGTCAGAAGCGGTGACGAACTCGGCGTAGGCCTCGTCGAGGACGATCAGGACGTCGGCGGGGACCCGCGCGACGAAGTTCGCGAACTCGTCGCCGGTGATGGTCGGGCCCGTCGGGTTGTTGGGCGTGCACAGCAGGATCGCGCGGGTGCGATCGGTGACGGCATCCGCCATCGCGTCGAGGTCGTGGCGGAAGCCGTCCGTCAGCGGGACCTGCACTCCGGTGGCGCCGGCGACCAGCGGAAGGCTGGGGTACGCCTCGAAGGAGCGCCAGGCGTAGATCACCTCGTCGCCGGGGCCCGAGGTCGCGAGGATCAGCTGATGCAGGATCGAGACGCTGCCGGCCGCGACGTGCACCTGGTTCGGGTCGACGGCGAACCGGGCGGCGAGCCGTTCGCGCAGGCGCCCTGCGGTGGCGTCGGGGTAGCGGTTGATCGGCGTCGTGTGCTGCAGCGCGTCGAGCACCGAGGGCAGCGGCTCGAACGGGTTCTCGTTGCTGGACAGCTTGAACGCCTCAGGACCCGCCTGCTTTCCCTGGCGGTACGGCGCGAGGGCGGCGATGGCGGGGCGGATGCGCGGCAGGATCGGGTCGGTCACGCTCCCAGTGTAGAAGTGGGCACGCCCGTCGACACCCGCTGACCTCCGGCATCCGCTCTTCGACAAACTCGGGAGCCGGTGCGAGACTCGGACCATGCGATTCATCATCCGTGTCGTCGTGAACGCCTTCGCCCTGTGGGTGGTGACGCTGATCCCCGTCCTGCAGGTGGTGATCACCCCGTTCCCGCCCGGCGGGACGCTGCAGCTCGTGCTGACCCTGCTCGCGGTGGCCGCGATCTTCGCGCTCGTGAACACGATCATCGGCACGGTCGTGAAGATCGTCGCGTTCCCGCTGTACATCCTCACCTTCGGCCTGATCGGCTTCGTGATCAACGGCTTCCTGCTCTGGCTGACCGCGTGGATCACCAGCGGCTTCGGCTGGGGTCTCACGGTGGGCCACTTCTGGTGGGGCGTGCTCGCCGCTCTGCTCATCTCGGTGATCAACGGCGTCTTCGGCTTCATCCTGCGCCCGCAGAGCAAGAAGTCCCGCCGCGACTGACTGACGCTCACCGCTCCAGCTGGTGCGGGAGGTCGAGTCGGGCGGCGGAGGACACCACGTCCGTCCGCACGGCCAGGTAGTCCGTCGACTCGATCCGCTCCGCCTGCGCGAGCCCGGTCCAGAACTCGTCCATCGCCTCGACGCGCGGGTCTCCGGAGGCGTCGACCTGCTCCGCCATCTCGACGTATGACTCGGTGAGATGCGGCGACACCGGATCCTTGAGCTGCTCGCCGATGCCGTCCCATGGCAGCGGCGGAGCATCCACCGCGGTGACGCTGATGCTCTCGGGGGAGCCGGTGCCGCCGGGAGATCCGCCCCCGGCCAGCGCACGGACGAAGTCGTCGGTGTGGCCCAACTGCACCAGCGTCTGATCCTCGTCGAGCGTGGGTTCGACCGGGCTTCCCGCGGTGATCTGCATCTTCACGTCGTACTCGCTCTCCATCGCCAGGTGCGCGGCGATCATGCCGGACTGCGAGTGCGCGACGACGTTCACCTCGTCACCCGGCTTCACTCCGGCAGCGGCGAGCGCGTCGAGGGTCGCCTGATACGACGCCGAGGTCTGCCCGGTGTAGAGCTCGGCATTGGACTTCATGTCCCAGGGCTCGGTGCCGCCGAACCCTGGACTCTGCGTACCCTTGAGATAGGCGACGTACTTCGGAGGGCCGCCGGCGAAGGTGTACTTCTCGATCCTGATCTGCGCATCCGGCGCCTTCGCGAAACCCCGGAGCGCATCCGCGAAGCCCGCCGGCGGCGCCTTCGGAGTCGAGGTCGCGACCGCGGTCACCTTCACCGCGTCCGCGGTGCCCGACAGCGTCCTCCCTGGCAGGACCTTCCCGAGGCCGGCGCGCGCACCGAGCAATGCGGCGGTCGAGAACAGGGGCGCCATGAGGCCGCCCCAGCTCGACTGCTCGCCGAGTCCCTCGAACCGATCCCGCTCCCACCCCGCGATGAGGCTCGCCGCCATCGGCAGGATGCGCTCATCGGATGCCGCGAGCTGCTCCATCCGCTGATGGAGGCTCTCCGCGTACGCGGCATCCCTGATCTCTCCCGCCTCCGCCGCGGCCTGCAGCTCGACGTACTCGTACACGTCGGCCATGAGCAGCGTGCCGGTGACGGCCTCCGCGCATTCGGCGCGCAGCGCCCGCACGCTCGCGGCACCCGCGTGGAGCGCGCCGGTGCCGACCTGGGCTGCGACCTCCGGAGCATCCGCGAGCATGGCGCACGCCCGCACCACGGCCCCCTGCGCGTCTTCGTAGAGCGCGGTCAGCGCGCCCATCCTGCCGGCCGCCGACCTCAGGTCGTCCGGGTCGACCGAGATCGCGCCGCCGTGATCGATCTCGATGCCGCTCACAGCCCGCCGAGCCTTCCCAGCTCGGCCCAGCGGAGGTACAGGTCTCCTGCCACCCCGTCGGTCCGGCTGCGGAACTCGGCGAGCTTCGCGTGCAGGGCCCGCACGCCCTGGGACTGCCACTCGGTGTCGGCGACCAGCGAGGCGAGCAGGCCGGCCGCGTCGTCGAGGGCGTCGAGCGCGTCCGACAGCGCGCGGCGCGCAGCGAGCGCCTGCCACGTCTGGTCCGAGATCCCGCCCGCGGCGGGTGCGAAGGAGTACATGCCGTCAGCATCCGCGATCCGCGCCGAAGCCGTGTCCGGCGGGTGCGCGAACGGCCGGAGACCAGGGAGTCCCGCCGGAATCGCGCATCCGTGCAGAACCGCTCGTCGCGAGATGCGCCGCGGACCGGCACAATGGAACAGTGACGTCCCCGGATCCCTTCCGCGTGATCTTCGTCTGCACGGGGAACATCTGCCGCTCTCCCATGGCGGAGGTCGTCTTCCGCGATCTCGCGGAGCGGCAGGGCCTCGCCTCGCGGATCGTGTCGCGCAGCGCCGGCACCGGCGACTGGCACCTCGGCGAGCGCGCCGACGAGCGCACGATCGAGTCGCTCGCACGCCACGGCTACGACGGGTCCCATCACCGGGCACGGCAGTTCACCGCCGCCTCCTACGCCGACAACGACCTGATCGTCGCGCTCGACCGCACGCACGAGCGGATCCTCCGGGAATGGGCGCACGACGAGGACGAGGAGGGCAAGGTCACGCTGCTCCTCGCCTTCGATCCGGAGGCGTCCACGCAGGACGTGCCCGACCCCTACTACGCCGGCGCGGAGATGTTCGATTCCGTGCTCGGTATGATTGAGGCGGCGACCCGCGGCCTGTACAGCCAGCTCGAACCCGCCCTGCGTCTCCCCCGCATTCCCCGCATCTGACGGGCCCGATCAGGAGGACTCCCCTGACTTTCCAGCCTTCGCTTCCGCCCCAGCCCCTGAGCCCCCTCGACGGCCGCTACCGCGGCGCCGTCACCGGACTCGCCGACTTCCTCTCCGAGGCGGGCCTGAACCGCGCCAGGGTCGAGGTCGAGGTGGAGTGGCTGATCGCGCTCACCGACCGTTCGCTGTTCGAGACGGCTCCGCTGTCGGATGCCGACAAAGAGCGCCTGCGCGCCCTGTACCGCGACTTCGGCCAGGCCGAGATCGACTGGCTCGCCGAGAAGGAAGCCGTCACCCAGCACGACGTCAAGGCCATCGAGTACCTGGTGCGCGACCGCCTCTCGACGCTCGGCCTCGACTCGATCGCCGAGCTCACCCACTTCGCGTGCACCAGCGAGGACATCAACTCCGCCTCGTACGCGCTCACCGTGAAGCGGGCGGTCGAGGACGTCTGGCTCCCGGCCCTCGACACCGTCATCGCGAAGCTCCGCGAGCTGGCCGTCGAGCACGCCGACGCCGCGATGCTCTCCCGCACGCACGGGCAGCCCGCGACGCCGTCGACCATGGGCAAGGAGCTCGCGGTCTTCGCGTGGCGCCTGGAGCGCGTGCGCGGCCAGATCGCGGCATCCGACTACCTGGCGAAGTTCTCCGGCGCGACCGGCACCTGGTCGGCGCACCTCTCGGCCGACCCGTCCGTCGACTGGCCCGAGGTCGCCCGCGAGTACATCGAGGGCCTCGGCCTCGGCTTCAACCTCCTCACCACCCAGATCGAGTCGCACGACTGGCAGGTCGAGCTCTACGACCGCGTGCGTCACGCCGGCGGCATCCTGCACAACCTCGCCACCGACATCTGGACCTACATCTCGCTCGGCTACTTCGCGCAGATCCCGGTCGCCGGCGCCACCGGCTCGTCGACCATGCCGCACAAGATCAACCCGATCCGCTTCGAGAACGCCGAGGCGAACCTCGAGATCGCCGGCGCCCTCCTGAACTCGCTCTCGCAGACGCTCGTGACGTCGCGCATGCAGCGCGACCTCACCGACTCGACCACGCAGCGCAACATCGGCGTCGCGTTCGGGCACTCGCTGCTCGCGATCGACAACCTGCGCCGCGGCCTCAATGCGATCTCGCTCTCGCGCGACGTGCTGCTCGCCGACCTCGACGTGAACTGGGAAGTCCTCGCCGAGGCGATCCAGACCGTCATCCGCGCCGAGGTCGTCGCCGGCCGCTCCACGATCAGCGACCCGTACGCGCTGCTCAAGGAGCTCACCCGCGGTCACCGCGTCGGCGCTGCCGATCTCGCGGAGTTCGTCGAGGGGCTCGAGATCGGGGATGCCGCGAAGCAGCGCCTGCTCGCGCTGACCCCCGCGACCTACACCGGCATCGCGGAGCGGCTCGCGCAGTAGCCACCATCACCGCAATCGACCCCGCGCCGGCGTCCGGCGCGGGGTCGATCCGTCTGCACAAGTCCGTGCGGGGTCAGAAACACACCGCACTCGCCTCGCCTCGCCGTGCGAGGTCACAAACGCACCGCTTCGGGCGGATTCGGATGCTCGATCGACCACCCACGCGTGCGGAGGCAGGTGCGGGGCCAGCGGAGCACCAGCCCGCGAGAACCCCCTGGGGCGACGGCTCCGGCGCCGAGCCCCTGGATGAGCCGGAACACGATGAGCGCCGGCATGCTCCAGGCGAAGCCGCACAGGATCGAGCCGAGCAGGAACAGCCCGATCCCGAGCAGGATGATCGGCTTGCGGCCGACTGTGTCGGCGAAGCGGGAGTAGATCGGCACGCTCACGCCCTGGGCCAGGAGGTAGATCGAGAACAGCCACGGGAACTGCTGATAGCTCCCGAGATCGCGCACGATGCTGGGCACCGCGGTGGCAAGGATCGTCGCATCGATGGCAATGAGCCCGGTGGCGAGCATGAGCGCGCCGAGTACCGGCCCGCGCTCGGAACGGAGTCAGGTGGAGGCGCGGTCGACGGAGGCAGTCACTTCAGGGACAAGCCGATCCGGGGAGCGACTATTCCGACGAGGGCACCGAGCGGATGCCGCACACGCCCTTCGAGCCGGATCAGGAGGACGCGCGCCCTGATGCCTCGGAACCCGCATCGCCCTCGACGTCAGCATCGCCGTCGTCTTCGGCGTCGAACAGCACGGGGCGATCGACGGTCTTGGTGACGTCGGCCGGGTCGATGACGAGCATCAGCATCGCGAGGATCAACAGCGTCACGATGAACGCGCCGCCGCCGACGACGAGCCCCAGCGCGAACGGCGTGAGTCCCTGGTAGGTGCCGTTCGCGATCGCCGTGTTCACGCGCAGGGTGAACGCGCCGGTCGAGACCAGGGTGACGATCATGGCGAACACACCGCAGGCCAGGGCGATGCCCAGCAGGTGCAGCGGTCGCAGGATGTCCCGCCGCGTCGGCTTCTGGTCGCTCATCGCTCTCCTCCGCGCTCCGCCGGGGTGGCGCTGTCATGGTCGGTCGTCTGTGCCGCGTCGTCCGCCGGCGTCACGGCATCCGCCCGCTTCGGGGTGAGACCCGCGATTCCGAGGAACACGGCGAGGATCGCGGCGTAGCCGCCGAGCATCCCGACGCCGAGGATGATGCCGGTCAGCACGAAGTCGCCGGCACCTTCGATCGCGTACGGCTGCGCGAATCCCGCGGGGATGACCAGGAGCAGGATGCCGAGGAGGATGCCGAAGCCGCCGACGGCGATCGCATCGCGCGCCGTCTGGTCGCCGGCGCGGCGGGCGCGCAGGCCCGCGATCAGCTCGGCGACCCCTGTGGTCAGGGCCCAGGCGGTGACCACGCCGAAGTACACGTCGTCGGTGCGCCACGCGGGGATGCCCGCGGCCATGCCGGCCACGAATCCGAGGGCGGCGAGCACGACGCACGGCCACCGCTGCCCCGCAGGAAGGACCAGCCACGCAGCGAGCACCAGCACGAGCGCCGTCGCCAGCACGAAGCCGCTGAAGACCGACAGCCCGACGGCGGCGGAGTGATCGGGCGAGAACGTGATCATCAGCGCGGCGGCGGCCGCGAACAGCGCGCGCAGCAGCTGGACTTGGCGCACGGTGAACGCGCGGGCAGGGGCAGACATGACGATCCAGAGTCCTCCGGGGTGTTCCTGCCAGTCTACGCGCGGGCGTGGAGCGGGAACGCCGTGCAGGCGGCCGTCAGGCCCGGCGGAGATCTCCCCAGATGATTCGCCGGGCCTCACGAGACACGCAGTTCGGGGGGTCTCACTGCGTAGGACTGCGTCGAATCAAGGTCGGTCGCCCTGCTTGCGTCGAGCCAGTCCGGTTCCCCACTCCCGTCTCTCGGTCCCCAGGAGAGCGGAGGTGTGGTCCTATGCTCACTGTAGAACCGGCATCTTCACATACCGGAGGGGGTCTGTGATGAGTTTCGAGATCGAGCCGCGCGGCACTCCGTCCGATCCGTTCGCGAGTGCGCTCCGCGACGCGATCAACGCCCGGGATGCGACGCTCTCCTGGCTGCACGACCAGCTCCGCGGCCGAGGCAACACGGTGTCGATGGCGACCCTCAGCTACTGGCGCTCCGGTGCGCGGCGACCGGAGGGCGCGCAGTCGATCGCGGCGCTCGCCGACATCGAGCGGCTGCTCGATCTGACTGACGGCACCCTGACGCGCCTGCTGAAGACCAGCAAGCGCACCGGGCCCCTCGGTCCTGTGCAGTTCCCGCTCGACGCCTCGGACCTCGAGCGCGCGGTCAAAGACGCCTTCACGGCTCTCGGGGCGCCGTATCCGACCATGTCCCGGGAGGTCACGACGCATTCGGTGTCGGACGTGGATGCCGACGGGAGCGTCGCGGTCACCTCCATCCGCAGCGTCGTGCAGGCGACCTCGGGCACCGTCACAGGCATCCCGTTCCTGGAGATGACGCCAGGAGTGCGCAGCCCTGCCCCGATCGTCACCGCAGTGTCGGGCGGCCGGATCTCTGCGCACTATTCGCATCCGAGCGGCGAGGTGCACGGCGGGCTCTTCGAGCTCGACGCCCCGCTCACCGCCCCCGACACCGCCATGGTCGAGTGGTCGGTCGCGTACCCGCCCGGCTATCCGCCGACGCTCGACACGGGCCACGCCCTGGCCCGGCAGTGCCGAGAGCTGCTGCTGTGGACGCGATTCCACCCCGGCGCGCTGCCGGACTGGATCGAGGAGCGTGTCGAGACGCCGGCGGGTCTCGTCGTCACGCCGCTGAGTCTCGGCGGACGCACGTCGATCCACCAGGCGCGCCGGGCCTTCGGCCCAGGCACACTCTCACTGCACTGGGGATTCGGCGCGAGGGATTCGCAGGGCTGAGCAGTCAGCCCGGCTGAGCGCCCGTCGCGACCGGCCGACCCGGCGTGTTCGACCACTGGCTCCACGAGCCGGGGAAGACCTTCGCGTCGATGCCGACCTCCACGGCGATCAGCGCCGTGTGCGCGGCCGTCACGCCCGAGCCGCAGTACGCGGCGACCGAGGCCCCTGGCGTCACGCCGGCTGCGGCGAACGTCGCCAGCACGGTGTCGCGATCGAGCATCCGCCCGTCCGCGTCGAAATGCAGCACGGTGGGGAGGCTCCTTGCACCGGGGATGTGGCCCGCCACCGGGTCGAGCGGCTCGGTCTCGCCGCGGTAGCGCTCGGGCGCGCGCACGTCGAGCAGGACGCCGGATGCCGGGAGCGCGGCCGCCTCGTCGATCGAGAGCGCGTCGGCGCCGATCTCGTCGAGCACCACGTCACCGGTTTCGGGCGCCACGTCATCCGTGGCGGTCTCGAGGCCGGCGGCCGCCCAGGCGCGGATGCCGCCGTCCAGCACCCGCACGTCGACGCCGGCCTGCCGCAGCAGCCACCAGGCGCGGGCGGCGGAGACGCCGTTCGCGTCGTCATAGGCGACGACGACGTCGCCCCGGTTCACGCCCCAGCGGCGCGCCGCCGCCTGCAGCGTCTCGGTGGACGGCAGCGGATGCCGTCCTTCTGAGGGCTCTCCGTGGGTCGACAGCTCTTCGTCGAGCGGCACGTACACGGCACCGGGGATGTGCCCTTCGCGGTATTCGTGGCGGCCGTCCGGCCGGTCGAGGCGCCAGCGCACGTCGATCACGCGCACCGGGGTGCCCTCAGCCAGCAGGTCGTTCAGCTCGTCGACAGTCACGAAGTTGCTCACCCTGCGAGGGTACCGAGTCGCGGCATCCGCCCCTCCCGGCATCCGCTCTGCTGCGCCTGTCAGGTCCGCGAGCCGACTGCCAGACGAGCCCGCGGATCTCACCTGACAGGTGTGCAGGACCCGCCGACGAAGGATGCCGGCACAACCCGGATAGGCTCGATGCGGCAGCGACGAGAAGAGAGGGCCGCGATGCCCACTCGATTCCGCTGGATGCGCCTCCGCCCGCAGGAGGCCGCCCTCATCGCCATCACGGCGGTCTGGGGCAGCACCTTCCTGCTCGTGCACTGGGCGATGGACCACTCCGGTCCGTGGTTCTTCGTCGGCATCCGGTTCCTGGTCGCCGGCGCCATCAGCGCCGTGATCTTCCGCCGCGCGTTCCGCGGCATGCGCTGGCGGGATGCCGGTGCCGGCATCGCGATCGGCGTGATGATCTACCTCGGCTACGGGCTGCAGACGGTCGGACTCCAGACGATCGACTCCAGCACGTCCGGCTTCATCACGGCCCTGTACGTGCCGCTGGTGCCGTTCGCGCAGTGGGCCGTGTTCCGCCGGCGCCCGCCCGCGATGGCGTTCGTCGGCGCCGGGCTCGCATTCGCGGGATTGATCCTGATCGCCGGCCCCGAGGCCCTCATCACGCTGTCGCTCGGGTCTGGCGAGATCGCCACGATGATCGCGACCCTGCCGATCGCCGCGGAGATCATCCTGATCAGCGTGTTCGCCACGAGAGGCATCGACCTCGGCCGCGTCACGATCGTGCAGCTGTTCACGGCCGGCGTGCTCGGCATCCTGACCATGCCGGTCGTCGGCGAGGGCGTTCCGGAGTTCTCCTGGGTGTGGGTCGGCGCCGCGGTCGGGCTCGGGGCGGCGAGCTGCATCATCCAGCTGACGATGAACTGGGCGCAGAAGTCGGTGTCCCCCACCCGTGCGACGATCATCTACTCGGCCGAGCCCGTGTGGGCGGGGATCGTCGGCCGCATCGCCGGGGAGCGGCTGCCCGTCACGGCGCTGATCGGCGGCGCGCTGGTGGTGCTCGGCATCCTCGCCAGCGAGCTGAGGCTGGTGAGGCGCCGGGAACGGGAACGACTCCGGCGGGAATAGACGGGCGCTCGTGCCGTGTTGCACCGGACATGATTGAAACTTCAACCGTCGTTCCGGTCGCCACCGAGCGGACTCGCGTGCGCGTGCCGATGCGCTTCGCCGACGGATTCGCCACCACGGCCGATGTGGTCACGTTCGACGGTCTCGTCGACGGCCGCGAACACCTCCTGCTCGGCGTCGGCGACTGGCGGTCGGCACTGGATCGACATGCCCTCGGAGGCGACGCCCCGCTGGTGCGCCCGCACAGCGAGTGCCTGACCGGCGACGTGTTCGGGTCGGAGCGCTGCGACTGCGGCCCGCAGCTGCGGGAGGCGATGGAGCGCATCTCCGCCGAGGGCGGCTTCCTGCTGTACCTGCGTCAGGAGGGCCGCGGCATCGGCCTCTACGCCAAGCTCGACGCGTATGCCCTGCAGGACTCGGGCCTCGACACCTACGAGGCGAATCTCGCCCTCGGGCACGGCGAGGACGAGCGCGACTACACCGTCGCCGCCCAGATGCTGCAGGCGGCGGGAGTCGGCGGCATCCGGCTGCTCAGCAACAACCCCGACAAGGCGGTGCAGCTCGACGCGCTCGGCATCCGCGTCACCGAGCGGGTTCCCACCGGCGTGCACCTCTCCGAGGCGAACACCCGCTACCTGGAGGCCAAGCGCGACCACACCTCGCACACGCTCGACCTGTCAGCCGCGTGATGTCGATGGAGCGGCCGGAACGGCGGCTCGAGGATGCCGAGATGCAGACGTGGCTGCCGACCATCCGGTTCGTGCAGCTGCTGCCGCAGGTGCTCGACCGCGCGCTGAAGTCCGAGGCGGGGATCAACCACGCGCACTACGCGATCCTGGTGATGCTCGCGGGGCAGGACGCCGACCCGATCCCGATGAGCGAGCTCGCCCGCATGGCGAGCCTCAGCCGCTCGCGTCTCAGCCACGCCCTCGACTCGCTCGAGGAACGCGGATGGGTGCGGCGCACCAGCTGCGGCAGCGACAAGCGCACCCTCACGGCACGGCTGACGGATGCCGGGCGCGAGGTGCTGCGCGCAGCGGCGCCAGTGCATGTGGCGCAGATCCGCGAGCTCGTGCTCGATCCCCTCAGCGCCGAGGAGCGCGCGCAGCTCGGCGCGATCCTGTCGACGCTGCTGCCGGGGGTGGAAGAGGCGCTCTGACCCGGTTCGCCGGCGAGCCGCGAGCTGCGGCCCAGGTACTGCCAGTGCCTGTCTCGGGACGGCCGCACGGCGTACGGTCGGAGGCATGGACAACCGCAGCGAGGCGCGCGAGTTCCTCTCCACGAGGCGCGACCGCATCACCCCCGATCGGGCAGGGCTCCCCGCTTACGGCGGAAACCGCCGCGTGCCGGGGCTCCGCCGCGAGGAGGTCGCGCTGCTCGCCGGCATCAGCGTCGACTACTACACCCGGCTCGAGCGCGGCGACCTGTCCGGTGCGTCCGACAGCGTGCTCGAAGCCCTGGCCCGCGCGCTGCAGCTGGATGAGGCCGAGACCGCGCACCTGTTCGACCTCGCGCGGGCGGCAGGCGCCTCCCGGGTGATCCGACGCCCGCGGAGGAAGGCGGGCGAGCTGCGGCCCAGCATCCTCCGTCTGCTCGATGCGATGACCGAGGTGCCCGCGGTCGTGCGCGACAGCCACTTCGACTACCTCGCCGGCAACGCGCTCGGTCGCGCGCTGTACGCGCCGGTGTTCGCGGATCCGGTGCCGAACAGCGCGCGCTTCGCGTTCCTCGACCCCGCGGCTCACGAGTTCTATCCCGATTGGGAGCGCGTGACCCAGGATCTCGTGGCGGCCATGCGCAGCGAGGCGGGGCGCAGCCCGCACGACCGGAAGCTCACCGACCTCGTCGGCGAGCTCTCCATGCGCAGCGACCGGTTCCGGATGCTGTGGGCCTCCCACAACGTGCGGTTCCACCGCACCGGCGTGAAGCGGATCGACCACCCCGTGGTGGGCGAGATCGAGCTGACCTACGAGGCGTTCGAGCTTCCCGCGGACCCGGGACTGCTGCTGTCGACGTACACCGTCGAACCGGCGACCGCCTCGGAGGAGAAGCTCAGGATGCTGGCGAGCTGGGCGGCGACGGATGCCGCGGCATCCGCTGCTGTGCTCGCCGCCCTGCGGGCCGAGGCCGACCGCACCGGGGCCTGAGCACGGATGCCCCGAATCCGGTCGCCCCGATCCGGGTGGCCTGAATCCGCGCGCTCGTGCTCGCGCTGCGCGCGAGGCCGCCCGCCACAACTCCGGAGAACTTCGACGGCTCCTCAGCCGCTCCCCCGGGGTTCCGCGGTTCTCCAGCGGACGCCGCCACAGGTTCGCGCGAATCTCCGGAGTTGTGGCGGCGCAGCCCGCGGCACCGGGTTCTGCTCAGAGCAGAACCGCTCGATCCGCATCCGAACTGCGGATTATCGTGAGGCATGGCCGACATCGTCCCGTTCCCCCGTGCACCCCGTCGCCCCTCCCCGCCTGCCCGTCGAGGCGATCCCGAGCCGCTCTGGCGTCAGCTGCTCGGCGATCAGCTGCGCCGGCGACGGCACGACCGCGACGAGACGCTGACCGAGACCGCCGAGAAGGCCGGCGTCTCGCCGCAGTACCTCTCCGAGGTCGAACGAGGGCTCAAGGAGCCGTCGAGCGAGATGATCGCCGCGATCGCCGGGGCCCTCGACACCTCGCTGATCGAGCTGACCAGCAGCGTGGCCGATGAGCTGCGGTCGACGGCGGTTCCGGCATCCGCCGCGGTGTCGGTGGCATCGTCCCGCGGCGCCTTCGCACTCGCCGCCTGAGCCGGGGCCGCTTCACTCTCTTCGGCCCCGATCAGCACGGCCCCTACGCGCCCCGCTCGCCCAGCACCGTGTCGATCAGCCCGTAGTCCAGAGCGGCGGATGCCGTGAACACCCGGTCGCGGTCGGTGTCGGCACGCAGCTCCGCGACGCTCCGTCCGCTGTGCCTGGCGAGGATCGCCTCCATGTCGTTGCGCACCCGCACGACCTCGTCGGCCGCGAGGATCAGGTCGGGGATCGCGCCCCGCGACTGCCCGGCCGGCTGGTGCAGCACGATCCGGGCGTGCGCGAGCGCGGCCCGCTGCCCTGGTGCACCGGCCGCCACGAGCAGCGCGGCAGGGCCGATCGCCTGACCGACGCACGTCGTCGCGATGCCCGGCCGGATGTGCTGCATGGTGTCGTAGATGGCCAGGGCCGCGCCGGGATCGCCGCCCTCGCTGTTGATGTAGAACTGCACCGCGCTGTCGGGGCTGTCGGCGTCGAGATGCAGCAGCTGCGCGATCAGCGCGTTCGCGACGCCCGCGTCGATGCCGGTCCCGAGGTAGATGACGCGCTCGGCGAGCAGGTGCGAGTACACGTCCATGACGCGCTCCCCGCGCGGATGCTGCGCGATCACGTTCGGGATCGTGTAGCTGCTCATGCGTCCATCCCCAGTCCGACGCGCGCCCGTCGGCGCGGCATGATCTCGCCGATCGAGCCGACGATCTCGTCGATGAAGCCGTAGTCCCGCGCCTGCGTCGCGGTGTACCAGCGGTCGTGCAGCGAGTCCTCGAAGATGCGGCCGATGGGCTGGCCGGTGTCGTGGGCGATCAGGCCGAGCACGGTGTCGCGCATGTGCCGCAGGTCGTCGGCCTGCGTCTCGATCTCGACAGCCGAGCCACCGATGCCCGAAGAGCCCTGGTGCATCAGGATGCGCGCATGCGGCAGCGCCCGCCGCTTGCCAGGGGTTCCCGCCGACAGCAGGAACTGCCCGGCGCTGCAGGCGAGACCCAGCGCCAGGGTGGACACGTCGTTCGGCACCAGCTGCATGAGGTCGCGGATGGCCAGCATCGACGGCACCGAGCCGCCCGGCGAGTGGATCCACAGGGCGATGTCGGCGATCGGGTCCTCAGCCGACAGCGTCAGCAGCTGCGTCATCAGCAGGGTGCCGTTGTCGTCGTCGAGGGCGCCGTCCAGCACCAGGATGCGGTCGTGGAAAAGCGCTCGGCGCGCCTCGGGGCCGAACTGCGGGATGGGGTTGTCTTCGCTCATGCCCCCAGCATCCGTCGCCACCGGCACCGCCGAGCCCGATTCTGCCCAAGGCGGCTCTGCCGTGAGCGGATGCCGGTGAGCGGCGTCCTCCCAGACCGGGGGCCGACACGCCTGGCGTGTCGGCCCTGCCGGGATCTACGCCGCCAGTGCGAGCGCGCGGCGGTGGCTGACGCGGTGACCGACCCAGAAGCCGATCGCGATGAGGCCGACCAGCGCGATGCCGAGCATCCACGGGAGCATCGACGGTGCCGCTCCGGCGGTCGCGGTCGCGAGCGTGCCCGAGCCATCGGCGATGAGGCCGTTGCCCTCGGCGAGGTCCGCGGCACCGGCTTCGAGCCGGTCACCGCCGGCCGCGAGCTGTCCCGTGCCGTCGGCGACGGTCGCCGCGCCCGCGGACAGCTCGCCGACTCCGGTGCTGAGGCTGCTCGCACCCGACTGGAGAGCGGCTGTTCCCGCGGCGAGTGCGGTCGCGCCCTCGTCCAGGCTCATCGCGCCCGATCCGAGCCGGACCGAGCCGTCGTGCAGCGAGGTCGCACCGGTGGACAGCGCCTGCAGGCCGCCGGTGAGAGTCGTCGCGCCCGCGGAGAGCTGGGCCGTGCCGTCCTTCAGGGGCTGGAGGCCGGCCGCGAGCTTCGAGGCCCCCGCGGAGAGCTGCGCCGTGCCGTCCTTGAGCGGCTGCAGTCCGGTGAAGAGCTTTCCTGCGCCCGCGGCGAGCGGCGTCGTGCCGTCCTTGAGCAGCTGCGCTCCTGCGACCAGCGCAGGGGCACCCGTGGCGGTGTCGACCAGTGCGACGGTGCCGGGCCAGCCCAGCGCGGCGTCCCCGTAGACGAGCGCGCCGGCGCCCGCGGCGACCTTCTTCGCGCCCTCACCGGCACGGATCGTGCCCTGGGCGAGCAGCGGCGCGGCGGCGGCGGCACCTGCGATGCCGTCGACCTGCGCGTCGACCCCGGCGGCCAGCTTCGCGAGCTCCTGGAGCTGCGCGTTCGCGGGATCTGCGGCGGCGAGCTGGGCAAGCGAGTCTGCGAGCTTCTGCGAGTTCGCGGGGACCGCTGCGGCCGCACCCGTGATCGCCGTGGCGGCCTGTTCGCTGGCCAGCCCCTGGAGCTGCGGGGTGATCGCGGCGGAGATCTCCGTGCTCAGCTGCTGGGCGCCGGCCTGCACGCTGCCCGCGATCTGATGGGCGCCGGCGACTCCGGCGGCGAGCCTGGTCGCACCGTCGAGCACCCGCTGCGCCCCGGCGTCCACTTTCAACGCGCCTTCCGACACCAGCTGCGCGCCGCCGAGCGCCGTCTGGGCACCCACGGCCGCCTTCTGCGCACCGGCGGCGAGCTCCTGAGCACCGCCGAGGGCAGTCTGCGCGCCGGCATCCGCCTTCGTCAGGTTCGATGCGAGCAGTTGCGCGCCCGACCATGCCGACTGCGCACCGGCGCTCAGCCGTCCCGCGCCGTCCGCGGCGTTCCATGCGCCGACGGAGAGACTGTCGGCACCCGATGCCAGGGCGGCGGCGCCGGCGGCGGCGCTCTGCGCACCGGCCGCGACCTTCTGGGAGCCCTCGTGCGCACTGCTGGCGCCGGCAGACAGGTCGTCGGTGCCGTCGGCGAGCTTGTCGGCGCCGCTCGAGAGCTCCTCCGCACCCGCGGCCAGTTCGGCCGAGCCGTCGCTCGCGGTCGTCGCGCCCTCTGCGAGCTCGCCGGCTCCGGCGGCGATCTTGCCGGTCGTGAGGAAGAACAGGACCACCATCGCGGCCAGCAGCACGCTGAGCACGATCACGGCGATGCGCATGCCGAGGCCGTGCGAGTGGGTATTTGCGCTCGTCATTGAGGGACTCCAGAGGGATCAGTGGCATCGTTGCCACCGGCGAGCGTATGGGCGCCGCCTTCGGGTCCCGCATGTTATGCACATCGAAACCAAGTCCCAGTCAAGTTGGGACTGAGTTTCTTGTGTCGAGTGCACAAAACGTGTTGACCGCGAGTCAACACATCATCCGACCGAGTGCAGCTCCTCTTCGAGAGCGGCGGCTCCGGCATCCGCCCCCTGCGGCACGGCCGCGAAGGCCTGCGCGAGGTCGGCGATCAGGTCATCCGCGTTCTCGAGCCCGATCGACAGGCGCAGCACATCCGCGCCAGGGCGAGCCTCAGCCGGAACGGGCCGGTGCGTGAGCGCGGCCGGATGCTGGATCAGCGAGTCGACACCGCCGAGGGATACGGCGTGCGTGAACAGCGAGGTGGCGTTCGTCACGGCGGATGCCGCGGCATAGCCGCCCTGCATCCGCATCGCGATCATCGCTCCGGTGCCGCGCATCTGCCGCTCGAGGATGCCGCGCGGGTCGCCGTCGAGACCAGGATAGAAGACCTCGGCCACCTCCGGGCGGTCGATGAGCCACTGCACTATGCGGCGGGCGGTCTCCTGCTGGGCGCGCATCCGCACCGGCAGCGTGGTCAGCCCGCGGTGCAGGAGGTAGGCGCCGAGCGGATGCAGCAGCCCGCCGGTGACCGCGCGCACCCGGCGCAGCGCCTCCGCGGTCTGCTCGCTGCACGCGACAACTCCCGCGATCACGTCGCCGTGGCCGCCGAGGTACTTCGTCGCGCTGTGCAGCGACATCGCCGCGCCCAGGTCGACGGGGTTCTGCAGCACCGGCGTCGCGAAGGTGTTGTCGACGATAACCGGCACGTCGCCCGCCTGCGCCACGACCGCGGCGATGTCTGCGATGTCGAGAGTGGGGTTCGCCGGCGTCTCGAGCACGATCAGCCCGGTGTCGGGGCGGATGCTCGCGGCGACCTCGTCGGAGTGGCAGTAGGTGGTCTCCACGCCGAGGAGTCCGGAGCCGAGCAGATGATCGGTGCCGCCGTACAGCGGGCGGACGGCGATGACGTGCGGCTTTCCCGCCGCGGGCCCGTGCGCGAGGATCACCGCGGTCATGGCAGCCATGCCCGAGGCGAACGCGACCGATGCCTCCGCGTGCTCGAGCTCGGCGAGCGCCTCCTCGAACCGGGCCACCGTCGGATTCCAGAGACGGGCGTAGACCATGCTGCCGTCGGCGGGAGGACGACCACCGGTGGCCATCGCCTCGTAGGAGTCGCCGCCGCGCTCGATGTCGGGCAGCGGGTTCATCGTGGAGAGGTCGATCGGCAGGGCGTGCACCCCGAGATCCTCGAGGTCGGAGCGGCCGGCGTGGACGGCGACGGTGTCGGGATGCAGCGGTGCAGTCATGCTTCCACGTTGCCGGAATCCCAATATGATCGCTCGGAATCGACAGGATTCGCTGCTTTCTGCCCGAGTCTCGCTATTCTGAGCAGAGTTCCGGCCCGGAGAAGGAGTCACGTTGGCGAAAGCGCAACTCGACGAAGTGGATCTCGAACTCCTGGCAGCACTCACCCGTGACGCCGAGATCACGAACAAGGCCCTCGCGCACCGGCTGGGCCTCGCCGAGTCGACCTGCGCCCACCGCGTGCGGGCGCTCCGGGAGCGCGGAGTCATCCGCGACACCCGCATTCGCGTCGACGGCGCCGCCCTCGGCTTCCCGCTGCAGGCGATCATCAAGGTGCGCCTCGCGAACCACACCGGCCCCAAGGTCATCGCGCTGTTCGACGCGCTCGTCAGCATCCCCCGCGTGCTGCAGGTGTTCCACGTCGCGGGCGTCGACGACTTCCTCGTGCACGTCGCGGTGCAGGATGCCACGGCGCTCCGCGACATCGTGCTCGAGCACATCACGATCCACCCGGTCGTCCGCGGCACCGAGACGCAGCTCGTGTTCGAGCTCCGCGACGGCAGCGGGCTGCTCGCCCGCTGACTCAGCGCCCGCCCGACCCGGCACGTGCGGCCCCAGCACCCCACCCACCCGTCTGTTTGCGTCAAATGCATGCTCCGGGACCCTCGGAACATGCGCTTGACGCACACAGACGGTCTTTGCGGCGAGCATGCTCCTGAGCGGGCTGGTTCGGAGTCAGGCGGCGCGGGCGGGATTCTGCCGTGCGAGCGTCGCCACCGTGCCGGTGAGCGCGGCGCCGACGCCGGCGCGCGGCGGCCCTGCCGGAACAGGCGGCGCAGCCGGAACCGCGACGCGCACGGCATCCGCAGTGTGCACCGGACGCGCCATTCTGCCGGCAGTCGCGGCGTGCATGATCGCCCGCACGATTCCTCCGACGGCCAGCATCGCGACCAGCACGATCGCCGACGCCAGCAGCGGCGTCCACTGGCTGGCGAAGCCCGCGGTCGAGCTCAGCACCGCGAAGGGGATCCAGACCCCCACCGCACCTCCGACCAGACCGCCCGCACCGCGCACGATCGCGACAGCGGCGACGATCGCGCACAGCGCGGCCAGCGCTGCCCCGGTCACTCCGATCGGCACCAGTATCGATGCCAGGTCATTGACCACCCTCAAAGACGACATGACGACCCCCCGTCAGCGGAACCTCCGCAGTACCAACACTATGAAGTGTCGGCAGAGGGTGCATCCGTCTCAAGGATGATGTTGAGCAATCGTGACGATCTGTTCAACGCCGCTTCAGCCGGGCGAGAGGCGACCTGCGGATGACGCGGACGGGCCGCGTCACGACGGCATCCACCACCATCGATCCGTCGACCGGCCCGACGATCGCGATCGCGGAGGTCTCCGTCGCCTCGACCGGGTCCACCGGCATCCGCCCGAGCGCACGATGGGCGCGGATGTAGGCCGGGATCAGCAGCAGGTTCGCGCCGACCCAGGCCAGCGGATTGCTGAGCGCGACCCCGGCGAACCCGATCATCGCACCGAGCACGACCGCGGCGCCGACGCGCATCACGAGCTCGACGACGCCGGTGACGGTCGGCACCACGGTGTGCCCGAGACCCTGCAGAGCGCCGCGGAGCACGAACAGCATCCCGAGCGCCCAGTAGCCGCATCCGTTGATGATCAGCATCAAGTGGGCCAGGTCGACGACGTCGTCCGACCCCTCGCCGATGAACAGGCGCACCATCGGCACGCCGAAGGCGATCAGCAGCACGCCGAGCACGACGCCCCCGCCGACCGCGATCCAGGTCGCCTCGATCACGCCGCGGCGGATGCGGTCGGGGCGACGGCCGCCGATGTTCTGCGCCGCGTACATCGACACGGCGAGGCCGATCGAGGACAGGAAGGCCACCGCGAGGCTGTCGACGCGCGAGGCCGTCGTGTACGCGGCGACCGCGTCGGCGCCGAGGGTGTTCAGCGCGACCTGCACCGTGAGCGTGCCGATCGCGATGATCGACGCCTGGAAGCCCATCGGAAGACCGAGGCGCAGGTGCTCGGCGATGTCGGCGCGGCCGATCCGCCAGTCGTCGCGGCGGAGATGGAGAAGAGGCAGCCGGCGACGGACGAACTCGAGGCACAGCGCGACCGAGACCGCCTGCGCCACCACCGTGGCCAGCGCCGCCCCGCCGACGCCCCATGCGAGCGGGCCCACCATGAGGATGACGAGGCCGACGTTCAGCGCGCACGACACGGTGAGGAAGATCAGCGGCGTGCGCGAGTCGCCGATCGCGCGGATGATCGCGGAGAGGTAGTTGAAGAACATCGTCGCGCCGGCGCCGATGAAGCTGATCTGCGTGAAGACGGTGGCCTCGGCGAGGAGCTCGTCCGGCGTCTGCAGCAGCACCAGGGTCGCCTCGGAGATGAGCGGGGAGACGACGGTCAGCACCACGCTGGTGATCCCGGTGAGGAGCACTCCTGTCGCGACGGATCGGCGGACGGCGGCATCGTCGCCGGCGCCGTAGGCCTGGGCGATCGGGATCGCGAAGCCGCTGGTCAGCCCCCAGGCGAACCCGAGGAGCAGGAACAGCAGGCTGCCGGTCGCGCCGACGGCGGCGAGCGAGTCGACGCCGAGATGACGGCCGACGACGATGGCGTCGGCGAACTGGTACAGCTGCTGCACCACGTTGCCGAGGAGGAGCGGGACGGAGAAGGACAGGATGACGCGCCACGGACGGCCCGTGGTGAGGGAGGTGGCCATGAAGGGAGCGGCTCGCAGGAATGAGTGGCTGATCGGGGTGCGCCAAGTTTATCGAAACGATTCGCGAAATCGATATCTCCGCCGCCGGAAATGTGCCGGGAAGTGCGATTTCCCGACTCTTGACTTCGAGACTCGAATTGTTTCGACCCTTGATCGAAACGAGCCTCGGGCACGCTCCCCAGGATTCCGGGCTGATCACGAATTGATCACGAAGGCTTGACTTCGAGTCTCGAACTCAAGGAAAGTATCCGAAGCGAGTCCCGAATGGCCGGGATCGTAGTCCCGCGGCGTGACCCGAGGACGACGCATTGCACAGCAAAGGAGCTCGGAATGAAGAAGAAGTATGCACTGGCCGCCCTCGGCCTCGCCGGGGCGCTCGCCCTCACCGGTTGCGGCGGCGGCGGCGCCGGCTCGACTCCGGGCGCGGGCTCCGAAGGCTCCGCCGACAAGGGCGACATGCTGATCGGCGTCTCGATGCCGACGCAGACCTCGGAGCGCTGGATCGCAGACGGCGAGGCGGTCGAGAAGGGCCTGGAGGACGCGGGCTACCAGGTCGAGTTGCAGTACGCCGGCGACGACATCCCCACCCAGGGACAGCAGATCGACCAGATGATCACCAAGGGCGCCGACCTCCTCATCATCGCCGCGATCGACGGCACGGCGCTCTCCTCCCAGCTCGACGCGGCCGCGGCGGCGAACATCCCGGTCATCTCCTACGACCGACTGATCCGCGACAGCGAGCACGTCGACTTCTACGTGACCTTCGACAACTACAAGGTCGGCGTGCAGCAGGCGACCTCGCTGCTCACCGGACTCGGCGTCCTCGACGCCGACGGCAAGGAGACGGGCGAGAAGGGCCCGTTCAACGTCGAGCTGTTCGCCGGGTCGCTCGATGACAACAACGCGCACTTCTTCTGGCAGGGCGCGATCGACACCCTGAAGCCGTACATGGACGAGGGCGTCATCGCCGTGCCGTCCGGCCAGACCGAGATCGAGCAGGCGGCGATCCTGCGCTGGCAGCAGGAGACGGCGCAGAAGCGCATGGAGGACCTGCTGACCTCGACCTACGGCAACGGCACGAAGCTCGACGGCGTCCTCTCGCCGTACGACGGCCTCTCCCGCGGCATCATCACCGCCCTGCAGGGCACGGGCGGCCTGGGCGCGAGCATCGCCGACGGCCTTCCCGTCGTGAGCGGACAGGATGCCGAGATCGCCTCGGTCACCCTGATCGACCAGGGCGTGCAGTTCGCGTCGATCTTCAAGGACACGCGCAAGCTCGCCGAGCAGTCCGTCATCGTCGCCGAGTCGATGCTCGACGGCGATGAGCCGGAGGCGAACGACACCGAGACGTACGACAACGGCGTCAAGGTCGTGCCGTCGCACCTCCTCCAGTCGGACATCGTCTACGCCGACAGCATCACCTCGCTCCTGGTCGACTCCGGCTACTGGACGCAGGCCGAGGTCGAATCGGGCGTCGCCGAGTAGATCCCGAACGACGGGGCGTGCTGTCGGCAGGCAGCACGCCCCGTCTCTCGACGGAAGGACATCGATCATGACGACACCGATTCTGCAGATGCGGGACATCGAGAAGAGCTTCCCGGGGGTGAAAGCGCTCCAGGGGGTCAGCCTCGACGTCAGCCGCGGCGAGATCCTCGCCGTCTGCGGCGAGAACGGCGCGGGCAAGTCGACCCTGATGAAGGTCCTCTCCGGCGTCTACCCGCACGGTAGCTACGAGGGCGAGATCGCCTTCGAGGGCGAGGAGGCGCAGTTCGGCTCGATCAACGACTCGGAGCAGCGCGGGATCGTCATCATCCACCAGGAGCTGGCGCTGATCCCGTACCTCAGCATCGCCGAGAACATCTTCCTCGGCAACGAGGTCAGGGGCAGGAACGGCCTGATCGACTGGGATCGTGCGAACTCCGAGGCATCCCGGCTGCTCGCCCAGGTGGGCCTCGACGAGAACCCCACCACCCCGGTCGCCCAGCTGGGCGTCGGCAAGCAGCAGCTCGTCGAGATCGCCAAGGCGCTGTCGAAGAACGTGCGCCTGCTGATCCTCGACGAGCCGACGGCGGCACTGAACGACACCGACTCCGCGCACCTGCTCGACCTGATCAGGCGCCTGCGCGACGAGGGGATGACGTCGATCATCATCTCCCACAAGCTCAACGAGATCGACGCGATCGCCGACCGCACCACCGTCATCCGCGACGGCCGCACGATCGAGACGCTCGACATGAGCGACCCGGCATCCACCCAGGAGCGGATCATCCGCGCCATGGTCGGCCGCGACCTCGCCAACCGCTACCCCGAGCGCGAGCAGGAGATCGGCGAAGAGGTCCTGCGGATCGAGGACTGGTCGGTGAACCACCCCACGCAGCCCGGCCGCGTCATGGTGGAGGGCGCCTCGCTCACGGTCCGCGCCGGCGAGGTCGTCGGCATCGCGGGGCTGATGGGCGCCGGGCGCACCGAGCTCGCGATGAGCGTGTTCGGCCGCACCTACGGGCGCGGCGCGAAGGGGCGCGTCTTCGTGCGGGGCAAGGAGGTCGACACCTCGACCACGAGCGCCGCGATCCGCGCCGGCATCGCCTACGCGACCGAGGACCGGAAGAAGTTCGGCCTGAACCTCATCGACGACATCCGGCAC
The DNA here is from genome assembly GCF_017355365.1 of Microbacterium sp. SD291. GTDB lineage: Bacteria > Actinomycetota > Actinomycetes > Actinomycetales > Microbacteriaceae > Microbacterium. The sequence goes on along the minus strand of NZ_JADIJR010000008.1, from coordinate 44,878 downwards.
AACATCACGATGGCGTCGCTGCGCATGATCAGCCCCGGCGGCTGGATCGACGCCAACCGCGAGCTGCAGGTCGCCGAGCAGTACCGTGCGGACATGAACATCAAGTCGCCCTCCGTCCTCCAGATGGTCGGCAACCTCTCCGGAGGCAACCAGCAGAAGGTCGTGCTCAGCAAGTGGATCCAGACGGAACCAGACGTGCTGATCCTCGACGAGCCGACACGCGGCATCGACGTCGGCGCGAAGTACGAGATCTACACGATCATCAACAGACTGGTCGCCGAGGGGAAGGGCGTTCTGGTCATCTCCTCCGAGCTCCCGGAGCTTCTCGGGATCTGCGACCGCATCTACACTCTGGCTTTCGGCAGGATCACAGGTGAACTGCCGGCATCCGAAGCCACCCAGGAGAACCTCATGCACCTCATGACTGTCGAAAGGACGGCCGCACGATGATCGGCGTCACCAATCTGTTCAGCCTCGCGACCCGGAACCTCCGGCAGAGCGGCATCCTCGTCGCGTTCGTCGCGATCGTGGCCTTCTTCGCCGTCCTCAACCCGACGTTCCTCTCGCCGGGCAACCTCACCAACATCGTGCTGCAGTACTCGTACATCCTGATCCTCGCGATCGGCATGGTGATCGTGATCATCGCCGGCCACATCGATCTCTCGGTCGGATCGGTGGTCGCCCTCACCGGCGCCACGGCGGCCGTGCTCGTGATCCGGATGCAGCAGCCCTGGTGGGTCGGCGTGATCGCCGCCCTCGTGGTCGGGCTCCTGGTCGGCGCGTGGCAGGGCTTCTGGGTCGCCTTCGTCGGCATCCCCGCCTTCATCGTGACCCTCGCGGGCATGCTGCTCTTCCGCGGACTCACCTTCCTCGTGCTCAGCAACGTCTCTCTGTCTCCGTTCGGCGGCGAGTACTACGCGATAGCGAACGGCTTCTTCAACGGCATACTCGGCGGCTACGGCGTCGACGTGTTCACCCTGGTGATCTTCGGCATCGGCGTCGTCGGCTACGCGGTGTGGCAGGTGCGCAGTCGCCGGTCGAAGCTCGCACACCAGCAGTCGGTCGAGGCCCTCCCCTGTTCATCGCCAAGATCGTGCTCATCGCGGCCGTCGTGATGTGGTTCGGCTACCAGCTCGCGAGCAGCCGCGGCCTCCCGTTCGTGCTGATCCTGCTGGCCGTGCTGATCATGGCCTACGCGGTGATCACACAGAAGAGCGTCTTCGGCCGTCACGTCTACGCGATCGGCGGCAACCTGCACGCTGCGCTCCTCAGCGGCGTCAACGTGCGCAAGGTCAACTTCTGGATCTTCGTGAACATGGGCCTGCTCGCCGGCGTCGCCGGCGTCGTGTTCTCCTCGCGGACGAACGGGGCGCAGCCCGGCGCGGGCAACATGTTCGAACTCGACGCGATCGCGGCCTGCTTCATCGGCGGCGCGGCGGTGACCGGCGGAGTCGGCCGCGTCGGCGGCGCGATCGTGGGCGGCCTGATCATGGCCGTGATGAGCAACGGCATGCAGCTGATGGGGCTCGACCAGGCGACGCAGCAGGTCGTGAAGGGTCTCGTGCTGCTGATCGCCGTCGCGTTCGACGTCTGGAACAAGCGACGGGCGGGCGCCGCACGCTGACCTCGGCGGCGGCGATCTCTCGCGGTAGTAGGCTCCCGCTATGAGCAGATGGTCGAGCGGTTCCCAGTCGGGACTGCGTGAGGCCAACACCGCGAAGATCGTCGATGCCGTCAAGCGCTTCGGCGGGCTCACCCAGGTCGAGCTCGCCGAAGCGACCAGCCTCTCCACCGCGACGGTCTCCGCGATCGTCAAGGAGCTCTCGCTGTCGGGTCTCGTCGAGACCCATCCGACGTCACGCAGCGGCCGGCGCGCGCAGCTGGTCACGATCGCGCGACGCGCGGGCGTCGTCGCCGCGGTGCAGATCGGCAGCCGCAGCATGAGGGTGCGGCTGGCGGATGTCGGGCAGGAGGTACTCGCCGAGCGCGCGATGCCGCTGCCGGCGGATCACCCGGATGACACGGTCCTCGACCGCATCACCCTGCTCGTGATCGACATGCTCGCGATGATCGCGGCGGATGCCGAGGAGCTGCTGGGCGTCTGCATCGCGGTGCCCGCACCGGTCGACCCCGACTCCGGCCTCATCGCCTACCACGGGGTCATGCGCCGCTGGGAGGCTCAGCCGATCGCCGCGGTCGTCGAGCAGCGGCTCGGGTGCCCTGTCCTCGTCGAGAAGGATGCGAACCTCGCGGCCCTCGCCGAGGCGACGCTCGGCACCGCCCGCGACGTGGCGGACAGCCTGTTCGTGCAGGCGTCGTACACGACCAGTGCCGGCGTCGTGCTCGGCTCGCAGATGTACCGGGGGCGCTCCGGCACCGCCGGGGAGATCGGCCACGTGCAGGTGGATCCTGCGGGATCCGTGTGCCCGTGCGGGCAGCGCGGATGCCTGGAGACGGTGGTCGGGGCGGAGGCGATCACCGCGCCGCTGCGCGCGACCTACGGCCAGATCACGTTCCGCGACGTCATCGCCCGCGCGGCAGCGGGCGACCCCGGCTGCGCGCGGGTCGTCGCCGACGCGGCAGCCACACTCGGGCGCGTGGTGGCCGGGGTGCACCAGTCGCTCGCCCCCGAGGTGATCACGGTCGGCGGGGAGCTCATCGACGCCGGCCCGATCTTCCTGCTCCCGTTCGCGACCGCGCTCCGGGACCACGCCCCGCAGAGGCGCACGCCGCGAAGGGACCCGGTCCCCTCGTCGTTCGGCAAGGACGCGGTGCTCGTCGGCGCGACGATCCACATCCTGCAATCGACCGACCCGTCCCAGCTGCTCGAGGACCGTTCATGAACGTCACCGCGTCACAGGCTGAGCCCCTGCTCACCCTCCGCGGCATCACGAAGCGCTTCGGCGCCGTGGAGGCCCTCACCGACGTCGACTTCACCGTCAGCGCCCGCGAGGTGGTGGGCCTCGTCGGCGACAACGCGGCGGGCAAGTCGACGCTCGCGAAGATCATCGCGGGGGCATGCTGCGCGAGGGCGACATGGAGCAGGCGACCAGGCAGGCACTGAGCGACCTCGCCGCCAGCATCCCCTCGATCCGCTCGCCGCTTCGGACCCTCTCCGGCGGCCAGCGGCAGGCGGTCGCGATCGCGCGGACCCTGATCAGCCAGCCGCGGCTCGTCGTGCTGGACGAGCCGACCGCGTCGCTCAGCGTCGCGCAGACGGCCGACGTGCTGACCCACATCGAGCAGTTGCGTGAGCTCGGGCTCGGCGTCATCTTCATCAGCCACAACATCGGCGACGTGCAGGCGGTCTCCGACCGCGTCGAGGTGCTGCGTCACGGACGCAACAACGGCTCGTTCGCCGCGCAGGAGGCGCAGTACTCCGACCTCATCGCGGCCATCATCGGCACGTACCGGGGGCCTGCGGCGAACATGCGGTGACGGAGTCGCCACCGCATGCCCGTCGCAGCGGGTCGTCAGCCGGCGCTTCGATCGGACGCCGGCGGGGCCGTCGCCGGTTCGCCGGTCGGAAGCTCCGCCAGATCCTCCGCCTCCCGCACCCAGACCCGCTGCGCGCGCTCGGCGGATGCGATCGCCTCGGCGCCGACGTCGTCTACATCCGCCGCCAGCGCAGCACGGACGGCGTGCCCGTCGCGGTGCTGGAGAACTACCTTCCCCAGGAGTTCCGCGACATCACCACGGACGACCTGGGCGCCCGCGGGCTGTACCAGATCCTCCGTGCCCGCGGCGTGACGATCCGGATCGCGAAGCAGAAGATCGGCGCGCGACGGGCCGAGGACGACGAGAGCACCCTGCTCGACATCGACGAGGGCGGCCCCGTGCTCACCATGGAGCGCATCGCCTTCGACGATTCAGGCAGGGCCATCGAGTACGGGCACCACTGCTACCGCCCCGACATGTACAGCTTCGAGACGACGCTCGTCGCGAAGTAGCACTCAGAGGATGCCGGTGTCCCGCGCGATCGCGATCGCCCTGGCACGGCTGTCGGCGCCGAGCTTCTCGAACACGTGCACGAGGTGCGTCTTCACCGTGGCCTCGGTGACGAACAGCGTCTTCGCGATCTCGCGGTTCGAGGAGCCGGTGTCGAGCAGGCGCAGCACCTCGAGCTCCCGCTCGGTGAGCCGCACCCTTGGCGCCCGCATGACCGCGACGAGCCGCTCGCTGAGCTCGGGGGTGAGCACGAGGCCGCCCTCGGCGGCTCGGCGGATCGCCGCCACGATGACGTCGGGGGCGACGTCCTTGAGCAGATAGCCGGCGGCGCCCGCCTCGATGGCGCCGAGGATCTCGGCGTCCCGGTCGAACGTCGTGAGGATGATCACGGCGGGGGCGGGATGCTGCGCCCGCAGGGCGGCGGTCGCGGCCACGCCGTCCATGCCATCGCCGAGGCGCAGGTCGCACAGCACCACGTCGGGATGCAGATGCCGGGCGAGCGCCACGGCCTCCTCGCCTGAGGACGCCTCGCCGACGACCTCCACGCCGTCGCGACGGTCGAACAGCGAGCGCACGCCCGCGCGGACGATGGGGTGATCGTCCACGATCAGCACCCGCACGGCGGTCATGACCCGGCTCCGAGCGGCACGTACGCCGAGAGGGCGGTGCCGTCGCCCTGGGCGCTCTCGACATCGAGCCCGCCGCCGAGCTCGCGCAGTCGCGCCCGCATCGCGCGCAGCCCGTAGCCGCCGCCCGCCCCAGGGGCCTCCAGCCGCGAGGGGTCGAACCCCCGGCCGTCGTCGACGATGTCGAGGCGCACCGCGTCACCGGCGTCCGCGAGCGTCGCCACCACGAGCGCGGCGCCGGAATGCGTGCGCACGTTCGCCAGCGCCGACTGCGCCGTGCGCAGCAGCGCGACCTCGGCATCCAGGCCGAGCGCGGGGAGGTCGTCGGCGTGCAGCGTCGCGGCGATGCCCGTCTCGGCGGTGAGCCGCTGCAGCATCCGCCTGAGCGCATCGGCCAGCGCCGTGCCGTCGAGCTCGGCCGGCATCAGGTCGTTCACGATGCGCCGGGCGTCGGCGAGCGCCTCCGCGGCGAGCGCGCCGATCTGCTCGAGCGCGCGGATGCGGTCGGCATCCGCGTCCGATTCCAGCGCCGAGCGGGACAGCATCCCGATCGAGGAGGCGCTCTGGGCGACCGTGTCGTGGATGTCGCGGGAGACGCGCGTGCGCTCGGCGCTCGCGCCGGACGCGCGCTGCGTGCGGGCGAGCTCGTCCTGCAGAGCCGACATCTCCTCCTGCGCCGACACGAGCGAGGCGATGAGCCGCCGCCGCTCGCGACCGTCGCGGACCAGCTCGAGATAGCCGCGTGAGATGCCGAGCGCGAAGACCCCGCCCACGAGCGGGCCGATCACGTACGCATACGTCGTGGTGCCGTGATGGAGCACGGGCGCTGCGATCACGCCGGCCAGGATCAGGATGCTGAGCACCACAGCCCAGCGCATCGGGAGCACGAAGCCGGCGAGCAGCCAGAGCGCGAACGCGAGCCAGATGTACTCCGGCGAGATCGCCACGGCCCCCGCCCAGATGAGCGTCAGGCCGAGGAGCCACCACGACGCGAGCCTGCGGTCATCCGTGCGCTCGCCGAGCAGGAGGCCGCCGCCGTACCAGCCGAGGAAGATCGCCGAGACGGCGAGAGTCCACGGCAGCGGCACCCCGTCGATCGTCGCGCGCACCGTCCCGATCACCACGAGGACGACCGTGATGAGCGCCTGGCCGATGCGGATCGAGCCGATCAGGTTCAGCCACGTGCGCGTGCGGCGCGGCGGCGCGGCCGCAGCGCCGTCATCGGACGGCGTCGGCTGACTGCTGCTGCTCGGCATCCTCATATTCTTCCCCCTGCACGCCCGCTTCGTGCTGTTCCCTCGTCGGCCGCGTCGCGCGCGGAGCCCGGCCGGGCAGCCACATCGCCTCGCCGATCACCGCGAACAGCGCCGGGACGATCAGGGTGCGCACGACGAACGTGTCGACGATCACGCCGATGCCCACGATGAGGCCGATCTGGCCGAGCGTGACCAGCGGGAGCAGCCCGAGGGCGGCGAACACGGCGGCCAGCACCACGCCCGCACTGGTGATCACGCCGCCCGTCGAGGCGACCGCGTTCACCATGCCCTGCGTGGTCCCGGCGGATGCCGCCTCGGCACGTGCCCTGTGCACGAGGAAGATCGTGTAGTCGATGCCGAGCGCGACCAGGAACAGGAACGACAGCAGCGGCACCTGGAGGTCGAGCGAATCCCACCCGAACACGGTGCGGCTCACCCAGGCGCCCGCCCCGATCGCGGCGACCGCGCTCAGGGTGTTCACGATCAGGAGCACCACCGGCGCGACGAGCGCGCGCAGCAGCACGATCAGGACGAGCAGGCAGACCGCCAGCACGAGCGGCACCACCAGCAGGAAGTCCTGCAGGTTGCCGGCGCGCGCGTCGACGTCGGCGGCGACCGGACCCCCCACCAGCGCGTCCGCCCCGGGTGTGCCGTGCGCGGCATCCCGCACGTCCTCGACGAGCCGCAGGCTCTCGTCCGTGCCGGGTGCGGGCTCCCCCGTCACGAGCAGCCTGGACCGCTGCCCGTCGGCGCTCTCACCCGCCGGCGTGACGCGGACGACGCCGTCGACGCCCGCGAGCGCCTCGGTCACGGCATCCGGCGTCGAGCTGTCGACGAGAACGATCAGGGGCTGGGCCTCGCCGGGCGGGAAGTGCTCGCCGAGCGTCTCGAGCCCGGCCGCGGACTCGGACGGCACCCGGAACTTCTCCACCTGACTCAGCCCGACGGACGTGCCGATCACGCCGGCCGCGAGCACGCCGAGCAGGGCGAGCCCGCCCACGAGCGGCAGCCAGGGGCGGCGTGCCACCCCTGTCGCCACGGCCCGCCAGCCCCGTCCGCCTGCGGGTGCGCCGGGCTCGCTGACGCGCGGCACGAAGGGCCAGAACACGCCGCGCCCGCACACGGCGAGCGCGGGCGGCAGCGCCAGCAGCACCGCGGCGACCGCGATGAGAAGCCCGATGGCCGAGGCGATGCCGAGCCCGCGGGTGCCGGGGATGACCGCAAGCGCGAGGGTCAGCAGCGCGACCACGACCGAGACGTTCGAGGCGAGCACGGCAGGTGCCGTGCGCCTCCAGGCGACGGCCAGCGCCCGACGATGGTCCGGTTCGCGGGTCAGCTCGTCGCGGTAGCGGGAGACGAGCAGCAGCGCGTAGTTGGTGCCGGCGCCGAACACGAGCACGCTCACGATGCCGGTGTCGAACTGCAGCCCCATCGCACTCCCGATCGCCGCGGTCGCCTTGTTCGCGGCCTGGTCGGCGAGCGCGACGACGACGAGCGGCACGATCCACAGCACCGGGGACCGGTAGGTGAGGATGAGCAGCAGCGCCACGATCCCGAGCGTCACGAGCAGCAGCGTGAAGTCGGCGCCGTCGAAGGCCGCGGCGACGTCGACCCCGAAGGCGGGCCCGCCGGTGACCTGCAGCGTCAGCCCGTCGAGCGGATGCTCGTCGAGAAGGGCTCGCAGCCCGTGCACCGCCTCCGCCGCGTCGTCCTCGTCGTCGATCACGACGGTCGCGGGGATCACCGCGGCTTCGCCGTCGTCGCTCGGCATCGGACCGGATGCCGCGGCGCCGGTCTCCTTCTCGATCGCGGGGAGGAGACCGGTCAGCCCGACGAGATCATCAGCGGTCAGCGCACCCCCGTCGTCCCTGGTCGCCACCAGCAGGACCGTCTGCTCCCCGGCATCCGGAAAGGTCTCCGCCTCCGCGGCGGCCCTGGCGGATTCGGACGCCGGCGGCGCGGTGTCGCTCCCGGCCGGCAGCGACGCCCTGCCGAGCGCGCCGATCAGTGCCACGAGGGCGAGGATCCCGATCGTCAGCGCGACCCAGGCGCCACGGCGGGAGGTGAGTCGTTCGGGCAGGGAGCGGATTCCACGGAGCATGACTCCAGTCCAGCGGTCCCGGCACCGGCGCGGATCGGGGAGAGGATGGAACCCGATCTCCACCTTTCGGACGATGCCGCGGCGGGGGCGCATCGCTCGGTATCGTTGCGTGGATGACCGCTGCCCGCACCTACCCGACGACGATCGCGGCGACCGTGGCGCACGAGATCGTCATCCGGAAGTCGCGGTTCATCGCGCACATCTCGCCTGTGTCCTCGGTGGAGGACGCGGATGCCGTCATCGCGGACATCCGCAGGCGCTTCTGGGATGCCCGCCACAACTGCAGCGCCATGGTCACCGGCCTGCTCGGCGACCAGGCCCGCTCCTCGGACGACGGCGAGCCCTCCGGCACCGCCGGCATCCCGATGCTCGAGGTGCTCCGCCGCCGCGAGCTGACCGACCTCGTCGCCGTCGTCACCCGCTACTTCGGCGGTGTGAAGCTCGGCGCGGGCGGCCTGGTGCGCGCGTACTCCTCCGCAGTGTCGGAGGCCCTGGATCTGGCGACTCTGCTGCGGAGGCAGTCGCTCACGCAGGTCACGATCGACGTGGCGCACGCGGATGCCGGTCGCTACGACAACCTCCTCAGGGACTGGGTCGCGCGCAACGACGGCACGCTCGGCACGCCGCGCTACGGGGCGATGGCGACGCTCGAGGCGTGGGTGCCCGCGGCGGAGCTCGGGCGTCTGCATGACGAGCTCGCCGCGGCATCCGCCGGCACCGTCGCGCCCGTGTCCGGCGCGGTGCGGATCGTCGACGTCCCTGCATGAGAACGCGCCGGTTCGTCGAGCGGCGCTACGAGGCAGGTAGTCGCTCGTACTCCCGTGAGCAGCTCGGACATGACGGCAGGGTCGAATGGTCCTGGCGCGGGACGAAGAAGACTCCGCACAGGGCGCGTACTCCGGTGCCCTCGACCGTGCTGCCCGCGAGATGGATGTTATGCGCGTAGTGCGCGTGCGTGCCGGCGATGGATTCGCCGAGCTCCGCGCGATCCACCAGCTCTGCCAGCTCCGTCATACGTTCCGCGAACTCTCCGGGAGCTGCGATGTTCGAGTAGTCATCCCGATGCCTGTCCCATCCCTGTTCCGGCGGCGACAGCGAGATCAGAATGCGTAACACCATGCGCCACTCGAGGTTCGTACCGCGCTGCGGCGTTTCGGTGACCACGCTCACGAGGATCTCGTCGGCTTCGTAGTCAGGTTCGCGCACGGCGTTCAGCTCGAGGTCGATGCGTGCGAAGGTGTCGTCGACCTTGATCGGATGCCGGACATCGAAGGAGTGACGACCGCTCCCTTGCACCGCCGTCAACGCGTCGAAGGTTTGCTTCTGAAGCCCGATCTCCCACTCCGTCAAGAGACGCGCCGCGGTCTCCTGCTTGAGTAGCAGTGTGTCTTCAGCTGCGGGCAGCCAGGCGGCGATCGTCCCGGAGTCATCGGCGCGGCCCACCTTCGCGTAAAAGTCATCAGCATCTTTGTGGTCGCCTTTCGCGAGGCCGGCCACGATCAACCAGTGAACACCTGTCGCGGGATCGCGCCAGACTCCACCGCGCCATTGCTGCACCTTGATTTCACGCAGGTGGTACGTAGTGCTGCTCCTCACCTGGCCTTCATCACTGTCCTCGGATTCGACAGAACCAATGCACTCTGTCGCTTTGAGGATGAGCGGATGAGGCAGCTCGCTCATCGGATGGAGAGCTCGATAATCCCGCTCTTCAACGGCACGGCGCGCGAACGGCTTGTTCCATCCGTCGTTCAGATCCTCGGAGATGACCCGGATGGTCGGGCGGGCTCGGCGACTGTGCACACGCCTATTCTGCCCAGCGTCCCCGACAAGATGACGAAACCGCGGTCAAAGAAGCTCGGCGAGTTCGTCGATGGCCCCATCGCGGATCGTCTGCTGGTTCCCGAAGCGCTCCGCGAGCTCACGACGGCCATGCTGACGCTGACGCTCGAAGTCGACGAGGTCGACGACACGGATGCGGCGGTCGCGTCCGACGCGGTGCGACACGATCTCACCTCGATCCAGAAGCTTGTATAGGTGTGTGCGGCTCAATCCCAGTCGCTCGGCGGCCTGACTGGGTGTGAGCACAGCAGCGAGATCGAGAATCGCGATCTCACCGCCCTCGCGAAGACAGCGCTGAAGGCTCATGATCACGTCACGGAGCTCGGCGCCGGCTTCGGCTGCAGCGAAGCGCTCAAGCGCGTCGAGCTGTTCTGCGGGGATGCCGGAGGTCTGGATAGTCTGCATGGGGAACCTGCCAACGAATGTCACAGATGGTTCAGATGTCACAGATGACATTACCCCTCGATGGCGCATCCGTCAAACCCACTGAGCACCGCGGCCAACGCGCATCCGGGTAGCCTGGATGCCGCGGGTCGGAAGGAGAGCGATGTTCGACAGTCCGCTCTCGGCGTCGGCCTACGAGGTGCTCGGCGTCGCGCCCGGCGTCTCCGAGGAGGAGCTTCGGCGCGCGTACCGGCTCCGGCTGCGCCAGACCCACCCCGACACCGGCGGCGACGCCGCGCTGTTCATCCAGGTGCAGCGCGCGTGGGAGCTCGTCGGCACGACTGACGGCCGCGCCGCGTACGACCGCCGCAGCGGCGTCACCGCCGCGACCGGCAGCGGCGCGGACTGGAGCGGATGGCGTCCGCCGACGGCCCGCGCCGACACCAGGCCGAAGGCGCGCGTCCACGGCCACCCCGGCGGCTGGCGCCGCGAGCGCTACCTCGTGCTGATCAGGGAGTGGGCCGGACGCGGCGTCGACGTGCCCGACCCGTACGACCCTGCGCTCGTGCGCGGGGCACCGCGCGACCTGCGACGCCTGCTCGCGGACGCCCTCGCCGAGGAGGCGACCGCACGCACCGTCACCGACCTCGGCATCGGGTTCACCGTGTGGCACGACGTCGCGACCGGCGCCGATCCCGAGGACAAGCTCGACCACGTGATCCTCAGCCCCTCAGGGCTCTACGGCGTGATGTCGGAGGACTTCGGCGGCGTCGTCGGATTCCGCCGCGGCGAGATCACCGGCCCGAGCCTCGGTCATCGCGCCCCGGTGACGTCACTGCTCGCCCGGATGCGGTCGGTCTCCCGCGCCGCCAAGGTGCGCTTCGGCGGCGCGATCGTGGTGCTGCCCGACGACGACCTGTCGCAGCCGGTCACCCCTCTCGGCAGCATCCGCGGCGTCCCCGTCGTCGTCGTGCGCCGGAGCGCGCTCGCGATGGTGCTGCGACAGGGCGTCACCGGCGCCCGCCCGGTCGGCGGCAACGAGCTCTTCGACGTGCGCACGCGCCTGCAGCACAGCATTCGCTTCGTCTGACCTGCTCCTGCGCGGCGGGAGGACAGCGGATGCCGGAAACTCAACCCCGTTGACACCGCGAATGAGCCCGTTCCCGTTCGGCCTCATCGACGTCTCGACGTCACCTCTCACCGCTCCGTAGGCGCGAAGCCTGGCGCGCCACCCGGCGATCGGTATCGTGGTCCGACATGGACGACCTCGCCCGCGACCGCCCGTCCGCATCGGAGACACGGGCGCACGTGCGTCCGTGGTGGCGCACTCCTGAAGACGCGGTTCCGGTGGTTCTTCCCATCGTCGAACCGCTCGTCAGGGCACCGGCGGTCGCGATCACTCTCGTCGGCGCCCATGTGGGAATCTCACGCGAATCCGTGGCGATCGATACCCCGCACCTCATCGAGATGTCGCAGCAGTCCCGGCCCCTGTGGAGCGATGTCGAAGGCCGATGACCGGAGGGGCACCGGTCAGATGAGCCCTGTCATCCGGGCGACTGCTGCCGTTCGAGATCGGCGAGCTCCTTCCTGACTGTCGCAAGAGCTGCCGGCGTGAAACGCCGGACCTGCAGGTTGAGGATCGCCGCTGCCACGTCTTCTCCGACCCCGAATGCATCGGCGATCGCTGTCTCCGCACTGTCGCCGTCGGACACGCCGGCGCAGAGGGAGAGCAGCTCGGCTGGGCGCTCGAGCACGAGGATGTAGGCCTCCAGAATCTCGCGACGCTTCAACAGATTCGAGGACTCCTGGTCTTCCATGGGCCCACTGTATGCGCCAGCACGCGCCGAAGACCCGGAATGATGGGCAGATGCCGATCGATCGCTCCTACATCCGAGTCAAGGCCATGCTGGTCGCGCCGAGCGCCGACGGCTCGCACCACCTCGTCAGCAGCAACGCTCCGACCGACGAGAATCCGCTGGGTTTCCACCGGCTGATCGGCGGCAGCGTCGAACTGGGTGAGACGCACCGGGAGGCGATCATCCGCGAGGTGGACGAGGAGCTCGGGGCCCGCATCCTCGACCTCACGCATCTCGGCATGATCGAGAACATCTTCCGCTTCAACGGCGAACTGGGCCACGAGCTCGTCGCCCTGTACTCCGGCCGGCTGGATCCCGCACCCGCGGAGGAGGGCGGGACGCTCACCGAATCCGACGGCTCGGTGGTCCCCGTCGTCTGGCGACCGTTCGAGGACGCCGATCTGGACGTGCCGCTCTACCCCGCAGACGCGAACAGCTGGCTCCGCGGCTCCATCGCGTGGGTGGGCGACGAGAGCTCGGCTCAGCTCACCCGCAGGAGCGAGAGCGCGTAGACCGTCGGAGCACCCTCGAGGTCCATCAGGATCTGCATCCGGCGAGCGCGACGGCCGTCTCACAGCCATGCGACCACGGTACGGGAGCGGAATCAGGATGCCACCGCATGAGCGCAGACACGCCCACGGCATCCGCTCTTTTGAATTACTCAAAAAAAGGCTAGGGTCGAGGCATGGGCACGGAACTCGACTCGGCGCTTCGCGACGCAGGCCTTCGGGCGACTGCGGGCCGCGTGGCCGTTCTCGAGGCTCTCGAGTCCATGGCCCACACGGATGCCGAGCGGGTCTACCGCGCGGTGTCCGACGTGCTTCCGACCACGTCGATCCAGTCGGTGCACAACATCCTCGCGGACCTGACGACGGCGGGCCTGATCCGCCGGATCGAACCGGCAGGATCCGCAGCGCTCTACGAGCGGCGCATCGGCGACAACCACCACCACGTCGTCTGCACCCGGTGCGGTGCGGTCGGCGATGTGGACTGCGTCGTCGGCGCCGCACCCTGTCTCTCCCCGTCCGATGCGGGGGGATTCACCGTCCAGACAGCAGAAGTCACCTTCTGGGGCCTGTGCCCCAGTTGCCAGAACGCCGCGTAGGCGCGTCCCCCGGAGACACCCGTCGAGAGGCGGGGGTATTCGTCGCGCCCGCGCGCAGAAGGAGAACCATGACCGAGCCCACCACCACCGCGCACTCCACAACGACGCAGACCGGCACCCCGGTCGCCAGCGACGCGCACTCGCTCACCGTCGGCGCCGACGGCCCCACCGTCCTGCACGACCGCTACCTCGTCGAGAAGCTCGCCTCGTTCAACCGCGAGCGCGTGCCGGAGCGCAACCCGCACGCCAAGGGCGGTGGCGCGTTCGGCACGTTCACCGTGACCGAGGACGTCTCGGCCTACACCCGCGCCGAGGTCTTCCAGCCGGGAGCCACGAGCGAGACGCTGCTGCGCTTCTCGTCCGTCGCCGGCGAGCAGGGCTCCCCCGACACCTGGCGCGACGTGCGCGGCTTCGCGCTGCGCTTCTACACGACCGAGGGCAACCTCGACATCGTCGGCAACAACACCCCGACCTTCTTCCTCCGCGACGCGATGAAGTTCCCGGACTTCATCCACTCGCAGAAGCGCCTCGGCGACTCGGGTCTGCGCAATGCCGACATGCAGTGGGACTTCTGGACCCTCTCCCCCGAGACCGCCCACCAGGTCACCTACCTCATGGGCGACCGGGGCCTGCCGCGCAGCTGGCGCCACATGAACGGCTACGGCTCGCACACGTACCAGTGGGTGAACGCCGCAGGCGAGCGCTTCTGGGTGCAGTACCACTTCATGTCGAAGCAGGGCGTCGAGGCGATGAGCGCCGACGAGGCCGAGAAGCTCGCGGGTTCGGATGCCGACTACTACCGTCGCGACCTGTTCGACGCGATCGCCGGCGGAGACGCCCCCTCGTGGGACGTGTACGTGCAGGTCATGCCGTACGAGGAGGGCAAGACCTACCGGTTCAACCCGTTCGACCTCACGAAGACCTGGTCGAAGAAGGACTACCCGCGCATCAAGGTCGGCACGTTCACGCTCGACCGCAACCCGCAGAACTTCTTCGCCGAGATCGAGCAGGCGGCGTTCTCGCCCGGCAACCAGGTTCCCGGCACCGGCATCTCTCCCGACAAGATGCTTATGGCGCGCGTCTTCGCGTACTCCGACGCGCAGCGCTACCGCATCGGGGCGAACTACAACCAGCTGCCGGTGAACCAGCCGCACGCGGCCGAGGTGCGCAACTACATGCACGAGGGCCAGATGCAGTACAGGTTCAACGACGCCGCGCACCGCGTGTACACGCCGAACTCGTTCGGCGCGGCCGGCGGGCCGGTGGCCGATGCCGCAGCCGGTGCCGAGGCGAGCTGGGAGTCGGACGGGGCGCTCATGCGCTCGGCCGCGACCCTGCACGCCGACGACGACGACTTCGGCCAGGCGGGCACGCTGTACCGCGAGGTCTTCGACGACGAGCAGCGCGCCCGGTTCCTCGACACCCTGACCGGTCAGGGCCGTTCGATCACGATCAACGCGATCCGCGAGCGCTTCTTCCAGTACTGGACGAACGTGGATGCCGCGCTCGGCGAGGCGCTGCGCCAGACCGTGCCCGCCGATGACCTCGACCTGGAGCTCGCCAGCCTCTGACGCTGAGATCAGGACGACGGCCCGAGAACAGGACGGATCCTCAGGATCCTCCTGAACTCGGGCCGTTCTCCTGTTTCCGGACGGATGCCGCGGCGCTGCGAGGCGCTCAGCGTCAGGGGCGGGCGTCGTACTGGGCGCGAGACTTCTCGATCGTGGAGTGGTTCTCGATCGCCCAGTCGCCGATCGTCCGGGCGATCGTGATCAGCGTCCTGCCGAGATCAGTGAGTTCGTATTCCACCCGCGGCGGCACCTCGGCGTGCGCGGTCCGGCTGATCAGCCCGTCGCGCTCGAGCTGGCGGAGCGTCAGCGTGAGCATCCGCTGCGAGATCCCGGGGATGTGCCTGAGCAGCTCGCTGAAGCGCAGCCGGTCATTCCGAAGAGTCGCGATGGTCAGCAGCGACCACTTGTCGCCGACGCGATCGAGCACGTCGCGGATCGCGCGGCCGTCGTCCTCGTCGAGCGAGCACGAGCTCTCGTAGTCGGGGAATCCGGCCGGCGCACTCCCATGGATGTGCGTCAGTGACATCGATGTGCCTTTTGCATCCGTCATCCGCATGCTCCATTCTTGGTTACTGATCGTAACAAACGCACAGAACAGAACCTAGGAGAATCATGCTCATCGCCCTGTGGATCGTCAACGGACTCCTCGCCCTCGCCATGCTCGGCGGCGGTGTCATGAAGGTGCTCACTCCGAAGGCCGCCCTGGCCGAGAAGGGCATGGCCTGGACCGAGGACTTCTCGGCCGGCAGCATCAAGGCCATCGCGACCCTCGAGGTCGTCGGCGCCCTCGGACTCGTCCTGCCGCTGCTCACCGGCATCGCCCCGATCCTCACCCCGCTCGCCGGCGTCGGTCTCGCGATCATCATGATCGGCGCGACCGTCGTGCACCTGCGCCGCAAGGAGTCGTTCACCCCCTCGCTCGTGCTCGCGCTGCTGAGCATCGCGAGCGCAGTGCTCGGATTCCTCGTCATCCTCTGAGCCGAGGCCCCGAGAGCGGCCATGATGAGAGGATGGCAGCCCCTCTCTCCGACCTCACCGTCATGCCGGACCCGCAGCAGGTGTACGCAGCGGACGGCACACGCCTGGCCACGTACACGTGGGGCGACGTCGACGCCCCCGTCGTGGTCATCGTGCACGGCTTCGCCTCGAACGCCCGCGACAACTGGGTGCTCACGGGCTGGGTGCGCGACCTCACCCGCGCCGGCTACCGGGTGCTCGCGGTCGATCAGCGGGGCCACGGTCAGAGCGCGAAGCCGCACGAGTCGACCGGCTACGGCATCCGCACCCTCGCCACCGACGTGGAGACCGTCATGGACCAGTACCTCGTCGATGACGCGTTCTACGTCGGGTACTCGCTAGGCGCCCGCGTCGGCTGGGAGGTGGTGCGCGACCTTCCGCACCGGATCGGGCGGGCGGTGCTCGGCGGCGTGCCAGACGGCATCCCGCTGGCACGCCTGAATCTCGAACAGGTGCGCGCGTTCGTCGACGACGGCATCCCCGTCGAGGATCCGACCACCCAGAACTACATCGCCCTCACCGAGCGGGTCCCGGGCAACGACCCGCGCGCCCTGATCGCGCTGGCCGAGGGGATGCGCGCGTCGCGCATGATCGACCCCGACCCGACGAACGCCCCCGAGGCGCCGACGCTGTTCGCGACCGGCTCGAAGGACGGCATCATCGAGGGTTCGCGCGCCCTGGCATCCGCCGCGCCGAACGGCCGGTTCTTCGAGATCCCCGACCGCAACCACTTCAACGCCCCGGGTTCGCGCGCGTTCCGGGAGGCGGCGCTGGAGTTCCTCGCGCACGGGTGAGCGCGGCGTGACCGCAGGGCCCCGCCGACCCTGAGGGCCGACACGCCAGATGTCGGACGGACCACGCAAGAGGGGCCGACACGTGGCGTGTCGGCCCCCGGAACGTACCGCGTGCGAACCCGGCCTAGACCTCCGCGCGCTTCGGCAGCACCCAGCCCGCCCGCGGGAAGTGGCAGGTGTAGCCGTTGGGGTAGCGGATCAGGTAGTCCTGGTGCTCGGGCTCGGCCTCCCAGAACGGGCCCTCGGGCTCGATCGCGGTGACGGCTTTCCCGGGCCACAGACCCGAGGCGTCGACGTCCGCGATGGTGTCGCGGGCGACCTCCTCCTGCTCGGGGCTGAGCGGGAAGATCGCCGAGCGGTAGCTCGAGCCGATGTCGTTGCCCTGGCGGTCGAGGGTCGACGGGTCGTGGATCTGGAAGAAGAACGCCAGGATGTCGCGGTACGTCGTCTTCGTCGGATCGAAGACGATCTCCACGGCTTCGGCGTGGCCGGGGTGGTTGCGATACGTCGCGTGGTCGTTAGAGCCGCCGGTGTACCCGACGCGGGTGTCGAGCACGCCGGGCTGGCGGCGGATCAGGTCCTCCATGCCCCAGAAGCATCCGCCGGCGAGCACGGCGGTCTCGGTCCCGGGGGTTCGGGTGATGGTTCCGGTGTCGGTCATGACTGCTCCTCAGCGATGTCAGCGTTGCGGGTGGTGTCGGTGGTGCCGGTGCTGTCCGGGAAGAGGTGACGGTAGTGACCGTACCCCTCCTCCTCCAGCTTGTCAGCCGGGATGAACCGGAGGGCCGCGGAGTTCATGCAGTAGCGGAGCCCGCCGGCCTCGGCCGGGCCGTCGTCGAAGACGTGCCCGAGGTGGCTGTCGGCGCCGGTGGAGCGCGCCTCCGTGCGCTTCATCCACAGCGTACGGTCCGTGCGCGTGGTGACAGCATCCGCTCCGATCGGCCTCGTGAAGCTCGGCCATCCGGTGCCGCTGTCGTACTTGTCGGAGGACGAGAACAGCGGCTGCCCCGAGACGACATCGACGTAGATGCCCTCGTCGTGGTTGTTCCAGTAGGCGTTGCGGAACGGCGGCTCGGTGCCGTCCTCCTGGGTCACCTCGTACTGCGCGTGGGTCAGGCCGCTGACGGCCTCGGGAGTCCTGCGATAGTCGTTCGACATGATCTGTCTCCTTGTCCGGCGCCGCTGGCTGCGGCGTCTCTAAGGAGAACGGATGCCGGTCCCGTTTTGGTCCCGTGGGGCTGTGAGCGGGCTGTGAGTTTCGGCGGACTCGGTAGTCTGGCAGTTCCGCACCATCGAATGCATCGAACTCCGGGGGAACGCACATGTCGGTTGGACTCCTCGCCGTCGTCGACGACATCCTGAGCGCCGCGATGAAGGCCTCCGCCAAGGCCGCAGGCGTGGTGATCGACGATGCCGCCGTCACCCCGCAGTACGTGCAGGGCATCACGCCCGCACGCGAGCTGCCGGTGGTCGGCAAGATCGCGCTCGGGTCGCTGGCGAACAAGTTCCTCATCATCATCCCCGTCGCGCTGCTGCTCACCGCGTTCGCGCCGTGGGTGCTGCCGTACCTGCTGATCGTCGGCGGCACGTACCTCTGCTTCGAGGGTGCGGAGAAGGTGCTGGAGTGGTTCGGCGTGCAGCACGGTCACGCCGACGAGGGCGCCCGCGACGAGAAGCGGCTCGTGCTCGGTGCCGTGCGCACCGACCTGATCCTGTCCACCGAGATCATGCTGATCTCGCTCGCGAGCCTCGACAAGGGGCTCGACATCTGGACGACCCTGGCGATCCTCGCCGTGATCGCCGTGACGATGACCGTCGCCGTCTACGGCGCGGTCGCGCTGCTGGTGAAGATCGACGACATCGGGCTGCGGATGGCGAAGAGCTCCGACAAGCGGGTCAGCCGCAACGGCACCCGCCTCGTGAACGCGATGCCGGCGGTGTTCCGCTTCATCAGCATCCTGGGCACGGTCGCGATGCTCTGGGTCGGCGGTCACCTCGTCCTGGTCAACCTCGCCGAGGTCGGCGTGCACTTCGGCGCCGACATCCTGCACGGCATCGAGCACGCGCTCGAGCCGCTCGGCGGCGTGATCGTCTGGATCGGCGACACCCTGTTCTCGGCGATCGCGGGCCTCGCCATCGGCCTGCTCATCGTGGGTGTCGTGCTCGGCATCGGCCGGCTGTTCGGCAAGCGCATCGAGTTCCACGAGGGCGAGCAGTCTCCCGAGAGCGTGCACGCCTGACCCGAGGGGCGCGTCAGAGGCCGACCGCGCGCATGCCCGCCTCGTCGTAGCGCTCGCCGACCACGCCGATGCGGTCGACCAGCGCGTTCAGGTCGGCCATCTCGTCGGCTGACAGCGCCACGGCGGTGGCCCCGCTGTTCTCGTCGATCCGCTCGCGACGTCGGGTTCCCGGGATCGGGACGATGAACGGATGCTGCGCCAGCAGCCACGCCAGGGCGACCTGTGCGGGGCTGGCGCCGCGGTCTGCGGCGAGCGCGCTCACATGATCGACGATCGCCTGATTGGCGCGAAGGCTCTCCGCCTGGAACCGCGGGATCTTCGAGCGGATCTGATCGGGCGCGAACGTCGAGTCCGCGGTGAGGGTGCCGGTGAGGAACCCCTTGCCGAGCGGGCTGAACGGCACCAGGCCGATGCCGAGCTCGGCGAGTGCGGGCAGGATCTCCTCCTCGGGGTCGCGCGTCCAGAGTGAGTACTCGCTCTGGAGCGCGGTGACGGGGGTGACGGCGTGCGCGCGCCGGATCGTCGTGGTGCCCGCCTCGGAGAGTCCGAAGTGGTGCGCCTTGCCCTCGCCGATCAGCTCGCCGACCGTTCCCGCGACGTCCTCGATGGGCACGTCCGGGTCGACCCTGTGCTGGTAGAGGAGATCGATCGCGTCGACGCCCAGGCGCTGCAGCGATCCCTCCACTGCGCGGCGGATCTGCGCGGGGCGGGAGTCGGTGCCCTGCGAGCGCCCGTCGCGGATGTCGAAGCCGAACTTCGTCGCGAGCACCACCTGCTCGCGGATCGGCGCGATGGCCTCGCCGACGAGGATCTCGTTGTCGTACGGCCCGTACACCTCGGCGGTGTCGATCAGCGTGACGCCCTGCTCGACGGCATAGCGGATGACGCCGATCATGTCGTCCCGGTCGCCCGGGTTCGGGCCGTAGCTCTGCGACATCCCCATAGCGCCCAGCCCGATCGCCGACACTTCCAGTCCCTGGCCCAGCTTCCTCACGTGCATGTCGCTCTCCTCTGGCTCTGCGGCGTCGCCCCGTCCGGCGTCGCCGCTCTGCACGCCAACGTATTCGCCCGCGCCCTCGCCTGCCAGGCTCCGTCAGAACCCCCTTCGTCGTGCGGGCGTTCGCCTGCCGGTATCGTCGGCATCATGTCCTCCGCCACCCCGCAGCTCAGGAGCGCCAAGCGCGACGCCGACCGCTGGTTCCGCGAGCAGGGCCTGCCGACGTTCGTGCCGCTGCGGCGCTGGTTCACCGACCTGCCGCGGCGGGTCGCGCCGCTCGTCGCCTGCGTGACGATCGTCCGCTTCCTGATCGAGCTGTTCGACGCCGGCGTCGACGTGACGCTCGCGGCCTTCGGCGACGACGAGTCCGTCGTCGCCGTGCTCGTCCTGCTGCTGCTCGCGCTGGCGGTGGTGATCGCGTGGGGCGGGTACGCGCTGATGCGCGGGATGCTCCGCCGACTGCCGATCGGCACCGGCACGATCGTCGCCGTCGCCGTCATCCTCGTCTGCGCGTCCGCGATGATCGCCGCCGGCTACCTCATCCACCGCGACGCCACCGTCGGTCCGGTCCTCCAGTCGCTCGGCATCCTCGCGGTCTGCGTGCTCGTCACCGGGATGGGCGGCGGCGCGCTGATCTCCTGGGCGTCGCGTCTCGCGGTGCGCAACGCGTCGGCGATCGGGCACATGGCATCGATCGCCCTGCCGGTGATCCTGATGCTCGTCGTGTTCGCCTTCTTCTCCGCCGAGGTGTGGCAGATGGCGTCGGCGCTGCATCCGGGTTCGCTGGCCCTGGTCGGCCTCGTCGTGGGGGTGCTCGCGGTCATCATCGTGCTGCGGGTGAGCGCGTCCGAGCTCGACGACGACGGCCATGCGCCCACGCCGGAGCAGCGCGCCGCGCTGCTGATCGACACCCCGGCGGAGCATCGTGCGGCAGCATCCGACATCCGGCAGCCGCTGCGGCTCCCGCAGCGCGCCAACATCCTGCTCGTGATGACGTTCGCGCAGCTGCTGCAGGCGCTGTTCTTCGCAGCTCTCCTGTACGCGCTGCTGATCACGATCGGCAGCGTCGCCATCCCGTTCGGGGTGGCGGAGCTCTGGGTCGGCACCGGCAGCGACACCATGCCGCTGGTCGTGGAGAGGCTCGTCGTCGGCGGGGAGGAGCTGCCGATCACGGTCAACCTGCTGAAGGCCGCCTCGCTGCTCTCGCTGATCGCGACGCTGCCGTTCATCTTCTCGGCCGTCAGCGAGCCGCGGTACCGCGAGCGCTTCTTCGATCCGATCATGGCCGACCTGCGCCGGGCGATCGTGGTGCGAGACGCGCTGAGCCCCGTCACGAAGCGGTGAGGCACGGAGGCGAGCCCACTCAGTACGGCGCGACGAGGCCTTCGACCATCGGAAAGTGCTTCACGTTCCGCGTCAGAAGCTGAGCGTCGAGCAGCGCCGTCGTCGCAGCGACGATGAGGTCGGCCGCACCGATCCCCGAGAATGCCGGAATCCATCGCCGGCCGAGCGCGCTGGCGAGCTCGGCGACCTGGCGGTCGACCGGGTGCCAGACGATCACATCCAGCAATGGATCGATCTCCTTCAACTCGGCGTCCCGGATCAGCACCAGCAGCTCCGTGCGCACGATCTCGCTGGAGTGGAGCTCACCACTGAGGGCCGCGTTCTGGAGGGCTTCTCGCGCCTCGCGCATCCCTCGCGTGTGATCGATCAGCACCGACGTGTCGATGACGCTGATCATGCGAGCCCGGCGATCCGGTCTCCCGAGCGCAGCCGGTTCACGAGCTCGCGCCCGTCGGCATCCGTGGCGACGACGCCGAACGTCGCGTCCAGCGCAGCCGCGACCCGATCGGTCGCGCCGGCTCCCCCGTAGGTGGCGTGTATCGCGTCACGGATCAGCGCGCTCATCGACAGGCCGGTGCGCCGCGAGACCGCGTCGAGCGCGCGCCGGTCCTCGTCACTCAACGAGATCTGCGTTCGGGTGAGGGGCATGATGTAAGAATCATACATCATCGCTTGACATCATGACGGACCCAGGCCGGCTGGTGAGATCCGATGTGGAACAGCATTCCTGCGGCCTCGGCGTGGTCAGGATCGATGCGCAGCGCCTCGGACAGGTATCCCACCCCGAGTGCTCGCTTGCCCTGCGCCCACATCAGCCAACCGAGAGCGCAGAATATCGAAGGCCGCAGCGGATCGACGGCGAGCGCGGAGCTCCTGCGCAGCAGCGCCACGGCGGTGGCGATCCGGGCCGCGTCGGGTTTCCGGTCGATCTCTCCCAGGAACAACCGCAGGGGGATGTCGCGTGGGATCTCGTCCGCCGACGCCAGAGCTTCGATGTACTCGTCGAGGCTCAGGCCCCGTCGCTCGGCCCTGTTCGCCAGCCGCGCGATCTTGCGGAACTGCGCCTCACCCGCTCGTCGCCCGAATGCCGCCTGCAGAGCCAGCGATTCCGGGATCGACGGGAAGTTGAGCATCACGATCAACTGAGCGTGGAAGCGGATGCCGACGGTCGCCCGAGGGTCGAACAGCGTCTCCACGATCGGCACGATGAGTTCGAGCACCTCGGCGCGCGTGAGCAGGCCGTCGCCGCTCAGGAGAGGAGCACACCGCGCCAGCTCGGCGGTACCGACGAGGATCTCGATCGACGGGAGCCCCGCCGCCATCCTGGTGATCTCGTCGCATGTCTCGTCGCGTTCGGCATCCGATACGTCGGGCAGATGGATCAGGGGCGCTGAGGTCGATGACATCCTGCGAGCCTGGCGCGAAGCGAGCCTGCAGATTCTCTCCAGTCCGCGTTCGACCGGGTTCTGTGAACAACTCCTCCTCCGGTGCCGATGTGCGGGAACAGTGAGTGAGGAGGGAGGCGGGCCCTTCCTGATACCGTCATCCGTGCGCCACCCGACGGCGCGGATGCAGGAAGAGAGCCCCGTGCAGATCAGGGATGCCGAGAGCGCCGACCTCGAGACGATCACCGCGATACACAACGACGCCGTGCTGAACACCACGGCGATCTGGAACGAGGATGCCGTCGACGTGGCCGACCGCGCCGCCTGGCTGGCCGAGCGCACCGGGCGCGGCTTCCCGGTCATCGTGGCCGTCGACGACACCGGCGTGCTCGGCTACGCGACCTTCGCGCAGTGGCGTCCGCACAGCGGCTACCGGCACACCGTCGAGCACTCCGTGTACGTCCGCGGCGACCAGCGCGGCCGCGGGGTCGGGAAGGCGCTCATGGCCGAGCTCATCGGCAGGGCGCACGCCCTCGGCATCCACGCCATGATCGCCGGCGTCGAGAGCGGCAACGCCGGCTCCGTCGCCCTGCACGAGAAGCTGGGCTTCGCGGTGGTCGGCCGCATGCCGGAGGTCGGCGCGAAGTTCGGCCGCTGGCTCGACCTCACCTTCCTGCAGCTCACTCTCGACGATCGGCCGGCGCCGTGAACCTGCGCGCCTCGACGTGACGGCGCCGATCGCGATCCTGGAGCAGCCGGAAGGCCGCTGAAAGCCGCGCGCGCGACGCCGGCAGTCGACACCGGGCCTCCCGCGGCCCTACTGTCACGGTATGGATAGCACCCTCGCCTGCCTCACCGAGTGGATGCCGCGTCAGCGCTGGTACTCCGCGAAGGGGCGGGAGCCCGAGCTGGAGATCGTCGCAGCCTGGGATCTCTCGGCCCCGCCGGCGGCCGCAGCCGAGCGGGTCGTCGTGACGACGCTCCTCGTCGCGGATCGCGGCGCCCGGCCGGTCGTGCTGTACCAGGTGCCCGTCGTCGCGCGGCCCACATCGGCCGTCGATCCGGACGGCGCGCACGTGATCGGCAGCCCGGAGCCGGGCACCACCCTCGTCGACGGGCCGCACGACCCCGCATACGCGGGCGCGCTGCTGCGCCTGGTGCTCGAGGGCGGCTCCGGCGACGGCGAGCGCGCCTGGGCGCATGGCATTCGCGCGGCATCCGCCCCCGCCCTGGCCGGCGCCGACGGCTACGTGTCCTCTGTGCTCAGCGGCGAGCAGTCGAACACGTCGATCATCTTCCGCGACGGGGCGGGCACGCATCCGATCATCTGCAAGGTGTTCCGTCAGCTGCATCCGGGCGTCAACCCCGACGTCGAGCTGCAGACCGCCCTGGCCGCCGCCGGGTCGACGCACGTGCCCGGCGCCGTCGGCGCCGTCTCCGGGACGTGGGCCGGCCCGGTGCAGGGCGAGGTCGTCGAGGGCTCGCTCGCCTTCGCCCAGGAGTTCCTGCCGGGGGTGCAGGACGCACGGGTCGTTGCGCTGCAGGCGGCGACCGAGGGCGAGGAGTTCTCCGGCCGGGCCCGCGACCTCGGGGCCGCGACGGCCGAGGTGCACCTGGCGCTGGCGCGGCTCTTCGGCTCCTCGCCGGCGACCGGCGCCCAGCGCGACGCCATCGCCGCGAGCTGGCGCCGGCGCCTCACGATCGCCACCGAGGAAGTCCCCGTGCTGGCGGGCGCGCGCGACGCCATCGCCGCGGTCTACGAGCGCGCGCTGGAGGGCGAGTGGCCCGGCCTGCAGCGGGTGCACGGCGACTTCCATCTCGGGCAGGTGCTGTTCCAGCCGGGTCGCGGCTGGCTGCTGCTCGATTTCGAGGGCGAGCCGATGCGCCCCATGGCCGAGCGCCGGATGCCGGATCTCGCGATCCGCGACGTCGCCGGCCTCCTCCGGTCGTTCGACTACATCGCCGGGTCGATCGGCGCGGACCGGCCGGATCTCGCGGCCGACGTCATCCGGCAGTGGACGGATGCCGCCCGCGCGGCGTTCCTCGATGGCTATGCCACGGCATCCGGCGCCGACCTCGACGCCCACCGCGCGCTGCTGGATGCGCTCGAGCTCGACAAGGCCGTCTACGAGGCGATCTACGAGACGCGCAACCGCCCGGACTGGCTGAGCATCCCGCTGCAGGCGATCGAGCGGCTCGTCTGAGCACAGCCGGCGGTATCCGGCGCGGTACCGTAGCCCCGTGGATGCTCCCGACCCGCTGCCCGACCGCCCTGCTCCCGACAACCCGCAGGGCAAGCTCGTGCTGCTCCGGCACGGCGAGACGGAGTGGTCGCGCACCGGCCGGCACACGGGGCGAACCGACATCCCGCTGACGGCGCACGGCGAGGAGCTCGCTCGTGCGGCGGGCGCACTGGTGCGCGACTTCGACTTCGGCCTGATCCTCAGCTCGCCCCTGCAGCGGGCGCGGCGCACGGCGGAGCTGGCCGGTCTGGACGCCGAGATCGACCCGCTGCTGATCGAGTGGGACTACGGCGGCTACGAGGGCCGCGCGACGAAGGAGATCCGCGCCGAGCTCGGCTACGACTGGACCGCCTTCGCGCACGGCGTGATCCGCGGCGACACCCCGGGCGAGACCGTCGAGGAGGTCGCCGCGCGCGCCTCCCGCGTGCTCACGCGGGTGCTGCCGGCGATGGCCGAGGGCGACGTGGCGCTCATCGCGCACGGGCACTGTCTGCGCATCCTCACGGCCGTGTTCCTCCGGCAGGCGCCCCGGTTCGCCGCGCAGATCAGCCTGGACGCCGGTTCGGTGTCGGTCCTCGGGTTCTCGCGCGAGCAGCCGGCGATCCTCGCCTGGAACCACGGGCCGGAGCTGCCGCAGAAGCCGTCCGAGTCCTGAGGCGGGTCAGCGCCCCGGCGGCCCCTTCAGCACCGTCGGGACGTACTCGAGCAGTTGGATGCTCATGTCGAAGGTGCGCGCCTCCACGAGGTCGAGCTTCACGTCCGGGTAGCCGGCGAAGATCCGGTCGGTGCCGGTCTTCCCGGTGATCACGGGGAAGATCCCGACGCGGTAGCGGTCGACGAGCCCCGCCTCGAGGAGCGACCGGCACAGCGCGATGCTGCCGATGGTGCGCAGCGGACGGTCGGACTCCTCCTTCAGCCTGCGCACGTACTCGACGGCATCCTCACGCACGAGGACCGAGTTCTCCCAGGTCAGCGGCTCGGCGAGGGACGAGGAGAACACGTACTTCGTGATGCCGTCAAGCACGTCGGTGCCCGGCTCGCCCTCCGGGCCCGAGGGCGACGGAACCCCCTCGGCGTTCACCCGCGGTCGGCGACGACCTTCACCGAGATCCTGCGTCCGTCGGCCGGGGTGCGGCGCGGCGCCACTGGGCGCGGGCGGTCGTCGGGCGCCACGAGCGTCGCCGACACGGAACCGCCGTCGGCGAGTTCGACGATGAGCGGCTGACCGGCGTCCAGTGCAGCCTTGCGCGGCTGCCGGCCCCTTTTCCCGGAGACGAGCCGCACGGGCTCCTTCGGGATGCTCGGGTGTCCTCCGCGCTTCGGGTAGGCGACGACGACCTCGCCCTCGACCGCACCGCCGAGCCGGTACGTGCCCGGCCGCAACAGGACGAAGGCGACGAGATCGCCGGCACCGAGGCGCCTCGTGTCGAAGAGGGGCTCGGCGTCGTCGCCGGTGCGGATCAGCGCATGATACGGCCCGTGGCCGCTCTCGACGGAGAACGTGAGCAGCCCGCCGGGCGCGACGACGACCTCCCCGCCGCCGGCCTCCCCGCAGCCGCATCCGGGATCCTCTCCGGCGACGGCGAGATCGACGGCGGCCGACTGCGGGCCGGACTCGTCGACGACGAGAGTCGCGACGCGGACGGCGAGCCGGCCGGCGCAGACG
This sequence comes from Microbacterium sp. SD291, assembly GCF_017355365.1. Taxonomy (GTDB): domain Bacteria; phylum Actinomycetota; class Actinomycetes; order Actinomycetales; family Microbacteriaceae; genus Microbacterium. Next base: position 18,506 of record NZ_JADIJR010000008.1, on the reverse strand, counting down.
AGCTGGTAGCGCCCCGGTTCCTCGACCACTCTGTGCGCGACCGAGTCGAGCACGCCCAGCGCGGCGCTGTCGCGGTCGATGTGGGTGATGAGCTCCTTGCGGAACATGATGTCCTCCTAGGCTCCGAAGTCGGCGGTGAGGGTCAGTTCGGTGTCGTCGATGCCGACGTCCAGTGCGTCGATCGGCACGAGGACCGGCAGCAGCGCGCCCTCCGCCTTCTGCACCGGATACGGCGTCTCCACCGCGTACAGGGGGAACTCCGACGCGATCGCGTCGGCGATGGCGCCGGCCACGATCTTCCACAGGTCGAAGTCGGTCCCCAGGATGTCGAGCAGCCACTCGCCGATGTCGTCCGGCAGGTCCAGCGCCCACCTCACGATGTCGATGAGGGCGCCGAAGGGCGCCAGCAGGAGATCGACGAGCCAGTCCGGAAGCGGGCTGAGCAGCGCCTCGAGCGCTCCGACGATCGCATCCTCCAGCAGATCGCCGACCGTGTCCGCGATGTCCACGATGTCGAGGTCGACGGCGTCGGGATCGAGGTAGAGCTCCCAGTGGTGCGGCGTGCCGCCCTCGTGGGCGGTCAGGTCGGAGACTCCCGCCGGCCGTGCCGGGTTCGGCGTGAACCTCAGGTCGGGACGCGCGTCGAAGGTGACCTCGGAGACGAGGAAGGACAGGTCGATCGTCGGCTTGATGTCGGGGTCGTCCTCGAAGAGCGTCACCGGCCCGATCGACCAGACGCAGCCCTTGATCGGGACCCACAGCAGGCAGATCCTCGGGATCAGCGCAATCGTGGGGATGTCGATGCCGACCCAGGCGTCGAGCGTGTCCCACACCACGTCGAGCTCCTCGACGTGGACGACGCCCGGCCGCAGGTCGACCTCCCCGCGCTCGAGATGCAGCGCGATGTCGTATCCGGCGGAGAACGGGCCGTAGTCGGCGCTGTCGCTCTTCGCGAAGGAGAAGCGATCGCGCGCGCTGGCGAAGAGCGCCTTGACGACCCGCTCGTTGAGGGCCACTGTGATGTCGCTCATGGCGCCACCCCCGCATTCACGTAGATCTTGACCTGGTCGTCTTCGACGGCAGGGTTGTGCGGAGCCGGGTTCGTTCCGCCGATGGCGGGTTCGATCGTGACAGCGCCGAGGCTGTCCGTCGCGCCCAGCGTGTAGCCGCGCAGCTCGAAGGAGAGCCGCGGCAGCAGCACGAGCTTGATCACGGTGCGCGCGTAGCACTCGATGATCGACTCGAGCGGATCGGGCGCGATGTCCACGAGTTCGAGCCCCTGGAGCTCCAGCTGCACGCGGTGCCGGCCCGAGCGCTCACGATGCACGAACCTGCCGACCACGAACGCCTCGAGGCAGAAGCAGGTCAGTCCGTCCGTGGGGACCGGGATCAGCGGCTTCTCGGGTTGTGGCCGGCGTTCGTCCTTCGCCTCGTGCTCCTCCCGCTGCTCGCGGTCGTGGCTCGCCTCGCGGTCGTGGCTCGCCTCGCCGTCGAGGATGTCGATGAGCCGTCCGCCGAGGTCGTCGAGCAGTTCCTCGAGGCGCCGGGACGGGCATCCGAGTCCGAAGCACGCCCGCAGCCGCAGGGCGAAGTGCTGGGGATCGAGAGCGCCGCCCAGCTCGGGCGGCAGCCCGAAGACGCCGCCCGGATGGAAGTCGATCTCGAGATCGGTCAGCTGCAGCGACCAGTTCATCCCGAACGGGGTCGTCGGGATCGGCAGCGGCCGCTCCACGGAGACGATCGGGAGACCCCGGTCGACGATGTCCGCGATCACGTCCGGTTTCGAGCACAGCCGCTCGAACGGCTCCTGTGCGACCCAGCTCGTGCCGTAGTTGACCAGCGTCGGCCGGTACCGCGCGAACCATCGGACGATCTTGTTGAATCCCGCCTCGTGCGCGGCCGCGTAGACGTCGGAATGATCTGTCAGTGCCATCTTGCACCTCCTCAAAGGAGAAGAGGCGCCCATCGGCCGCGTGATACACGATGTCGGCGGCATCCGGCACGATGGGGGGCATGGCGGACGGCTACGACCTCGACTTCCTCCCGACGCGCCTGCCGCTCCCCCGGCCGGCGCAGGAGACGCGGATGCTGGACTACCCGCGGTTCTCCGTGCTGCTCGACCCCTCCCGGCGGCTCGCCGCAGTCACCGGGGTGAACATCGACGGGGCGCGGATGCTCGACCTCCCCCGCGCCGGGGAGTGGCAGTTCGATCCGCGGATCGACGCCGGCGAGCAGACCGGACCGGCCGTGTACGCCAGCAACGACCTGGATCGCGGCCACCTGGTGCGGCGGCGCGACCCGGGCTGGGGGGATGCCGCCCGGGCGCGCGCCGCGATGGCCGCCACGTTCTTCTACCCGAACGCGGCCCCGCAGGCGGCCGGGTTCAACCAGTCGAAGGAGCTGTGGCTGGGCCTCGAGGACCATGTGCTCGCCTACGCGGAGTCCACGGATCAGCGGCTGTCGGTGTTCACCGCGCCGGTCCTCGGCGACGACGATCCGCCGTACCGCGGCATCCGGATCCCGCTGCGGTTCTGGAAGGTGGCCGCGTGGCAGGGCGCCGGCGGCCTGGCGGCAGCCGGCTTCGTGCTCGATCAGACGGAGCTCGTCGACACCGAGGACGGGCTGCTCGCCGCTGCGCCGCTCGGCGCGTTCCGCGCCTTCCAGGTGCCGGTGGCCGACATCGCGAAGCTCGCCGGGGTCGACCTCGGCCCCCTGCCGGATGCCGACGTGCTCCGTGTCCGCACCACCCGGCCGGCCGAGTGGCGGGCGCTGGCCGTCCCCGACGACATCGTGCTCTGACGGTTACGATTCAGGGATGACGACCTCCGATCCGATCGACGACATCTCCATCGGCGGCGAGATGATCCGCCTCGGGCAGTTCCTCAAGTTCGCGGGCCTGATCGACTCGGGCGGCGACGCCAAGGAGGCGATCATCGACGGCTTCGTGAGCGTCAACGGCGCGGAGGAGCGCCGCCGCGGACGGCAGCTCGTCGAGGGCGACCTCGTGTCGTTCCAGGGGCGCACCGTCCGGGTCCGCGGCTGAGCGCACGGTCGGCGCTCGAGGACTCGGTCGGCGGCAGCCCCTTCGCGCCGGGCCTGCGGGTGCAGCACGTCGTGGAGGCGTTCCGCAGTCCGCAGGCCGAGCGCGTCATCGCTCCAGACCGACCCATTCGCTGATGCAGGGCGCCGCCGAGTAGCCGCCGTTGAACTCGGCCTGCGCGACCCGGCCGCCCTCGACCCGCCCGCGGAACTCGAACGCGAAGTCGCCGTCTCGCACCTCGCCCGTGAAGACGCCGAGGTCGTCGCCGTCCACGTCATCCCGGATCGAGACGACGACCGAGCCCCAGGGGCCGTCGCCGTCCTCCTCCACCGCGATGCGCCCGGTCGCGTGCCCGTCTCCCACCCGGAGGTCGACGAAGCGGGTCCGTCGGCCGGCGACGACGTCGACGTGCGCGCCGCCGGTGGTGTCCCCGTGGCATCCCTCGCCCGCATCGGCGACGCCGGTCAGGCGCAGCCGGTTGGGGACCTCCCACGAGCGGGACTTGAGCTCCTCGGTCATCGCCTCGACCGCGGGATCGCCGATCATCGACTCCGTCCAGAACCGCACGCCGCGCTCCTCGCCCGGCTGCAGCACCACCCAGGCGTGCTCCAGGTAGGTGCGCGAGAGCGGGTCGGTCTGGCGCACCACCACGCGGCACCGGGCCTCGACGGGGTGCGGGTTGGTCACCTTGACGACGCCGGTCTCGCGGGTCGACGGCGAACCGGATGCCGAGATCATACGCGTGTGGTTCGACTGCGCCTCGTTGTTGTCGCGGGTGATCTCGTCGGGCAGGGCCGTGATCCGCGCGAAGACGCAGTAGTGCGGGCGGATCGTGAGGAACGGGATCAGCGAGAGCGCGGGCGGCCGCCACGCGGACGGCGACGTGATGTCGATGCTCGCACCGGCGGCGAGGGACGGCACGGTGACCGATCCGAGCCCGACCTCGGCACCGCCTCCGAGCGTGAAGTCCTTCACGCCGAAGACGACCTCGACGCCGGTCGCCGTGTCGCGGCCGTTGTTGCGCAGTGTCGCGACGATCCAGTTGTCGTGCCCCTCCCACGGCACGTCGCGCAGCGACGCGTCCTGCTGATTGCGGGCGTTCTCCACGCGCAGGTCGGGACTCTTCCACCCGGTGCTCTGCCCCCACGGGCGGAACGCCGGGTCGGGCTTGGCGTCGGCGTAGCGCAGGTGCACGCGCGCCGCTCCGTCGCCCGCCTGGGTGACCTCCAGCCGGAAGTCGTTCGGGTACGCCGGGTCGCTGGTGTCGGACTCCTCGTAGTCGTCGCCGAGAGCGAACGTCGCGCCGTCGGCATCCGCGTCGTCCCGCAGCAGGGTGAGCGGCCGGCGGTCGGTGGGAGGTGTGTCGCCCGACACGTAGTCCGTCCCGACGACGACGTAGTCCTCCGGGGTCGCCTGGTCGCTGAGTGCACTCGCGTTGCGGCGCCGGTACTCGAAGTAGTAGTTGCGGCCGTCAGCGATACGCAGCTCCACCGCCTGCTTGCGTCCGGCGGGAGCGGGACCGGCCGAACCCGCAGGATGCAGGTCCACGGTCTCGTCGACGTATCCGGCCACGCCGACCGAGAGGGTCCGCACGTCGGAGGCGGGCACCCAGCCCAGCTGCATCCGCTCAGCGGGGGAAAGTTCCGGCGACCCTCCCTCGTTGCCCATGAGGTCCCAGCCGCCGAGCTCGCGGGCCTGATACTGCGCGGCGTGCGTCGCCGCGTCGAAGTAGGCATCGTGCAGGCCGAAGTTGTGCCCGAGCTCGTGCGCGACGGTCTCGGCGAACGTGCGCCCGTTGCTGACCGAGGTCCACGTGGTGGGCATCGTGAGGGCCTGGATCGTGCGGCTGCGCGGAATGGCGATCTCGAAGCCGAGGAAGGACAGCACCGTCTCGCCCACGATGAAGCTCAGCTGATACCCGCCGGGGCGGGTGCCGCACGGCCACTGATAGCGGCCGGGGAACATGGCGGCCGGGTTCGCGGGGAGCGACCGCATGACGAAGACGAGCGAGTCCACCGCGTCGAGGTCGAGCAGCAGCGGACGGCCCGCCCGCGTCAGGTCGCGGTTCTGCCGCACGATCTCGGCCACTGCGGCCCGGCCGAAGATCGGCAGCCCGTCCGTGCCCGTCTCCCCGCCGGCGTCGGAGGTGACGTACGTGTCCCACTGGTTGGGCAGCCGTACCGGCACGACGATCCCGGCGTCGACGAGGTTCAGCCTGCCGCTGGACACCGCGTCGTAGAAGAGCCTGGACGATTCGGTCACGCCGCCGCGCACGACGCCCGTGAAGACCTCGTCGCGCAGGGTCTGCGTGAGAGTGGCCGCCTCCGCTGCGGTCAGGGTCGCCTGGTCGGAGGTCTCGACCACCACGATCGCCACCCGCCAGTCGCCGAGCCGGGGGCGGACGTCCATGTTCTGCGGGACGTACGGGTCGCCCCCTCCCCACGCCGCGTCCGGCGCCTCGTTCTCCGACGGGCCGACGAGCGCGAGGGGCGGGCCGTCCGGTCCCGGCCAGGCGTCGACCACGTGGAACGGCTGCTTTCCGAGGACCTCGCCGGTCGCGGCATCCAGAGCCAGCAGGGCGTACTCGCCGACGGTGCCGCCGATCGACATCACGACGTGCGGCGCGACCGGGTCGAATGAGGCGTCGCGGGATGCCGAGACGAGGCCGCCGTGCAACGGCTCGACGACGAAGGCGAGGCCGTCGAAGGCGATGCCGCCCCGGACCTTCACGTCGACCCGGGTCCACGATGCGAGGTAGTGCTCGGCGGGCAGGGACAGGTCGACGCCGGGGGGTTCCGTGAGTGGAACGGCGTCGATGTCGGAGCCGAAGCCGGCGACGAGGTCCACACCGTCGAAGGCGAGGCCCCAGACGGATGCCGGCAGCGTGGCGACCGTGCGTCCGGATGCCGGCGCCGCGAGGTCGTGCACGTCGACGCGCCCGTCGGAGAACCCGATCGCGACCCGCGCCTCACCCGTCCCCAGCCGGGTGAGGCGCGTGGCGCCGGGGACCGCGGCGAGCGCCACGGGCGCGGAGCCCGCGCGCAGCAGCATCAGGCGCCGCGTGGCCGCGGGCCCGGCGAGCGCGAGGGCTGCGGCATCCGTCGGATGAGCGGTCATGTCGACGACGCCCGACGGGGCCTTTCCGGAGTCGGTCGCGGCGGCGGTGACCGGATCGACCGACCACAGGCGCGCGCGCCGGCCCCGCGTCACCGCGAGGATGTGCCCGGCGGCGGATCCGGTGGCCGCGCCCGCTCCCGGGAGCGCGGCGAGAGGCGTCACGGCACCGGTGCGGAGCGCCTCGAGACCGCGCGCAGGCGAGACGAGGACGGCGGCCGACGCGTCCGACGGATGCGCCGCCACGTCGCCCACGCTGCGGCGGCGCCGCGCGGCGGCGAGGCGAGTGCCGTCAGGGGCGCTGTGGACGACGGTCCACGCGCGGGCGCCGGAGCGCTCGAGGTGCACGAGGGAGCCGTCGCCGAGCAGCGCGAGCGCGAACCCTCCGGTGATGCCGCTGATGAGTGTCATGCATCGAAGAGGCCGCGACGGCGGCGCTGATACACGTCGCGGCCCCCGGGTCGCCCGGGCCTGCTCTCACGAGCGACCGGGGGCAGCGGCTGCGCGTTCCGCCTGGGTGTAGCCGGTGCGGTCGCCGACGCGGCGCCTGGCCTGCTTGGCCGCGTGCGCGGCCATCGACGGGGCGATGGCGCCGATGTCGAAGGTCAGGGCGTCCTTGGCGTCGATCCCGATGTCCGCGGCGGCGAGCACGGCATCCTGATTCGCTCCGAGGAAGGAGACATCCCAGTCGTAGTAGCCGCCGTCAGGGTCTTCATCGTGACGTCCTCCCTGATGCCGCGCTGTGCCGGAAGCCCGAGCCGCGACGGCAAGGGGCCCGCCGACGCCACGCGCACGTCCGCTCCGGCACGGCGGCACGCCCGCGCCGGCGATGCGAGCGACAAGGGATCGTCGGCCGCGCGGACGGGCCCTGTGCGCTCTCCTCGAGATGACGGCGAGCTCGTCACTCCGCCGATGGGGAGCCGGATCGTCGAAGCAGGGCTATCCCGATGAGGAACGGCGTGACGAAGTGAACGATCGGGTAGTACATGTCGCCCGGCGAGAAGACCGCGAGCGCCGCGAGCATCCCCACGTTCCACACGACCGCCGACCAGCCGGTCCCTGACGGCACGAGCGCGGTTCTCACGAGCGCCAGGCCGAAGGCCGCCTGCGCGAGGAACGCCGACACGATCCACACGACGATCTGCGCGTACACGTGCGGGTGACCGCCGATGAACGAGGATTCCGCCGAGACCAGAATCGTCGCGCCCACGAGGTACATCACGAGTGCCAGGCGAGGAAGGACGATCGATCCCGCCGAGCGGAGCAGCAGCTCGAGCACGGCGAAGCCGAGCAGCGACATGAGCACGGAGCCGATGATGAGGGCGCGTTCCCCTGCGATGAACGAGCTGGGCGCCGGCCAGCCCCAGAACGTCCGCCCGGTGAACATGAGCACCGCGCAGAGGACCACGACGGCCCCGCCGATGAGCAGGACGGCGGCAGCGGTTCTGAGCGAACGGGCACTGCGCGATGCATCCGGATCCATGGCCGCATGCTACAGCTGCTCCAGCCCTGCTGGAGCTGGCGCGGTCACGCGCATCGTCCACCCGCGTCAGAGACCCCAGAGCTCGCCCACGGCCGCGATTCCGGACCTGAACTCCGGGGCGCCTGCGTTGGCAGGGTGCCGGAGGGCAACCGCGCGGCTGCTCGCGGACGCGCCGCCGACGCCGGGCACCCGGAGGCTGAGGAGCTTCTCGATGCTCGTTCGGGCCGGGTTGCCGACGCAGATGATTCGGCGGCCGGCGACGGCAAGCCGGAGCGCATCCCTCCCGGCGGCCAGTTCGGACTCCGTCGGAGTCCGGTTGCTCCGCGGCGAGCCCGCTTGATGGGGATGGAGCGCGAATGCGTTCCATAGCAGGGTGCGGCCGGCGATCCCGAGGTCGGCGAGCATGCCCTGCACGATGGTGGCGCTCGCCTCGCTGGATCCCTGGAGTCCGACGGTCTTGGCGGATGTGAACGGAACGCCAGACTGGCGCGCGCCCTTCCAGCCGGGAGCTTCGCCGACGATGACGATGTCTCCGTCACTCACGCGATCGAGGTGGGCGAGGAGACGATCACACCGTTCGACGGCCGTCGTGCGAAAGCCGCCCTCTGCGTCGCTGTCGGGAAGGTAGAAGTTCGTCGCCAGCGTGGTCGACGGGATCGCCAGCACGGACTCCAGCAGCCGATCTGCCCTCACCGCGGCTCCCTCCTGAGCTCCCGACGTCGCCGGCTCAGCGTATCGAGGACTTCCGACGTGCCGGAGCGCGAGTTCTCGGCGTTCGGATGCTGTCTATCCTCGAGCCGGCGGCGAGGATGATCTCGACTCCCGCACGCGGTTCGCAGGAAGGTGCGGTCACGGTTGCAGGGCCCGGCGCATGGCGTCCATGAGGGTGCGCACCGCCTCAGCGAGCTGTTCGTCGCCGGGTGGTCGGGTGATGAGCCAGGTGTCGATCGCCTGACCCATTCCCATCGCGAGGGCGATGATGAGTTCCGGGGGAAGGTCGGTGCGGACGGCGCCGACTGCCTGCCCGGTCGCGAGAGTCTTCTGCAGCCAGGGCAGGGTCGCCTGCTCGGCGTCTCGCTGTGCCGCACCGAGGGCGGGGGCGCCCGTTCCGCTGAGCCAGTCGCGCAGCAGTCCCGCCAGCCGGGGCGACGCGGCGAGGGTGCGCATGAGCTGCAGGTACTGCTGCTCCAGCGATGCCCAGAACGCGTCGGGGCCGCCGTTCCCGGCCGGGACGGGCGCACCGCCGCCGTCGACGAGGAGCTGCTCGAGGCCGGCCCGGATGACGTGGATGTAGAGGTCTTCCTTGCCGTCGAAGTAGTAGTACATCGAACCCTTGGAGATCCCGGCGGCGGCGATGATCCGATTCAGCGAGGCGTCGCGGAACCCGTGGGCAGCGAACTCGTCGAGGGCGGTGTCGAGAATTGTGGCCTGCTGTTCCGGGGCGAGCCGGTGGAAGCGCGGACGTGGCATGCCACCATTCAACCGGTCGGGACCGGGGGAAGCTCAACCGGATCGCGAAGACTCCGCCCCATCGAAAGACGGGCGACGAGGGGGATGCTCAGGAGGCCGAACACGGCGTTGCGCATCAGCAGCTGCGTGCGGTTGCGCGGCGCGAACGCGGAGCCGAGTCCGGCGGCGGCATCCTGCTTGGTGCGCACCAGCGTCGCCAGCCGGGCATGGGAGGCGGCGAACGCCGCCCGGTGATCTCCGCCGGTCTCGTGCAGCGCGCAGGCGAGGGTGTAGGCCTCGGCCATCGCCAGTGCGGAACCCTGGCCGGCCAGCAGCGACGGGGCCGCCGCCGCATCCCCGACCAGCGCGACGCGCCCCCGCGACCAGGACGGCATCCGGATCTGGCTGGCCCGGTCCATGTAGAACGTCCGCGCCTGCAGCAGCTGTTCCAGGATGCCGGGCACCTCCCAGCCGATCCCGCGCAGCCGCTCACGGAGCAGCGCCTGCTGCGCGGGCACATCGTCGACCGGCACGTCGCCGTCGTGGCGGAACGTGCAGCAGAACAACGTGGCGCCATCCCGCAGTGCGATCCGGAGCGTCTGCGCGCCGACCTCGGTGTGCATCACCGCGACGAGCTCGTCGCGCGGCCGGTAGCCGTCCAGATCGAAGGCGGCCACCGTGATGCCCAGGTACCGCTCGTAGTCCTGCTCGGGACCGAATGCGAGATCACGCACGCGGGAGTGCAGACCGTCCGCGCCCACGACGAGATCGAACTCGCGTTCCGTGCCCGACGTGAACCGCACCCGCACCCGGCCGCCGTCATCGGCCATCGAGTCCACGGCGTCGCCGAAGATCGTCTCCGCCTCGCCGCCGATCGCGTCGTAGATCGCCCGGGCCAGCTCCGAGCGCCCGACGGTGACGTACCGGCCGGCGGCGGCGCCCTCGATGACGCTCACAGGGTCGAAATGCGCGATCCGGCGGCCGCTGCCCGACACCTCCCGGGCCTCGCGGAACCGATAGCCCTCCTCGCGCAGTCGCGGGACGATTCCCATCCGCTCGGCGACGTCGAACCCGGCGCCCCAGAAGTCCACGACGTAGCCACCCTCCCGCAGCCGCGGCGCCCGCTCCACCAGCGTCGGCTCATGACCCGTGCGCAGCAACCAGTAGGCCAGGGTGGGGCCGGCCACCCCCGCACCCACGATGAGCACCTTCATGGCATCTCCAGACCATCGGTTCGACTGGTGGTCTAATTGTGCTGCGATGAGAGCGGGGATGCAAGGGGGAGGACGGTCAGTTGATGTCGGGCTGCTGGGCCGGTGTGGCGCGCGATGACGTACGCGAGCGATCCGTCGGCGCGATGTCGGGCGGTCTGGCAAGTGCCGGTTCAGACGGTGGTGTCGCGGGCGTCCTCGCGGTCCGAGAGGGGCATGAGTCGCCGGTACGTGAGGATGGCGATCGTGATCGTGGTCACGTGCATGCTCATGAGGACGGCGGCGTAGAGCCACCCGTCACTCGTGCCGGTGGTGACGCCGATGAGGATGTCGGGGATGAAGGACACGGCGAGGAACGACGGAACCAACCAGCGCATGACGCGGCGGGGGCGCTTCGCGAACCGGCCGATCAGGTGCCAGCCGACCGCACCGCCGATCGCTGCGACGACGGTAAGACTGAGATAGGCGATCGGCTGCAGCCCGGGGCCGGTGGCCCCGATGGCGCCGCCGACGAGCGCCAGCACGGCGTTGACGGCGCTCGCGAGGACGGCGACGATCACCATCGACAAGGGGACGGCGACGGTCGGGCTGTAGGTGCGGGGCAGTGTCGTGGACATGCTCTCCTCCTGGATCGGATGCCGTCGCGAGACGTTCTGCGACGGTGAATCCATGCTTGCGGCGCAGTGACGTGCGCGCGTCCCCTCGGGGGCGTATCCCGGGTACCGCGCTCGCGGTATTCCGGCGGGGATCAGGAGGCGCCTGGGCGGAGCAGGCCGCTCTCGTACGCGATGATCACCAGCTGCGCACGGTCATGCGCGTGCAGCTTCATCATGATCCTGTTCACGTGCGTCTTCGCCGTGTGCGGAGAGATGAACAGATCGGTCGCGATATCGGTGTTGGACAGCCCGCGCACGACGAGGACGAGCACCTCGCGCTCGCGGTCGGTGAGCTGGTCGAGCTCCGGCGGCGTACGCAGCGGGCGACGATCGGGCGGGCTGCCGGGTGCGCGCACGTACTTCTCGATGAGCGCCTTGGTCGCGAGGGGTGAGAGCAGCGACTCGCCGGCGTGGACGGCACGGACGGCGCGCGCGATCTCATCGGGCTCGGCGCCCTTGCCGATGAAGCCGCTGGCGCCGGCGCGCAGGGCGGCGAGCACGTACTCATCCTCTTCGAACGTGGTCAGGATCAGCACGCGGGTCTGGGTGAGCGCCGGGTCGCTGCAGATCGATGCGGTGGCGTCGATGCCGTTCAGTTCCGGCATCCGGATGTCCATCAGCACGATATCGGGCAGCAGGAGCGCCGCCTGAGCGATGGCGGCCGCACCGGTGGCCGCCTCGCCGACGACCTCGATCCCGTCGGCCTGGTTCAGGATGCCGGACACGGCCTGGCGGATGAGCGGCTGGTCGTCCACCACGAGCACGCGAGTCATCAGGGTCGCTCCTTCGCAAGCGGGAGCGTGGCCGCGAGGCGGTAGCCGCCTGCTGTCGTCCTGGTCTCGATGACGCCGCGGACCGAGGCGACCCGTTCGCGTAGGCCGGTCAGGCCGTGGCCCGCACCCGTACCGCCGCCCTCGGCAGGGCCGGCGGGAGGGCGAGTGGGATTGGTGACCACCACCGTCACCTGCTGCTCCGTGACCTCGACGAGAACGTGGGCGCGTTGGTCGGTGCCGTGCTTGAGTGCGTTCGTGAGCCCCTCTTGGATCACGTGGTACGCGACAAGGTCGACCGCGCCCGCGACCCAACCGGGATCGCCCTCCACACGGAGATGGACCGCCAGCCCCGACCGCGCGAACTGGTCCACCAGATCATCGAGCCGGCCCAGGCCCGACGGCGGCGTCATGGTCTCGGCATCCGGATCCTCGGCGCGGAGGAGGGCGAGCAGATCGCTGATCTCGCGCAGGACGGTGCGGGAGGCACTGCGGATCGTGCTCAACGCCTCCTGCGCCCGCTCGGGTGACTCCAGCGACGACGACGCGACGCCGGCGTTGAGGCTGATCACCGCGATCTGGTGTGCGACGGTATCGTGCAGGTCGCGGGCGATGCGCAGACGCTCCTCCGAGACGCGGCGCCTGGCCTCCGCCTCACGGGTCTGCTCGGCACGCTCGGCGCGCTCTGTGACCGCGACGATATACTCGCGCCGGGACCGGGTGGCGTCGCCGGCCGCCGCGGCGAACGCGACGGCGAGCGTGAACTGCACCATCCGCGGGTCGGCGGCGCTCACGACCGCGCCGAGCACGCTGAGCAGGAACACCGCCCCAGCAGTGATGGCGGCCGCGACGATCGTGACACGACGCGTCGACCGGTTCGCGAGTCCGAACATCGCAATCGCGACCGCGAGGATGATGCCGGGAGCGACGGTGCCGGTCACGGCGGCGAGGCCGTAGAGCGCGACGCAGCCCGCGAGCACGGGGATGGGCCATCGCCGCCGGAGCAGGAGAAGAAGGGCCGCGGCGACGACGGCGATCACCGCCACCTCCGACGCCGAGGGGGGTGCCTGCTGCGGGCCGTGCAGGAAGGCCGACGAGACGACGAGGACCACCCCGAGGGCGTCTCCCGCCCATCGCAGCATGCGCGTAGCCGGCATCGGTCTTCTCGTCGGCGACCAGGGATCTCGTCCGTCCGTGGTCGCGTTCACATGTCCAGTGTGGAGCAGAGCGGGGCGGCGCGCATCATCCCGCGGGGGCACATCGGGTACCGCAGCCGCGGTATCGAAGTGCCCGCGCCCGGGGGACGTGCTGGGAACGCGGCCCGACGACGCTGGAGTCCCAACCGATTCTGAGGAGTCCCATGAGCATCCCGATCATGTCGGTCACCGACGTGCACAAGTCCTACGGCCGCGGCCAGAGCCGATTCGACGCACTCCGGGGCGTGAGCTTCGACGTCCTTGAAGGCGAGAGCGTCGCGATCGTCGGCAAGAGCGGATCCGGCAAGTCCACGCTCATGCATCTCATGGCTCTGCTGGACGCTCCCTCGTCCGGCAAGATCGAGCTGGAAGGCGTCGACACCGGCACGCTCCGGGGCAGCCGCCTCAACCGGGCGCGCAACCGGACGTTCGGCTTCGTCTTCCAGCAGTTCTTCCTCACCGGCGACACCACGGTGCTCGACAACGTGGTCCTGCCGATGAAGATCGCCGGCTACGGGCCACCGGAGCGGAGACGCCGCGGGCTCGCCGCCCTCGAGCAGCTCGAGCTCGAGACCAAAGCCGGCAGCAAGGCCGCCGATCTGTCCGGAGGGCAGAAGCAGCGCGTCGTGATCGCCCGGGCCCTCGTGAACAATCCGCGCATCCTCTTCGCCGACGAACCCACCGGGAACCTCGACAGCCAGACCGGCGCCGTGGTCGAAGACATCCTGTTCGCCCTCAACCGCGAACACGGCATCACCCTGATCGTCGTCACGCACGACGAGGATCTGGCCGCTCGCTGCGACCGCCGGATCTCGCTCAAGGACGGGCTCGTCGTCCACGACACGATGGCGGTGGCGGCATGAAAGCTCTCGACCTCGCCCGGTCAGCCGTGTCGAACACGTTCCGCTCCAAGACCCGGACGACGCTGACGGTCCTGGCCATCTTCGTCGGCGCCTTCACGCTGACGCTCACCAACGGGCTCGGCACCGGCATCAACGCCTACATCGCCGACACACTCACCGCGGTCGGCGCGCAAGACGTGATGACCGTGACCAAGAACTCCGAAACGGCGGCGGCAGACGAGGGCTCCGGACCGGCCGAGTACGATCCGGATGTCATCGCCTCCGGCGGCTTCGACGATGCCACCGTCTCGGCGCTGACACCGGCCGACCTCGACACACTGGCCGAGGTGGACGGCGTCCTGGACGTCCAACCCACCAAGTCCATCTCGCCCGACTACATCCAAGCCGGCGACGGCGACCGGTTCGTGCTGAGCGTCGGCGCGCTCGTGGAGGGGCAGTCCGTACAGCTGGCGGCCGGTGAGGATCTCGATGACGCGTCGGGCGAGCTGCAGGTGCTGATTCCCGTCTCGTATGTCGAGCCGATGGGATTCGACACCGACGAGGCCGCCGTGGGGCAGACGGTGTCTATCGCGGTGACCGACGCCGACCGCGCGCAGCACGTGATCGACGCCACGGTGGTCGGCGTCGCCGAGGAGGCGCTGGCATCCCCGGCCGGCGCGTCGGTGACCACGAACGATGCCCTCACGGATGCGTTGTACACGGCGCAGACCACCGGGCTGCCGACCGACGAAACCGAGAGGTACCCCCGTGCCAGCATCTGGTTCAGCCCCGACGCCACCGATGATGAGATCGCGGCGCTGAAGGATCGGCTCGCCGCCACCGGTTTCACCGGCACCACCGTGGCGGATCAGCTCGGCGCCGTCACCGCAGTGATCGACGGAATCGTCCTCGTGCTCAACGCCTTCGCGGTCATCGCACTGCTGGCAGCCGGGTTCGGCATCGTCAACACACTGTTCATGTCGGTGCAGGAGCGCACCCGCGAGATCGGGCTCATGAAGGCCATGGGCATGGGCAGCGGCCGGGTCTTCTCGCTGTTCAGCCTCGAGGCGGCGTTCATCGGTCTCCTCGGCAGCAGCCTCGGCGTGGTCATCGCGATCCTCATCGGCGGCGTCGTCAGCTCCGCGCTCTCGGGCGGTCTTCTCACCAGCCTGCCCGGCTTGACACTCATCGCCTTCGATCCAGTCTCCATCACCCTGATCATCGTGGGGGTCATGGGCATCGCCTTCCTCGCCGGCACCCTGCCTGCGGCCAGGGCCGCGCGCGCCGACCCAGTGACATCGCTCCGCTACGAGTGACGCGGGATGCCGGGCGACCCAGCGGTTCGGGCGCCCCGCGTCCGTCTCCGCATCGCCCCTCGAGGTCCCAACGACGCTGGCTCAGCGTATCGAGGACTTCCGACGCGACGAGCGCGAATTCTCGGCTCAGTGGGGCGAGAATTCGGTCGCCGCGGCATTCCGAGTACGAGTCGGCGTTATCCCGATAGCGCCGCCGTAAGCGGTTTCGTGGCGCCGGCTTCTCGCAGCCTCTGCCCCGTCAGCCGTTCGAGTAGGAGCGACGGGACCTCGCCCAAACGGGACAATCTAAGTGGCGGGGAGACGATCTAGTCAGTCACCCGTCAGTTGAAGTCGCCGCCCGGCGCCATGTCCATGAACCGGGAGTAGTGCCCCTGGAAGGCGACGGTGATCGTCGCGGTCGGGCCGTTACGGTGCTTCGCGACGATCAGGTCGGCCTCGCCAGGGCGCACGTCCTTGTCGTAGACGGAGTCGCGGTGCAGCAGGATCACCATGTCGGCATCCTGCTCGATCGATCCGGACTCGCGCAGGTCGCTGATCGCCGGCTTCTTGTCCTGCCGCTGCTCGGGACCACGGTTCAGTTGCGAGAGCGCGATGACGGGCACCTGCAGCTCCTTGGCGATGAGCTTCAGGCTTCGGGAGAACTCGGAGACCTCCTGCTGTCGCGACTCGACGCGCTTGCCCGACGTCATCAGCTGGAGGTAGTCGATGATGACCATGCGCAGCCCCTCACGCTGCTTGAGCCGGCGGCACTTGGCGCGGATCTCGACGAGCGTCATGTTCGGGCTGTCGTCGATGTAGAGCGGCGCGTCGTTGATGCGGCCGCGGGTCGCGGCGACTGTCGTCCAGTCGCGCGGGTCGAGGTTGCCCTTTCGCATGTTCTGCAGGGGGATCGCACCCTCTGCGCTGAGCAGTCGCATCGCGATCTCGCTCTTGCCCATCTCGAGCGAGAAGAAGACCGACGGGAGGTCGTGACCGATGGATGCCGAACGTGCGAAATCCAGAGCCAGCGTTGATTTGCCCATAGCTGGCCTCGCGGCGACGACGATCATCTGACCGCCGTGCAGGCCGTTGGTCAGTTCGTCGAGCTCGCGGAAGCCGGTCGGGACGCCCGTCATCGAGCCGTCGCGCCCGTTGGCCGCCTCGATCTCCTCGATCGCGGCGTCGACGGCCGTCTGCAGCGGCACGTAGTCTTCGGCGGTCTCTGACCCGGTGATCGAGTAGATCTCGGCCTGCGCGTTGTTGACGATGTCGGTGGCGTCGCCCTGGCCGTCATAGCCGAGCTGCACGATGCGGGTTCCGGCGTCGACGAGACGTCGCAGGATCGCGCGCTCCGACACGATGCCGGCGTAATAGCCGGCGTTCGCTGCGGTCGGCACGATCGAGGTGAGCGTGTGCAGGTAGTCGGCGCCGCCCGCGCGGCTGAGCTCACCGGTCTTGATGAGCTCGTCGGTCACGGCGACGACGTCGGTCGGCTCGCCGTGCGAGTAGAGCGAGAGGATCGCCTCAAAGATCAGCTCGTGCTTCGGGATGTAGAAGTCCGCACCCTTGAGGGTCTCGATGACGTCGGCGACGGCGTCCTTCGAGAGCAGCATGCCACCCAGCGCGCTCTGCTCGGCGAGCAGGTCGTGAGGCGGGGTGCGCTCAGGCTTCCGCTGGCCTCCGAGGCGCTCCTCCGAGATGTCGGCGATCGACACTGTGTTCCCTTCGATGCGACGAGCTTGCGTGCGTTGCGCCGCCTGAGGGGCGGCGCTGCGCCCGGTGGCCTCCGAGGCCACGGACACAGCGAATCAGGACCCCCCGACATTCGGTCGCTCGACCACGTTATGCACAGGGGAAACGCGCTGCAACACACCCTGTGGATAACCTTGTGGAAAGCGTGCGGACAAACTCGGAGTGTCTGTGCAGAACCCATGTGGATAACCCCGTGCACTTCACTAGATTCGGTCACTGTTTTTAGCTTTGACCTGGCGTTTGCAGTTTCCCCACCCTGTGGACAGGAATCAGGTTAAAGCCGCGATTGAAGGTTGCCCTGAACGTGGCGGCATGTGCAGAACCTGGGGAAAGTCAAGCCGGACTCCTCGCCGGGCGCGTCCCTCGCCGGATCAACGGAGAAACCGGTGGACACAGCCGCCGCACAGGCGTATTCTCGGCATCCAGTGCATGTCGTATTCGCCGTGCGTTGACCTCGGAGGGGAGGCTGACGTTGGATTCACAAGCGACACGACGCGGCCTTCCGGCCGCCGTGGTCATCGGTGGTCTTGTCGCGCTCGGATGGGCGGCGATCAGCATCCTCACCGGCGGTGGTGCAGCACACGCCGATGACCGGGCAGACAGCCCCCTCGGCGACCTCACATCGGTCATCGGCTCCACGGTCACGACGGCGACGTCGGTCGTGGAGCCCATCGTGCCCGAAGTGGTCGCCCCTGTGGTCGTCACGGTCGTCGCTCCGGTGCAGCAGGTCGTTCAGCAGCCTCTGCCCGTGATCGGCGCCGGGACGGATGCCGGTACCGAGGCACCTGTGCCGACGGCGCCCGTGGTCGAGGACGTCACCGACGCGACTCGGGGCGTCGTCACGCGCGTGTCCGATCTCCTCGGGGACTCGCCGGCTTCTCAGATCGTCCAGCCGGTGACGGATGCCGTGGAGTCTCTGCCCATCGTCGACCGGCTCCTGGATGAGCTCGGCGTGAACAGCCTGCTCGAGACCGTGGTCGGCGTCGTCGACGACACCACGAGCATCGTGGGCGGCGTCGTGGAGAACACCGTTCCGCCGGTCCTCTCGGTTCCCGATGCGACTGTGCCTGACGCTCCGTCGCCGCTCGCCGGCCCAGATTCCCTCGCCCTGGTCGCCCCGGCCACGGCTGCGTCCGCGCCTCGCGCCGTCGATGCGTCGACCCGATCCGCTCCACCCGACGCCACCGGTTCCGCTCCGGATGCCGCCGCGCCTGCACCTGCGGGCGAGCGATCGTCGCCTCCGCCCGCCGGCGGAGCGCCCGCGATGCCGTCTTCGTCCGCCGGTCCAGGCGGAGGATCCATGATCTCCCACGCGCGCCTCAGCGACGTGGACCTTCCCGCGCTCCTTGCGATGGAGCGCTCCCCCGGTGCATCCGATGACGTCCTGCCGACGTCTCTGGTCGCCGACACCGACGTCTCTCCTGACTGACGGGTCGTCCCGTCGTTCCTCGTGAACGACAGATGCCGTGCTGCGCGCGCACATGCTCTCGCGCGCACTCGTCAAGACACCCGAAGTTCAGTCAGGAGAAGGAATCATGCGCACTTTCATCAAGCGCGCCCTCTGGGGTACGCTCCTCGCCGGCGGGATCACCCTGCTCGGCGCAACCACCGCGAACGCGGCCGACACGTCGGGAGACGACGGCCTGCTTTCAGGCACTCAGGCGGACACATCGATCTCGGTGCCCGTCACGATCGTCG
>NZ_JADIJR010000079.1 GCF_017355365.1 Microbacterium sp. SD291 | reverse complement strand
CGCTATTTGATTCCCACCAGCTGATCGCGGTCGGCTTGGACAGCATAGAACGCCTGCTCGAACTCGGCGGGCGGGATGTCGCCAAGGTAGCCGTGGAGGCGTTGCGTGTTGTGCCAGTGCACCCATCCGAGTGTGGCGAGCTCAAGGTCCTCGACGGTCCTCCACGGGCCGGGGCAGGCGGGTCCGCGAACGAGTTCGGTCTTGTAGTACCCGTTGACTGTCTCGGCCAGGGCGTTGTCGTAGCTGTCGCCGACGGTGCCGATCGAGGGTGTCGCGCCGATCTCGGCGAGGCGTTCGCCGTACCGAATCGACGTGAATTGACTGCCCGCATCGCTGTGACAGCGGAGATCGTCGTGGTGGGTGCCGCGGCCCCATCTGGCCATCTCGATCGCGTCGAGGACCATCTCGGTGCGCATGTGACTGGCGCATCGCCAGCCGACGATCATCCTCGAGAAGACGTCGATGATGAAACAGACGTAGGCGACGCCGGCCCAGGTCGGCACGAAGGTCAGGTCGGTGACCCAGAGCTTGTTCGGGCCGGTTGCGGTGAACTCCCGCTTCACGAGATCCGGGTGCCGTGCGGCGGTCGGATCGGGCCTGGTCGTCTTCACTCGCTTGCTGCGTGTCGCGCCCTCTATGCCAGCCGCGCGCATCAACCGACCGGTCTGGTCGCGGCCGATGTCGAGCCCGGCACGGCGGGCGCTCTTCCAGAGCTTGCGGACCCCGTAGACGCAGTAGTTGTCGTTCCAGAGCGTGACCAGCTCGGGGGTGAGGGCAGCGTCGCTGATCGAT
>NZ_JADIJR010000078.1 GCF_017355365.1 Microbacterium sp. SD291 | reverse complement strand
TGGGTGGGGCCGCCTCGGGCGTGTTCGATCACGTGGTGGATTTCGCACCATTCGGCGGGGACGTGGCAGCCGGGGATGAGGCATTCCTTGTCGCGGGCGATGATCGCGCGGCGTTGGTGGATGGTGAACACCCGGTCGGTGGTGGTGATCCCCACGATCCGGCCTTCATCGAACAGGACCCGCTGGATCGTCCCGGTGCAGGCGGTGTGCGCGGCGACGGACACCGGGATGGGAGTGGCGTCGCCTCCGACGCTCGCCCACCCGGTCCCGTCCGCGAAGTCTCTCGCGTCCACGTGCACGACGAGGGTGGGGGCGGCGCCGGCGAGGGAGGGCATGTCCTGGTGCCTCGCCGCGATCCCGAGCGCCGCGGCCAGGGCGTCATGGCGCTTCTGCCCCGGGGTGCGGGAGTCGATCACGTTCCGGTGGTCGGTGTTGAACCGATCCTCGTCCTCTTCACCGTCGTCGACGCTGTCGTCTTCTTCGTGGAAGGCGACGCCGGGGTATGGGGGTCCGCCGACCTTGGGGTTGTTCTGCGCGTCGATGATCAGCTGCAACTGGGCGGCGGTGTCGGGGAGGAGGTTGCCGCGGATCGGGTGCAGGCCGTTCCGCGGCCGCCCGATCGACAGGTACCGGCCCTGCTGCGCGTTCCGGTCGTTCGGCTCCGCCCCATCCGGATCCAGCACCGCCGCGACCTCCGACGCGAACAGCCGCAGGTCATCCGGCGTCGCCGGCGGACCCGCCTCCGGAACGACCTTGGCCTCGGCATCGGCGGCGTCGGCGTCGGCGTCGGCGTCGGCGTCGGCGGCAGTGCCGCCCAAGTCATCACGGTCGGCATCGCCGTCGGCGCCAGAGTCGGCGCCGGATCCGCTTTCGTCG
>NZ_JADIJR010000077.1 GCF_017355365.1 Microbacterium sp. SD291 | reverse complement strand
CTGGCCGCGGACGAGATGCTCGCCGGGTTCGCCCGCGGCCACCATCTCCCCGCCGACGAAAGCGGATCCGGCGCCGACTCTGGCGCCGACGGCGATGCCGACCGTGATGACTTGGGTGGCACCGACGCCGACGCCGACGCCGACGCCGCCGATGCCGAGGCCAAGGTCGTTCCGGAGGCGGGTCCGCCGGCGACGCCGGATGATCTGCGGCTGTTCGCGTCGGAGGTCGCGGCGGTGCTGGATCCGGATGGGGCGGAGCCGAATGACCGGAACGCGCAGCAGGGCCGGTACCTGTCTATCGGGCGGCAGCGGAACGGCCTGCACCCGATCCGAGGCAACCTCCTCCCCGACACCGCCGCACAGCTCCAGCTCATCATTGACGCGCAGAACAACCCCAAAGTCGGCGGACCACCCGTCCCCGGCGTCGCCTTCCACGAAGAAGACGACGACGAAGGCGAAAGCCAAGGCGAAAGCCAAGGCGAAAGCCAAGGCGAAAGCCAAGGCGAAGGGGACGGCGACGGCGACGGCGACGGCGACGGCGAGGATCGGTTCAACACCGACCACCGGAACGTGATCGACCCCCGCACCCCCGGTCAGAAACGCCATGACGCCCTCGCCGCCGCGCTCGGGATCGCGGCCCGCCACCACGAGATGCCCTCCCTCGCCGGCGCCGCCCCCACCCTCGTCGTGCATGTGGATGCGAAGGACTTCGCGGACGGCACCGGGTGCGCGAGCGTCGGCGGCGACGCCACTCCCATCCCCGTGTCCGTCGCCGCGCACACCGCCTGCACCGGGACGATCCAACGGGTCCTGTTCGACGAAGGCCGGATCGTGGGGATCACCACCACCGACCGGGTGTTCACGATCCACCAGCGCCGCGCGATCATCGCCCGCGACAAGGAATGCCTGATCCCCGGCTGCCACGTCCCCGCGGAATGGTGCGAGATCCACCACGTGATCGAACACGCCCGCGGCGGCCCCACCTGCACCGACAACGGGGTGCCCCT
>NZ_JADIJR010000076.1 GCF_017355365.1 Microbacterium sp. SD291 | reverse complement strand
CATGCGTATCGGACTGATCGCGATCGACGGCTGCTTCGGTTCGGCTATCGCGTCGATCATCGACATCGTGCGGGTGGCCGACGGAGCCCGCGGCGATGTCGACCCGCGGATCGACCCGATCGAACTCGCCATCCTCGGACCGAAACGGCGAGTGACCACGACGGCATCGATGACCCTGTCGGTGGACCACCCGCTGCCGGAGTCCGGAGAGTTCGACGTGGTCGTCGTCCCTGCGCTTGGAACCCTCACGGCCGCCGCGACCCACGACGCCCTCCAGAGTCGAGATGCTCGTTCGGTCATCGCCTCACTCGGGCGCCTCGACGACGCGACCACCCGGATCGCCGCGGCGTGCACCGGCGTGTTCGCCGTCGCCGAGACAGGACGGATGCATCATCGGCGGGCGACGACCAGCTGGTTCCTGGGGCCGGAGTTCCGGAAGCGCTATCCGACCGTCGCCCTCGATCTCGACACCATGGTCGTGGTCGACGGGAACCTCGTCACCGCCGGCGCCGCCTTCGCCCACATCGACCTCGCGCTCTCACTCGTGCGATCGATCAGCCCCGACCTGGCCCAACATGTCGCCAAGCTCCTCATCATCGACGAGCGCCCGTCGCAGGCGGCCTTCGTCGCCTACGAACATCTCCGGCACGAGGACCCGATCGTCGTCGAGTTCGAACGCTTCGTGCGCGCCCGCCTGGACGAACCGTTCAACGTCGCCTTCGTCGCGCAGTCGCTCGGCACCAGCCGGCGCACCCTCGAACGACGAGTCCGTGCGGCGCTCAACCTCACTCCGCTCGGCTTCGTCCAACGGCTTCGCACCGAACGAGCTCGACACCTCTCAGCAACCACGGACCTCACCTCCGCCGAGATCGCGCTACGGGTCGGCTACGCAAACGCCGAGACTCTGCGCTCCCTCCTGCGCAGGGAGCGACGCCGTTCCTGACCTATCGCCATGCCTGTAGCCGGTGTCCTAGCGCTCGACTGGAACCACCTCTCAGCACGTCGCGTCGACGCTCCTGCGTCGCCCCTGGACGACCCACTCGACACGCCCGCAGCACAGG
>NZ_JADIJR010000075.1 GCF_017355365.1 Microbacterium sp. SD291 | reverse complement strand
TGTACCCGGCCATCAGGTTGGTAGCAGGCGGCTGATCGGTGGGCGGCCTCCGAGTGCGCTGTGGCGTCGTTCATTGTTGTAGAACTCGATCCAGGGGGCAAGGGCGGCTGCTCGTTCTGCGTTGCTGGTGAAGACGCGGTGGTAGGCCCATTCGGTGGCGAGGGTTCGGTTCAGTCGTTCGACCTTGCCGTTCTGCCAGGGGCAGTGCGGTTTGATGAACTTCTGCCGGATGCGGTGCGCTGCGCAGATTTCGCGTAGCGACCAGCGGTAGGCCCAGGCGTTGTCGGTCATCAACCGCTCGATCCGGGTGATGCCGTGCGCGGCGAAATAGGCGATCGCGCGCTCGAGGAACGCCGCGCATGTCGGCCCCTTCTCGTCGGCAAGGACCTCGCTGTAGGCCAGCCTGGAGTGGTCGTCGATCAAGGAGTGGATGTAGTCGTACCCGACCTTGGTGTTGCGGTCGCGTTGGATCGATCCGCTGGCGCGGCCGTGTGCCCGCCAGCCGCCACCGTCGGGGATCCGGCCGAGTTTCTTCACGTCCATGTGCACCAGCTCGCCCGGCTGGTCGCGTTCATACCGCACGGCGGTCTGCTTCGAGGAACGGATCACGTCGCCGGTGATCGGGTCGCACTCACGCAGGTAGGGCACGTTGTGGCGGCGCAGGATCCGCGACACCGTCCGTGCGGGCACCCCGACCTTTGCGCCGAGGACATCAGGGCCACTTCGCTCCTTAGCCCGCGCTGCGAGCACCCGTTGCTCGATCTCGTCACTCGTCCTCGTGGGCATCGTGTGGGGCCGTGAGGACCGCGTCGCGAGCCCGGCATCGCCTTCGGTGGCATGACGGTCGATCCAGGTCTTCACGCACTTGCGGGAGACGCCCATCGCGGCGGCGATGTGAGCTTGCGGCCAACCGGCCTGGTGGCGTTGGACGATCAATCGGCGACCGTGAACGGTCAGCCGCGCATTACCGTGGGACACGAGAACCTCCGTGTTGGAGTGGGCCTTAGACAAGCCACATCCCACTCGGAGGTTCTCGTTCGTTCAACCAGGCTCGCCGCTACCAACGTCCTGGCCGGGTACA
>NZ_JADIJR010000074.1 GCF_017355365.1 Microbacterium sp. SD291 | reverse complement strand
TGATCAGCTGCCCCTCGGTTCCGAAGTAGCGTTTCGTCATGTCCCTGACCCAGGTGTAGGAGACGCCGAGGATCACGCCCGCTTTCCGCAGCGACAACTCTCCCCGGTTGACGCGGGCGAGGACGGCGAGCTTGTCATCGTCGGGTTTCGGGGCCTTGCGCCAGGCGGTCTTGCGGGTCGCGATCAGCGTGTCCGCGCCAACATCGGTGGTGCCGTTCTCCGCGGTCCAGTAGCCCGCATCGGCGAGGAACACGTCGACCGTGCCGGAGTGGCCGGCGTCGGTCAGGTTCTCCCGGACTGCGGTGGCCATCGGGACGAAGTGGGGCTGGTCGTTCGTCGTGGTCGTGACCTCCGCGGCGACCACGATCTGCTCCTCGGTCGCCGCGGTCTGCGCGTTGTATCCCTGCAGCGCCCCGCGCGCCCCGGTCGCGAACACCCGGGAGTGCGGGTCGGTCGTGTTCGCCCGCCGCGGCTTCGCCCGCCGCGACGTCTCCGGAGTCGGCTTCGGGCCGGTCAGCTTCTTCCCCGACGCCTGTTCCTTCCGTGCCCGCTCGGCCATCCGGGACTCGTAGTCGTGGGCCTTCTCCCGCTCGAGCTCGTCCAGCGCCGCGCGAATCCGGTCGCGGCGATCCCGACCCCCGGACCACTGCTCCGGGAGCTCGTCACCGCGCCTGTCACCGAGCAGTTCGTCCTCGGCGGCGTCGGTCTCCTCCGCTTCGCGGAGGATCTCCGCGGCGAGGTCCTCCCGGGACCGGTTCGCGAAGAACGACGCGTCCGCGGCGATCTTCGTGCCATCGATCGCGACGACCCCGGTGTCGACCAGGCCCGCTTTCACGCAGAGGCCGAGGACCTGCCCGAACAGGGCCGCGATCGCGTCCTGATGACGACGCCGGAACCGTGCCAGCGTCGCATGATCCGGGGTCTGGTTCGCGGCCAGGACACGGTAGGCGACGTCCTCGACCAGCCGCCGCTCGATCCGCCGCGAGGAGCGCTCCCCGGTGCAGTACGCGTAGAGCAGGACCGCGAGCATCACCGCCGGGTCATAGACCGCGCCGCCGCGCCCATCCGCACGATAGGAGCCATAGAACGCGGCCAGATCGAGTTCCTCCACCACATCGATCACGAACCACGCCAGATGCCCCTCCGGCAACCAGTCCCGCACCGACGGCGGAAGCAGAAACACCTGATCACGATCACCGGAACGCACATTCACAGCCATACC
>NZ_JADIJR010000073.1 GCF_017355365.1 Microbacterium sp. SD291 | reverse complement strand
CGGGGTCTGCTGAAGGTTCGGTTGAGTCCATGACCGCATGATTCCCGGGGTGGGATCGTGCTGGAAGGATGGCAATCGTGCCGAAGATCTATTCCGATGAGTTCAAGCGGGACGCTGTGGCGATGGTCGCTGCGGGCTCGTCGCAGAAGAAGGTGTGCAGAGACCTTGGCATCTCGAAGACCGCGCTGCAGACGTGGGTGAGAGATGACCGGTTCCGCTCGCATGGGATGACACCATCGGCCGATCCCGACGAGCGCCGCGAGATGACGGCGGCGCTGCGAAGGATCCGGGAGCTGGAGATGGAGAACGAGGTGCTCCGACGTGCTGCGGCGTATCTGTCTCAGGCGCATATCCTGCCCCCAAAATGATCTACCCGCTCGTCCGTGAGATGGCCGCGGCCGACGCCCTTGTGAGGGTGCCGGTCGCGGTGGCGAGCAGGGTGCTGGGGTTCACCGAGCAGGCGTATTACAAGTGGGTGAAGCAGCCCGTCAGCGCGCGTGAGATCGAGGAGGCGCATCTGATCGGGGTGCTCCGCGAACTGCACGAGGACGATCCCGAGGGCGGATACCGGGTCCTCTCCGACGACATCGCCGACCTCGGCTACCAGCTCAGCGAGCGGCGCGTGTGGCGGCTGTGTCACGTCGCGGGGATCAGATCAACGATCACGACTCGTAAGCGCCGATACAAGAAAGCGGGCCCGCCCGTGCATGACGATCTCGTCAACCGCGACTTCACGGCCGAGGGGCCGAACCAGCTGTGGCTGACGGATATAACGGAGCATTGGACGGCGGAAGGCAAGCTGTATCTCTGCGCGATCAAGGACGTGTGGAACAACAAGATCGTCGGCTACTCGATTGACTCTCGAATGAAGGCCC
Source organism: Microbacterium sp. SD291 (assembly GCF_017355365.1). Lineage (GTDB taxonomy): Bacteria > Actinomycetota > Actinomycetes > Actinomycetales > Microbacteriaceae > Microbacterium. The sequence continues at coordinate 406 of NZ_JADIJR010000073.1, read as the reverse complement.
GTCTGGCTGTGAACGCGCTGGAGATGGCCGTCACACACCAGGGCAACCCGGCAGGCGTCGTGGTGCACTCCGATCGCGGATCCCAGTTCAGATCCAGAAAATTCCGTAAGGCACTGAAGCGCCACAGCCTGATCGGATCGATGGGCAGAGTCGGCGCGTGTGGTGACAACGCGGCTATGGAGAGCTTCTTCAGCCTGCTGCAGAAGAACGTCCTCGACCGCCAGCGCTGGAACACTCGACTCGAGCTGCGTCTCGCGATCGTGCAGTGGATCGAGGGGATCTATCACCGCAAGAGGCGGCAACGCCGACTCGGGAAACTGACACCCATCGAGTTCGAGACCATAATGAAAGACGCCGTCACCCTGGCGGCATAAACCCCAGACTCAACCAAAGCCTCAGCAGACCC
>NZ_JADIJR010000072.1 GCF_017355365.1 Microbacterium sp. SD291 | reverse complement strand
TGACTCGCCCCGGTGTGTCCGGAGACAGGATTCCTTGGAAGGATCTGTCTTATGGGACGTCCCAGTAAGTATCCGCGCGAGCTTCGTGAGCGCGCTGTCCGTATGGTCGCCGAGGTGCGGGCCGACTATCCGAGCGAGTACCAGGCGATGACCGCGGTCGCGCAGATGCTCGGCATCGGGTCGCCGGAAACCATCCGCACCTGGATCCGTCGGGAGCAGGTCGACGCGGGAGACCGGCCCGGCGTGACGACCGACGCGGCGGTGGAGATCAAGCGCCTGAAGCGGGAGAACGCCGAGCTGCGGCGGGCAAACGAGATCTTGAAGGCGGCTTCAGCTTTCTTCGCGGCCGAACTCGACCGGCCACACAAGCGATAGTCGCCTTCATCGACGAACACAAGGACCGCACCGAGGGCGGGCTCCGATGGGGTGTCGAGTCGATCTGCGCCGTGCTCACCCAGCACGGCGTGAAGATCGCCCCATCGACCTACTACGACGCCCGCGGGCGCGGACCATCACCACAGGCCGTGTCGGATGAGCGGTGGAAGCCGATCATCCTCGCCGCGTGGCAGGCGCACCGCAAGGTGCTCGGCGCCCGAAAGCTCTGGCTGCGGCTCCGCCGTGACGGTCACGACATCGCCCGCTGCACGGTCGAGCGCCTCATGCGTGAGCTTGGGATCGCCGGCGTGCTCCGCGGGAAGCGGAAACGCCCCGTCGACACGGATCCGCGCGAAACCCGCCCCGCGGACCTCGTCGACCGACACTTCGCCCGGTTCCGCACGAACCAGCTCTGGGTCGCCGACTTCACATACGTGTGGACGTGGTCTGGATGGGTCTACGTCGCGTTCGTCTTCGACGCGCACTCCCGCCGCGTCATCGGCTGGCGCGCCGCGACGAGCATGACCACACCGCTCGTGCTCGACTGCCTCGACATGGCTCTCTTCACCCGCCGCCGCGAAGGCGTCACCGGGTTCGAGGGGCTCACGCACCACACCGACGCGGGCAGCGTCTACACGTCAATCGCCTTCACCGACCGGCTCGTCGACGAAGGCATCGACCCGTCCGTCGGATCCGTCGGCGACGCCTACGACAACTCTCTCGCGGAGTCGCAGATCGGGCTCTACAAGTCCGAACTCATCCACCACGAGGGTCCCTGGCGTGACGTCGATCAGGTCGAGGCGGCGACCGCGTCCTGGGTGCTCTGGTTCAACACCGAACGCACCCACGGCTCCATCGACGACCTCACACCCCTCGAGGTCGAGCAACTCGACTACGCTCGCAACGAACCGGTTGAAAGAGCCGGCTGACACCAGCAAACAGCTCTCCGGACA
>NZ_JADIJR010000071.1 GCF_017355365.1 Microbacterium sp. SD291 | reverse complement strand
GCCGCGGGCGAGGCGGCGGTGTAGCTCGATGATTCCGTTGATGGCTTCGGTGCCGCCGTTGTTCGCGCGGCTGGTGCTGAAGTAGGCCAGGAACGCTGAGCGCCAGCGGCGCAGCGTCCGGCCGAGGCGCGCGATCTCGGGGATCGGGCAGGTGTGGAACGAGTCGACGACCTTCTCGGCGATCCGGCGTCCCTCGGTCAGGTCCTTCTGGTGGTAGGCAGAGCGGAGTTCCTGGGCGCACTGCCATGCGACGAACACCTCGTCGTGGGCCGGGTCGGCCTTGATCGCCGCGGCGAGGCGAGCCTGCTGCTTCTCGGTCAGGTTCTCCGCGCCGGCGCGGAGAACGGTCTGGATCCCGTAGAGCGGATCCCCTTTCTGGCCGCGGTGCCCGAGGGTGTCCTGCTGGACACGGCGGCGGACCTCATCGACGGCGGCGGTGCCGAGCTTGACGACATGGAACGCGTCCAGCACGGCGGTGGCGTCTTCGAGTTTGTCGTCGATCGCGGTCTTGTATCCGGCGAACGGGTCCAGCGCCGCGACTTGCACGTTCTTCCGGAACGCGTCGCCGCGGTCGTCGAGCCAGGCCGCGTAGGCCTTCCCCGATCTGCCCGGCACCAGGTCGAGCAGCCGTGCCCGCGTCTTCCCATGCTCGTCGCGGGTCAGATCGACCATCCCGGTCAGCTCCTTCGGGCCGCGCTTACGCGGGTCGACATGATGCCAGATGTGCTCATCGACGCCGAGTGTGGTGACGCCATCGAACCGGGACTCGTCGGCGGCGAGCCGCTCCAGCTCGGGTTCCACCGCGCGCCACACCGTCTTCCACGAGGTGCCGAGCTGTCGGCGGATCCCTTCGATCGTGGCGTGCTCGCGGCGGAGTTGCCCGATCGCCCACGCGATCGCTCGCTTCGTGATCGACCCGCGCCGCTCGACGAGGGCCGGCAAGTGCTCCACGAACGTCTTCCTGGCGCAGCCGTCGTCGTCGCACCGCCAGACGCGTTGCCGCCACACGATCCGCACCCGCGATACGCCCGGCACGTCATGAAGCACCCGGCGACGCCTGCCACGACCTGTCGCGATCACACCGCACGACGGGCACCCGGTCGGCACTGCCGGGCTCGAGACCGTCACCACCAGCAACCCGTCGCTACGATCAACAGCCTCGACATGGACGCCGTCGAGGCCAAGCAGCAAGTCACAACGAGAACACGGGCAGAAGGCAGAGCGCGCGTCAGCGCACCCCGAAGTAGGGTGAAACACGTCGAGGTCCTCGCGATGGATCAGGTGGTTAGCGCTTCTGATCCTCGGGGACCTCGACCCCTACCCGCCGAACCTCACCCGGCGAGCCTC
>NZ_JADIJR010000070.1 GCF_017355365.1 Microbacterium sp. SD291 | reverse complement strand
GGTGACGTCCCGCTGAGTGGTGGAGTTTCTCGACACCGTGCGGGATCAGCTGTGTTGATTATGCCGCGTTGAGTTCCGGGATTGCCACCTCCTCGTCGTTCGCGGTGAGGAGCTTCATGGAGTGCTCGCTGAAGTAGCGGCGGTCGGCGCCGTCCCACTCGTCGTGTTGCTCGATCAGGACGTGCCCGGCGAGGCGCAGGAGCGCGGCGGGGTTGGGGAACGTGCCGACGACGTCGGTGCGGCGTTTGATCTCTTTGTTCACCCTCTCGAGCGGGTTCGTGGACCAGATCTGTCGCCAGTGCTGTTGCGGGAATCCGCAGAACGCGAGAATGTCGTTCTTCGCGTCCTCGAGCATGTTCGCGATCTTCGGGTGCGAGCGGGTGAGCATCCTGACGACTTCGTGGAACTGGGCGAAGACGTGCTCGGTATCGGGTTGCGCGAAGATCGTGCGGATGATTGACGCGACCATCGGCCCCGACGCTTTCGGGACGTTCGAGAGCACGTTGCGCATGAAATGGACCCTGCAGCGCTGCCAGGCGGAGCCGGCGAAGACCGTCTCGATCGCGGAGATCAGACCCGTGTGAGCATCGGAGATCACCAGCTTCACCCCGCCGAGCCCGCGGGCCTTCAGGCTGCGCAGGAAGCTCGTCCAGAACGGCTGCGATTCGGTCTCTCCGACCTCGAAGCCCAGCACTTCCCGGCGCCCGTCGGCCGCGACGCCGATCGCGACGACGACAGCTTGAGAGACGACCCGCCGGCCGACACGGGCTTTGCAGTAGGTCGCATCGAGGAACACATACGGATACGTCGTGTCGGCGAGGGGCCGGTCACGGAACGCGGCAACGTCCTCGTCCAGGTTCGCGCAGATCCGTGAGACTTCGGACTTGCTGATGCCGGTGTCCGCGCCGAGCGCTTTCACGAGGTCATCGACCTTGCGGGTGCTCACGCCGTGAACGTATGCCTCCATCACGACCGCGAACAACGCCTGATCGACGCGGCGGCGCCGCTCCAGCAGCGACGGGAAGAACGACCCCTGCCGCAGCTTCGGGAGCCGCAGCTCCAGATCCCCGGCCGTGGTCGTCAGGGTGCGCGGGCGGGTGCCATTGCGTTGCGTGACACGGCCCGGGGCGCGTTCGAAGGGGGCGGCGCCGATGAACGCGGCCGCTTCCGCATCGATCAGCTCCTGATAGAGCGTTTCCGTCGCGACACGGATCCGGTCGGTGACATCGGTGAGTTTCAGTTCCCCGAGGAGCTCGAGGAGGGCAGACTGGTCAAGAGCCATCGTGCGTTGTGTCTTTCTGTGAGTAGCTTTAGTCGGTTCTCACTGACCATCGCACGATGGCTCACCACGTCAACGACGTGACACTCCGAGCTGAGAACTACACCACCCCATGGGACGTCACC
>NZ_JADIJR010000007.1 GCF_017355365.1 Microbacterium sp. SD291 | reverse complement strand
GCTGTCCGCCGACCCCGCCCTCACCGCGCGCTAGGGCGGCGGGCTGTTCCCGCATCAGCCGATGGCGGTGGTTATCGGATCCCGCCCCGCCCCCGACGACGCGGCCGTGCGCCGGCACCCGCACCCCCCGCTCTTCTACGACACCCGTGATCTGCGGGCCGTCGTCGCCGACCTGCACGCCCGCGGCATCCAGACCGTCTTCGTCGAGGGCGGGCCGACGCTGGCCAGCGCCTTCCTCTCGGAGGGCCTGTTCGACCGCGTCCTCGCCTACATCGCGCCCGTGCTGCTGGGCGGCGACAAGCTCGCCCTCACCGACATCGGCGTGCCCACCATCGATGCCGCGCGACGGCTCAGGGTCGACGAATGGCTGCCGCTCGGGCAGGACCTGCTCGCAATCGCGCACCCCGCGCACACCACGGAAGAAGGAGCCGCCTGATGTTCACCGGAATCATCGAGGAGATCGGCGAGATCACCGCGATCACGCCGGCCGGCGACGGCTGGCGCCTCACGGTGCGCGCGCCGAAGGCCGCCGCGGACGCCGTGCACGGCGAGTCGATCGCGGTCTCCGGCGTGTGCCTCACCGTGGTCGGCTCAGGTGCCGACACGTTCGACGCCGACGTGATGAAGCAGACCCTCGACGTCGCAGCGCTCGGCGGAGCCGCCGTCGGCACCCGCGTGAACATCGAGAAGGCGATGCCGGTGGGCGCGCGCCTCGGCGGTCACATCGTGCAGGGGCACGTCGACGGCACCGGCGAGGTGCTCGAGGTGCGCCCCGGCGCCCAGTGGAGCGTGCTCCGGGTCAGCCTCCCCGCGGACCTCGCCCCGCTCGTGGTCGACAAGGGATCGATCTCGGTCGACGGCACCTCCCTCACCGTCAGTGCGGTCAGCGCGCCGAGCCCTTCGACGAGCTCAGCGACCCATGACCAGGCGACCCCGAACCGGCACTGGTTCGAGGTCTCCCTGATCCCCGAGACCCTGGCAGCCACCACTCTCGGCTCGCGCGCCGTCGGCGATCGCGTGAACCTGGAATCAGACATCCTCGCCCGTCACGTCGAGCGCCTGCTCGCGTTCAGAGCGGCAGAGTCCGCCGCACCGGAAGGAGGCTCGCTGTGAGCCTTTCCACCATCCCCGAGGCCCTCGAGGCGCTGCGCGCCGGACGGCCGGTGCTGGTCGCCGACGATGAGAACCGCGAGAACGAGGGCGACGTCATCCTCTCCGCCGAGCTCGCGACACCCGAGTGGGTCGCATGGACCGTGCGGTGGTCGTCCGGCTTCATCTGCGCGCCGATGCCGACGGATCTCGCCGACAGCCTGAACCTGCAGCCGATGGTGGCGGCGTCCGAGGACGCACGATCGACGGCGTACACGGTGAGCGTCGACGCCGCTGACGGCGTCACCACCGGGATCAGCGCGCACGACCGTGCGCACACGCTGAACGTGCTGGCGAATCCGGCGTCGACCGCCGGCGACCTCATCCGCCCCGGCCACGTCCTCCCCCTCCGTGCCGTCGACGGCGGCGTGCGGGAGCGCAGCGGGCACACCGAGGCCGCCGTCGAGCTCATGAAGCTCGCCGGCCTCCGCCCGGTAGGCGCGATCGCCGAGGTCGTCGCGGAGGACGGCAGCATGATGCGGCTGCCCGGGCTGCTGGAGCTCGGCGCCCGCGACGGGGTGCCGGTGATCACGATCGAGCAGCTCGTCGCCCACCTGAACGAGATCGACCCGCAGGATGCCGCGACGTCGACGCGCGGCCGGAGGGTCAGCCTCCGCGCCGACGCGACCGTCCCGACGACGCACGGCACCTTCCGGTTCCTCGCGTACAAGGACCGCATCACCGGCACCGATCACATCGCCGTCGTCTCCGGCGAGCCAGGCGAGACCGCGCTCGTCCGCGTGCACTCGGAATGCCTGACCGGTGAGGCCTTCGGCTCGCTCAAGTGCGAATGCGGGCCGCAGCTGGACGCCGCGCTCAAGATCATCGAGACCGATGGCGGCGTCGTGATCTACATGCGCGGGCATGAGGGCCGGGGCATCGGGCTGATCAACAAGCTCCGCGCCTACAGCCTGCAGGAGGACGGCCTCGACACGGTCGACGCCAATCTCGCACTCGGCCTCCCCGCCGACGCCAGGGAGTACGCGGCAGCGGCCGGCATCCTCGCCGATCTCGGGATCTCGAAGGTGCGCCTGCTGACCAACAACATCGACAAGGTCAACCAGCTGCGCGAACTCGGACTCGACGTCGTCGAGCAGGTCCCCCTGATCGTGGGCGTCGGCCCGAACAACCACCAGTACCTCGAGACCAAGCGTGACCGGATGGGTCACATCATCGGCGAATCAGAGCTCGCAGCGGCTCTCGCCAGCGGAAAGGACGACGAATGAGCGGCGCCGGAGCACCTCAGGCCGGGAACATCGACGGGCGCGGACTGAACGTCGTCATCATCGCCGGCACCTGGCACGAGACGATCTCGAACGGCCTGATCGCGGGCGCCGAGCGCGTGCTCGACGCCGCGCAGGCGACGCACCGGCTGGTGCGCGTGCCCGGCTCCTTCGAGCTGGCGGTCGCCGCCCAGGCCGCATTCGCCGGTGGCGCGGATGCCGTGGTGGCACTGGGCGTGATCATCCGCGGCGGCACGCCGCATTTCGAATACGTGTCGGCGGCGACGACCGACGGCCTCACCCGCGTCGCGCTGGACTCCGGAAAGCCGGTCGGCTTCGGCGTGCTCACCCTCGACGACGAGCAGCAGGGTCTCGATCGCGCCGGTATCGAAGGCTCGAAGGAGGACAAGGGCGCGGAGGCGGCTGATGCCGCACTGCGCACCGCCCTCGTGATCAAGGATCTCCGCGGCTGACGCCCACGCGCTGAGGCTCTCCTACCTGGCGGCGGATGCAGCCGCTGGCGTACGGTGAGGGCATGGAGACCCTGCGCCACATCGTGCTGTTCGTCCACCTCATCGGCTTCGCCGTGCTCTTCGGCTCGTGGGCGGTGCAGGCGTTCGGCGGGAAGCGGCAGTTCGCGACGATCATGGAGTACGGCCTGCTGATCGCCGGGGTCGCCGGGCTCGCGCTCGCCGCGCCGTGGGGCCTGCCCGATGGCGCCGAGCCGAACTACGTGAAGATCGGCATCAAGCTCGTCGTCCTGATCGCCATCGGCGGACTGGTCGGCAGCGGCCTGAGCCGACAGAAGCGCGGAGCGGCGGTCCCGCCCGCGGTGTTCTGGCTGGTCGGCGTCCTCACCCTGGTGAACGCCGGCATCGCCGTTCTCTGGCGCTGACGCTCAACGGGACCGCGGCGGCGCCGTGCTGCCGCGCACGACGAGCTCCGTGCCCACCAGCGGCGTGCGCAGCCGCTCGCCGCTGTCGAGCTCTGAGAGCAGCGCATCCACCGCGAGCGCGCCGACGCGCTCCGGATGCTGCTGCACTGTGGTGAGCGGCGGCCACAGCTGCGCGGCATCCGGCAGCCCGTCGAATCCCACGATGCTGACGTCGCCTGGAACGTCTCTTCCGCCTTCGCGGAAGGCGCGCAGCACGCCGATGGCCATCTGATCGTTGGCGACGAAGACCGCCGTGACGTCGTCGATCCCGCGCAGGCGCAGCCCCGCCCGGTAGCCGGACTCCGCGCTCCAGTCGCCCTGCAGCGGCTCCGGCACGACCCGGCCGTGCGCCTCGAGCGTGGCGCGCCAGGCGTCTCGGCGCCGCTCGGCGGAGTACGACCTCGCGGCTCCCGCCACGTGCCAGACCGTCCGGTGCCCGAGCTCGAGAAGATGCTCGGTCGCGAGAGTGGCGCCCTGCGCCTGATCGGTGTCGACGAAGGCGACCTCGGTGCCACGGTTCGAGTCGACGAACACGACGGGCATCGCTTCCGGGATCTCCACATCGGCCTCGTCGAGCTGGTGCGCCTCGATCACGATGATGATGCCGTCGACCGCGTGCTCCTCGAGGCGGCGGAACGCGCCGGCCACGGTGTCGGTCGCGCTCGACTCGACGGGGATCAGGGTGAGGGCGTATCCCATCTGCGAGGCACGGACGGCGATCGCATCGAGGGTGCGCTGGTTGCCGTAGGAGCTGAACGAGAACATGACGACGCCGATGGTGCGGAAGCGCCCTGAGCGCAGCGCCCTGGCCGCGCTGTTGGGGCGGTAGCCGAGGCTGTGCATCGCCGCCTCGACGCGGGCCCTGGTGTCGGCTCCGACATAGCCGCGGGCGTTGACGACGCGCGAGACGGTCTGCCCCGACACGCCGGCCTCGCGCGCGACATCCTCCATCGAGGGCTCGCGACGACGGTGTGCGGGCTCTGCGGGCTGCTCCAAGGACACGATCAACCATCCATTCATATGTTGACGTTGACACACTACCAGCGGATCGCTTATGTTGACGTTGACACATGGCGCACCCGACGCCCGAACTGGAGAAGGCCTCGTCGATGACGACTGATATCAACGCAGCACTCGGAGCCCCCGGCATCCGACGCCGCGACACGCGCGATTGGAAGGGCTGGGCGTTCGTCGGCCCCTTCATGGTCGTGTTCACCCTGGTGTTCCTCACCCCGCTCGCCTACGCGCTGTACCTGAGCTTCTTCCAGGAGAAGCTCATCGGCGGCACCTCGTTCGTCGGGCTCGAGAACTACGTCCGCGCCCTCACCGACCCGCAGTTCTGGGAGGCGTTCGGGCGGGTGGTGCTGTTCCTCGTCGTGCAGGTGCCGATCATGCTCGCGCTCGCACTCGGGGCAGCTCTCGCGCTCGACAGCGCGCGCCTGCGCGGAGCATCCTTCTTCCGCATCCTGATCTTCCTGCCCTATGCCGTGCCTGCAGTCGTGGCGGTGCTCATGTGGGGCTACATCTACGGCGACCAGTTCGGCCTGACCAGCAACATCAACGACCTGCTCGGCTTCGAAGCGGTCACGCCGTTCGCGAAGGAGTGGATGCTGCTCTCGATCGGCAACATCGTGACGTGGGAGTTCGTCGGCTACAACATGCTGATCTTCTACTCCTCGCTGAAGACGATCCCGACAGAGATGTACGAGGCCGCGTCCCTCGACGGCGCCGGCGCCTGGCGGACGATCTTCTCGATCAAGATCCCGTCCGTCCGCGGGGCGCTCGTGATCGCGACGATCTTCTCGATCATCGGCAGCTTCCAGCTGTTCAACGAGCCGAACATCCTGCGCCCGCTCGCGCCGAACGTGATCACGACGTTCTTCACGCCCAACATGTACGCGTACAACCTCTCGTTCGCGGGGCAGCAGTTCAACTACGCCGCGACGATCGCCATCATCATGGGCGTCATCACCGCAGTCATCGCCTACGTCGTGCAGCTGCGCGGCTCGAAGTCGGAGGTGCGCTGAGATGGCACTCCCCCTCACCCGTTCCGCGCCACGACGCCACGACCCGATGAATCCGCGGAAGTCGAAGACGCTGCTGATCGTCATGATCGCGTACGCGCTCTACACGCTGGTGCCGCTCGTCTGGCTGCTGTTCAGCGCGACCAAGACGCAGGCCGGGCTGTTCAGCTCGTTCGGCCTGTGGTTCGCCGACGACTTCGCGTTCTTCGACAACCTGGTCGCGACCTTCTCCTACCGCGACGGCATCTTCCTGCGCTGGCTGGGCAACACGCTGCTGTACGTGGTCGTCGGGGCCGGCGGCGCGACGCTGCTCGCGACCATGGCCGGCTACGGACTCGCGAAGTTCCGCTTCCCCGGGCGGCGCGCGGTGTTCGCGGTCGTGCTCGGTGCCGTCGCCGTGCCCGGCACCGCCCTCGCCGTGCCGACCTTCCTGCTGTTCAGCGAGCTCGGGCTGACGAACACGCCGTGGGCCGTGATCATCCCCTCGCTGATCAGCCCGTTCGGCCTGTACCTGATCTGGGTGTTCGCCTCGGAATCGGTCCCGACCGAGCTGCTGGAGGCCGCGCGCATCGACGGCGCCGGCGAGTTCCGCACGTTCTTCACGATCTCGATGCGGCTGCTCGCCCCCGGCATCGTGACAGTCGCCCTGTTCACGGTCGTCGCGACCTGGAACAACTACTTCCTGCCGCTGATCATGCTCTCCGACCCCGCCTGGTACCCGCTCACCGTGGGCCTGAACCAGTGGAGCGCGCAGGCGATCGGCGCCGGATCCCAGCCGATCTACAACCTCGTGATCATGGGGTCGCTCCTGACCATCATCCCGATCGTCATCGCCTTCCTGCTGCTGCAGCGCTTCTGGCAGTCGGGCCTCACCGCGGGAAGCGTCAAACAGTGATCCCGCACCTCCGCACCACGACGTCGGCCCGAGGCTGGGCCGCACCCTCCCGAAAGGACACAGCAATGAAGCACCTTCCCTCCCCCGCAGCAAGGCGCACCCTCGCCGCATTCGCGGCGGGCACCGTGGCCGCGCTCGCACTGGCCGGCTGCAGCGCCGGCGGCGCAGGAACCGGCGGCGACAGCGCCGGCGGCGACGGCACGTTCGCCTCCGTCGAGGCCGCGCTCGAGAAGGGCGGCGAGATCACCTACTGGTCATGGACCCCGTCCGCCGAGGCGCAGGTCGAGGCGTTCCAGAAGGAGTACCCGAACGTCACGGTGAACCTGGTAAACGCCGGCACCAACAACGAGGAGTACACCAAGCTCCAGAACGCGATCAAGGCCGGCTCCGGCGCCCCCGATGTGGTGCAGGTCGAGTACTACGCCTTCCCGCAGTTCGCTCTCACCGACGCCTTCGTCGACCTGTCCCAGTACGGCTTCGGCGACTTCGAGGACGACTACACCGCCTCCACCTGGAACTCGGTCACCGGCGGCGACGCCATCTACGGCCTGCCGCAGGACTCCGGCCCCATGGCGCTGTTCTACAACAAGGCGGTCTTCGACGCTGCGGGCGTCGCCGTGCCGACCACGTGGGACGAGTACTACGACGCCGCCAAGGCGATCCACGCGGCGAACCCGAACGCGTACATCACCAACGACACCGGCGACGCCGGCTTCGCCACGTCGATGATCTGGCAGGCCGGCGGCCAGCCGTTCGCGACCGAGGGCACCGACGTCACGATCGACCTGCAGGACGCAGGCTCTGCGAAGTGGACCGAGAACTGGAACCGCCTCGTCGAAGAGGACCTGCTCGCCCCGTACGGCAGCTGGAGCGACGAGTGGTTCCGCGCCCTCGGCGACGGCAGCCTCGCGACGCTCGTGATCGGCGCGTGGATGCCGGGCAACCTGATCACCGGCGCCCCCGACGGCGCCGGAGACTGGCGCGTGGCGCCGATGCCGACCTACGACGGCACCCCGGCGAGCGCCGAGAACGGCGGCGGCGGTCAGGCCGTGACGAAGCAGAGCGAGAACCCCGCCCTGGCGGCCGGGTTCCTGTGGTGGCTGAACAACTCCGAGGAGAGCATCTCGATCTTCCTCGAGTCCGGCGGCTTCCCGTCGACGACCGCCGAGCTGTCGAGCGAGGAGTTCCTCGCCGACGCCCCGGAGTACTTCGGCGGCCAGAAGATCAACGAGGTCCTCGCCGCGGCGGCCGACGACGTCGTCGAGGGCTGGAGCTACCTGCCCTACCAGGTGTACGCGAACAGCATCTTCGGCGACACCGTCGGCCAGTCGTACCAGAACGGCACCGACCTGAACGACGGCCTCACCTCCTGGCAGGACGCGCTCGTCGAGTACGGCAACGCGCAGGGCTTCGCCGTCAACAAGTAATCCCCCGACGGGCGTGCCGGGTCCCCTCCCAGGGGTCCGGCACGCCCACCCTCGTATGAAAGCACTGCCACGAACGTGACCTCCTTCTCCATCGGCGACACCGATTTCCTCCGCGACGGCCGCCCGCACCGGGTGATCTCCGGCGCCATCCACTACTTCCGCGTGCACCCGGACCAGTGGCAGGACCGCATCCGCAAGGCGCGGCTGATGGGGCTGAACACGATCGAGACCTACGTCGCGTGGAACGCCCACGAGTCGCGTCGCGGAGAGTGGGATGCGACCGGCTGGAACGACCTCGGGCGCTTCCTCGACCTGGTGCACGGCGAAGGACTCGACGCGATCGTGCGCCCGGGTCCGTACATCTGCGCCGAGTGGCACAACGGCGGCCTGCCCGTGTGGCTCACCGGCGGCGAGCGCGCGCTGCGCTCCTCCGACCCCTCGTACCTGGCGGACGTCTCCGAGTACCTCCGCCGCGTCTACGAGATCGTCGCACCGCGTCAGATCGATCGCGGCGGCCCCGTCGTACTGGTGCAGATCGAGAACGAGTACGGCGCGTACGGCGCCGACAAGGCCTATCTCGCATCTCTCGTCGCGGTGACGAGGGATGCCGGCATCACGGTGCCCCTCACGACGGTGGATCAGCCCGTCGATCAGATGCTGGAGGACGGCAGCCTCCCCGAGCTCCACAAGACCGGCTCGTTCGGGTCGCGCAGCGCCGAGCGCCTCGCGACGCTCCGCCGGCACCAGCCGACCGGACCGCTCATGTGCTCGGAGTTCTGGGACGGCTGGTTCGACTGGTGGGGCGGGGTGCACCACACCACCGAGGTGGAAGCCGCTGCCTCAGACCTCGACGAGCTGCTCGCGGCCGGCGCATCCGTCAACATCTACATGTTCCACGGCGGCACGAACTTCGGCCTCACCAACGGCGCGAACGACAAGGGCAGGTACCTGCCGCTGATCACGTCCTACGACTACGACGCGCCTCTCGACGAGGCGGGGAACCCGACCGCCAAGTTCTTCGCCTTCCGCGAGGTCATCGCCAGATACGCGCCGGTTCCCGACGAGCTGCCGGCCGCGGCCGCCCCCGCTCCTGCGCTGACGGTGCCGCTCACCTCGGCCGGTGCATGGACGGATGCCGCGGCATCCGCCGCCCTCGCCGATCGACCGCAGACGTTCGACGAACTCGGCCACCTCAGCGCGCTGATGCGCTACGACGTCGAGCTCCCCGATGCGGCCGGCGGACTGCTCGTCGTGGAGGAGGTCCGCGACCTCGCCTGGATCGCGGTCGACGGCGTGCGCGCCGGCACGCTCTCCCGCACCCGCCACGACCGCGCGATCGTCATTCCGCCCGGTCGCATGCTGAGCGTGCTCGTCGAGGATCAGGGCCGCGTCAACTACGACCACCGACTCGGCGAGGAGAAGGGCCTGGTCGGAACCGTGACCCTGAACGGCACGCCCCTCACCGGCTGGCGCTCGACGCCGCTCGACGTGGCGGAGATCGCCGCAGGGCTCGCTGCCGGCAGTGCGGCAGACGCCACCGCGAACAGCGCCGGACCCACCGCCTGGACCGGCGTCTTCGAGCTGGGCGCGCAGAGCGACCTCTTCCTCGACACGGATGCCTGGAGCAAGGGCTTCGCGTTCGTGAACGGCTTCTTCCTCGGCCGGTACTGGCGCAACGGCCCGCAGCGCACCCTGTTCGTCCCCGCGCCCGCCACCAGGATCGGCGAGAACGTGCTGGTGGTGCTCGAGCTCGAAGAGCTGGTGTCCGCGCAGGCGGCGTTCGTCCCCGCCCCCGCGCTCGGCGTCACCTCGGAGTGAGCCGACGCGCTGCCGCGAAGTTCGCCTCGCCGTAGCGCCGGGATCCCTCAGTACCGGGCCGTGATCGAGCGGGTCGTGCCGTCGACGGTCATCGTCCCGCCGTACGGCAGGATCCACTGCGGCCGCGTGTGTCCGAAGGGCACGCCGATGCAGACGACCGCCTCCGGGTTGTAGCGGCCGACGACGTCGACGACCGCATCGCGCTGCGCATCGCGGAGCACGCGCGCCTCGGCAGGCGGCGGGCGGAACTCGAAGTCGCTGACCGGCGGACGCCCGACGACGACTCCCGCGACGGCACCGAGGATGCCGCGCTCCCCCAGTCCGCGCAGCCATCGGGCGACCCAGCCCGCCGGCGGTCGCTCCTCACTCGTCTCGAGGAGCAGGATGCCGCCGTCCAGCGAGTCCGCGGACGGCAGCCGATCCGCGAATGCGAGCCCGTCGAGCACCTCCAGGCACCCTCCCCAGGTGCGCCCCCGCACGCGGACGGCGGGGCCCGCCCAGCTCCACTCCTCCGTCGCGACGCGGTCGCCGTACTCGGTCAGCGCGCGAGGATCCTCCCAGCGGCGCCCGACGTCCTCCGACTCGCCCGGATCGGTGATCTCGAGCGTGCCGCCGTCGAGCAGCGCCGCCCGCAGCGAGCGCAGGTGGATGTCGTCGACCGCAGGACCGGGGCCGAGATGCACGGCCGTCGACCCGCCGTGGAAGGAGCGGATGCCGAGCCCCCAGAGCCAGTTCAGGATGTTGGTGTTGTCGCTGTACCCGATGAACGGCTTGGGGTCGGCCAGCGGCAGCGACGCATCGAGGTGCGGCACGACGAGCAGCTGATCGTCCCCGCCGATCGTCGCGAGGATCGCCCGGATGCCCGGGTCTGCGAAGGCTGCGTTCACGTCGGCGGCCCTGGCCTGCGGACTCGCCCCGAGAAGACGGGTGGTCGGGTACTCGACCGGGGTCAGCCCGGTGACCTCGCGCAGGCGCCGCAGCGCCTGCTCGTGCAGCTCAGGCGCGACGGCGGGCGCGGCGAAAGCCGGCGACAGGACGGCGACGCGGTCGCCGGGGACGAGTCGGGGTGCGGACAGCATCCGGCCAGTCTGGCATCCGCTGACCCGCGCCCTACCGCATTTCACGCGAGTTCGCACCCGGTTGTCCGTTTCCGGGCGCGCCCGCTAGACCGGGAGATGCACCCTCCATCGGGGACGGCCCCCGATGGGACTTTGGAAAAGGGGAGGTAGAGTCATGGACTGGTCCGGATTCGGAGTCGGAATCGGCGGGATGCTCGCCGGCATCGGGAACTTCGTCCTGCAGTTGATCGTGTTCCTCGTCATCCTTCTGATCGGATGGCTCATCGCCAAGAGCGTCGCCAAGGCGCTCGAGTTCCTGTTCAAGAAGATCGGCTTCCAGCGTCTGCTCGACAGAGCCGGAATCACGCGGCTTCTCGCGCCGACCGGCATCGATCCGCTCACGCTCGTGGTCAAGCTGGTCTACTACTTCATCCTGCTGATCGCGCTGCTGCTGGCGCTCGGCGCGTTCGGTCCGAGCAATCCGGTCTCCGGCATCGTCGAGGAGATCATCGCCTGGTTGCCCCGTGTCTTCGTGGCGATCATCATCGTGATCGTGGTCGCGGCGATCGCGAACTTCGTCGCCGACATCATGCGTCCGGCTCTCGCGAAGTTCCGCTTCGGGCCGGTGCTGACCCGGATCGTGACCATCACGATCATCGCGATGGGCGTGATCGCCGCGCTCAACCAGATCGGCGTCGCGGTCACCGTGACCATGCCCATCCTGATCGCCGTCCTCGCAGCCGTCGTCGGCATCGCCGTCGTCGGCATCGGCGGCGGACTCATCGGGCCGATGCGCTCGAGGTGGGAGAACTGGCTCGGCACGATGGAGTCCGAGCTGAAGTCCGCGCCGTCCGGTTCCGCCGCGCAGACTCGGAGGGCTGCGCCGCACGCACCGCCTGCGCAGTCGTCGACGACGCTGCCGCCGACGACTCCGCCGACCACGACCGACGTGCCGCCCACTCCGCCCACTCCGCCGGCACCTGCCGTCTGAGCCCAGGCACCCGGATCACCGCACCGCACCCGCGGTGCGGTGATCCTTCATGCGCACCAGGCTCCCCGCGCACAGCCCATGCACAGGATCCGCACCGGCAGGAAGTACGGTCGAAGTACCCCCAACAGATCGAGGTTCCCTGCATGTCCCGCACGGCATCCACCCGCGGTCGTCGACGCGGCGCACACCAGGAAGGCCCTCGCGCCACCTTCCGCCAGCTCCTGCCCTTCCTCCTCGAGCACAAGCGCACGCTGGTCGTCGTCACGGCGCTCAGCATCGTCGGTGCGGCCACCTCGCTCGTGCAGCCTCTGCTCGTCGGCCGGGTGATCGAATCGGTGCAGGCGGGCGACACCTTCGGCACGCTCGTCTGGCTCCTGATCGGCTTCGTGATCGTTTCGTCGATCATCTCCGGCTATCAGCACTACCTCCTCCAGCGCACCGGCACCGCGGTCGTGCACTCGAGTCGCCGAAAGCTCATCTCCCGCATCCTGCACCTGCCGATCAGTGAGTTCGACGCGCGGCGCACCGGTGATCTGGTCTCACGCGTCGGCACGGACACGACCCTCCTGTACGCCGTGCTCACCCAGGGCCTGGCGGATGCCCTCGGCAACGCGATCCTGTTCCTCGGCGCTCTCATCGCGATGCTCGTGATCGACCCGGTGCTGCTCCTGCTCATCGTCGTCGTGATCGGCGCGTCCGTCGTCACGGTCGTGGCGCTGAGCGGCCGCATCCGCGAAGCCTCCACCGCCCAGCAGGAGAAGGTGGGCGAGCTCGCGTCAGGCGTGGAGCGCGCGGTCGGCTCGATCCGGACCGTCCGCGCGTCCGGCGCGTCCGACCGCGAGGCCACGGCCGTCTCGCAGCTCGCGGCCGACGCATACGGCATCGGTGTCCGCATCGCGAAGATCTCGTCCCTCGTGGTGCCCGTCGCCGGCATCGCCCTGCAGCTCTCGCTGCTCGTGGTGCTCGGCGTCGGCGGCTTCCGCGTCGCGGACGGGACCATCACGATCGCGGCGCTCATCACCTTCATCATGTTCCTGTTCATGCTGGTGATGCCCCTCGCATCCACGTTCGGGGCGATCACCTCGGTCAACCAGGCGCTCGGGGCGCTCGGACGCATCCAGGAGGTGCTGGACCTTCCGACCGAGACGCAGCAGGATGCCGCGACTGCGGCCGCTCTCCCCCGCGAGGAACCGGATGCGGATGCCCCCGCCATCGAGTTCCGCGACGTGCGCTTCCAGTACCCGGAGAACGTCGTCGAGGCCCGCGCGGCCGCCGCGAAGGAAGCGCACAGCCTTCTCGCCGACGCGCACCTCGAGCGGTCGACGGCCTCAGCCACCCCGGAGCCGGGAGCGGACCGCGAGGTGCTCCGGGGAGTGTCATTCGCAGTGCCGCGGGGTGCGCGCGTCGCCCTGGTGGGGCCGAGCGGCGCGGGCAAGAGCACGATCCTCTCCCTGCTCGAGCGCTTCTACGACCCGACCGGAGGCTCGATCCGGCTGCACGGCCACGACGCGCGCACCTATCCGCGCGACGAGCTCCGCGCGCAGTTCGGCTACGTCGAGCAGGACGCGCCGACGCTCGCCGGCAGCCTGGCCGACAACCTGCGCCTCGCCTCGCCCACGGCATCCGACGCCGACTGCGAGCGCGTGCTGCGCGCCGTGAACCTCGGTGACGTCCTCGAGCGCAGCCCGCTCGGCCTCGGCGCTCCGGTCGGCGAAGACGGCGTGATGCTCTCCGGCGGAGAGCGCCAGCGGCTCGCGATCGCTCGGGCCCTGCTGACCGATGCGCCGATCCTGCTGCTCGACGAATCGACGTCGTCACTCGACGGCGTGAACGAGCAGCGGATGCGTGCGGCGATCGACGCCGCCTCCTCCGATCGCACGCTCGTCGTGATCGCGCACCGCCTGTCGACCGTGATCGACAGCGATCTCATCGTCGTGCTGCAGGACGGCGCGGTCGTCGGCCGGGGCACGCACGCCGAACTGGTCGAATCGACTCCGCTGTACCGGGATCTCGCGCGCCACCAGCTGCTCGCCTGACGGCGCCGGACATCTGCCGGCGCCGGAACAGCGCGAAGGCGGGATGCCGGAGACCACTCAGCCATGGGTTCGTCTCCGACATCCCGCCTTCGCGGGATGGAAGGGCGCCGTATCCCCCGATGCCGGCGCCCCGTCTGTGTCAGGCGTTCGTGAGCCTGTAGCGGAGCGAAGCGAGCTCCGAGCGCAGCGCCGCCGGGACGCGGTCGCCGAAGGTGTCGTAGAAAGCCTCGGTCAGGTCCGCCTCCGTCTTCCATGCCTCACGGTCGACGGTGAAGAGCTCCTCGAGATCTTCGGCCGGGATGTCGAGGCCCTCGAGGTTGAGGTCCTCGATACGCGGCAGACGGCCGATCGGGCTGTCGACGGCGGGGACATCGCCGGAGATGCGGCGGATGATCCAGTCGACGACGCGCGAGTTGTCACCGAATCCGGGCCACAGGAACCGGCCGTCGGAGCCGCGGCGGAACCAGTTGACCTGGAAGATGCGGGGCGCCCTGTCGAAGCGCAGGCCACGGCCCACCTTCAGCCAGTGGCCGAAGTAGTCCGCCATGTTGTACCCGCAGAACGGCAGCATCGCGAACGGATCGCGTCGCAGCTCGCCGACCTTGCCCTCGGCGGCCGCCGTGCGCTCGGAGGAGATGTTCGAGCCGAGGAACACGCCGTGCGTCCAGTCGGTCGCCTCGACCACCAGGGGCACGTTGGTCGCGCGGCGACCGCCGAACAGGATGACGTCGAGCGGCACGGCCGACTCCCAGTCCTCCGAGATCTGCGGGCACTGCGCGGCCGACACCGTGAAGCGCGAGTTCGGGTGCGCCGCGGGGCGACCGGAGTCCGGCGTCCAGGGGTTGCCCTCCCAGTCGATGAGCTCGGCGGGGGCCTCGTCCGTCAGGCCCTCCCACCACACGTCGCCGTCAGGGCGCAGCGCCACGTTCGTGAAGATCGTGTTGCCCCACAGCGTCTCGACCGCGGTGACGTTGGTCGACTCGCCGGTGCCGGGAGCCACGCCGAAGAACCCGGCCTCCGGGTTGATCGCCCACATGCGGCCGTCCTCACCGGGACGGATCCAGGCGATGTCGTCGCCGAGGGTCTCGACCCTCCAGCCGGGGACGGTCGGGCGCAGCATCGCGAGGTTCGTCTTGCCGCAGGCCGACGGGAACGCCGCGGCCACGTGGTAGGCCTTGCCGGCGGGGTCGATCACGCGGATCAGGAGCATGTGCTCGGCGAGCCAGCCCTCGTCGCGGGCGATCACGGACGCGATGCGCAGTGCGAAGCACTTCTTCGCCAGGATCGCGTTGCCGCCGTAGCCCGAGCCGAAGGAGTACACCTCGAGGGTCTCCGGGAAGTGCACGATGTACTTATCGTCGTTGCACGGCCATTCGACATCGGCCTCGCCCTGGGCGAGAGGTGCGCCGACCGAGTGCACGGTCTTGACCCACGGGGCGCCGTCGGCGATCTGACGGGTGACGGCATCGCCGACACGGGTCATGATGCCGATCGAGGCGACGGCGTAGGCGCTGTCGGTGACCTGGACTCCGATGTGCGAGAGCGGGCCGCCGACCGGACCCATCGAGAACGGCACGACGTACATCGTGCGCCCGCGCATGGATCCCTCGAAGATCTCGTTCATCTTCTGGCGCATCTCGGCCGGCGGCGCCCAGTTGTTCGTGGGGCCGGCGTCCTCCTCGCGCTCCGAGGAGATGAAGGTGCGGCCCTCGGTCCGGGCGACGTCGCTCGGGTGCGAGCGGGCGAGGTAGGAGCCGGGACGCCACTCCGGGTTCAGCTTGATGATCTTGCCCTCGTCGACGAGGCCGCGCAGCAGCCAGTCGTTCTCGGCACGGGATCCGTCGACCCAGTGCACGGAGGCGGGCTGGGTGAGTGCGGCGATCTCATCGACCCATGCGGCCAGCTCCGCCATCGCGGGGGTGTCATAGGTCGGTGCCGTCCCGAACGTGCGCGCGGATGAGACGGATGCTGCGCGGGGAGTGAAAACTTCGGCGATGGCCATGACTGCTGCTCCTTTGAAGTGGGGGGCGTTGCATCCATCTTCTTCCGGTTGATCGTCGACTTTCGGCGATTCAAGTGGGTAAGAACTTTAATTCTTTCGCTATGCTCAAGGAATGGCGACCTCCAGCATCCAGCTCACGACTCTCGGCCATCGCATCCGGCACCACCGCCTGGCCGCCGGCTTCACCCTGGACGACCTCGGCGCTCTGGTCGGGGTCGCCGGCTCCCAGCTCAGCCTGATCGAGAACGGGAAGCGCGAGCCGAAGCTCTCCCTGCTGCAGGCGATCGCAGACGCGTGCAGCACCGAGGTCGCCGATCTCATCTCCGGCGAGCCGCCGAACCGGCGAGCGGCGCTCGAGATCGAATTGGAGCGCGCCCAGGAGAGCCCGGTGTTCCGCCAGCTCGGCATCGCGCCCGTGCGCGTCACCAAGGGGATGAGCGATGAGACCATCGAGTCGCTCCTCGGCCTGCACCGCGAGCTGCAGCGTCGCGAGCGCGAGGCGATCGCGACTCCCGAGGAGGCACGCCGCGCGAACACCGAGCTGCGGCTGCGGATGCGCGCGCAGAACAACTACCTCTTCGACATCGAGAAGCTGGCGGAGAAGCAGCTGAAGGCCGCAGGCCACGTGCAGGGGGCGCTCACGCACCGCACCGTGAGCATCATGGCCGAGAAGCTCGGCTTCGAGCTCATCTACGTCAACGACCTGCCGCACTCGACCCGTTCGGTCACGGACCTCGAGAACGGGCGGATCTACCTGCCGCCGGCGTCGATCCCCGGCGGACACGGCCTGCGCTCCATGGCGCTGCAGGCGATGGCGCATCGCCTGCTCGGCCACACGCCGCCCACCGACTACGCGGACTTCCTCCAGCAGCGGCTGGAGATCAACTACTTCGCGGCAGCGGCGCTGATGCCCGAGACGGCATCCCTCGCCTTCCTGCAGCAGGCGAAGAAGGACCGCAACCTCGCGGTCGAGGACTTCCGCGACGCGTTCGGTGTGACCCACGAGGCCGCCGGCATGCGGATGACCAACCTGATCACCCAGCACCTCGGCATGGCGCTGCACTTCCTGCGGGTCGATGCCACCGGCGCGATCACGCGGGTCTACGAGAACGACGACCTGCCGCTGCCGATGGACGTGACCGGAGCGGTGGAGGGTCAGCGGGTGTGCCGGAAATTCCAGGCGCGCGCGGCGTTCACGCAGCAGAACCGCACGACCGAGCATCACCAGTACACCGACACCCCCTCCGGCACGTTCTGGTGCTCGACGCAGACCGGCTCATCCAGCGACGGCGAGTTCTCGGTGACGGTCGGCGTGCCGTTCGACGACGCCCGGTGGTGGCGAGGACGGGAGACCGGCGACCGCGCGGTGTCGACCTGCCCGGACGAGGCGTGCTGCCGCCGCCCGCCTGCGGATCTCGCCGAGCGCTGGAACGGCAGGGCCTGGCCGAGCGCACGCGTGCACACGCACATGTTCTCGCCGCTCCCCCGCGGCGCCTTCCCCGGCGTCGACGACAACGAGGTCTACAACTTCCTCGGCAGGCACGCCGACGAGTGACCCGCACGGCGCGCCCGCCCCAGGGCTGATCCGACTCGCCCGGTCAGCCGGAGATGAAGTCGCGGAAGCGCGCGAGCGCCGAGGCCACCGCTTCAGCATCGGCGGGCTCGCGGAACAGCTCGGGCGCAGCCCCCGGCGAGGCGCTCGCATGCGTCCAGCATCCGATCACCCGCCCCTGCTCGACGAGCGTGGCCCGCACCATGCCGTTCTTCCCCGGCCCGACGGCGGCGAGGTGCTCGGGCGCGCACACCGCAGTGCGGTCGGCGTAGGAGATGTAGTACTCGTCGAACGCGCCGAGGGCATGCACGGATGCCGCGCCCGCCGCCCGCCGCGGCCTCCGCGTCGCGACGAACAGCCCTTCCTCGACCTCGTCGACTCGAGCCTTCGCGCGATCGACCGCTTCGCGCGACTGGCCGAGGGTCAGCCCCGACCACCATGCGAAATCGGTGACGCCGGCCGGCCCGTGCCCGTCGATGTAACGGACGAAGAGCTCTGCCAGCGGATCCTCGGGGCTCTCGTGCTCACGGATGTGATCCTCGACGAGGACGAAGCGCTGCTCTCGTGCGACCCCGGGGCGTGCCACGACCGGACCCTGGCAGATGAGGCCGTCGAGCGTGAGCGCGGCGATGAGATGGATGCCGCGCTGCCCTGAGGGATCGATGCCGATCGCCGTGAAGGCGTCGAAGAGCTCCGCTCGCGTGAGTCCGCCGTCGCCGAGGGCGGGCGTGACCGCCTGGACGACGGCCGCGATCATCTCCTCGTCGATGCCGAGCTCACGATGCCTGCCCGCCGACTGCTGCCGCTGCCGCGCGGCCGTCACCGAGAGCACCCAGCCCAGATCCCGCGCGGGGATGATGTGCAGGGTGCCGCGCATGGTCCACGCACGCACGAGCCCGCCCCGGTCGAACGCGCGGTCGACGTCGCTCAGCACCGCCCCCGCACGGGTGCGCGCGGCGAGCGCCCAGCGCCCCGCCGTGAAGTCCTGGCTCTGCACCGCGAGCATGTGCGCCGCGGCATCCGTCACCGTGCTCGCAGGCGCGGTGAGCCGATGGGATCGGAGACGCTCGGCCAGCAGGGTCGCTGTCTTCATGACCCCATCATGCCGGGCCTCTCCGACAATCCGCGTCAGGCGTCGAGCGTGACCTCGCGACGCGCCGGGAGGACGACAGGGTGCGAGCCGGCCATCACCTCGAGCACGCGGATCACCTGGCACGAGTAGCCGAACTCGTTGTCGTACCAGACGTACAGGATGAGCGTGTCATCGTCGGCGATGGTCGCGAGGCCGTCGACGATCCCCGCACGGTGCGAGCCCACGAAGTCGGTCGAGACGACCTCGGGCGACTCGACGTAGTCGATCTGCTGGCGCAGCTTCGAGTGCAGCGAGACGCGGCGGAGGTAGTCGTTGACCTGCTCCTTCGTGGCGGGACGCGAGATCGTGAGGTGCAGCACCGCGAGCGACACGTCGGGGGTGGGCACGCGGATCGAGCTGCCGGTGAGCTTGCCCTCGAGCTGCGGCAGCGCCTTGGCCACGGCCTTCGCCGCGCCGGTCTCGGTGATGACCATGTTCAGCACCGCGGAGCGACCCCGGCGGTCGCCCTTGTGGAAGTTGTCGATCAGGTTCTGGTCGTTCGTGAACGAGTGCACCGTCTCGACGTGGCCCTTCACGACGCCGTAGGCCTCGTCGATCGCGGCGAGCACCGGAGTGATGGCGTTCGTCGTGCAGGAGGCGGCGGAGAGGATGCGGTCGGCGTCCTCGATCGTGGCGTCGTTGATCCCGTGCACGATGTTCTTGAGCGGGCTCTTGCCCGGCGCCGTGAGCAGCACGCGCGCGACGCCCGTGGAGTTCAGGTGCTGCGAGAGCCCCGCCTCATCGCGCCAGCGGCCCGTGTTGTCGACGACGATCGCGTCGCGGATGCCGTAGGCGGTGTAGTCGATGGAGCCGGGGTCGTCGGAGTAGATGACCTGGATCCGGGTGCCGTTGGCGATGATCTGCTCGGCCTCCTCGTCGACCGTGACGGAGCCGGCGAAGCGGCCGTGCACCGAGTCGCGCAGGAGCAGCGAGGCGCGCTTGACGAGGTCGTTCTCGGAGCCGCGGCGCACCACGATGGCGCGCAGGCGCAGGCCGCTGCCGCCGCCGGTGTGGGCGATCAGGATGCGGGCGAGCAGGCGTCCGATGCGGCCGAAGCCGTAGAGCACGACGTCCGTGGGCTCTGCGGCCACGGCGCCGACCGCGGGGGCGAGCACGTCGTCAAGGTACGCGCCGAGGGATTCGCCGCCCTCGCCCATCCCCTCGACGATCCGCGCGACGTCGATCGACGAGGCGCCGGGGGCGAGTTCGCGCAGCGCCTCGAGCACGGCGAGGCTGTCATCGAGGGAGAGCTCCGCGTGGCCGAGGTGGGCGACCCGGTCGTGCACCTCGACGATGCCGGTGGCGGAGAGCCCGAGCAGGCGGTGGCCATGCAGCGACGTCACCACGTCGTTCTCGCGCTTGAGGGCGCTGATCAGCGGGATCATCCGCTCGGCCAGTTCTTCTCTCGCGGTCCAGTCGCCGGCGTGTGCGTCGTTCATCTGCATCCTTGCATGGGTGAGGGCGCGCCGAGGGATCGTCGGCGCGGAATTGCCGAGGGTGTGCATCGGGGTGATACCAGGGTACGGCTTCGCCGCCGCGTGTTCCGAATCCTCTCGCCGTGCGGAAACTCGCGCGTCGGGAATCGGGACGGCGTCAGCGGCGTTGATCACCGGTGATCGTCCAGAAAGGCGCCGAATGACAGACTCGCTCCGCCCGTCGGCCTGGCCGCCCCTGCTGCTCGCCATCGCACTGGAGGTCGCCGCGACGCTGTCCCTGCGCGCCGCCGAGGGCTTCACGCATCCGCTCTGGCTCATCCCTGTCGTCGTCGGCTACGCGGGATCGCTCTGGCTGCTCTCGATCGTGCTCGACCGCGGGATGCCGGTGGGCGTCGCCTACGGCATCTGGTCCGCGATCGGCGTGGTGCTCACCGCGGTGCTCGGCACCGTCCTGTTCGGCGAGACCCTGGGCGCCGTGCAGGTCATCGGCGTGGGCGCCATCGTGGTCGGCGTGCTGCTCGTCGAGCTCGGCTCGCACGCCCGTCAGCCCGCCGCCGAACCCGCCGTCGAGGCCGTGTCATGACCTGGGTGCTCCTGGCTCTCGCCATCGCGAGCGAGGTCACGGCGACCCTGAGCCTGCGTGCGTCGGAGGGGCTCCGGCGGCGGCGCTGGATCCCGGTCATCGTGATCGGCTACCTCGTGGCCTTCACGCTGCTCGGCGCGATCCTCGCGATGGGGATGCCGGTCGGCGTCGCGTACGGCGTGTGGGCCGCGGCCGGCGTCGCGATCACCGCGGTCCTCGGCCGGGTGATCTTCAAGGACCACTTCTCGCTGTTGATGGCCGGCGGCGTCGCTCTCATCGCCGTGGGCGTGGCCCTGATCGAGTTCGGGCACTGACGGCCCGCGCCCTCAGAACCCCACGCACATCACGGCGACGCCGGCAGCCATCGCCCAGGACTCGACGGCGAGCAGGCGCGCGGTGCGACCCTGATGCACGGGGGCGAGCACCCACTCCGACACCACGGTCCAGAGCACGACCGCGACCACGCCGACCACGGCCAGCACCGGGAGCACGCCGGTCATCCCGCCGTGCGCATGCTCGGAGGCTCCTGCCGCCACTGAGTCTCCCGCGCCGGCGCCGTCGAAGGCGCACACCGCCATCACGAGAGACACCAGCGCGCGGTGGCAGCACATCGCCGCCGACGGAGTCCCGCGGACCCCGATCGTGCCGGCCATCGCCGAGAGCAGCAGCACGGCGCCGAGCAGCAGTCCGGCACCGGGGGCACCGTTCGCGACGGCGAGCGCGGGCATCGCCGCCGCCATCACGAGCGCAGACTGCCGCCCCTGCCACGGCACCGAGCGCCACACCATGCCGAAGATCGTCGACCATGACGAGCGCCGAGATCACATCGCCGACGCCGCCGTGCAGGTCATCATCCGGGTCGGGTTCGACAACCTGACGATGCGGGAGATCGCGACCGAGGCCGGGTACGCGCACGGCGCCATCGCGCGGTACTTCCCGAACAAGCAGAGCCTGCTCACGGCGGCGTTCCTCCGTCTGTACACGCAGGCCAACGATCGCATCCACGCCGGCGTCGAAGACGTCAGAGGGCTGGAGGCCCTGGAGCGGATGTGCCGCGAGATCCTCCCCTACAGCCCCTACGGCGCCCTCTATGCGCGCGTGGTCATCTCGTTCTGGGATCACGCGTCGCAGGATGACGAGGTCAGTCGCATCCACCGGGCGAACAACATGCTCTGGCGCGATCTCTTCCGGCGATTCCTCACGGAGGCGCAGGAGGACGGGGAGCTCGGAGAGCACGTCGACATCGAGACCGCTGTCAACGAGATCGCCTCGCGGAACGCCGGATGGCAGATGATCGCGGTGCTGCTGCCCGACGTGGCCGGCGACGGCCGCCTGAACGACGGCCTCGCCGCGCTGATGGGGAGCCTGCGACGCCATCCCGCCCGCTCTGAACGCTGATCGGCGCATCGTCTCACCGCCCCTCGAGGAGGAATCGCGCGCCGCGCTCGGCGATCATCGCCGCCGGGGCGTTGGTGTTCCCGGTCGGGACCGTCGGCATCACGGACGCATCGATCACGCGGAGCCCCTCGATCCCGCGGACCCGCAGCTGCGGGTCGACCACGGCATCCGGGCCCGTCCCCATCCGGCACGTGCCGACCTGGTGGTGATAGGTGATCGCGGTGCGGCGCACCCAGTCCTCGACGTCGGCATCCGCGACCTCCGGACCCGGGTACACCTCGGTCGCGCCCCACGCCTCGGCGAGCGAGGGCCGGGCCCCGATGCGCCGGCACTGCCGGACAGATGCCGCGAGCGCGGCGACGTCGCGGTCGTCGGCGAGGGCGGCCAGGTCGATCTGCGGCTGGTCGTCGATGCCCGGCCCCGAGAGGGTCAGCGACCCCCTGCTGTGCGGCGTCACGAGGCCGGCCATCAGCGTGAACCCGTCGTCGCCGCGGGGCTCGAGCTCGCCCCACATCGGCACGGAGAAGTGGAGCGGCTGCGTGTCGGGCTCCGCGAGACCCGGACGGCTGCGCCAGAACAGGTGCGTCTGGGTGACGGAGACGCCGGGCTGCGGCGGGCCCACCTCGCGGGAGGTGGTGAAGATCACGGGCGAGAGCAGGTGATCGTGCAGGTTCCTGCCGACGCCGGGCGAGTCGTGCACCACGGGGATGCCGAGGGCGTCGAGCTCCTCCGCCGGGCCGATGCCCGAGCGCAGCAGGATCACCGGCGAGCCGATCGCGCCGGCGGCGAGGACAACCTCGTCGGCGCGGACCTCCTCGGCGGGAGCGGAGCCTGCAGACCCGAGGCGGATGCCGACGGCACGGCCGTCCTCGACGATCACCGAATGCACCTCGCGTCCCGTGATGATCGTCATCCGGTCGGCGACAGGCTGCGCGTACGCCATCCAGGTGTTCACCCGCCGGCCGTCTCGCATCGTGACCTGCTCCTGCGAGACCCCGTCGAGCGTTCCGCCGTTGTAGTCCGCATTGCGGGCGAGACCCTCTTCGACGGCGGCGTCCATGATGGACGCCTGCACGGGCGAGAGCGGGTAGTCGTCCGTCACCGGCAGCAGGTCGTTCTCGATCGCGTCGTAGACGGGCTCGACCTCCGCCCAGCCCCACCCTGTGGCGCCTGCGCGCGCCCAGGCGTCGTAGTCGGATGCGGCGCCGCGCACCCAGATCATGGCGTTCAGCGCGTGCGAGCCGCCGGTGACACGTCCTCGCGGCAGGTGCAGTCGGCGTCCGGCCGCGTGCTCCTGGGGAACGGTGAAGAAGTCCCAGTCCTCGGCGGAGTGCCACAGCTCCCCCGCGCGCGACGGGTCGTGGATCGCCGGGTTCGTGTCGTAGCCGCCCGCCTCGACGAGCGTGACCTCGACACCGGCATCCGCCAGTCGTCGCGCGACGATCGCACCCGAGGTCCCCGCGCCGACGATGATCGCAGAGCGCACGCTCAGGCCTTCCGGCCCGGGCCGCTCACGACCTGGCTGACGGCGACGGACTTCAGCCCCTCGACGCCGAACTCCAGGCCGTAGCCCGAGCTCTTCACCCCGCCGAACGGCACCATCGGGTGCAGGCCGCCGTGCGAGTTGATCCACACGGTGCCCGACTGCATCCGGGTCGCCGCCTCGCGCGCGGCGTCAGGGTCGCTCGACCACACCGATGCGCCGAGGCCCACGTCTACGCCGTTGGCCCAGGCGAAGGCCTCGTCGACGTCGGAGTAGCGGATGACGGGGAGTGCCGGGCCGAACTGCTCCTCCTGCACGAGAGCCGCGTCGTTCGGGATGTCCGCCACGATCGTCGGGCGGTAGAACAGCTCGCCGAGCTCCGGTGCCGCCTCGCCGCCGGTGACGACCCGGGCGCCGCGCGCCCTCGCGTCCTCGACCAGGCGGTCCACGATGTCGAACTGCGCCCTGTTCTGGAGAGGGCCGAGGACGTTGTCCTCGTCGAGGCCGTTGCCCATCGGGACGGATGCCGCGATCTCGCCGAGAGCCTCGACGACGTCGTCGTACACCGAGTCGTGCACGTACAGGCGCTTCATCGCGGCGCAGGTCTGGCCGGTGTTGATGAACGCACCCCAGAACAGGTCCTGGGCGATGGCCTGCGGATCGGTGCCCGGCAGCACGATGCCGGCGTCGTTGCCGCCGAGCTCGAGCGTCAGCCGTGCGAGGTTGCCTGCCGAGCTCTCGATGATCTTGCGACCGGTGGCGGTGGAGCCGGTGAACATGATCTTGTCGACGTCGGGGTGCGAGGCCAGGCGAGCACCCACCTCGCGGTCGCCTGAGATCCCGATGAGGACGTCGGCCGGGAGCACCTCGTTCATGACGGCGATCATCGCGAGCACGCTCAGCGGCGTGTACTCGCTGGGCTTCGCGACGACGGTGTTGCCCATCCGCAGGGACGGGCCGATCTGCCAGATCGTGATCATCAGCGGCCAGTTCCACGGCCCGATCGCGCCGACGACGCCGGCGGCCTTGTACACGAGCTCGGCGTGCAGTGTCTCGTCGTCGACCAGCACCTGCGGCTCGAGGACGATGGCAGCGTTCGTGCGCAGCCATGCCGAGCACGCGCCGAGCTCGAAGCGGGCGTTCGGGCCGTTCAGCGGCTTTCCCTGCTCGCGCGAGAGCAGGTGGGCGAGCGCCTCGGCGTTGGCGTCGATGGCGTCTGCGGCGGCGAGCAGGAGCTCGATGCGCTTCTCGTGGCCGAGAGCCTCCCAGGCCGGCTGCGCCGCCTTGGCACGGGAGATCGCGTCGTCGAGCTCGCCCACGGAGTGCACCGGTGCGCGTCCGATGGTCTCCCGGGTGGCGGCATCCGGGATCTCCCGGCCGGAGCCCTCAGGGGCCTGGATGCGGTCGAGCAGCGCTGCGGCTGCGGATGCGGCGGAATCGGACATCGGTGACTCTCCTTCGAGCGGGGCGCATGCCGGCGGTGAGAACGCCGGCGGTCCCTCCATTGTCTGCCGCAGGCCTCGGCGGGAGTTGTCGCGGAGTGCGCCGCAGATGTCCGAGTGCGAAGGATCCCGCCGCCGTGCGGTCACCGCCGTCGGGTCAGCGCGTGCGCAGGCCGTCCAGCGCCACGGTGAGCACGTCCCTGGCCACGGCCTCCGCGCCCTCCGCGCCGCCCGGCCTGTACCACTCCACGAGGGAGTTCACCATGCCGAACAGCAGCCGGGTGGCGACCGAGGCGTCGACGTCGGCCCGCACGGCCCCGTCGAGCTGCGCATCCCTGACGATCGCGGTGACCGCATGGTCGAACGCGCGGCGGCGCTCGAGCGCCCGCCGCTCCACCTCGCTGTTGCCGCGGACGCGGAGCAGGAGTGTGACCGCCGGGAGGTGCGCCACCAGCACGCCGACCGCGCCCTGGAGCACCTCGGCCAGCCGGTCGCCGGCTATCTGTGTCTGCGAACCGGTCTGGGCATCCGATCCGGTGAGCACGCCCTCCAGTCCGTCGAGCGCCTCCGCGAGTGCGGTCTCGAGGATCTCCTCCTTGGAGGCGAAGTGGTGGTAGAGCGCCGCCTTCGACAGCCCGAGCCGCGTCGCGAGGGCGGCGACGGAGGTGCCGTCGTAGCCCGACTCGTTGAACACGGCCACCGCCGCATCCAGCAGACCGCGGCGGTCGTATCCGGGGCGACCCCGGCGCACGGCATCCGCACCGCTGACTGTCCGACTCACAGCCCCAGTGTGGCATGCAGGAGGCTCAGGCCCGGGAGAAGTCCTCGAAGATCAGGGTGGTGCGCGTGGAGCGCACGGACGGGATCGCCTGGATGTCCTCCAGCACGATCCGCCGAAGATCTCGCGCGTCGTTCGCCCGGACGAGCAGGATCACGTCGAAGTCGCCGCCGACCAGCGCCATGTGCTCGACCTCGGGGATCGCCTGGAGCCGGTCGCGCACGTCCTGCCAGGTCGCCTGCTCGATCGCGAGCGTGACGTAGGCCGACGCATGGTGTCCGAGCAGGACGGGATCGGTGCGCACCGAGTATCCCGTGATCACGCCGGCGTCCGTGAGCCGCTTGATGCGCGCATGGGCCCCGGCGCGCGAGATGTGCACGACATCCGCTATCGCCGTCATCGATGCCCTGGCGTCGCGCCTGAGCTCGGCGAGTATGGCGTGGTCGATCTCATCGAGCGCGGTCATGACACCCCTTCGTTCTGTCATCGAATTCTGACAGTTCGACGCCATTCTTCACAATCAGAACGCATTCGTCCACGATTCACCGACAGATGTTGGACGATTGCCGTGCACGAGGCATGCTGGCTTCACCCGAGTTCGGCAAGGAGGGCGGACGGATGCAGACGACGGACATGCTGCCGCGAGAGACCCCGGTGCAACTGATCGACGCCGATGGCGCAGCGGTGCCTGATGAGCACTACGAGCGACCAGGCGCGGACGCGCTGCTGCGGGCGTACCGCGGACTGGTCGAGGGCCGGCGGATCAACGACCAGGCCAGCGCGCTCGTGCGCCAGGGCCGGCTGGCGGTCTATCCCTCCTCGCACGGGCAGGAGGCGTGCCAGGTGGCCGCATCGCTCGCGATCGGCGACGAGGACTGGCTCTTCCCGACCTACCGCGACTCTGTCGCCGTGATCGGGCGTGGTGTGGCCCCGGCCGACGCGCTGGTGCTCCTCAAGGGCGACTGGCACTCGGGCTATGACGTGCACGCGCACCGCGTGGCTCCGCAGACCACCCCGCTCGCGACGCAGCTGCTGCACGCCGTCGGCTTCGCGTACGCCGCCAAGCAGCGCGGCGAGGACACCGTCGCGCTGGCCCTGTGCGGAGACGGCGCGACCAGCGAGGGCGACTTCCACGAGGCGATGAACTTCGCCGCCGTGTTCCATGTGCCTGTCGTCTTCCTCATCCAGAACAACGAGTTCGCGATCTCGGTGCCGCTGTCGCGGCAGACCGCGGCGCCGTCGCTCGCGCACAAGGCGATCGGCTACGGCATGCCCGGCCAGCGGGTGGACGGCAACGACGTCGCCGCCGTGCTCGCCGTGCTCGGCGAGGCCGTCGAGCGTGCACGAGCCGGCGGAGGCCCGACGCTCGTCGAGGCGCACACCTACCGGATGCAGGCGCACACGAACGCCGACGACGACACCCGCTACCGGGAGCGCGAGGAGGTCCAGGCCTGGGTCGCGCGCGACCCGCTGCTGCGGCTGCGCACCCACCTCACCGCGGCGGGCGCCCTCGACGAGGAGCTCGAGGCGCAGTACGCGGCCGGCGCGGAGGAGATCGCGGCGGCGATGCGCGCGGCGCTGAACGCGGATTCCGAACTCGACCCCGAGGACCTGTTCCGGTTCGTGACCGAGACCCGCTCCCCTCAGCTCGAGGAGCAGTGGCAGCTGCTGCGCGACGAGATCGCGCGCACGCCCGCCGAGAACGCAGGAGGCGCACGATGACCATCGCACACGACGACCTTCGGCTCGACGAGCAGACCGCCACGGTCGCGACCATGAGCATGGCCGCCGCGCTCAACCTCGCACTCGCCGATGCGATCCGGACCGACGACGACGTGGTCGTGTTCGGCGAGGACGTCGGCGCCCTCGGAGGCGTCTTCCGCATCACTGACGGCCTCACCGCGCGGTTCGGCGAGGACCGCTGCTTCGACACGCCGCTCGCGGAGTCCGGCATCATCGGCACCGCGGTCGGCATGGCGATGAACGGCATGCGCCCGGTCGTCGAGATGCAGTTCGACGCGTTCGCGCTTCCCGCGTTCGAGCAGATCGTCAGCCACGTCGCGAAGCTCGGCAACCGCACCAGGGGCGGCATGCGGATGCCGATCGTGATCCGCATCCCGTTCGGCGGCGGCATCGGCGGTGTCGAGCACCACTGCGACTCGTCCGAGGCGTACTACGCGCACACCCCCGGACTCACTGTCGTCAGCCCGTCGACCCCGCAGGACGCGTACTCGATGCTGCGCACGGCGATCGCCTCGCCGGACCCTGTGGTGTTCCTCGAGCCGAAGAAGCTGTACTGGACGAAGGGCGAGGTCGACACCTCGGTCGTCGCGGAGCTCGGCACCGCCCGGATCGCCCGTGAGGGCACCGACGCCACGCTGCTCGCGTACGGCTCCTCCGTGGCGCTGGCCCTCGAGGCCGCCGACGCCGCAGCCGCCGAGGGGCGCAGCCTGCAGGTCATCGACGTGCGCTCCCTCTCCCCCTTCGACGACGCCACCGTGACCGCCGCGGTGCGCTCGACCGGACGCGCCGTCGTGATCGCCGAGGCGCCAGGGCACGTGAGCGTCGCCTCCGAGATCCAGGCGCGGGTGTTCGAGAGGTGCTTCGAGTACCTCGAGGCGCCGGTGCGCAAGGTCACCGGGTTCGACACCCCGTACGCTCCGCCGAAGCTCGAGCACTGGTACCTGCCGGACGTCGACCGTGTCCTCGATGCTGTCGACTCGCTGCACTGGGAAGACGAGTCATGAGGACGCTGACCCCGCAGGTTTTCCGCCTGCCCGACCTCGGCGAGGGCCTCACCGAGGCCGGCCTCGTGCAGTGGCTCGTCGCCGTGGGCGACACCATCGTCGTCGACCAGGCCATCGCCGAGGTCGAGACCGCCAAGAGCATCGTCGAGCTGCCGTCTCCCTATGCCGGCGTCGTCACCGCCCTGCACGGCGAGCCCGGCGAGACGATCGACGTAGGCGCCCCGGTGCTCGAGGTGACTCCTGCCGAAGCCCTTCGGGCGTTGAGCGAGACCGCCTCCACCCGGTCGTTGAGCGAGCGAAGCGAGACGAAACGCCCGGACCCGACCGCGACCCCGGCAGCGGATGCCGAGCACGAGGCGTACCGCACCGAGGAGCGTGCCGGCTCAGGCAACGTGCTGATCGGCTACGGCACGTCCGAGCGCGGCGGCATCGGACGACGTCGTCGCCCGGCCGCGAAGCACGCATCCGCTCCCGCGCCCGCTCCGGCTGGCCCGTCCGTCTCTCGGACCGTCGCGTCATCCGCGGCCGACGAGACGACCGCCGTTCACGAGCCCCCCTCCCCGCGACGCACGGTCGCCGTGCGCTCCCCGATCGTGCGCCGGCTCGCTCGCGATCTCGGACTCGACGTGCACACGCTCAACGGCACCGGCTCGGATGGCGCGATCACCCGCGCCGACGTGCTGCGCGCCGCAGTCGATCACGCCGTGGACGGGGTCGGAGCCCCGGCATCCGCTCCCGCGAGCAAGGCCGCGGGCACCGCGACAGACGGTGCATCCACCGAAGGCGAGATCGACGGCCTCCCTGTCCGGAGCACGACCCGGATGTCTCCACTGCGCAAGGCCGCGAACGCGACGATGAGTCGCAGCCGGGCCGAGATCCCCGAGGCGACCGTGTGGGTCGACGTCGACGCGACAGCGCTGTGGGACGCCCGTCGCGAGATGGCCCCCGAGGGCGGCCGCGCCCCGTCGATCACCGCCCTGATCGCCCGCTTCGTGCTGATCGCCCTCGAGGAGCACCCGCTGCTCGCCTCGCGGCTGAGCCCGGACGCGACCGAGGTCATCGAGTTCGACGGAGTGAATCTCGGCATCGCCGCGGACACCCCGCGCGGGCTCATGGTCCCGGTGATCCCCCGCGCGCAGAGCCTGAGAACCGCCGAGCTCGATGCGACGCTGCGTGAGCTCGCCGAGACCGCACGCGCCGGCTCCATGCCGCCCGAGCGCCTGCGCGGTTCGACGTTCACGCTCAACAACTACGGCGGCTTCGGCGTCGACGGCTCCGCGGCCATCATCAACCACCCGAACGTCGCGATCCTCGGGATCGGGCGGATCCTGGAGCGCCCGTGGGTCGTGGACGGTCAGATCGTCGCGCGCCGGATCGCGCAGCTCTCCCTGGTGTTCGATCACCGGGTCTGCGACGGCGGCTACGCCGCCGGGTTCCTGCGCCGCGTCACCGAGCTCATCGAGCATCCGCTCCGTGCCTTCGGGAGGCTCTGATGCCCGCCTCAAGACCGTGGAGATGCCATGAGTGACGTGTACCTCGTCGGCGGGGTGCGCACGCCGGTCGGACGCTACGGCGGCGCTCTCGCGAGCGTCCGCCCCGACGACCTCGCAGCCCTCGTGGTGCGCGAGGCCGCAGGCCGTGCGGGCGTCCCTGACGACGCGATCGACGAGGTGATCCTGGGAGCTGCGAACCAGGCCGGCGAGGACAACCGCAACGTCGCGCGCATGGCCGTGCTGCTCGCGGGTCTTCCCGATGGCATCCCCGGGATCACCGTCAACCGCCTGTGCGCCTCCGGCATGTCGGCGATCGCGATGGCGGCGCAGGCGATCCGCGCCGGCGATGCCGAGCTCATGATCGCCGGCGGAGTGGAGTCGATGAGCCGCGCGCCCTGGGTGCAGGCGAAGCCGGAGCGCGCGTGGGCCAAGCCCGGCGACGCCTTCGACACGTCGATCGGCTGGCGGTTCACGAACCCGCGTCTGGCCGCACGGGACAAGGCGACGTTCTCGATGCCGGAGACCGCGGAGGAGGTGGCGCGACGCGACGGCATCACCAGGGCGGATGCCGACGCCTTCGCCCTGCGCAGCCAGCAACGCGCGGTCGATGCGATCGACGCCGGGCGCTTCGCCGACGAGATCGTCGCCGTGCCGACCCGCGCAGGCGACGTCGCCGTCGACGAGGGCCCGCGCCGCGACAACAGCCTGGAGGCGCTCGCCGCGCTCCGTCCGGTCGTCGCCGGCGGGTCGGTCGTCACCGCCGGCAACTCGAGCTCCCTCAACGACGGCGCCTCCGCGATCGTCGTCGCGAGCGCCGAGGCGGTCCGTCGGTACGGGCTCGTGCCCCGTGCCCGCATCGTCACGGCGACCTCCGCCGCCCTCGCCCCCGAGATCATGGGCCTCGGCCCCGTGCCCGCCAGCGAGAAGGCACTGCAGCGTGCGGGTCTCGAGATCGGCGACATCGGCGCCGTGGAGCTCAACGAGGCCTTCGCCACCCAGTCGCTCGCCTCGATCCGCCGTCTGGGCCTCGACCCGGCGATCGTGAACCGCGACGGCGGGGCGATCGCGCTCGGCCACCCTCTCGGCTCGAGCGGCTGCCGCATCGTGGTCACGCTGCTCGGTCGGATGGAACGCGAGAACGCCGAGCGCGGCCTCGCCACGATGTGCGTCGGCGTCGGCCAGGGCACCGCGATGATCGTGGAGCGCGTCCGATGACCCTGCACATCGAGGAACACGCCGACCGGGTGGTCGCGACCCTGGATCGCCCGGAGAAGCGCAACGCGATCGATCAGGACACGATCGACGCGCTGCACTCCCTGTGCGCGCGGCTCGAGGTCGCCCCGCGAACCCTCATCCTCACCGGCTCCGGCGGAGTGTTCGCCGCCGGAGCCGACATCGCGCAGCTTCGCGAGCGCACCGCCGCGGACGCGCGAAAGGGCATCAACGCGATGGCCTTCATCCGCATCAACGACCTGCCGATGCCGGTCATCGCGGCTATCGACGGCTACGCGCTCGGCGGCGGGGCTGAGCTCGCCTACGCCGCCGACATCCGCATCGCCACCCCGTCATTGCGGATCGGCAACCCCGAGACCGGCCTCGGCATCATAGCGGCCGCGGGGGCGACCTGGCGGCTCCCCGAGATCGTCGGCGAGGCCCGGGCGAGCGACCTGCTCCTCACCGGCCGGACGCTGGATGCCGACGAGGCGCTGCAATGGGGACTGGTCTCGGCCGTGCACCCCGCAGACGAGCTGCTCGATGCGGCCCACGCGATCGCCGACCGCATCGCCGCGAACGACCCGCTCGCCACGCGGCACACCAAGCGCGCCATCCGGACGCCGCGGGCGCAGCATCCCGCGATCGAGCTGGAGCTGCAGGCCGAGCTGTTCGAGTCGCCGGAGAAGCATCGCCGGATGACCGAGTTCCTGGAGAGGAAGAGACGATGACCACCCGGTTCCTGAGCGAGGAGCGCAGCGACGAGACGCAGGGCGCCCCTGAACGCGTCGGCGTGCTCGGCGGCGGGCGCATGGGCGCCGGCATCGCGCACGCGTTCCTGCTCGCCGGATCCCGCGTGAGCGTCGTCGAGCGCGACCAGGCCAGCGCGGATGCCGCCGCGGAGCGCATCGGCGACAGCATCCGCCGCTCCGCCGAGCGCGACGCAGGCCTCGACGTGGCAGCGATCACCGGCCGTCTGACGACCGGCTCGGATGCCGCAGCCTTCGGCGACTGCGACCTCGTGATCGAGGCCGTCCCCGAGGATCGCGACCTCAAGGAGCAGTCGCTCGCCCGCGCCGAGGCCGCAATGCCGCCGCACGCGGTGCTCGCGAGCAACACGTCGTCGATCTCGATCGACGACCTCGCCGCGACCCGCCTGCGCCCCGCGCGCTTCCTCGGCCTGCATTTCTTCAATCCGGTGCCGGCCTCGGCCCTGGTCGAGATCGTGCACGGCGCGGCCACCGCCGCAGATGTGACCGAGGCCGCCCGCGTCTGGGTCACGGCCCTCGGCAAGACCGCGATCGTGGTGCGCGACTCCCCCGGGTTCGCCTCCTCGCGCCTCGGCGTCATGCTCGGGCTCGAGGCGATCCGGATGCTCGAGGAGGGCGTCGCGTCGGCGGAGGACATCGATGCCGCGATGACGCTCGGCTACCGGCATCCGATGGGGCCGCTGCGCACCACCGACGTCGTCGGCCTCGACGTGCGCCTCGGGATCGCCGAGGAGCTGGCCCGGGAGCTCGGGCCGAGATTCGAGCCGCCGGCGCTCTTGCGCCGGCGGGTCGCCGAGGGGAAGCTGGGCCGCAAGGCCGGCGAAGGATTCTACGTGTGGAACGAGGAGAGATGACCGACTACCTGCCGAGCTACGTCCAGGGCGGATGGTGGACGCCGTCCTCCCCCGCTGGGTCCCTGAGCTTGTCGAAGGGCACCGAGGTGCGCGACGCCTCCACGGGAGAGGTCGTCAGGCGCGTGTCGACCGAGGGGCTCGACCTCGCGGGGGCGCTCGAGTACGCCCGCACCGCGGGCCACGCGAGCCTCGCCGCCCTCACCTTCCACCAGCGCGCGCTGCTGCTCAAGCAGTTCGCCCTCGCGCTCACGGAGCGCAAGGAAGAGCTCTACGCCCTCTCGGCGCGCACCGGCGCCACGAAGGTCGACTCCTGGGTCGACATCGACGGCGGCATCGGCGTGCTGTTCTCTTACTCCGGCAAGGGCCGCCGCGAGCTCCCGAACAGCAGGGTGCACGTCGACGGGCCCGTCGAGCCGCTCTCGAAGGACGGCTCGTTCCTCGGGCGTCACGTGTACACGACGCTCCCCGGCGTCGCGGTGCAGATCAACGCCTTCAACTTCCCCGTCTGGGGCTCACTGGAGAAGCTCGCCCCGGCGTTCCTCGCCGGCATGCCGACCGTCGTGAAGCCGGCCACCCCGACCGGGTACCTCGCCGAGGCGATGGTGCGCATCCTGGTCGAGTCAGGGCTCCTCCCCGAGGGCTCGCTGCAGCTCATCAGCGGCAGCGTCCCCGACCTCTTCGCGAACCTGCGTCTCGGCGACATCGTCGGCTTCACCGGCAGCGCCTCGACGGCCGAGTCGCTGAAGGCCCACCCCGCCGTGCAGACCGGTGGCGTGCGGTTCACCGCCGAAACCGACTCGATCAACGCCTCGGTGCTGGGCACCGACGCGGTCGAGGGCACGCCCGAGTTCGACGCCTACGTGCGTCAGCTCGTGACCGAGATGACGGCCAAGGCCGGGCAGAAGTGCACCGCGATCCGCCGCGCGATCGTCCCGGCCGCCACGGCCGATGCCGTGATCGCCGCCGTGCAGGCTCGGATCGACGAGAAGACGGTGCTCGGAGACCCGCGAGCCGAGGGCGTCACGATGGGCCCGCTCGCCTCGAGCGCGCAGCGGGACGAGGTGCTCCGCCAGGTGCGCCGGCTGCAGGATGCCGGCGGCCGGGTCGTCGTCGGCACGACGGATGCTCCGGAAGTGCGCCACGCCGACGGAAGCACCGGCGCCGCACCCGACGGCGCGTTCGTCTCGCCGGTGCTGCTGCGGTTCGATGACCCGCAGGCGGATGCCGTGCACGACGTCGAGGCCTTCGGCCCGGTGTCGTCTCTGCTCACCTACGGCACGACCGCCGAGGCCGCCGCGCTCGTCGCCCGCGGCGGCGGCTCGCTCGTCACCAGCATCGCCACGCATGACCCGGTGCAGGCCGTGGAGCTCGCGACCCGGATCGCGCCGTTCAACGGACGCATGCTGCTGCTCGACCGCGACGACGCCCGCTCGTCCACAGGTCACGGCTCCCCGCTGCCGAACCTCGTGCACGGCGGTCCGGGGCGCGCCGGCGGCGGCGAAGAGCTCGGCGGCATCCGTGCCGTTCTGCACCACATGCAGCGCACCGCCGTGCAGGGCTCCCCCGAGATGCTCACGGCGCTGACCGGCGTATGGCACGCGGGAGCCGCGGCGAACAGCAGCGGCCGGCATCCGTTCCGCAAGTCGCTCGCGGAACTGCGGATCGGCGACCAGATCGTCTCCGCCTCCCGCGAAGTGACCCTGGACGACATCGAGACCTTCGCGCACTTCACGGGCGACACGTTCTACGCGCACATGGACGAGAAGGCCGCGGCGGCGAATCCGTTCTTCCCCGGCCGGGTCGCGCACGGATACTTGCTGGTGTCATGGGCGGCCGGCCTGTTCGTCGACCCCGAGCCCGGCCCCGTGCTCGCCAATTACGGCCTGGAGAACCTGCGGTTCGTCACGCCGGTCTCCCCCGGCGACACGATCCGCGTCGAACTGACGGCGAAGCAGATCACCCCCCGCGAGACCGACGAGTACGGCGAGGTGCGCTGGGATGCCGTGATCCGCAATCAGGACGACGAGATCGTCGCGACGTACGACGTGCTGACGCTGGTGAGCAAGGAGCCGGTCGCGGCGGCCGTGCTCGCCTGAGGATCATCGAGGAGCCAACGAGGAGTCCGATGAGGAAGATGATGCAGCGCGATCAGGCCTCGGCGATGCTGGGGATGGTCGTCGAGCTGGACGAGCCCGGTCGCGCGGTGGTCTCGATGCGCGTCCGGGAGGACATGCTGAACGGCTTCGCGATCACCCACGGCGGGCTCGTGTTCGCCCTGGCCGACACGGCGTTCGCGATCGCGTGCAACGAAGACGAGCGGGTGACCGTCGCCGCCGGTGCCGACATCACGTTCCTGAGGTCGACGGGTGGGGGCCAGACGCTGACGGCGACCGCCGTGCGGCGTGCGCTCA
This sequence comes from Microbacterium sp. SD291, assembly GCF_017355365.1. Classification (GTDB taxonomy): domain Bacteria; phylum Actinomycetota; class Actinomycetes; order Actinomycetales; family Microbacteriaceae; genus Microbacterium. The sequence continues at coordinate 89,944 of NZ_JADIJR010000007.1, read as the reverse complement.
ACGGCCGCACCGGCGTGTACGACGTGACCGTGACAGACGAGACCGGAGACGCGGTCGCCGAGTTCCGCGGCCGTTCGATCACCACGAACCGCGCAGTCGGCTGACGACCGCTATCGGTATCGCCCATCGATGATATCGCGGATAAGCGATAAACTCTCGGCATGGGACGCGCAGCGGCAGTTCTCCGGCACGCCCGCAAGGAGAGCGGGCTGACGCAGGCCGCCCTCGCTCGGCTGGCAGGGATGACCCAGAGCGTCGTCAGCGAGTACGAGAACGGACGCCGCGAGCCTTCGTTCGACGCTGTGGACCGGCTCGTGTCGGCGGCCGGCCTCGCGATCGAGATCTCACCGCAGCCGAGACACAGCGATCGGATGCTCGACAACGTCCTCGCTCATTCGGAGGAGCTGCGTCGCGCACTGCGGCCTCTCGGGGCACAGCGGATTCGGGTCTTCGGCAGTGTGGCGCGTGGCGATGACTCCGATTCCAGTGACATCGATCTCGTCGTCGACGTCCCCCCGGCGACCGGCATCTTCGGCCTCCTGCGCATGCAGCGAGAGGCAGAGGCCGTGCTCGGCCGTTCTGTCGATCTCGTTCCGAATGACGGACTCAGACCGGCCGTCGCGGCAGCGATCGAACGCGAGGGAGTCGTGCTGTGATCCGGCGCATCGACGACCGGCTGCACGACATCGCCGCTGCCTGCGAGGCCATCACGCGCTACGACCGACGCGCCGATGTCGACGAGGAGATCGTGTTCGATGCCATCCGAGTGCGTCTGATCGAGATCGGCGAGGCAGTCAAAGACCTCGACGACTCACTGGCGGCGGCCGAGCCCGGCATTCCGTGGGCGGAGATCGCGCGCATGCGCGACCACCTCGCGCATCGGTCCTTCGACACGACCCACGCGATCGTCACGGCGACCGCCCGCACCCACATGCCCGAATGGAGCCAAGCTGTCGCGCGGATGCTGAGTCGCCGCCCGGGGTGAGCCGTGCCTCACCCGCGCAGTGCGAGGACGAACGGCAGGACCTCGGTCGCTCCCGCCTGACGCACAGCCCGCGCGGCGACCGTGAGCGTCCACCGGCTGTCGGCCATGTCGTCGACGAGCAGCACTGGGCCCGCGGGGACCTCCTCCAGCCCGTCGGCGCTGAGCCGGTTCCAGAGTCCGGCGAGCCGGAAGGCGCTGTTGCCGCCGGGCTGCCCTGTCGGCCCGCCGTCGACGGGCTCGAGGGCGCCGAGGTACGGCAGGCGGCCGACCTCGGCAAGGCCACGCGCGAGGGAGTCCACGAGCTGCGGCTTGGAGCGTGAAGGCATCGCGACCACCGCGACGGGGCGCTCAGCCCAGCCCCACTCGGCGAGCACGCGGACGCACCCGCCGAGCAGTTGAGGCGAGATGGCTGTGTCCGGCGCACCGGAGGCGAACAGCTCGCGCAGCGCCCCGCCCCAGCCGAGGTCGGTGAGACGTGCCAGCGCGCGCCCTTCTGCCGCCTGCTCGCCGGGGGCGATGCGCCCCTTGACCGGAGCGCCGAGCCGGTCGGCGCCGGTCGGCCACTGCTTGCGCGGCTCGATAGGGATGCCGACGCGATCCAGCGACTGAGTGGCCTGCGCATTCGCGTCGGCGGCGACCTCCTGAGGGAACCAGACGCCCGCGCAGTTGTCGCACCGGCCGCACGGCGCGGCGGTGTCGTCATCGAGCGACCGCTGCAGGAACTCCATCCGGCACCCGCCGGTCTGCTCGTAGTCGATCATGTGCTGCTGCTCGGCGAGACGCTCGGCCGCGATGCGCTCATAGCGCTCGGCGTCATACGTCCAAGGCTCGCCCGTGGCGACCCATCCGCCCTGGACTCGGCGGACCGCACCGTCGACGTCGAGCACCTTCAGCAGCAGCTCGAGCGGCGTCCGGCGGATGTCGACCATCGCCTCGAGCGCCGGCGTCGAGATCGGCTGATCCCCGAGCGCGGCGATCACGCGCTCCGCGCGCTCCCGGTCGGGCATCGACGCGGTCGCGAAGTAGTGCCAGATGTCGCGGTCCTCGACGCCGGGCAGCAGGAGCACATCGGCGCTCTCGCTGGCACGGCCGGCACGCCCGACCTGCTGGTAGTACGCGACCGGCGAGGACGGCGCTCCGAGGTGCAGCACGAAGCCGAGGTCCGGCTTGTCGAATCCCATACCCAGGGCGCTCGTCGCGATCAGCGCCTTGACCTCGTTGCGCTTGAGCATCCCCTCGGACTCCTCGCGCTCGTCGGCATCCGTCTGCCCGGTGTAGGCGCGCACGTCGTGGCCGTGCTCTCGCAGCAGCCTCGCGGTGTCGACCGCCGCGGCGACCGTCAGCGTGTAGATGATCCCCGAGCCGGGAAGATCGTCGATGTGGCTCAGCAGCCAGGCCAGCCGGGCCGCCGAGCTGGGCAGCCGCAGCACGCCGAGCCGCAGCGATGTGCGCGCGAGCGGACCGCGGATCGTGAGCACCTGCGTCCTCTCGGCGCCGGCATCCGGCTCCCCCGTGCCGAGCTGTTCGGCGACGTCGGCGACGACACGGCTGTTCGCCGTCGCGGTGGTCGCGAGCACCGGCACCTCGGCCGGCATCTGCGCGATCAGGTCGCGCAGTCGCCGGTAGTCGGGGCGGAAGTCGTGCCCCCAGTCGCTGATGCAGTGCGCCTCGTCGACCACCAGCATCCCGATGCGGCGGACCAGCGCCGGCAGCTGCTGCTCGCGGAACGCGGGGTTGTTGAGCCGCTCCGGCGAGACCAGCAGCACGTCGACCTCGTCACGGTCGAGCTGCGCCAGCACGTCGCTCCACTCGTGCGCGTTCGTGGAGTTGATCGCGACCGCGCGCACCCCGGCGCGCTCGGCGGCCGCGATCTGGTCGCGCATCAGGGCGAGCAGCGGCGAGACCAGCACGGTCGGGCCCGCGCCCTGACGACGCAGCAGCAGGGTCGCGACGAAGTACACCGCCGACTTGCCCCAGCCCGTGCGCTGCACGACAAGTGCGCGGCGGCGCCCGTCGACGAGCGCCTCGATGGCCTCGTACTGCCCGTCGTGGAAGCCGGCATCCGGCCGCCCGACGAGTTCGCGCAGTGCGGCGAGGGCGGCGTCGCGAGTGTCTGTGGCGGTGGTCATGCTCCCACTCTGCCGCACGTCACCGACACGTCGGCTGTCAGTCGGCTCGGCGCCGGACAGTCAGTGCGCCCGCGGACCGCCGATGGCAGCGGATGCCGCGGCGCGAGCCTCGTCTGCGGTCGCCGCCCCGAGCACCGCGGCAGCGGCCTCCCGGCACTGCTCGTCGGTCACAGCCGCCAGCGCCGCCGCGACCCGGCCGAGCGACCGGGAGGTCATGGAGAGCGAGGTGGCCCCGAGCCCGACCAGCACTGGCGCGAGCGCAGGGTCCGCTCCCGCCTCACCGCACACGCCGACAGCGAGACCCGCCGCGCGACCCGCCGTCCCGACGGCGCCGATCAGGCGCAGCACGGCAGGCTGCCATGGATCGTTGAGCTCTCCGAGGTCGCTGAGCATCCGATCCGCCGCCAGCGTGTACTGCGCCAGATCGTTGGTGCCGATGCTCACGAAGTCGACGACCTCGAGCATCTCCGCGGCGAGCAGCGCCGCCGAAGGCGTCTCGATCATGATGCCGACCCTCGAGAGACCCGCCGAGCGCGCATGCTCTGCGAAGTCCCTGGCTTCCTCGACCGTGGCGACCATCGGCGCCATCACCTCGACGGCCGCGCGCTCCGCCTCTGCGGCCATCGCGAGAGCCCGCAGCTGATCGTCCAGCAGCGCCGGAGACCGCCGCGCGATGCGCAGCCCGCGCACGCCGAGCGCCGGATTCTCCTCGCTGTCCGCGTTCGCGAACGGCAGCGGCTTGTCACTGCCGGCATCGAGCGTCCGCACCACGACCCTGCGCTCCGGGAACGCGGCGAGCACGCCACGGTAGGCCGCGACCTGCTCGTCGATGCTCGGCGCCTCGAGCCGGTCGAGGAAGCAGAACTCGGTGCGGAACAGTCCGACGCCCTGGGCGTGCGCGCCGGCCGCGATCGCCGCGTCGGCCGCGCCGCCGACGTTCGCGAGCAGGGATACAGCCGTCCCGTCGGCGAGCCGGCCGGTGCCGTCGAACGGAACAGTCACCGCCGCAGCCCTCGCTGCCTGCACCTTCGCCCGCGGCGGATCGACCTCGACCGTGCCGCAGTCGCCGTCGACGAGCACGGTGAGACCAGCGGGGATCCCGGTCGCGCCGACTGCGCCGACGACCGCGGGAAGCCCGAGGGCACGGGCGATGATCGCCGTGTGCGACGTGGGTCCGCCCTGCTCGGTGACGATCGCCACGCAGTGCCCTCCCTCGAGGGAGGCGGTGTCGGCAGGGGCGAGGTCGGGGGCGACCAGCACGAACGGCTCGTCGCGGCGCGGCACGCCAGGCATCTCGACCTCGAGGATCTCGGCCACGATGCGGTCGCGCACATCGCGGATGTCGGCCACCCGCTCGGCCATGCGGCCACCGAGTGCCGAGAGCGCGTTCTCGTGCGCCGACGCCGTCTCCCAGACCGCGCGCGCCGCGCTGCGCCCCTTCGACCGGACGAGCGCAGACGCCTCGGCGACGAGCTCGGGATCGGATGCCAGCAGCCGCGAAGCATCGAGGATGGCCCTGCCCTCCCCCGTCACCTCGGCCGCCCTGGCCCGCAGCTCGTCTGCGACCGCGACGGCCGCCCACTCGATCGTTGACACCTCGGATTCTCGTTCGGCAGGGTCGACCGGATCACCCATCGCCGGCTCGGGAAGCGGCGGTGCGAGGTGGACGACGGATGCCGCGGCCAGGCCGCCGCTCACGCCGCGCCCGCGCAGTACCGTGCCGGCGGGGATCACCAAGGTCTCGACGCGCACTCCCGGTGCGTCGGCCTTCGGCGCCACCGCGGGTCCGGCGTCGTCCGTCTTGCGCGCGTCGTCTTCCACCACCGGCGCAGTCCCCTCTCCGAAACCGTCCTCGAAGAGCGCCGACAGGCGATCGAGCGCGGCCTCGGCGCCGTCCCCCGACGACGACAGCTCGACCTCGTCGCCGTGACGCGCACCGAGGAGGAGAAGGCGGGACAGGCTCGCGGCCCCCGCCTCGGGGCCGTCCGGGAGGCGGCGGAGCCGGACGTCGGCGCCGGTGGAGGCCTCGGCGATCAGGGCGGCCGGTCGCGCGTGGATCCCGAGCGGGTTTCGCACCAGGACGGTGCGGATGACAGCGCCCCGCTCGGCTGCCGGCGCTGTCAAGCCGGAAGCAGGTGACGGCGAGGGCGGCGACGGCTCCCCCAGCTGCCCGCTCTTCGAGCCGAGCGCCGCCGTCGCCTCGTCGGCGACCGCGTCGAGCGTCCCGCCGGCCGCGGCGGACACGACCGCGGCGAGCAGCCCCTCGACGAACGGCGCCGGGGCGAGCCGCACCGGCACGTCGCTCTCACGCAGCTCGAGGGCGAGCTCCGCGCTCAGCACGGCGGAGCCGAGGTCCATCAGCACGAGCACGCCGTCGCAGTCGTTCGCGAGCTCGTCGATCGCGCCGGCGACGGCGACGGCATCCGTGCCGAGGATCGGCCTGCCCTCGGCATCCGCTCCCGCACCGGCCGCGACCTGCACTCGCACGCCGCCGCCCGGCACCATCTGGAGGGCGAGCTCGAGTGCCGCCTCCCCGAGCCGTGCGCTGTGGGAGACGGCGACGATGCCGATCATCAGCTGGCGCCCGCGATCGCCGCGGCCAGGGTCTCGAAGAGGATCGCCATCGACGCGGCACCCGGATCGAGGTGCCCGGCGCTCCGCTCGCCCAGGTAGCTCGCGCGACCCTTGCGCGCCACGAGCGGCAGCGTGGCGTCGCGCCCTGCCGCCGCTGCGTCCGCGGCTCCGCGAGCGGCGTCCGCGATGGGGATCTCCCTGGCGACGGCGACGTCGAAGGCGTCCACCGCGGGCGCCATCGCATCGAAGAGCGTCTTGTCGCCCGCCTCGGCCTTGCCGCGGGCGACGATCCCGTCGAGTCCCGCCCGCAGAGCCGCGGCGAGCCCGGCGGAATCGACCTGCTCGACCGCCCCCGCCGCCATGCCCATGCGCAGGAACAGGGTGCCGTACAGCGGGCCGCTCGCGCCGCCGACCGAGCTGACCAGGGTCATGCCGACGGTCTTCAGCAGCTCGTCGATCGTCGCGGGCGCCCCGCCGTCGAGCTTCTCCACGACGGCCGCCATGCCCCTGGTCATGTTGGCGCCGTGATCGGCGTCGCCGATCGCCGAGTCCAGTTCAGTGAGCCACTCGCGCTTCTCGGTGACGGCGTCGCGGAACCGCGAGATCCAGTCGAGAAGGGTGGAGGTGTCGATGGTGGTGGTCATGCGAAGTCCTTTCACAGCTGTTTCGGTCGCACTTCAGCACAGTGCCGAGCGTTGGCACTGGCGCGAAGTGCGACCGGAATCGGGTGGGTCACGCGCCCCAGCGGAGTCCCGGCGTGTTCACCGGCGCGTCCCAGAGCCGCAGCAGCTCGTCGTCCGCCTTGAGCACCGTGACCGAGCATCCGGCCATGTCGAGAGACGTGATGTAGTTGCCGACCAGGTTGCGCGCGATCCGTACGCCGGCCTTCTCCAGGAGCGCGGCGACCTCGCCGTACATCAGGTACAGCTCGATGAGCGGCGTCGCTCCCATGCCGTTGAGCATGACGATCGCCGGCCCTGCGGAGCCGAGATCGGCCAGGATCGGCTCGACGAGCTGACGGGCGATGTCGGATGCCGGGGCGAGTGGCTCCCGGTGACGGCCCGGTTCGCCATGGATGCCGATGCCGATCTCCATCTGGTCGTCGGGGAGATCGAAGGTCGGCTTTCCCGCGGCGGGCACGGTGCAGCTCGTCAGGGCCATCCCCATCGAGCGCCCGTCGCCGTTGATGCGCTTGGCGAGCTCGACGACGGACGCCAGATCGCGCCCCTCCTCGGCCGCCGCGCCGACGAGCTTCTCGAGCAGCACCGTGAGGCCGACGCCACGCCGTCCCGCCGTGTACAGGGAATCCTGCACGGCGACGTCATCGTCGACCACGACCGTGCCGACCTCGATCCCCTCCATCGAGGCGAGCTCGGCGGCCATCTCGAAATTGAGCACGTCGCCGGTGTAGTTCTTCACGATGTGCAGCACGCCGGCCCCGCGGTCGACGGCCTTGGTCGCAGCCTGCACCCGATCGGGCGTGGGCGAGGTGAACACCTCGCCGGCGACCGCGGCGTCGAGCATCCCCAGCCCGACGAAGCCTCCATGCAGCGGCTCGTGCCCCGACCCGCCGCCCGAGACCACCGCGACCTTGCCCTGCTCCTTCGGCGTGGCGCGCGTGATGACGTGGGTGGTGAGATCGACGGCCAGCTCGGGGTGCGCGAGCGCGACTCCCCGTAGCGACTCGACGAGTACGTCCTCCGGTGCGTTGATGAGCTTCTTCATCGTGCGATCTCCCTTGATCTCGGCCGTGCGGATTCTCGCGAAGATCATTCGCGAAAATCGGAAAGTTATTCGTCAATGTCGAATATGCTCGGAGCCAGTCGACTTGTCAAGATCGATCGAGACGACTCGACTAACCCGGCTCGACGACGCACCGGAAGGAGGAGGCCCCATGATCCAGGCCATCGATCGCGCCGCGAAGGTGCTCGAACTGCTTCAAGGCGCGCGCCATCTCGGCATCACCGACCTCGCACTCGCGCTGGGTCTTCCGCCGTCCACCGTGCACGGGATCGTGAAGTCGCTGCGCGAGCACGGGCTCGTCGCGAAGGAGCGCGGCGGTCAGCGCTACATGCTCGGGCCGACGCTGCTCCGCCTCAGCAATGTCTACCTCGACACGCTCGACGTGCGCGCACGGGCTATGCGCTGGACCCAGGAGCTCGCCCGGCGCACGAGCATGTCGGTGCGGCTCGGCGCGCCGCACTTCCACGAGGTGCTCGTGATCCACCACAACCTGCGCCCCGACGACAGCCAGCAGATGCTCGAGACCGGCGTGGCGATCCCCGCGCACGCCTCGGCGATGGGCAAGGTGCTCCTCGCATACGACCTCGGGTTCCAGCGGACGGTCTTCGAGCAGCCGCTGCGCAGCCTCACCGGCGACACCATCACCGACGTCGCCCGACTCACCCTCGAACTGCCGGCCATCGCCGAACGGGGCAGCGCGAGCGAGTTAGACGAGGCGGTGCTCGGCGAGTCGTCGATCGCGGCCCCGGTCGCGGATGCCTCGAACGACATCGTCGCGGCTGTCGCCGTGGTGATGCCGACCTCGGGGACACCGGCATCCGACACCGTCCTCAACGCCCTGCGCGAGACGGCCCGCAACATCTCGCGCGAGCTCGGCGCGACGACCTGGCCGCCTCGCATCGCGCCGATCGACGACTGACCGGCATCGGTTCGTCTAGCGTGGATGGATGATCACCCGCGAACTTGCCGTCGCACTCCGAGACGCCGGCCTCGTCTGGCACCCGGCCGAGGGCGACCGGTTCCAGCTCGACCTTCCCGATGAGGTCGAGCTCGAGGCGGAGGCCGACGTCTTCACGGTGAGCGAGATGACGATCGAGGCCCGGCAGACCCCCAGCGGCACCGATCTCGCGTTCAACGGGACCACCGAGTGGGCACTCGATGCGGTGACCCTGGCCGACGCGGTGTGGCTCCCCCGCGAGGATCAGCTGCGCGACATGCTCCGCCGGACGTTCCGCCTGCTCGTGCGCCTGGAGGACAGCTTCCGGGTGGTGATAGAGATCGCCGGCGAGGCGCTCGAGTTCGAGCATCCGGACCCGGCCGAGGCGTACGGCCGGGCGCTGCTCGAGCTCATCTCACGATCCCGCTGAGGGGCCGCCTTGAAGAATGGCATCCACCTGTGTCAGAATTACCTAACGATCGGTCAGTAAAGAAGACCGGATGCCGAGGAGTCGACGATGACCAGTCCCGCAGACCTCTCCCTCGTCGAGGGGGACCTCTCCGAAGAAGAGCGCGTTTTCGACGAGCTGATCGCGAACGAGCAGCGCATCGAGCCCCGCGACTGGATGCCGGACGCGTACCGGAAGACGCTGATCCGCCAGATCAGCCAGCATGCGCACTCCGAGATCATCGGCATGCAGCCCGAGGGCAACTGGATCACGCGCGCACCGAGCCTCAAGCGCAAGGCCATCCTGATGGCGAAGGTGCAGGACGAGGCCGGACACGGGCTCTACCTCTACTCCGCCGCCCAGACGCTCGGCATCACCCGCGACGAGATGATGGACCAGCTCATCAGCGGCAAGGCCAAGTACTCGTCGATCTTCAACTACCCCACCCCGACCTGGGCCGACATGGGCGCGATCGGCTGGCTCGTCGACGGCGCGGCCATCTGCAACCAGGTGCCGCTGTGCCGCGCCTCCTATGGCCCGTACGGCCGCGCCATGGTGCGCGTGTGCAAGGAGGAGTCCTTCCACCAGCGCCAGGGATTCGAGATCCTGCTGAGCCTGATGCAGGGCACCGAGGAGCAGCGCCAGATGGCGCAGGATGCCGTGAACCGCTGGTACTGGCCGAGCCTCGCGATGTTCGGGCCGCCGGATGACCAGTCGCCGAACTCGGCGCAGTCGATGAAGTGGAAGATCAAGCGCTTCTCCAACGACGAGCTGCGCCAGCGCTTCGTCGGGATGCTCGTGCCGCAGGCGGAGATCCTCGGCGTGACGCTGCCCGACCCCGACCTCGCATGGAACGAGGAGAGCGGGCAGTACGACATCGGCGAGATCGACTGGGACGAGTTCTTCGAGGTGCTCCGGGGCAACGGGCCCTGCAACGCCGAGCGCCTGGAGCGCCGCCGCACCGCCCATGAGGAAGGCGCTTGGGTGCGCGAGGCCGCAGCCGAGTATGCCCGCAAGCACGCCCTTCGCGCAGAAGGGAAGGTGGCGTGATGGCGACCCCCGGCGCCGGCACTTCGACAAGCTCAGGGACCCAGCGGGAAGTGTGGCCCCTCTGGGAGATCTTCGTCCGCGCGAACCGCGGACTCAGCCACGTGCACGTCGGATCGCTGCACGCTCCGGATGCCGAGATGGCGATCCGCAACGCGCGTGACCTCTACACGCGGCGAGGTGAGGGCGTGTCGATCTGGGCAGTCCCCGCCGAGGCGATCACCACGAGCGACCCCGACGCGAAGGGCGCGTACTTCGAGAGCCCAGCCGGCAAGAACTACCGCCACGCGGTGTACTACACCGCGTCCGAGGGGGTGCCGCACCTGTGAGCGAGAAGCCCCCGGTCGTTGAGCGAGCGACGAAGGAGCGAGACGAAACGAAGCGACCCGACCTCGATACGTCCCCCCATGGCGACGTCACGGTCGACCAGCTTCAGCTGAGCGAGGAGCTCGCCGGCACGGGCGCTGTCGCGGCATCCGCCGACATCGCCGAGTACGCGCTCTGGCTGGGCGACGACGCCCTGATCCTGTCGCAGCAGTTCGGCGACTGGATCTCGCGCGCCCCCGAGCTCGAGGAGGACGTGGCGCTCGGCAACATCGCGCTCGACCTGCTCGGTCACGCCCGCTCCTTCCTCCACTACGCCGGCTCCTACGACGGCCGCAGCGAAGACGACCTCGCGTACTTCCGCGACGAGCCGGAGTTCCGAAGCTCCTGGATCGTCGAGCAGCCCAACGGCGACTTCGCGCAGACCATCGCCCGCCAGTTCATCGTGTCCACGTACATGTTCGAGCTGTACTCCGCCCTGCGCGCGAGCACCGACGAGACGTTTGCAGCGATCGCCGAGAAGTCACTCAAGGAGGTCGACTACCACCGCGATCACGCCGTGCAGTGGGTGCTCCGCCTGGCCGGCGGCACCGAGGAGTCCCGGAGCCGGATCGTCCGCGCCCTCGGCGACGTATGGCCGTACGCCGACGAGCTGTTCCGTGACGAGCCGCTGATCGATCGCCTCGGCGACGCCGCCGTGCGCCCCTCCTCCCTGCGCGCCGGGTTCGACGTCGTCGTCGACACAGTCTTCGCCGAGGCAGAGCTCACCGTTCCCGCCGTGGCCGCCTCATCTGCGGGCGGCCGGCACGGCGCCCACTCCACCCCGCTCGGCCACATCCTCGCCGAGATGCAGGTGCTGGCAAGGCGTCATCCGGGGGCATCATGGTGACCCTTCGACAGGCTCAGGGACCGGTGGCCGAGGACGCCTGGCGGATCGCGGCATCCGTGCCCGATCCGGAGGTCCCCGTGCTGAGCATCGAAGACCTCGGGGTGCTCCGGGCCGTCGAGGTCGACGGCGACTCCGTCCGCGTCGACATCACCCCCACCTACAGCGGCTGCCCCGCGATGGACGTGATCCGCGACGATGTGATCCTCGCGCTGACCGCGGCCGGCTACGACGACGTCGAGGTCCGTCTCGTGCTCTCCCCCGCGTGGACCACGGACTGGATGTCGGATGCCGGCAAGCGCAAGCTCTCCGAGTACGGCATCGCCCCGCCCTCGGGTCGCGCGGCGGTTGGGTCCCTGAGCCTGTCGAAGGGCGCCGGCCCGATCCGGCTCGCGCTCAGCGTCCGCTGCCCGCGGTGCGGCTCGCTGGACACCCGCGAGGTCTCCCGCTTCGGATCCACCTCGTGCAAGGCGCTGTTCGAATGCCGCGCCTGCCTCGAGCCCTTCGACCACTTCAAGGTGCACTGATGTCGCTGTTCACCTCGCCCGGCGCCGCCTCGCCGGCATCCGCCCCTCCCCTCCCGGCATCCGGCGAGCGCAAGCGGGCCCGATTCCACACCCTGACCGTCGAGGACGTCCGCCCTCTCACCGACGATGCCGTCGAGGTGACGTTCACCGTGCCCGCAGAGCTGGCCGACGACTACGACCACCTCCCCGGTCAGTACGTGGCGCTGCGCACCACCCTGGAGGGTTCGGAGATCCGACGGTCGTACTCGCTGTGCCGCGCACCGGAGCATCGCACGGACGGGCGCCCGACCCGGCTCAGCGTCGCGGTCAAGCGGGACGAGGGCGGCCTCTTCTCGACCTGGGCCCAGACGGGACTGCATCCGGGTTTCGAGATCGATGTGATGAGCCCGCAGGGCACCTTCACCTCCGGACTCGAGGACCTCGATCACCGTCACGTCGTCGGCATCGCCGCGGGCTCCGGCATCACCCCGCTGATGGCGCTCGCGCACACCGTGCTGACGAGGTCCGACACCTCCCGCTTCACGCTGCTGTACACGAATCGCTCGACGCTGGACGTGATGTTCCTGGAGGACCTCGCCGACCTCAAGGACCGCTACCCGACCCGGCTCACCCTGCACCACGTGCTCTCCCGCGAGCAGCGCACGGCGCCAGTGCTGTCGGGCCGGATCGACGAGGAGAAGCTGCGGACGATCCTCCGGGTGCTCATCGACCCGGCCGACGTCGACGAGTGGTTCCTGTGCGGCCCGCTCTCGCTCGTCGACCTCTGCCGCGAGGTGCTCGCCGATGTCGGCGTGCCCCGGGAGCACATCCGCTTCGAGCTGTTCACGACCGGCGACGAGCCGCTGCGCACGGCGCGACCGGTCGAAGTGCACGCCGGCGAGAAGACGGTGCGCATCGAGGTGAATCTCGACGGCGTCTCCTCGACGGTGGAGAGCCCGGTCGACGCGCACGAGTCGGTGCTCAACGCGGCGCTGCGGGTCCGCCCCGACGCGCCGTTCGCCTGCGCGGGCGGCGTCTGCGGCACGTGCCGCGCGCGCGTGATCGAGGGCAGCGTGACGATGACTGAGAACTACGCGCTGGAGCCGGACGAGCTCGAGCGCGGCTACGTGCTGACCTGCCAGTCCCATCCCACCAGCGATCGCCTCGTGGTCGACTACGACGTGTGAAACGGAGCATCCGATGATCGAACTCACCATCCACGACGGCGTCGCCACCGTCGTCCTGAACGCCCCCGCGAAGCTCAACGCACTCGACGAGCAGGCGCTGCACGGACTCGACGTGGCGTACGAGGAGGCCGAGTCGGCCGGGGTTCGCGCCCTCGTGCTCCGCGGTCAGGGACGAGCATTCTGCGCAGGACGTGACATCTCCGACATCGACCCGCGCGACGACGACGTCATGGGCTACCTCGGCGGGCTGGTGACGCCCCTGCTGCAGCGGATGTCGCGCTTCCCCGCGCCGACCTTCGCGGTCGCGCACGGCGCATGCCTCGGGGTCGGACTCGGGCTTCTCATCGCCACCGACGTCGTCTACGTCGCCGAGTCGGCCAAGATCGGCTCCCCGTTCGCGGCGCTCGGCGCGACCCTCGACTCCGGCGGGCACTCGCTGTTCCTGGAGCGGCTCGGCGCGCACAAGACGCTCGACCTCATCTACACCGGCCGGCTCATGAACGGCACCGAGGCGGTCGCCTCCGGCCTGTTCTCGCGCGTGTTCCCCGACGACGAGGTGGTCGAGGCGACAACGGATGCCGCTGCCGCCGCAGCTCGCGGTGCCACCGCGGCTTTCGTCGCGAGCAAGCAGCTGATCGCCCGCATCCGCGAGGAGCGGCTGGCGCTGTGGGAGTCGGTGGACATCGAGAACGCCGCCCAGGCGGCACTGTGCGACACCGAGGACTACCGCGAGGGCTTCGCGGCCTTCCAGGAGAAGCGGCGTCCGGAGTTCACCGGGCGCTGAGGCTCCAGGGCTCCGGTCGCAGTTCGACCCGGTCCGGCAGCCGCGGACCGTGCCCGAGTGCGACCGGAACGGCGTCGGCAGACGCGGATGTCGGATGCCGGTGCGAGAATGCCGACATGAAGCTCGCTGAGGTCGTCGCCACCGCAGGTGAGGTCGCGGCCACGTCGTCGAGGCTCGCGAAGATCGACGCCCTGACGCGGCTGCTCAGGCAGGCGGATGCCGCCGAGATCCCGGTGCTCATCGGGATCCTGCGCGCGAGCCCCCGCCAGGGGCGGCTCGGCGTCGGCTGGCGCGGTCTCTCGGTGCTCGATGTCATCCACGCGGATGCTCCCTCGCTGAGCATCGCCGATGTCGATGCCGCTCTGACCGAACTCGCGACGGCTTCCGGCTCCGGATCGGCTGCTGCGCGCAACAGGCACCTCACCGCGCTCGCCTCTCGCGCGACGGCGGCGGAGTGGGACTTCCTCGCGCGCGCGATGCTCGGCGAGCTGCGCACCGGCGCTCTCGAGGGAGTGCTGCTCGATGCGATCGCACGTGCCTCGGATCGCCCGCCCGCCGTGGTCCGGCGTGCGGCCATGCTCTCCGGCGATCTCGGTGAGACGGCGCTGCTCGCCCTCACCGGCACGCCGGGAGAGCTCGACACGGTCGGGCTCGTCGTCGGCCGTCCGGTGCTCCCGATGCTCGCCGCCACCGCCGCGAGCGCGACCGCCGCCCTGGAGATCACCGGGGAGTCATCCGTCGAGTACAAGCTCGACGGTGCGCGCATCCAGGTGCATCGCCACGGCGACCACGTCGGCGTGTACACGCGGAGCCTCGCCGACGTCACCCACCGGGTGCCGGAGATCGTCGAGATCGTGCGCGCCCTCCCGGCATCCGACCTCATCCTCGACGGCGAGACACTCTCCCTCGACGAGGACGGCGGCCCGCGGCCCTTCCAGGAGACCATGTCGCGATTCGGCGCCGACGTCTCCCGTGAGCTCGTGCTGCGCCCGTGGTTCTTCGACGTCCTGCACGTCGACGGCCGCGACCTCACCGACGAGCCGCTCAGCGTGCGACTGGGCGAGCTCGAGCGCATCGCCGGCGAATGGCGGATGCCCGGAATCGTCACAGACGACGCGGATACCGCCGAGCAGCTGTCTCGCGAGGCGCTGGCCGCCGGTCACGAGGGGGTCGTGGTCAAGGCGATCGAATCGCCGTACGCGGCTGGGCGCCGGGGGAAGTCCTGGATCAAGGTCAAGCCGGTGCTCACGTACGACCTCGTCGTGCTCGCCGCCGAATGGGGATCAGGGCGCCGGCGGGGCTGGCTGTCGAACCTGCATCTGGGCGCGCGCGACCCGGAGGGCGAGTTCGGCGAGCCGGGCAACTTCGTGATGGTCGGCAAGACGTTCAAGGGACTCACGGATGCGCTGCTGAAGTGGCAGACCGAGACGTTCCCCGAGTACGAGACGCACCGGGCGGCAGGCGGCGTCTTCCTGCGGCCCGAGCTCGTCGTGGAGATCGCGATCGACGGCGTGCAGCGATCACCGCGGTATCCCGGCGGGATCGCGCTGCGGTTCGCCCGTGTGAAGGCGTACCGCCCCGACAAGACGGCGGCCGAGGCCGACACGATCCAGTCGTTGCGCGCGCTGCTGCGGGGCTGAGGTTCGCCGACCCCTTTCAGCGGCTCAGGCCGAGGGCGCGAGCCCGAGATCCTCTTCACGGACCGTGCCCTGGAACGACCACGGGAAGTTGATCCAGAGATCGGTGTCCTTCCAGGCGTAGTCGGGCTGGATGATCGTCGAGGGCTTGGTGTAGATCGTCACCGAGCGCACGTCCGCGCCCTTCTCCTTCAGCAGCTGCACGGCGAGCGCGAGCGTGCGACCCGAGTCGGCGACGTCGTCGACGAGGAGCACCCTGCGGCCGTCGAGATAGGCCATGTCGAGTTCGGGCGGCAGCACCTCCGGCGCGTCGAGCACGGTGCCGATGCCGGTGTAGAACTCGACGTTGATCGCACCGCAGTTCTTCGCGCCGAGTCCGTAGGCGATGGCGCCGGCCGGCAGCAGCCCGCCGCGGGCGATCGCGACGACGACCTCCGGCTCGAAGCCGCTGTTGAGGATCGTGCGGGCGAGGTCCCTCGTCGCCGATCCGAAGCCGTCCCAGGTCAGCGTCTCGCGCTCGTTCGATGCATCGGTCACCGGCCCATTCTGTCGGATGCGAGCATCCTCGGCATCCCTCACTCAGACGGACACCGGTTCGACGGGCAGCTCCGCGCGCCAGGGTGAGATGCTCTCATGGCGCCTGGCGAGACCGAGGAGCTCTCCATCACCCCGCATCCGCCCGAGGAGGTGCATGCCGACCGGCCTTCCGTCGAGCGTCCCGGCGGGCGTGCTGAGTGCCGGCAGGCCCGTGAGATTGGCCGCGCTCAGCATGCGCAGTGCGCTTCCGAGTGACGCCTGACTCCCGTTGCTGGTCAGCTCGCTCGCCATCGCATCCAGCCGGGGCGCCGGTGCCGGAAGCGTCGGCGAGAGGATCGCAGTCAGCCCCTCCGCTCTCATCACTGACTCGATCTTCACCCGAAGCGCGACGCGCACCCGGTGAGCGAGCTCGATGTCTCGCGGCGTCAGGAGCGCGCCGGTCGCGATCATCACCCGCGTGTCGCTCAGATAACCGGCGGCATCGCGTCGCAGCCGGTCCCGATGCGATCTGACCGACTCCGACAGCGAGATGAGAAGGCCCGCCGTCAGGGCGAGATCGGTGGCCGGCAGCGAGGTCTCGACAACGTCGATGCCGGCCGCGGCAAGCACGTCGGCCGCTTCGGCGATCCGCTCCGAGACCGCGGGAACCACACCCCAGCGCTCCCACATCCGACGGTCCATGCCCACGCGCAGGTTCGCGTCCTCCGCCGTGCGCTCGGCGACCGCTGCGAACGACGGGTCGTGGGGATCGCGTTCGGCGATCGCGTCGAGCACGATCGCGCACCCCGCTGCGGAGGAGGCGAGCGGGCCGATCGCATCCATCGTGCCGCTGATCGTGATGCTGCCCTCCGTGGAGACGAGCCCGCGCGACGGCTTGATTCCGACCAGACCGTTCACGGAGGCAGGATTTCGGATGGAGCCACCCGTGTCGGTGCCCAACGTCGCCGGGACGGCTCCCACAGCGACGGCCACGCCGGACCCGATGCTCGACCCGCCGGCGTACCGTGCGGGGTCGCGAGGATTGCGAGTGGGCGGTTCCCCCTGCCCGAAGGCGAACTCGTAGGTGTGCGTCTTTCCCAGCAGCACCCCGCCGGATGCCCGGTACCGCGCGACCGAGGCCGCATCGATTCGGACGGGGCCGCTGCCGCTGAGGGATGCGGAGCCCGCACGGGTCGGCATCCCCTCGACATCGATCACGTCCTTGACCCCGATCGGGATGCCGTCGATGCGACTCAGCGGCTCTCCTCTGCGCCGTCTTTCATCGCTCGCATAGGCAGCAGTGAGAGCGCCGACCTTTGCGATGTGGGCCCAGGCGTGCACAGCCGGCTCGGTCTCTTCGATGCGCGCGAGCGAAGAGCGGACGAGCTCGACGCTGCTGATCTCACGAGCGGCGAGCGCCGCGGCCGCCGCCTCGACGTCCAAGCGCCAGAGCTCATTCATGATCGGCGCATTCCGCGAGCAGCGCGGCTGCTTCCCGACGGAAGCCGGGGAGCCCTGCACGCAGATCGTCGATCGCGGCCGCGATCGCGTCAAGCTCTTCTCGTGCGGGTGTCGTGCCGAGCAGCTCAGCCACGGCCAGCCGTTCCCGCGCCGTCAGCCTTCGCAAGCGCGCACCTCCGTCGCCCGGCGCCCGTCGACCACGACTTCCTCTCCCCCGACGAACACCCGCCGCACGTCTCTGAGGTCGCCTCGCCGGGCTATCACGATGTCAGCCGGCGCACCGGCGCGGAGCATCGCCCCGCCCTCAGCCAGTCCGGGTATCAGCGAAGCCGGCACCGAGGTGACCATCTCGACCGCCTCGGCCAGCGAACGGTGTCCGGCGTCGATCACGTCCTGCACGGCGGCGATCAGGGGATCATGCCGCCCGTCGTGCCCGTAGTCCGTGGCGAGCGCGTCGACGAGGCCGGGACGGCTGAGCAGCGCGTCCCAGTGATCCCTGGTCTGAACCGTCTCCCGTCCCTCGAGGAGATCGAAGACGCTCGCCTCCGCGTACCATCCGGCCTCCATTCCGGCGATGGCGAGCTCTACGGCTTCGTCAGCGGAGTGGGACGTGTGGTTGACGTGCCCCGCGATGATCGTCGTCGGCCGCCCCCGCTCCGCGATCAGATCTCGTATGAGTTCGGCGGAGGCGGACGCACTGTGCACCAGAGCAGGGACGCCCAGCATTCGTGCGAGCTCGATACCCTCACGGATGCCGTGGCGCGCGTGTCCGACGGACGGCATGACGGTCTTGAGGATCAGCTCTCTGAGCTCCTCGGTGGCGACGTCCGCGAGTCCGGACGACTCGGCGGCCGCACGCAGGGCCTCCGGCCGGTAGCTCCGCTCGTTCATGAACCTGCCGAGCACCGACTCCTTCAGCGAGCGGGCCTGCGCCTGGGAGATCGTTCGCCCCGTGCGGGCGAGGATCGCAGCGGGGAGGAACACCAGGTCCTGACCGCCCCCTCCGAGGGTCTGACCGCCGCCGAGCTCGCCGATCGCGACGGCTCCTGACTCGAGCATCCGCTCGACGGTCATCAGGGCATGCCGTTCGGAGAGACCTGCGCCGTCAGCCGCCCTGGCCGCGGCGAGCGCGCTCGGAGTGTGCGCGGTGGCGGCTCGCACGTGGACCGGGTGTCGCCGGTCGGCTTCGGCGATGTCCTCCATGGTGCCGAGTCCGCACGTGCTGAGCACCGTCGTCGTCCCTGTTTCAAGGTGCCTGTCCAGGTTCGCCCGCCATCGCTCCTCGGAGAGCGCAGGCGATCCGCTCGGGAAGAGCGGGGACGGGCTCACCCCGTGTGTGTGGATGTTCACGAGTCCGGGCATCACGACACCGTCTGGCTCCTCGACGATGCGTCCATCGAACGGCTGGGCGGCGGCGCGGGCATCGAGGACGTCGAGGATCCGGCCGCGCGACACGACGACGCCGCCGCGCTCGAGGACGACGCCCCCGGTGGCGGGGACGACAGCCCCTGCGCGGATCAGCAGTGACATCGCGATTCCTCTCGACGACCGGCCGCTTCGCCGGTAGATTCATCTTATCGAAGACTCTTCAATATGACCAGACGGGAGAACAGTCGTTGATGTCAGACACCATGCCCCGCGATCTGCGCGGATACGGCGAGCATCCCCCCGTTCTCGCATGGCCGAACGGCAGCCGCGTCGCCGTCTCGATCGTCCTGAACATCGAGGAGGGAGCCGAGCGCAGCGTCGCTCGCGGCGATGCCGCCGACGATCTCGGCGGCCACTGGCTGCGGCATCCGGCGCTCCCCGATCAACGCAACCTCGACCTCGAGTCCGCCTTCGAATACGGCTCGCGCGCCGGGGTCTGGCGCGTGCTGCGCACGCTCCGCCGGCACAAGGCGCTCGCCACCGCCTTCTGCTGCACCGTCGCCCTCGAGGCGAACCCCCGGGTCGCCGCGGCGCTCGTCCGCGATGGGCACGAGATCGCCGCACACGGGCACAAGTGGGATGTGCACACGCATCTCTCCCCGGAGGAGGAGGAGTCGCGCATCCACCGCGTGCGCGATGAGATAGCCGCGATAACGGGCGCCGAGGTGACGACGTGGTACTCGCGGGACGGGATCACGCCGGCGACCAGGCGGATCATGTCCGATTCGTCGTTCGCGTACGACTCGAACAGCTTCAACGACGATCTGCCTCATGATGGCGCGGACGGGATCGACGTGCCGGTGCTTCCCTACGCCGGCGATACCAACGATTCCGCCCTGCTCTCGCAGTACCCGACCGCGCGCGCGTTCGGCTCCTACCTCACGGGTGCGCTCGACTGTCTCCTCGACGATCACCGGGAGGGCCCCTCGGTGCTCAGCATCGGCCTGCATCCGCGCCTGATCGGGCGGCCGAGCTGCATCGGGGCGCTGGATGGGCTGCTGACGCGCGCGAGCGAGACCGGTGCGTGGATCGCCCCGCGGCGGGAGATCGTGGCGGCGTGGAGCCGTCGCGACCGCTGAGCTTCAGGACGCCAGCAATCGCCCCCACCCGGCGATGCGCCCGTTCGCCCCGGCGAGCTGAAGCATCCGCCAGAGCACCGCGCTCGCGCTGTCGACGACCGGAATTCCGTGCACCCGCTCCAGGCTGTCCACGAGGTAGGCCGAGCGGAGGTTCGTGCCGATGCACATCACGCCGTCGATGTCCTTCGCGTCGAATGCGGGTTGCATGAGCCCAGCGATCCATTCCTCGTCGGCTCGGCCGATCTCCGCGTTGCTCAGGACCTCGTCCGGGGTCGACGTGCGCACCACCTCGATGCCGTCGGCGCCGTACTGCGCGGCGATCCCCGCCGCGATATCGGGCGGCCCCGGGAAGACGAGCCCGACACGGCTGATCCGGAGACTGTCGAGAGCCTCCCGCACCGCGAGAGAAGCAGTCGTGGCCGGCGCGCCGACGGCATCCTCGAGCCTGGCCGCGAGCTCGCGATCGCCTTCGAAGCCCGTCCAGGAGCCCGAGGTCCCGTGAAACGCGACGGCGTCCGGCTCGAGATCCGCGAGGAGCTCCGGTGCCTCGCCGAGGACGCCTGCATCGATACGGTCCGACAGCGATGCCGGCAGCCGGAAGCGGGAGGCATGGGCCGAGACGTCGGTCCGCCCGGCCAGCATGCGCTGCAGGGACGACTCGGCGTTGGAGTTCGACGAAGGCACGAGAATGCCGAGCCGTCGTCGCGGTCCGGGAGCGGACATCAGGTCGCCCCGTGTCAGTGCGCGCGACCGAGCGACGGCGGCGTCGAGATGGCGAGCATCACGGCTGCCGAGTCGGTGCGGTTGCTCCACCAATGCGGCAGGGACGCGTCGTACGTGAGGCTGTCGCCTGCCTCCAGTTCGAAGTCGCGACCCGACACCGTCGCCACCAGGCGACCGGCGCTGACCAGCACGCACTCCTCGCCCTCGTGGGAGTGCGGCACGCTCGCACCGTCGAAGTGCGCAGGTATCGTCATGTTCACGACGCCGAGCTTGCGCTCCGAGTCGGGAACGATGAGTTCCATGATGATCCCCTGTGAGGGGATCTCGATCCTGCGTCGATCGGCGCGCCGGACGACCATATGGTCGTTGCCGGGATCAGGGTCTGCGAACATGCTCGCCAGCGGCAGATCGAGCGAGTTCGCGAGACGCAGCAGTGTCGCGAATGACGGGTTGCCGATGCCGCGCTCGATCTGGCTGATCAGGCCGGCGCTCACGCCTGCACGCTCAGCGAGCTCCTCGACGGTGAAGCGGCCGGTGCGCTGCTCTCGCAGCTGTGCGCCCAGATGAGCGATCCAGAAGTCGCGATCGGGGCCTTCTTCGGCCAGAGCCTTCGGCGATGCAGTGGCGTCCACGCTCATTCCTTCATTCTGATGACGGTGCGTCATTATATCCAGAGGATGATGCGCTCTCGCGCCTCGCCCCCACGAGTTCCCGGAGCACCGCGCCGATCTCGCGCTCCCAGTAGATCGCACTGCGGTCGGCGCCGCGGGCGTGCACCTCGTGGGCGCGCGCGGCGCTCGGCGCAGGCAGTCCGATGGAGTGCCCGGCGTCCGCGACCGCGTCGACGATCCGCTGCGTCGCGTCGGAGAGCTCGTCACCACGACCGGCGCGCCGAAGATCGTCGGCCAGGTCGGTCGGTCCGACCCAGCCGCCCTGGAATCGCGGGTGTCCGATGAAGTCCGCCAGGCGGTCCAGCGCCTCGACGGTCTCGAACAGCACAGACAGCACCGGCGCGTGCTCGTACGACGTGCCGTATCCGGAGGCGGGCGAGACCTGTCGCGGCCGCTCGCCGAGAGGCGGGAACCTCGTCGCGCGGTACGCGGTCTCAAGCGGGTCCGGGCTGCGCAGACGAGGCAGCACGAGCTCATCGACACCGGTGTTGGCGAATGTGAGCAGGCAGTCGCCGTCGACCGAGGGCACGCGCACTCCGACCCGGACGCCGCTGCCACGCAGCCGCTGCACCACGCCTGCGCAGTCGGCCGCCGTGACGCCGGTCTGCTCCGCATCGACGACGATCGAATCGATGCCGAGCACGCTCAGCAGCCCGAGCAGAGTGGGCGTCGGGTCTGCGGTGATGAGGCCGACCTCCGGCCGCCGACGGCTGGCGACGTTCATTCGTCGGACACGAATTCCCAGTCGGCGGGCTTGCTCATGCCCACGACGAGTTCGACCGTCTGGTCCGTGTCGTTCGTGATGCCGTGGCTGGTGCCGCGAGGGATGTAGATCCCGTCACCGGGGCGCGCACGATGGTCGACGCCGTCGAGATGCACGATCGGCGTGCCTGCGATGACGACGTAGAACTCGGATGCGTCGGGGTGATGATGGCACAGATGGTGCTGGCCGGGGAGGATCCGGCCGAGGCTGACGCACAGATCATCCGATCCGCTGAGTTCGCGCGAGATGAGCGTGCAGACCTGCCCTTCGTCACGCTGTCCCTTCAGACCGGTCTTCGCGAGATCCGTGAATCCGATGTCGTCGGCGTTGTGGACGAGGCGACCGAGGTCGACCGCGGGGCCGGCCATCAGCGGGCCTCTTCGGCGAACGCGGATGCCGTGGAGGCGGCCGGCGCGTTGTCCAGCCACCACCGGGCGATCTCGGCGCGGGTGGCGAACCATACGCCGTCCTGCTCCTGCGCGTACTGGAGGAATCGCCGCACTGCCATGGCCACGCTGGGCCGGCCGCCGATGCGGAGGTGGATGCCCACCGACATCATCCGCGGCGCTTCCTCGGCCTCCAGGAGGAGACAGTCGAGCGAGTCCTTCAGGACCGAGAAGAAGTCGTCAGGACTGCCCAGGCTGCCGCTCCCCCAGAACCGCGCGTCGTTCGTGTCTCCGGAGTAGGGGACGACGAGGTGCCGGCCGTTCTCGGTGTCGACGGAGTAGGGCAGATCGTCGGAGTACGAGTTCGAATCGTAGAGGAAGCCCTCCTCGACCAGAATCCCGCGCGTCTCCTCGGTGATCCCCTCCCTGACGTACCAGCCCTGCGGCGTGACTCCGGCGACCTCTTCGATCGCGGCAACGCAGCGCCGGATCTCTGCGCGCTGCTCGTCCGGCGTCATGCCGACGAGACCCCTCCACTTGTACCCGTGTCCGCATATCTCGTGCCCGTCACGCACGATCGCACGCGCGGCCTCGGGGTTGCGCTCGAGAGCGACACCGCATGCCATCACCGTGGATGGAACGCCGAAGGAGCGGAACATGCCGAGGTACCGCCAGATTCCGACGCGGCTGCCGTACTCGAAGAACGACTCCTTCATCAGGCTCCGCCGCGCGGGATCCGCCGACCATCCGCCGAAGATCGAGATGTCCTCGTCCCGCGCGTCGCCCGCCTCGATGGACCTCTCGGCACCTTCCTCGAAGTTGAGGACGAGGGAGACGGCGACGCGCGCGCCGCCAGGCCATCCGACCACCGGCGGGTGCTCGCCGTATCCGATGAGATCACGCATCACTTCTTCTCTCTCCCTGTCGACCCGATCGACGCTCGATAGCGCCCGCTTCGGCCGGTTCCTGCTGTTCACTGCTGCCGTTCATCCGAGTCCGCGCCCCTCGTAGACCGCGCGGTGCGCGGCGAGCGAGACGCGCAGCATCCCGTCGACGTCGTCGATGACGTTGCCGTGGGCCGGCCCGATGAACCGGGTCGGATGCTCGTCGAGCACCCGCTCGATGGCTGCGAAGGCGTCACTCACATCCACGAACCTTGTCCAGTACAGGGCACGCCCTGTGCCGTAGGCGGCCTGGGCGACGGTCGGCGGCTCCGGCATCTCGCCGGAGAAGAGACGGCACTGGCCCGGGCGGTGCACGGGCTCATCCTCGTCATCGGGCCCCGGCACGTCGTGGATGAAAGAGAATCCGTCTGAGACGAACAGCACACCGGCACCGGAGTCGTGAGCCCAGGTGGTGTTCTCCAGATCGCGGATATACGCCGGCAGCATCCGCAGCTCTCGTCCGCCGAGATCGAGCGATTCACCGGGGCCGACCGCGTGCAGGCGTCCGGCGAACTCGGGGAAGTGCAGGTGATAGTCCCGCACCTCCCCGGCCACGACCGCTCTGGGATAGCGGTCGAGCAGCGCCGCGAGATTTCCCGCGTGCGGGATCTCCGGATGCGTGGGGATCACGTAGTCGAGCGGCCGGTCGCCGAGGACGTCGTCGAGTTGCGCGAGCACGCGCTGCCGGTGGGCGGGGTCGCCGGTGTCGATCAGCGCGGTGCGGGTCTCCCCCACGATGAGGTAGGCCGAGACGTGGTAATGGACCTCTTCGCCGTGCCCGAAGGCCGAAAGGCAGCCACCGAGCCAGTGGACGCCGTCGGCGATCAGTCGAGCCCTCTCGTCATCGACTCTCATGACAGCCCGATCCTCTCCAGCGTCACGGCGAGAGCCTCGGCCTCTGCGCGCACGCGATCTTCCCCGGTGAACGGCTCGCCGTAGCCGGGCGCGATAAACCGGATGCTCCGCTCGGCGACGACCTGGCGCACGTGCGCCGCGATCGCCGAGGTCTCGGCACGGCGGAACCACTGGAACTTGTGGAGACCCGATTCGACGGGACGGTCGCCGTGGGTGAATCCGTCGGAAGTCAGCAGTGCTCCACTGTGCGGCTCGTGCACCCAGAGCGTGGGCAGCAGCCGCAGCATCGGCGAGATCAACTCGAGCCGGAGCGTCGGATACGGCTCGATCCACAGCGATGTGCCCGGTTCCACGCTGACACGTCGCACCTCCGCGGTGCTGCGTGGCACCGTGATGCCCCCGGTGTACCAGACCGCCTCGACGCCGAACCGCTCCTCGATGATCGGCAGATTCAGGCAGCTCTCCATCTCGGTTCGCGTGAGCAGCACGGACAGCGGCGTCCCGGCCGGGAGCAGCGACCCCAGTCGCTCGAGGATCACGTTCTCGTGGAGGCGGATGCCCGTGTCGACGAGCACGGCGCCCGCAGCGCCGACGATGAGGTAGCAGCTGACCTGCTGCGTCCCCTCCGCGCCCGGCGCTCGCCAGCTGATCCGCTCATCGAGCCGGATCTCGCCGCCCAGCCGGTGCACGCTCGTCGTGGTCATCATCGGCTCCTGCCGCTCACCGAGCGGCGTTCTCCCAGACCTGGATCACCTGGTCGAGCGAACAGTGGTCGTGGCGGGCGCGCATCACGGTGAGCGCGGCGTCGTGCACGACTTCGTCATAGGCGCCGACCGCGTCGTCGATGAGCACGGCGTAGAAGTCGTTGTGCACGGCGTCCCGGAGGGTCGCCTCCACACAGCCTCCCGTGGAGACGCCGACGAGCGCGACGGATTCGATGCCCTGGCTGCGTAGCAGCAGCTCGAGCTCGGTGCTGACGAACGCGCTCGGGCGGCGCTTCGTGATGACGACCTCGTCGTCCTCCGGCTCGCACGGCTCGCAGAAGTCCGTTGCTGGGTCGCCCTTGACGCTCAGCCTTCCGAGGTCGATCGGGCGGCCGTTCGCCGCCGTGTAGAGGGCACGCAGCCACGCGGCCGGAGAACTCTTGCCGTCCGGCAGGTTCTCCACGCGGATGTGGAAGATCGCGACGTCGTTCGCCCTGGCCGCCCGGATGGCGCGGCCGCACTGCTCCACCACGCGCGGCATCATGCTCATGTCATGACCGGAGTCGCCGATGGCGCCGCCATGCGATACCGCACCCTTCTGCATGTCGATGACGACGAGGGCGGTCGTCCGAGGGTCGAGGAGCTCCTCGAGGGTGTCGCGCACCTGCTTGCCGCAGATCTCGATCATGATCGTTCTCCTTTCGTGTCCGGTGCCGGCCGGGAGTCTTTCGCCGGCCGGCACCGGGATGCTCGGTCAGCCGATCACTCGCCGAGGCCGGCGAAGTGGATCTGCCCGTTGGTGAGGGGGACGGCGCCGGTGAGCCCCGCTGTGCGTGCCAGCATGTTCCGGGTCTCCACGAGGGAGAGGATGGGCGCGCCCTCGTCGATGTACTCGGCCATCTCCTGCAGGAGCGCCTGTCGCGCATCGGCGTCCTCGTACGGCGTCGTCGCGAGCTGCATCCTCGCCTCATCGAAGCGCGGGTCCGACCAGCCGGTGCTGTTGCTCGGCGCGCCGCCGCCGTAGAACGCGTAGCTGTAGAAAGCCGGGTCGGCGATGACGATGGGCTCCGAGTAGAGCACGGCCTGGTAGCGTCCCTCGATGAGCGCCGTGGAGAAGTCCGTGGAGCTGGCGATGTTCTGCAGCTCCACGCGGATGCCGGCTTCGCCGAGCATCGACTGGATGAGCACGGCTGAGCGCTCGGCGACTGGCCCTGGCCGTGTCACGCTGTAGCTGAGGACCATGTCGAAGCCGTCAGGGTATCCGGCGTCCGCGATGGCCTCCTTAGCCGCATCCGGGTCGAACTCGTAGCTTTCGGTCGCGTCGACGCCGGGGAAGATGGCCTTCGCCGGCTCGCCGTACCCCGCGTACGCTCCTTCGAGCAGCGCCTCGCGGTCGATCGCCATGGAGATCGCCCGGCGAACCTCGGGCTCGGCCAGGGGACCCGCCTTGGTGTTCATCATGAGGGTGTCACGGGTCTGGCTCACGCAGTCCTGCACCTCGACGCCGGGGGTCTCCGCCATCGAGCTGTACTGGTCGTACTCGAACGCCCCCGCGACGTGCGCCTCGCCGGACTCGACGAGCTGGCTCCTGGTCGCGGTGTTCGGCACGGCCTTGACCACCAGGCGCTCGACCGAGCCCCGGTCGCCTTCCCACTCCTCGTCTGCGGTCAGCGTCAGCGAGGTTCCCGGCGTGAACTCCTCGAGTTCCCAGCCGGAGTAATCGGCGAGGTTCTTCGAGAGCCAGTCGTTCGCGGTGGGATCGGCCTCGGTCGCGTGCTTCTTCGCCTCGACGCTGTCGTGGATGTAGAAGAGGTTGTTCTGAAGTGCGGCCAGCGTGTACGAGTTGATGGCGGTCGTGTTGAGCTGGACGGTGCTGTCGTCGATGACGGTCACAAGGTTGTCGACGTCGAAGCCGCTCGTCTTCAGAGTGCCCTTCATGACGGGTTGGCGGACCATGCCGATCGCGAGACTCCACGCGACGTCCTCCGCGGAGAGGGTGTTGCCCCACTGGCTGGTGAGCTGCTTCAGCTTGACGATGACGCCGGTGCCCTCGGGATTGATCTCGGCACTCTCCGCCAGCCTTCCGCTGACTTCGATGGACGGCTCGAGGCAGTTCTGCTCGTCTCCGCCGCTGCGGTCGTAAGTCAGCAGCTGCGAGCCGAGTCCGCTCAGGACGACGTGGGAGGCGCTGCCACCCCATGGCGAGGGCGTCAGGCTGTCAGGCAGTGCGCCGACCGCGACGACGACGTTGTCGAGTGCGACTGGCGCGGCGCTCTCCTGGGAGCTCGCGCCAGAGCCGGCGCAGCCGGCGAGAGCGACGGCGGTCGCGGTGAGTGCACCGAGGCCTGCGAGGCGGTTGTGCTTCATTTCGGGTTCCGTTCTGAACTCAGGGTGATGACAGGGGAACAGCGAGGGTGGTGAGCGGAGGCCTTCCGTCAGTATCGGTAGGCCTGCTTGTGGCCCGCTCGGATGATGGGCTCGACCGCACGGATGTTCGTGATCACGTTGCCGTGGGTCGGACCGACCATCTGGACCCCGAGCTCGTCGATGAGCCCGAGGACACGGTCGTAGACGCGGTCCGCGTCGTTGTTGAAGCGCGCCCAGTACAGCGCGCTGCCCGTGAAGAACGCGGCGTTCTCCACGGCGATGGGCTTCGCGAGCTCGTCGGTGGTGAGCGCGCATTCGCCCGGGAGGTGCAGCGGATCCTCATCGTCCAGCTCCGGGCGGTGCATATAGCAGAAGCCGTCGGCGGTGAAGAGCACGCCGCCCTCCTTCGCGAACGCCCATTGCGTGTTCGGCAGGTCGCGGATCATCGCCTCGACGATCAGGAGCTCCTGCCCGCCGAGGTCGATCCGGTCTCCCGGAGCCTTGGAGTGAAGGTTGCCGACGATCTGCGGGTAGAACAGGTGATAGTCGTGCATGTCGCCGATCACCTTCACCTCGGGATACTTCTCGACGAGCCGCGGGAGGTTGCCGGTGTGCGGGAGCTCCGGATGGGTCGGGAAGACATAGGTCAGAGGCTCATCGCCGAGGATCTCGTCGAGCTTCTTCGAGATCGTCGGCCAGCTGGACGGGTTGCCGGTGTCGACGATCACCGAGGCGTCGGTGCCGCGCACGACGTAGGCGGAGTTGTGACCGTGGATGACCCGGTCCGAGAGGTGGAAGGGCAGGCACGCCCCCATCCAGAAGACTCCGGGCGCAATCTCGCGCGGGAAGTCGCTGCTCATGGTCTCGACGGCGTTGGTGGTGTCCATGGTGCTCTCCTAAACGGCGTCGGCCAGAGCGGCCAGCATGAGGTCGAGGTGGCGGCGCACCGAGGAGCGCCCTCGGATGACTGAGCCCCTCGAGGGGGCGATGGTCTCGGGCTCGAGCTCGGCGAAAGTCGCGGAGAGCCAGTCCCTGAGCGGGTGCTTCGTCGCGCGCGGCAGCCATTCGTACTTGGCGGAGATGTGAGCGGCGACCTGCTCGACCGTCGTGCGGTCGTCGACGGTGTCGTCGATGAACCGATATCCATCCGGACGGTCCATCACCCCGTGCGTGAACGTGTCCGATGTGAAGATCGTCCCCGTCTTCTCGTCCCACCCCCAGAACGTCGGAAGCAGGCGCAGCAGCGGGGACTGCACCGCGAGGACGCGGCCGGGTGCGATCTCGATGCTCATCGCCCGCTCGACGGCGTCGCCCTCGGTCGTACGCGTGCCGTCGATCTGCTCGCGCCGGCCGCGCAGGGCGAGCAGGCCCACATCGTCGAAAGCGTCGAAGGGGTTGATCACGCCGCCGGTGAAGAGGCGCTGGATGTCGAAGCGCCGTGCGATGGGCTCGAGATTCGATACGCAGTCCATCTCAGGACGAGTGAAGAAGACCGACACTCCCCCGCCTTCGCCGAGCAGTTCGGCAAGGCCGTCGAGCACCTGCTGGCCATGGATGGCCAGCCCGGAGTCGACGAGGAGGTGCTGGTCGCCCTCGCTGAGGAGGTAGCAGTTGGATGACTGGTACCCCGTCGAGCCCCGTGGAACCCAGCTGACGAGATCACTGAGCGGGTAGGTCCCGCCGAGGACTGTCAACTCGTCTTCATGCACTTTAGTGAACATGGCTTCAATCTATTGAAGATAGAGGGTGCTGTCAAGAGTTTCGGCACCGATCCGGACGCCGACTCCGCTGCGGAATCAGCCGGCCGGCACGGTCTCCGGCTCGGAGACCGTCAGCGGCGGCCGCGACCCCCTGGTTGGCGCCGCGATCGCCCTCGTCCGAGGGTCGAGCAGGGTGATGAGAGTGTCGAGGATGACGTACCCGAGCAGGCTCGTCGCGCCCATCACGAGGACGAACCCCTGAATAACGGGCACATCGCCCTTGAGCACGCCGTCGAGGGACCAGCCGCCCACTCCTGGCCAGGAGAACACGCTCTCGACGATCGCCGCGCCGCTGAGTGCGGCCGCGAACAGCAGGACCATGTATGTCATGAGTGCCCCACGGACATCGCTGAGCGCGTAGCCGAAGACCTGCCACGGCCGCAGCCCGCACGCACGTGCGAACTCGATCTGAGGCGAGTTCAGGATCTGCAGGAGGCCCGTGCGGACGGTCTTCCCGAACGGTGCCGCGAAGAACAGACCGAGAGTGACGATGGGCAGCGCTGCCCTGCTCAGGATCGACCCGACGGTGCCCCATTGACCGGCGAGGACCGCATCGACGGGAAGCCAGCCCGTGATGACCGGAGGGGTGATGTCGGCCGCGGAGAGCATCCCGAGGGGGGCCGGGGCGACACGGAGCTGCTGGTAGAAGATGTAGAGGAGCAGCAGGGCCAGCACGAACTCCGGCATCGCCATCAGGATCGACACGACCACGCTGAACGAGCGGTCTGCGAGGCGACCCACCCGGTACGCGGCGAGAGTGCCGAGTCCCAAGCCAATCACGAGCGCGAGCAGCAGCCCCGGCACGAGATAGACGAGCGTGTTGGGCACGCGCGTCCAGAGCTCCTCGGACACCGAGCTGCCGGTGAAGAACGAGGTTCCGAGGTCGCCGCCCAGAGTGCGCAGCAGATAGTCGAGATAGCGCTCGAAATAGGGCTTGTCGAGGCCGAGCTCGGCGTTGATCCTGGCGACATCCGACGGCGTGGCGTATTCGCCGAGCAGCGCGACAGCCGGGTCGCCTGGCAGCAGGGACACGAGCGCGAAGCTGAGCGTGATCAGCCCCCACAGCAGCAGAGCCGCGACGGCGAGGCGGGACGCGAGATAGCGGATCATGATGCTCCTGCCTGAATCTCGGACGCGTGCGCGCGCCCTCGGTACGGGATCGGCGGCATGGCTGCCGACATGAGGCCGCGGGTGTATTCCTCCTGCGGGTTGTCCAGTACCTGCAGCGCGGGGCCGCTCTCGACGAAGCGGCCGTGGTGCATGACCATCACCCTCGAGCAGAAGTGGCGCACCGTCTCGATGTCATGCGAGATGAAGACGTAGGTCAGATCCCGCGATTCCCGCAGACGGTTCAGCATCCGGAGGATCGATGCGCGGATGGTGAGGTCGAGGGACGCCGTCGGCTCATCGAGTACGACGATGCTCGGGTCGGTGACTAGCGCCCTCGCGATACCTACCCTCTGCTGCTGGCCTCCACTGAGGTTGGCGGGACGGCGATCGAGGAAGTCTCCCGAGAGACCGACCTCCTCGAGCGTCCTGGCCACGCGCTCGCGGCGCGCGACGCGACTCCTGACGCTGCCGGCCACGATGAGCGGCTCCTCGACGATCTGCCCGATCGTGAGGCGCGGGTTCAGCGAGGCGAATGGCTCCTGGAAGACGATCTGCCACCGGTGCCGGCTGCGGCGCAGCTCCCGAGGGCTCAGCGCGCCGATGTCCCGACCGTCGAGGAGCACCGTCCCGGAGTCGGCCTCATAGAGTCGGAGGATCAGGCGACCGAGCGTCGACTTGCCCGAACCGGATTCTCCGATGATGCCGAGGCACTCCCCCTGCTCCACGGCAAGACTGATGCCGTCGACCGCGATCTTGGACCCGCCGTGCGGCAAGGGGAAGGCCTTGACGACGTCCTTCAGCTCGATGATGGCCATCTCAGAGCCCTCCCGGGCGCGGTGCGCCCACCAGGTCGACAGCGGGGATGGGAGCGGTGCCGGCCGGCGGGGCGGCGTCCGGACGCACCACGGATTCGAGCAGCGAGGCCGTGTAGTCGTGCTCCGGGGTGACGAAGACCTTCGACACCGGGCCCTGCTCGACGAGCCGCCCCTGGTACATGACGAGCACCCGATCGCAGTACTTCGCGACGACGCCGAGGTCGTGGGTGACGATGAGCATCGAGCGGCCGCTCCCAGTCGTGAGCCGGGTGAGCGTGTCGAGCACCTGACGCTGCACGGTGAGGTCGAGCGCCGTCGTGGGCTCGTCCGCGATCACCAGCCTGGGATTGAGGAAAAGCGCCATCGCGATGACTACTCGCTGCGCCATCCCGCCACTGAGTTCGTGCGCATAGCCTCCGATGACCCGCTCGGCCTCCTTGACGCCCGTCGCCTCGAGCAGCTCGATCGCCCGACGCCGCATCTCGTCGTCCCGCGGGATCCCGTGCGCCCTGGCGATGTTCTGGAACTGCCTCTCGATCCGCAGAACGGGGTTGAGCGCGCTGAACGGGTTCTGAGCGACGAACCCGATCTCCTTGCCGCGGATGCGGCGCAGCTCGCGCTCGCGCAGTTCGAGCAGCGAAGTGCCGTAGAAGTCCACGTGTCCTTCGGCGACCCTCCCCGGGGGCATCAGCAGCTTGATGATCGAGCGGACGACGGTCGATTTCCCCGATCCCGACTCGCCGACGATGCCGACGATCTCGCTTTCGCCGACTTCGAAGGAGATGCCATGGAGAGCGCGCACCGAGTGCTGCCTGCTCTCGAAATCCGTGACGAGGCCGCTGACCTCGAGTCCGACGCTCATCGCGCACGCTCCAGACGCTCGATGCGGTTCTCGATCGCTCCGGCGATCACGTTGAAGGAGGCGATGACGAGCAGCATGGCCAGCGTGGGGAACGCCGCCGCCCACCACTCCCCGCGGATCAGCATGCTCGCTCCGTCGCTGATCATCGCACCCCAGGTGGGCTGCGGAGGCTTGACCCCCACGCCGAGGAAGTTCAGTGCGGCGATGGTGCCGAGGGCGTTGGCCGCCGTGAGCGTGGCCTGCACGAGGACGACGCCGTACGCGTTCCGGAAGACGTGGTTGAAGGCGACCCTCAATGGCGAGCATCCGATCGCGATGGCGGCCTCGACGTACCTCGACGAGCGGAGGGCCAGAGCCGAGGCGCGGGAGAGCCTGACGAACCGGGGCGCGGCGACGATCGCGATGGCGAGGACGACGTTCCACGCCCCGCCGCCCATGAGCTGGATCGCGACGATGGCGATCACGATGATCGGCAGGGCGGCGAAGGCGTCGACCACCCGCATGACGGCATCGCCCACCCGCCCGCTCGTCGCGAAGAGGCCGATCGGCACGCCGACGACGAGCGCCAGAAGAGTCGCGGCGACCGAGATCGGCACGTCGAGCTTCGCGGCCTCGATCGTACGGGAGAACACGTCCATGCCGTTCCCGTCGGTGCCGAACCAGTGCGTGGCGTTCGGGGCGATGCCGATCGCGTAGGGGTCCGGACGCAGAGGGTCGAACGGATACGGCCCGATCAGCGCGAGCGCAGGAAGGCCGACGATGATCACGAGCGCGATCGCCACCGCAATGGCGTTGCCGTGCCCGCCGAGGCGCAGGCGGCTGCGCCGCCAACGGATGACCCGGATCGCGGGAGACGTGGGCGGGTGGATCTGAGCAGTCAAGTTCGACCACCTCCGGCGTCGGCGCACGCCGGGTGCGCGTCGGAGTACGACAGTTCTGACATGGGAGCTCCCGGGTTGACCTCGTCGTCATCGGGACCCTGAACGGATCCTCACTTTATTGAAGACGCACTTGGACCTCGCGTCAAGGGGGTATCCCAATCCCACTTGGAATAATGCGGTTTAGGTCGCGAAATGCGACTCGCACAGCGAAGCCTGCTCTTCATCGCCATTGACATCACGGCAATGAATCTTCATTATGGTGATGAGAATCCCGTTTCAATGAAGACAGACAGGATGGTGCCGCTGATGTCCACCGCTTCCTCCCCCGTTCGCTACCTTCTGCACGACGGCGAGCTCATCGAGTACGCGGACGCGAAGATGCACGTGCTCAGCACGAGCATGAAGTACGGAGTGGGCGTCTTCGAGGGCTTCCGCGCCTACTGGAGCGAGGAGGACGGCGAGTTGTACGCCTTCCGCGTGCAGGATCACATGCGCCGGCTGCTCGACTCGATGCGCGTCGTCGAGATCGCCGGCCCCGCCGACATCGACGTCCTCTCCGACCAGCTGCTCGGGCTCGTCCGTGCGAACGAGCTGCGGGCGAACCTGCACATGCGCGCACAGGTGTTCGTCGACTCCCCAGACGGCAAGCCGGACGACACGGGGCCCGCCACCGTCTACATGGCGGCGATCCCGATGGGAAACTACTTCGGCGCCACTGGGCTCGACGTGCAGATCAGCAGCTGGGCCCGCCTTTCGGACCGCGCGATGCCGCCGCGGATCAAGTCGATCGCGAACTACCAGAACGGGCGGCTGGCGCTCCTCGAGGCGCGGCGCAACGGGTACGGCGCAGCGCTCCTCCTCACCGAGAGCGGGCACGTCGCCGAGGGTGCCGGCTACAACGTCTTCATGGTGCGCCAGGGGCGTCTGTGCACGCCACCGTCGACCGAGAGCATTCTCGAGGGCATCACCCGTGACAGCGTGCTGCAGCTCGCAGCGACCGAACTCGGGCTCGACGTCGACCTCCGGCCCATCGATCGCACCGAGCTCTATTCGGCCGACGAGATCTTCGTCTGCGGCAGCGCGGCCGAGGTGAACCATGTCACCTCTGTGGATCGGACGCCGATCGGCGACGGCAGCGCCGCCGGTCCGATCACCTCGCAGCTCCAGGACCTGTACCAGCAGGCCGTCCGCGGCCGAATCGAGAAGTACCGCGACTGGGTGATCCCCGTGTACGGCGCCGCGACGCGCTGATGGACGTCGAGTCTCCTGCGCACGTCGGGTTCCTCCACGCTCGCGCCGAGTTCGATCCGGACGCGCCGTCCGTGCTGCAGGTCGAGCAGGGCGAGCTGTTCCGCGTCGAGGCGCGGAGCCTGCTCACCGGTGGCGCGTTCGAACGCACCGAGGACTACTCCGCACTCAGCATCCCGGTCACCGGACCCATCGATATCTCCGGTGTCGTTCCCGGAGACCTCGTGCGGATCGATGTGCACGAGATCCACCTCGCCGATCGTGGCGCAATGGTGACGATGCCCGGACGCGGCGGATTCGGGTCGCCGCTGCGGATGGACGGCCACATCGTGCCAGTGCGAGACGGATTCGCCCATTTCGACGATGAAGTGCTGATCCCCATCCGGCCGATGATCGGCAAGATCGGCTTCGCCCCCGCGGACGCCAGCCCGAGCTCCTCGACCGTGGGGCGGTACGGCGGCAACATGGACTGTCGCGACATCATCGCCGGGTCATCGCTGTTCATCACGGCCCAGCTCGAAGGAGGACGCCTGTACGTCGGCGACCTGCATGCTGTCCAAGGCGACGGGGAGTGCTCACTCACCGCGGTCGAGATGGAAGGGGCTGTGGAGCTCTCCTGTCGCGTCGTCCGCCCTGCCCCCGTGCGCGGCCCAGTGGTTTTCGCGGAGGATCGCATGATCGTGCTCGGCGACGGCGCCGATCTCGACGAGGCGGCGACCGTCGCACTCGACGAGACGATGGCGATCCTGCAGGCAGACCGCGGTTGGACGCGCGAGCGAACGGCGATGTTCCTGTCCGCCGCCGCCGATGTCTCCGTCGCCCAGCTGGTCAACGCCCGGCGCAGCGTCAAGGTCACCCTCCCCTCCCGCTATCTGCGCACCACACCCTTCGAACGGAAAGAGGATTGAGATGTACGACCTCCTCATCACCGGCGGACTCGTCGTCACGCCGGCCGGCGCCGAACGCCTCGACATCGCGATCGCAGACGGACGCATCGCAGCTCTGGCCCTCGCCGGCACCACCCCTCCCGACTCGGCCGCGCGCGTCATCGACGTGGCCGGCAAGCTCGTGGTTCCTGGCGGCGTGGACCCGCACGTCCACACGAACTCGGTGCTGCCCACCGCCGCGGACAGCGGCATCATGTGCTTCGGCGCCGACCGCGTCAGCGAGGGCGCCATCCATGGCGGTACGACCACGCTCGTCGACTTCGCGCACTGGCAGCCGGGCGACGACCTCGAGGATTCATTCCGCCGTAAGGCTGCCGAATGGAACGGCCAGACATACACGGACTTCGCTCTGCACGGCACCTTCAAGGAGCCGGAGATCCCGTTCGGCGTGCTCGAGCAGATCCCGGATGCCGTGCGCAACGGGCACGGCAGCTGGAAGGTGTGGATGACCAACACCACGCCGACCCGGCCGTATCAGAAGACGGACCTCGGGAACATGTGGGGCATCATGGAGCAGACGGCCGCCGCAGGTGCCATGCTCGCCGTGCACGCCGAGGACGACGACATCGTCATGTACTCCTACCGGCGCCTGAAGCACCAGGGCACCATCGGCATCGAGCACATGCATCATGCGCACAATGTGCTCTCCGAGCGGCTGTCGTTCCAGCGCGCGATCACGCTGGCCAGGCACGTCGGCGCCGCGATCTACCTGATGCACGTGAGTGCGAACGACGGCATCGACGCGATCCGCCAGGCGCGCGGGGAAGGCGCTCCGATCTACGGGGAGATCCTCCCCCACTACGCGTACTTCTCAGCCGAGAACTACCGCGAGCCGCACGGCGCGATCTACCACACCTACCCGTCGCTCAAAGACGCCGACGACCGCGACCGGATGTGGCCGGCACTGATCGACGGCACGCTCAGCACGCTCGCCACCGACGGCGTGTGCACCGATTTCGACGTGAAGACCCGCGGCAACACGATCTACGACGCAACCGGCGGTCACGCCGGCGTGGAGATGCGGATGGCTGTCGCCTACACGGAGGGCGTCGTCGACCGGGGTCTCGACCTCACGCGCTTCGTCGACCTCACCTCGGCCAACGCCGCGAAGATCCTCGGTCTGTACCCCCGCAAGGGCGCGATCGCCGTCGGCAGCGATGCGGATCTCGCCGTGCTCGACACGAACGTCGACCGCCGGGTCACGGCCGCTGACCTGCATGAGGCGGACTACACGCCGTGGGAGGGCTATCGCACCAGGGCATGGAACACCATGACCCTGCTACGCGGGCGCGTGATGGTCGATGACCGCAACCTCCTCCTCGGACCGATCGGCGAGCTTCAGCAGCAGCGGGTTTCCTCCGACGTGCTCAATCGCCCGGCCTGCTGAGCACTGCGCCCGATGAACGAGGGGGCGTCGTCCGGATCCGTGCGGATCCTCGTCGCCTGCCTGATGGCGTCGATGCTCGTCGTCTCGTTCAACCAGACTGTGCTGAACACGGCGCTTCCGACGGTGATCGCGGAGCTCGGCGGGCTGGATCGCATCGGCTGGATCGTGGCCGCCTTCGTGCTCACGGCGACGCTGAGCATGCCACTGGCCGGCGCCCTCGCCGACGTGATCGACCGGAAGGCGCTCCTCCTCGGTGCGAGCACCGTGTTCGGGATCGGCACGCTCCTCGGTGCGCTTTCCTGGAACCTCGACGTCCTGATCATCGCCCGGCTGGTGCAGGGTATCGGCGGCGGCGCGGTGATGGTGCTCACGCAGACGATCATGGCCGCGACCGTGCCGCCAAGGGAGCGCGCGAAGTACGCGGGCGCGTTCGGATCCGTCTGGGCTGTGGCCACGACGAGCGGCGTTCTGATCGGCGGCTGGCTCACCGACGGCCCCGGCTGGCGATGGGTGTTCTGGGGCACTCTGCCGCTGCTGCTCGGCGCGATGGCGCTGTGCGGCCGTCACATCACGCGCACTCCGCGCAGTGAGTCCCCGATCAGCCCCGACATCGCCGGCATGCTGCTGCTGTGCATCGCCACCACCGCATTGGTGACCGCGACCTCCGGCACGCTGAGCCCCGAATGGTCCTGGTTCATCGCCGCGACGGGCATCGCGGCGGCCCTCGCCCTCTTCTTCGCCGAGCGCCGCGCAGACCAGCCCGTGCTTCCCGGCATCCTCTTCCGAAGTCGGACGTTCATGCTGGCGACGCTGGCCGGGACGCTCTCCAGCGGGGTGTCATCGTTCGTCGTGCTCGCCTACCTGCCCTCGTTCGCGCAGATGGTGCTGGGCCTCTCTGCGTTCCACGCGGGCCTGCTCCTGCTGCCGATGATCGCCACC
The DNA here is from genome assembly GCF_017355365.1 of Microbacterium sp. SD291. Classification (GTDB taxonomy): domain Bacteria; phylum Actinomycetota; class Actinomycetes; order Actinomycetales; family Microbacteriaceae; genus Microbacterium. Next base: position 52,911 of record NZ_JADIJR010000007.1, on the reverse strand, counting down.
ACCGTGCTCGCGTCGACGCTCACGGGCTTCGCCGTTTCCCGCACCGGCCGGTACATCCTCATCCCTGCGGTCGGCGCAGGTGCCGTCGGTGTCGGGCTGGTGCTGCTGGGCACCCTCGACCGGCATGCGGATGCACTGCATCTGTCGCTGTACGCGGCGCTGCTGGGTGCCGGGGTCGGCACCAATGTGCTGCTGCTGACGCTTCTCGCGCAGAATGCGATCCCCGTGCGTCACATCGGCGTCGCCACGGCCGCCAACAACTTCTTCCGCCAGGCGGGTGCGACGATGGGCATCTCGCTGGTCGGGGTCGCCTTCGCCGCTCGGCTGCACCACTCGATGATGTCGGCGCTGCGCTCCCATGCGGTCGAGGCACCCACGGGGCTCAGCGTCGCCGCGATCTCCCCGGAGCGCCTCGCGACGCTCGAGCCGTCACTCCGTCTGGCGATCGCCGAGGCCTACGCGGACTCGCTCCCGCCGCTCTTCCTCCTCCTCGCGCCGTTCGCCTTCGCCGCGATGGTGATGATCCTCGCCCTCGACCGGCGGCCCCTCGCGGAGTCGCACCGTTGAGCGGGCGCGCCGATCCGGAATGAGGTACAAACGAAGAACCATGTGCCGCCTGTTCGCGTTCGTCTCTCCCGCCTCCTCCACGGTGCGGCGCGAACTGGGCGACCCCGGGATGGAGAGCCTGGTCTCCCTCGCGCGCCTGCACGGCGACGGATGGGGCTGGGCTGGCGTCGAGCACGCCGGCGACTCCCCCGTCGTGCACAAGTCCGCACGATCGGCCGTGACCGACCCGGGCTTCGAGGCCGCGATGACGACCCCAGCCCACTCGGCCATGGTGCACCTGCGCTGGGCGACGTCCGGGATCCCGATCGCAGACCACAACGCGCATCCGTTCCAGCGCGGCGATCTGGCCTTCGAGCACAACGGCGCGCTGAAGCCGATCGCGCAGCTTCGGGCCCTGCTGTCACCCGAGGCCCTCGCCGGCATGGAGGGCGAGACCGACAGCGAGATGTACTTCACCCTGATCCGCGAGCAACTCGCCCTCGGGCTGCCGCTGCACGAAGCCACGGTGCAGGTCGTCCGGCGGCTGCGCGAGGTCTTCCCGCTCGCGAGCCTGAACGCCATCCTGCTCGATCGCGAGCAGATGATCGTCGTCCGGGCGAGCGCGCACAGCATCCTCTCCGATCGCAGTCTCGACGAGATCGCGCTGCACGCCCATCTTCCCGACGAGCACAATGAGGACTATTTCGCTCTGCGCTGGAAGCGGCAGCCGGACGGCACGATCGTGATCGGCTCGACCGGCGTCGCCGAGTTCGACTGGGAGCCGCTGCCGCCCGAATCGGTGACTGCCATCCGCCTCGGCGATCGCACCGGCTCGACCATCGCGCTGCACCCCGAGCACGGCTAGAATCGACCTGTCCGGTCCACGTGAGGCCGGTGCCTGAAAAAGAGGCACGAAGCACCCGCGGCGTTCTGTTGCACAGACGCGAGGGCGAGACACATACGGAATCAGCATTCACTCCGTCCCTGTCTCGAAAGGCTTTCGCATGCCCACCGTCTCCGCCCACGTCGCCCTCGCCCTGGCCCAGCACATCGATGCCGTCTTCGGCGTGATGGGCAATGGCAACGCCTACTTCCTCGACGCGATCGAGAAGCAGACGGATGCTGTCTTCACCGCTGTCCGCCACGAGCAGGGCGCGGTGGTCGCCGCCGACGCGCACTTCCGCGCGTCCGGACGCATCGCCGCCGGAACGTCGACCTACGGCGCCGGCTTCACCAACACGATCACGGCGCTCGCGGAGGCCGTGCAGGCGCACGTGCCGCTCGTGCTCGTGGTGGGCGACGAGCCCACGTCGGGCCCCCGCCCGTGGGACGTCGACCAGATCGCGCTCGCCTCGGCCGTCGGCGCGCGCACGTACACGGTGGGACGGACGGATGCCGCGGCCACGACCGTCATCGCGATCGAGCACGCCCTCACCTACCGGGTACCCGTGGTCCTCGCGATCCCGTACGACGTCGCCGCGCTCGAGGCCGGCGACGTGCCTTCCGCCCCGGAGCCGAGGATCCCCGCTCCCCTCGCACCGAAAGGCGAGTTCGCCGACGGGATGCTCGACGAGATCGCGCAGGCGCTGCGCACCGCCGATCGCCCGTTCCTGCTCGCCGGCCGCGGCGCCTGGCTCGCCGGCGCCGGTGCCGCGCTCGGCGAGCTGGCCGATCTGACCGGGGCGCTGACCGCATCCTCCGCACTCGGCCGCGGCGTCTTCCCCGACTCTCACCACGACTTGGGCGTCACCGGCGGATTCGGGGCCGATGGCGCGATGGACCTCATCCACACCGCCGACGTCGCCGTCGTCTTCGGCGCCTCCCTCAACCAGTTCACGATGCGGTTCGGCGAGCTGTTCGCACCGGGAACCCGCGTCTTCCAGATCGACACCGCGCCTACGGCCACGCACCCGCACGTCGGCGGTTTCGTGCGCGCCGACGCCCGGATCGCGGCCGAGACGCTCGTCTCGCGTGTGTCCGGGTCCTCTGCTTCCGAGCACAGCTTCGGATCCGGGACCGGACACGCCGCGGCGGAGACGGATGCCGTCGGCCTGTCGGACGCGGCATCCGAAGCTGTGCCCGCACCGAGATGGCGCGAGACCGTCGACGTCGCCGCCGCGCGCGCGTACGCCGCGGGCGACGACCTCGCCCCCGACGGCCGCCTCGACCCCCGCTCGGCGGCGCGGCGCATCGCCGAGCTGCTGCCGGAGGACCGCGTCGTCGTCTCAGACGGCGGGCACTTCATCGGCTGGGCGAACATGTACTGGCCGGTCGCCGCTCCGGATCGAATGATGATGGTCGGCACCGCGTTCCAGTCCATCGGCCAGGGCTGGCCGAGCGTCGTCGGCGCCGCCCTCGCACGCCGCGAGTCGACGGTCGTGCTCACCTCGGGTGACGGCGGCGGGCTCATGGCGATCGCCGACCTCGAGTCGGCGGTCCGCGCCGCCGGCGGCCGCGGCGTCGCGGTGATCTGGAACGATGCGGCCTATGGCGCCGAGGTGAACCTCTACGGGCTGAAGGGCCTGGCCGAGGGGCCGATGCGCATCCCCGAGGTCGACTTCGCCGCGTTCGGCGCCGCGGTGGGCGCGGAGGGCGTCGTCGTGCGAACGCTCGCCGACCTCGACCGCCTCGCGGCATGGGCGCAGGAGGATGCCGCGACGCGCCGCTTCCTGCTGCTCGACCTGCGCATCTCCGGAGACGTCATCGCCCCGTACCAGCAGGAGATCATCCGCGTGAACTCCTGACGCAGCCCATCGGGTGACCTCTGCCGCAGTCCGAGACGCGGCGAACAGCCCGAGATCCGGATCGGGGACGTCCTATCATCCGGATCTCGGGCGCCTGCCCTGAGTTCAGGAGGCGGCGTTCTGCGCGCTGTAGTCAGGCAGCTCCTGCAGCGTCCACGTGTTCCCGTCGGGGTCGTCGAACCATACGAAGCGGCCCCAGCCGAGGTCCTCGACACCCTTCGCCGGCACGCCGAGTCCCTCCAGATGCGCCTTCGCCTCGTCGGCGTCCGGAACCACCACCTGGATCGTCTTCTGCTGTCCCGGCTCGAGCGGGATATCCAGACCCGTGCCGAACGCGATCGAGCAGGCCGACCCCGGGGGCGTCATCTGAACGAAGCGAAGGCCGTCGACGGGCCGCTGGTCGTGGTCGGCGTTGAAGCCGATCTTCTCGTAGAAGTCCTTCGCCCGGTCCACATCGCTGACCGGCACGAAGATGAGCTCGATCTTCCAAGTCATCGCACACACCCTCCGTGGCGAGGCACGGTACCCCGTCCGCGACCCACCGTATGCGTAGCCACCGACACCGCACCAGTGGTTCCCCCCGAGCCTTCGAATCGCTCAAATGACCCTTTCCAGGTCCGGAAAGGGGTCATTTGAGCGATTCGAACAGCGGGAGACGGGGGGCAGACGGTCAGGATGCCGGGAGGAAGGCTCCCTCGAGGAAGCCGGCGAGCTCATCGACGCCATCCAGCGGCAGGATCGCGGCGACGTACTGGTCGGGGCGCACCACGATCACGACGCCGTCGCGGGACAGCTCGCGCGCCTCGAAGATGTCGACGTCCGTCCACTTCGACGGCCCGGCCGCGTACATCTTCTCCCAGTCGGTGAGCGCGAGCGGCCCGTTCTTCGGCTGGAACAGCTCGGGCGCCGTGGTGACCTCGAGCGCCTCGTACGGCTGCTGGTAGACGGCCTTCACGTCGAAGACGGCGTCGGCGTCGGCATCCGCCGGGGTGAACCGGGCGAACACCGAGGAGGCCTGCGCGGCCCACGTCTCGAGACCGGATCCGTCGCGGTCGCCGAACGCGTAGACGCGCCAGCGTCCGTCGGCCCTGGCGTGATGCCCGAGGTGGATCGCGTTGCCGTCGCCGACCCTGACGACCTCGGCCGACTTGAACCGCTTCCCGAGCGGGAAGCCCGCGGCGAGCGCCTGATGAGCGTCGGACCCCGTGATCATCGACGAGGTGTACTGCGTCATGAAGCCGGACGGGAACTCGGCTGTGGCGAGGTAGTAGGTGGCCAGCTCGTTGGGGTCGGTGATCTCGCCCGGCTTGCGGGCCATCAGCGACGACCATTCGCGGTCGAAGTCGATCAGCTGCTGGGCGACCGGACGTCGCTCGGCCCCGTAGGTGGCCAGCAGCGTTTCGGGAGAGCGCCCGGTGAGCACGGCGCCGAGCTTCCAGCCGAGGTTGAAGCCGTCCTGCATCGACACGTTCATGCCCTGGCCAGCCTTGGCGCTGTGCGTGTGGCAGGCGTCGCCGGTGAGGAACACGTGCGGCGTGCGGCCCGATCCGTCGATGACGTCGTCGAAGCCGTCGGTGACGCGGTGCCCCACCTCGTAGACGCTGTGCCAGGCGACCTGCTTCACGTCGATCGTGTAGGGATGCAGGATCGCGTTCGCCTTGCGGATGATCTCCTCGATCGGAGTCTCCCGCACGCGGTGGTGGTCGTCCTCCGGGACCTCGCCGAGATCGATGTACATCCGGCTGAGGTAGCCGCCCTCGCGGGGGATGTGCAGGATGTTGCCCGCTTCGGAGTTGATGGCGCACTTGGTGCGCCAGTCGGGGAAGTCGGTGTTGACGAGAACGTCCATGACGCCCCAGGCGTGTGCGGCCTTCTCGCCGACGTGCGTGCGTCCGATGGCGCCGCGCACGCCGCTGCGCGCGCCGTCGCAGCCGACCACGAACTTCGCGCGGACGGTGCGCTCCTCGCCCGCCCGCTCCCCCGCGACGTAGCGGATCTGCACCTCGACCGGGTACTCGCCCTCTTCGTGCACCGTGAGTCCGACGAACTCGACGCCGTAGTCGGGCACGATGCGGGCGGGGCCGTCTGCCGCGGCCTCCGCGAAGTAGTCGAGGACGCGCGCCTGGTTCACGATCAGGTGCGGGAACTCGCAGATGTCGTAGGCGTAGTCGGCGGTGCGCGAGGTGCGGATGATCCGGCTCGGGTCCTCCGGATCGGGACCCCAGAAGTTCATCCAGCCGATGTTGTAGGCCTCGGCGACGATCCGCTCGGCGAATCCGAACGCCTGGAAGGTCTCGACGCTGCGCGGCTGGATGCCGTCGGCCTGGCCGAGCACGAGCCGCCCCTCGCGCTTCTCGATGATGCGCGTGGTGACGCTCGGGAACTGCGACATCTGCGCGGAGAGGAGCATGCCGGCAGGGCCCGAGCCGACGATGAGGACGTCGATCTCGTCGGGGAGGTCGGCGTCGCGCTCGGCGACCGCGGCGGGAAGCACACGCGGGTCACCGGAGACGTAACCGTGGTGGTGGAACTGCATCGTCGTCGATCCTTCCGGACTGCTCTGTCGGGTCTTGCTTTGCGAATCGTTGTGTTCTATATTCGAACACAACGTTCTACTATTGAACACAGCTTACGTGGGACCTCGCGCCCCCACAACCCACACAGCCCGCGAGACTTCACGAATGTCATGAAATCGCGCGGAAAACGTGACATTCGTGAAGTCTCGCGAACCGTAAGGAGCTCGCATGGCCGAGAGCACGACCCCGGCATCGCAGACGCTGAGCCGCGGCATCCGCATCCTCGAGGTCCTCGCGGATGCTCTCGGACCGCTCACGATCGACGAGATCGCCACCCGGCTCGACGTGCACCGCTCGATCGCGTACCGCCTGCTCCGCACGCTCGAGGACCACCGCCTCGTCGCGCGCGATGCCTCCGGCGCCGTGAGCCTCGGCGCGCGCATGGCCGCCCTGGCCGCAGGCGTCGCGCACGACCTGCAGGCCGAGGCCCTCCCCGAGCTCACCGCGATCGCCAACGAGCTGGGCATGACCTGCTTCCTCGCCGTGCTCGACGCGGAGGACTGCATCACGCTCGCGAGCATCGAGCCACGCCACGCCGTCGCGAGCGTGGCGCAGCGGCCGGGCGCCCGGCATCCGGTGACCGTCGGCGCGCCGGGCAAGGCGATCCTGACGCAGCTGGCGGCCAGGGAATGGCCGTCGGATGCCGCGCCTGCGCTGCGCGACCAGGTCGATGCCGCGCGTCGGCTCGGCTATGCGACGAGCCACGACGAGGTGATCCCCACGGTGCAGTCGGTGGCGGTGCCGCTCGTGGTGCGCGGGCAGCGCCCTGCCGCGATCGCCGTCGTCCATGTCGCGACGGATCTCGACGACGCCGAGATCGCCGCACGGCTCGTGCGCTCGGCATCCGTCATCCGCGAGTCCCTTGAGGGCTGAGCGGGGATGGATTCGGCCGCTCCGCATACGTCTGGAGCGACCGGATCCATCCCCGCAAGTCTGCGCGCGAGGGCGTCAGGCCTTCGCGAGCCCGTAGATCGGGCTGACCGACTGCTCCGCCTCGTGATCGGGGCCGAGCGGGATGCCGGAGCGGTCGCGCAGCAGCAGCGTCGCGACGAGTCCGAGCGTGGTCATGCCGGCGAGGTACCAGGTCACAGCCTCGGTGGATCCGGTCGCCTGCACGATCGCGGTCGCGATGGCCGGGGCGAAGGCGCCGCCGGCGATCGCGCCGATCGCGTACGAGATCGACACGCCGGAGAAGCGGATGCTCGCGGGGAACAGCTCCGAGTACAGCGCGGCCTGCGGCCCGTACGTGAATCCGAGGCCGATCGTGAGGATCGCGAGGCCGGCGAACAGCAGACCGATCTCACCCGTGTTCACAAGCGGGAACAGCGCGAACACGCCGGCCAGCTGGAGAATCCAGCCGATGATGTACGTCGTGCGGCGTCCGATCCGGTCCGAGATCCAGCCGGCGAAGAGGGTCGAGATCAGCCAGGTCACCGCTGAGCCGGCGACCGCCCAGAGCACGGCACCGCGGTCGAGTCCGATCGGGCCCTCCGGGTTCGTGGCGTAGCCCTGGATGTACCCGCCGGTGGTCATGTATCCGACAGCGTTGTTGCCGGCGAAGACGAGGGCGGCGATGACGACGAGCAGCGTGTGCTTGGCGAACAGCTGCACGATCGGCATCCGCGCCTTCTCCTTGCGCTCGGCGAGCTCGGCGAACACCGGGCTCTCCTCGACCTTGCGCCGCACGTAGTAGCCGACCAGGATCAGCACGACGCTGAGCAGGAACGGGATGCGCCATCCCCACGCGAGGAACTGGTCACCCGGTGCGATGACCGTCATCAGCGCCATCACGCCGGAGGCGAGCAGCAGACCGAGCGGCACGCCGATCTGCGGAGAGGCGCCGAAGACGCCGCGCCGCGACTTGGGCGCGTGCTCGACCGCCATCAGGACGGCCCCGCCCCACTCGCCGCCGGCAGAGATGCCCTGCAGGATGCGCAGCAGCACCAGCAGGATCGGCGCCGTGATGCCGATCGCCTGGTAGGTGGGCAGCACGCCGATCAGCGCGGTCGCGGCACCCATCAGGATCAGCGTCCACATCAGCACCGCCTTGCGGCCGAGCTTGTCGCCGTAGTGCCCGGCGAGGAAGGCGCCGAGCGGGCGGAACAGGAAGCTGACGCCGACGGTCGCGAAGGCGATCAGCGCGCTGTTCTTGCCGAGCGGCTCGAAGAAGAGCTGCCCGAACACCAGTCCGACGGCCGTGGCGTAGATGAAGAAGTCGTACCACTCGACGGTGGTCCCGACGACTGTGGCGAAGACGACGCGGCGGCGATCGGCCGCTGAGGCGATGGTTCCGGTGGGGGTGAACCCATCCTGTGACTGCCCGCTCATGGGGTGTCTCCTTAGGTTGTGACGGCGTTGTCACGGCGTGCATCCCCTGGCTTCCGCCGATGCTTGCCGATCGATGTCACGATGATATATGATTTCGAATACGACGCACAAGGCTTCGACGAAGAGCGCGAGGAGGCGCATCCGTGACGGCATCCATCCCCCGCCCCGGCAAGATCATCGCGATCCACCTGAGTTACGCCTCACGCGCTGACCAGCGCGGCCGGCGACCGGCGGCCCCCTCCTACTTCTTCAAGCCGGCGAGCTCAGTGGGCGTCACCGGCGGCACCGTCGAGAGGCCGGCCGGAACCGAGCTGCTCGCCTTCGAGGGCGAGATCGCGCTGATCATCGGGACCGAGGCCCGTCACGTCTCCCTGGCGGACGCGTGGGATCACGTCGGCTGGGTCACCGCGTCGAACGACCTCGGGCTCTACGACCTCCGCGCGAACGACAAGGGATCGAACGTCCGCTCCAAGGGCGGCGACGGCTACACCCCGCTCGGCCCCGATCTCATCGACGCCCGCGCGGTCGACCCGTCAGCCCTCCGCGTACGCGCCTGGGTGAACGGCGAGGTCCGGCAGGACGACACCACCGCCGGGCTCATCTTCCCGCTCGCGCAGCTGGTCGCCGACCTGTCGCAGCACTTCACCCTGGAGCCCGGCGACGTGATCCTCACCGGCACTCCGGCGGGTTCGTCGGTGATCGTGCCGGGCGACGTGGTCGAGATCGAGGTGGATGCTCCGGATGCTCCCGGCGCCCCGACCTCCGGCCGGCTGGTCACGACCGTCACGCAGGGCGATGTCCCCTTCGACGAGGCGCTCGGGTCGCTTCCTGCGGTCGACGACCTGCAGCGGACTGAGGCGTGGGGCTCACGCGAAGAGGCCGGCCTGCCGCCCGAGGAGGCGCCGGCGACGGCAGGAGGCATGTCCCCCGAGCTCCGCGCCAAGCTCCTCGAGGCCCCCACGGCCGGGCTTTCGGCGCAGCTGCGCAAGCGCGGTCATCACTCCTGCTTCATCGACGGCGTCGCCGCGAACATCGCCGGCACCAAGATCGTCGGAACGGCGAAGACGCTGCGCTTCGTGCCGTTCCGGGAGGATCTCTTCAAGAGCCACGGCGGCGGCTACAACGCGCAGAAGCGCGCGTTCGACGCGGTGAACGAGGGCGAGATCATCGTGATCGAGGCCCGCGGCGACGACAGCACCGGCACGCTCGGCGACATCCTCGCCCTCCGTGCGAAGGCGCGCGGTGCCGCAGGCGTCGTCACCGACGGCGGCGTCAGGGACTTCGATGCGGTCGCCGAGATCGGCCTGCCGGTGTTCTCGCGCGGCGCGCACCCGTCGGTGCTCGGCCGCAAGCACGTCCCCTGGGACGTCGACGTCACGATCGCCTGCGGCGGCGCGACGGTGCAGCCGGGCGACATCATCGTGGGCGACGGCGACGGCGTGATCGTCATCCCGCCCGCCCTCGCGGCCGAGGTCGCCGACGACGCCATCGCGCAGGAGGTCGAGGACGCCTGGATCGCCGAACAGGTCGCTGCCGGCCACCCCGTCGACGGCCTGTTCCCGATGAACGCCGAATGGCGCGCGAAATACGCGGACGCCATGAGCGGAGGGGCCGGGAAGTGACCACCCTCGCGAGCGCCAGCAAGTCGGAGCAGGCCTACGCCTGGATCCGCTCGCGGATCGCGGGCCACGCCTTCGGCCCCGGCTACCGCCTCGTGCTCGGCTCGATCGCCGATGAGCTCGGAATGAGCGTCGTGCCCGTGCGCGAGGCGATCCGCCGGCTCGAGGCGGAGGGACTGGTCACGTTCGAGCGCAACGTGGGCGCCAGAGTCACCCTCGTCGACGAGAGCGAATACGCGCACACCATGCAGACGCTCGGCCTCGTCGAAGGCGCGGCGACGGCACTGTCCGCGCCCTTCCTCGACGCGAAGGCGCTGGACGCCGCCGCGAAGGTCAACGAGCGGATGCACGCGATGCTCGACCACCTCGATGCGCACGCGTTCACCGAGCTGAACCGCCAGTTCCATTCGCTGCTGTTCGAGCCGTGTCCCAACCCGCATCTGCTCGACCTCGTGCATCGCGGCTGGTCGCGCCTCTCCGGCATCCGCGATTCCACGTTCGCCTACGTGCCAGGCAGAGCCCAGCACTCCGTCGACGAGCACGCCCAGATCCTCGAGCTGATCCGAGAGGGTGCAGACCCCCTCGAGATCGAGCTCGCCGCCCGCAACCACCGCTGGCGCACGAGGGACGCATTCCTCGCGGCGCTGCACACCCGCAACCACCACAATCCTGGAGAAGCCTGATGACCGATTCCCGCATCCCCGCCGATCTGCCCGACCACATCCAGCACTACATCGACGGCGCCTTCGTCGATTCGACCGACGGCGACACGTTCGACGTGCTCGACCCGGTGACGAACAAGACCTACACGACGGCGGCGGCAGGCAAGAAGGCCGACATCGATCTCGCGGTGGCCGCGGCCAAGCGCGCCTTCGACGAGGGCCCCTGGCCGCGGATGCTGCCGCGCGAGCGGAGTCGAGTGCTGCACCGGATCGCCGACATCGTCGAGTCGCGCGACGCGCGTCTCGCCGAGCTCGAGTCGTTCGACTCCGGTCTGCCGATCACCCAGGCCCTCGGCCAGGCCCGCCGTGCCGCCGAGAACTTCCGCTTCTTCGCCGACCTGATCGTCGCGCAGGCCGACGACGCCTACAAGGTGCCCGGCAAGCAGATGAACTACGTCAACCGCAAGCCGATCGGCGTCGCCGGCCTCATCACGCCGTGGAACACGCCGTTCATGCTCGAGTCCTGGAAGCTCGGCCCCGCCCTCGCGACCGGCAACACGGTGGTGCTGAAGCCGGCCGAGTTCACCCCGCTCTCGGCATCCCTCTGGGCCGGGATCTTCGAGGAGGCGGGCCTGCCAGCAGGCGTCTTCAACCTCGTCAACGGCCTCGGCGAGGATGCCGGTGACGCCCTGGTGAAGCACCCGGATGTGCCGCTGATCTCGTTCACCGGCGAGAGCCGCACCGGCCAGATCATCTTCGGCAACGCCGCCCCGTTCCTCAAGGGGCTGTCGATGGAACTCGGCGGCAAGTCGCCGGCCGTCGTCTTCGCCGACGCCGACCTCGAGGCCGCGGTCGACGCCACCATCTTCGGCGTCTTCTCCCTCAACGGCGAGCGCTGCACCGCCGGAAGCCGCATCATGGTCGAGCGCGCGATCTACGAGGAGTTCGTCGAGCGGTACGCCGCCCAGGCGAAGCGCGTCAAGGTCGGCTACCCGCACGACCCGTCGACCGAGGTCGGCGCGCTCGTGCACCCCGAGCACTACGACAAGGTGATGAGCTACGTCGAGATCGGCAAGTCCGAGGGCCGTCTCGTCGCCGGCGGCGGGCGTCCGGAGGGCTTCGAGGAGGGCAACTTCGTCGCACCGACCGTGTTCGCCGACGTCTCCCCCGACGCCCGGATCTTCCAGGAGGAGATCTTCGGCCCCGTGGTCGCGATCACCCCGTTCGACTCGGATGAAGAGGCGCTCGCGCTCGCGAACAACACGAAGTACGGCCTCGCCGCGTACATCTGGACCAACGACCTGACGCGCGCGCACAACTTCGCGCAGTCCGTCGAGGCAGGGATGGTGTGGCTGAACTCGAACAACGTGCGCGACCTCCGGACCCCGTTCGGCGGCGTGAAGGCCTCGGGCCTCGGCCACGAGGGCGGCTACCGCTCGATCGACTTCTACACCGACCAGCAGAGCGTGCACATCACGCTGGGCGGCGCACACAACCCGACCTTCGGCAAGCAGGATCCGCACGGGGCCACCGACCTGGACGACCCGGACCCCCGCTGACCCGCCACCGCTAGCAAGGACGCTGACATGACGAACCGCCAAGAAATGACGCAGACCTCCTCCGGCTTCTACGTGAGCCAGGAGGCGCCCATCCACCCCGACAACCCCACCCCGACCCCGACGAGCACGCCGCCGGACGTGCTGCGCTGCGCCTACATGGAACTGGTCGTCACCGACCTCGCGGCCTCCCGGGTGTTCTACGTCGACATCCTCGGCCTGTACGTGACAGAGGAGGACGACGAGGCGATCTACCTCCGCTCCACCGAGGAGTTCATCCACCACAACCTGGTGCTGCGCAAGGGCCCCGTCGCCGCCGTCGCGGCGTTCTCCTACCGCGTGCGGGAGCCTGCGGACCTCGACCGCGCGGTCGAGTTCTACACCGAGCTCGGCTGCGAGGTCCGCCGCAACGAGAACGGCTTCGTCAAGGGCATCGGCGACTCGGTGCGCGTGGTCGACCCGCTCGGCTTCCCGTACGAGTTCTTCCACCAGACCGACCACGTCGAGCGGATGTCGTGGCGCTACGACCTGCACATCCCCGGCGAGCTCGTGCGACTCGACCACTTCAACCAGGTCACCCCCGACGTGCCGCGCGCCGTGAAGTTCATGCAGGACCTCGGCTTCCGCGTCACGGAGGACATCCAGGACGACGAGGGCACAGTGTACGCCGCGTGGATGCGCCGCAAGCCCACCGTGCACGACACCGCCATGACCGGCGGCGACGGCCCGCGCATGCACCACGTGTGCTTCGCGACGCACGAGAAGCACAACATCCTCGCGATCTGCGACAAGCTCGGCGCGCTCCGCCGCTCGGACGCGATCGAGCGCGGCCCCGGCCGGCACGGTGTGAGCAACGCGTTCTACCTGTACCTGCGCGACCCCGACGGCCACCGCGTCGAGGTCTACACGCAGGACTACTACACCGGCGACCCGGACAACCCCGTCATCACCTGGGACGTGCACGACAACCAGCGCCGCGACTGGTGGGGCAACCCCGTCGTCCCGTCCTGGTACACCGATGCGAGCCTCGTGCTCGACCTCGACGGCAACCCGCAGCCGGTCGTCGCCCGCACCGACACCTCGGAGATGGCGGTGACCATCGGCGCCGACGGCTTCTCGTACACCCGCCCCGACGAGGGCGAGGAGTCCATGCCCGAGTGGAAGCAGGGCGAGTACAAGCTGGGTCACCAGCTGTGACTCTCCCCGCGGAGACCATCGCGCAGATCGCCGCGGAGCTGGCCGAGGCCGACCGCACGCACGGCGTGATCCCGCGGATCACCGCGCGGTTCCCGGAGGCGACGGTCGAGGACTCCTACGCGATCCAGGGCGTCTGGCGGGATTCGCAGATCGATGCCGGCCGCAAGCTCGTCGGACGCAAGATCGGCCTCACGTCGAAGGCGATGCAGCAGGCGACGGGGATCACCGAGCCCGACTTCGGCGTCATGTTCGACGACACCGTGTACGAGTCGGGCGCCGAGATCCCGGTCGACCACTTCTCGAACGTGCGCATCGAGGTCGAGCTCGCGTTCGTGCTCAAGCATCCGCTCGAGGGCCCGGACTGCACGCTCGACGACGCCCTCGCGGCGATCGACTACGCGGTGCCCGCGCTCGAGGTGCTGAACTCGCACATCGAGCTCGAGGGCCGCACGATCGTCGACACGATCAGCGACAACGCCGCCTACGGCGCGATGGTGCTCGGCGCCGTGCGCAAGCGCCCCGACGAGATCGACCTGCGCTGGGTGCCCGGGCTGCTGTTCAAGAACGGCGAGATCGAGGAGACCGGCGTCGCCGCCGGAGTGCTGAACCACCCCGCGACCGGAGTGGCGTGGCTGGCGAACAAGTTCCACCAGCACGGCGCGCGTCTGGAGGCGGGAGAGATCATCCTGGCAGGATCGTTCACGCGCCCGATGTGGGTGTCGCGCGGCGACGAGGTGCTGTGCGACTACGGACCGATGGGAACGATCGAATGCCGCTTCGTCTAGCCGCCTCCTTCCGCGAGCAGCTCGCCGGAGCCGAGCGCCCGCTCATCGGGATGTGGGCCTGCTCCGGCAGCCCGCTGATCACCGAGGTGGCCGCAGGGTCGGGCCTCGATTGGCTCCTGCTCGACATGGAGCATTCGGCGAACACGCTGGAGTCCGTGCTCCTGCAGCTGCAGGTCGCCGCGGCCTATCCGATCACGCCGGTGGTTCGCGTGCCGTGGGGCGATCCCGTCGCCATCAAGCAGGTGCTCGATCTCGGCGCCCAGAACCTCATCGTGCCGATGGTCTCCACCGCCGACGAGGCGCGGAGTGCGGTCTCGGCGACCCGATACCCGCCGGAGGGCATCCGGGGCGTGGGCAGCGCGCTGGCCCGCAGCGCACGCTGGAACCGGGTCGACGGCTACCTCGCCGATTCGGCCCAGCACACATCGCTGACCGTGCAGATCGAGACGGCGGCCGGGGTTGATGCTGCGGCCGAGATCGCCGCCGTCGACGGCGTCGACGCGATCTTCGTCGGTCCGTCCGACCTGTCGGCCTCCATGGGGCTGCTCGGCCAGCAGACGCATCCGGACGTGGTGTCCGCGGTCGAGCGCGTGTTCGTCGCGGTCAAGGGCGCGGGCAAGCCCGTGGGCGTGAACGCGTTCGACCCCGTCGCCGCCGACGCGTACATCGCGGCGGGCGCCGACTTCGTCGCGGTGGGTGCCGACGTGGCGCTGCTGGCGCGGGCATCCGAGGCGCTGGCCGCCCGCTTCATCCCGGCCACCGACGAGACGGCGCGCGCGAGCTACTGACGCTCCCTGCTCATGGCAGGATGATCGGATGCTGAGACTCGACGGCCCCCGATGATGCGCGGCCTCGCCGCGATGCAGGACCGCGGGTTCCGGTGGTTCTTCCTCGCCCGCGCGATCACCATGATCACCGGCTCGATGTCCTCGATCGCGCTCGCGTTCGCGGTGCTCGGGATCGACAACGCCCCGGAGTCTCTCGCGATCGTGCTCACGGTCTTCACGCTCGCGAACGTGGTCTTCCTCATCTTCGGCGGAGTCGTCGCCGACCGCCTGCCGCGGGCGCTCGTGATCCAGTCGTGCTACGTGATCGACATCCTCTCGATCGGCACAATGGCGGCTCTGCTGTTCACGGGCGCTGCGACGGTGCCGCTTCTGGCGCTCCTGGCGGCGGTGAACGGCGCCTCCTCCGCCTTCGTGATGCCCGCCATGCAGGGCATCATCCCGCAGCTGACGACGCCGGCGCACCTGCAGCAGGCGAACGCGATGCTCTCCTTCGTGCGCTCCGCGACGACGATCGGCGGCCCGATCGTGGCCGGAATCCTCGTCGCGACGGCGGGCCCCGCCTGGGTGATGGTCGTCCAGGCCGCCGGATGGGCGATCGCGATCGTGCTGCTCGCGATGGTGCGGCTGCCCGCACCCGCTCCCTCCGGCTCGAGCTTCTTCCGCGACCTGCGCACCGGCTGGCACGAGTTCTGGTCACGCACGTGGATGTGGAGCATCTGCCTCGCGTTCATGCTCCTCAACGCGATCCACATCGGCGCCTGGGGTGTCGCCGGACCTTACATCGCCAAGAACGACCCACGGCTGGGCATCACGGGCTGGGGCTGGGTGCTGAGCGCCGAGGGCGCGGGCATCCTCGTGATGACGCTGATCCTGATGTGGCTGCCGCTGCGCCGTCCCCTTCGATGGGGGATGCTCGCGGTCAGCGCGCTCGCGATCCCGCTGGCCATGCTCGGCCTGTACCCGCATGCGCTGTTCGTCGCGATCGCGGCGTTCGTCGCAGGCGCGGGCGTGGAGATCTTCAACACGGGGTGGAACGTCACCGAGATGGAGCAGATCCCCGGCGACAAGCTGTCCCGCGTCGCGAGCTACGACATGCTCGCGAGCTTCGTGGCGATGCCGATCGGCACGCTCGCGTTCGGCTGGCTGATCGGCCAGGTCGACCCGACCTCGCTGCTGGTCGGCTCGGCGGTCGTGTACGCGGTCGTGGCACTCGGCACCATGCTGATCCCGAGCGTGTGGCGGATGGGCAGGGTCGACGGCGCGCTCGAGCATGCGCCGGCGTTGGCGGATTCATAGCAATCGGGGCGAGACTGTGTGCATGACCTTCGCCGCGCTCCAGCCGCTCGCCGACCGTGCCGCCCTGTTCACCGCGCTCCGCCAGGACACCCTGACCGCGGCCGCCGACGCACTCGGCGAGCATCGCTGGGATGCCGACATGGCCGCCGGCACCCTGACGTTCACGGCCGACGCCGATCCGACCCGCACGCTGGTCGCCAAGGCGCACCTGATCGCGACGATCGCTCCGGGGCCGCGCTCCCTGCTGTGGGCGTGGGCGCATCCGCAGGGCGACGCCGAGGGTGTGGCCGCACCACTCAAGGCCTATGGCGACCAGCACGGGATCGCCGAGCTCTCCACCGCCGAGGTCCCGTTCCCCGCTGAGGCCGCTGGTGACGACGAATGGATCACCCGCGCCGCACACACGATCGGCGGGGTCGCCGTCGAACTGACAGGGCGCTCGCCCTACTATTCCGCACCGGTCGGCGGCGGCACACGCGCGGTGTTCCTGCTCGACGCACCGCTTCCGCCGCTCACGGTCGCCGCGGCCGTGGTCGCACTCCCCCGCGCGCTGCAGACCCTCGCGCTTGCGGACGCCAGGACCGCGGTGTGGGACCTGGCCCGTCTCGCCGGCTGGACGCTGACATGGGCGGATGAGGCGTTCTCCGGCGCCACCGTGTCCGACAGCACCGGGACTGCGACGTTCCGCTTCGACGAGCATGCGCGCATCACCGGCGTGGAGAGCTCGCTGAGCACTCAGGGCTGACAGAGCGGATGCCGCGGCATCCGCTCTGTGATCACCGCCCGAGTCGCTGTCGGGCCGTCTTCTTGCCCGGGCCGATCGGTGCGTGAACGGTCGCCGCGGCGAGGCCGAATGCCGGCATGTCGACGTACACCGCCTCGAGGTCGGCGACCGGCACCTGGTAGGTCTCGTGCCAGACGCCGACGCTTCCCGACCCCTGCAGCGTGCGCATGAAGTCGCGCCACGGCTGCAGGTGCGGGGCGTCACGATCCGCGGCGAAGCGCTGCAGATGCTCCGGGCTCTCCCAGTACGAGAGCAGCAGCGTCGTCCGGCCGAACCAGCTGTGCGCGCCGAGCATCCCGGCCTCCGGATGCGTGGCGAGGTGCTTCAGCATCGGCGGCATCCTGCCCGCCGTCCGCAGCACCCGGCCGAGCTGCCACCAGCGGTTCGCCCGCATCCCGATCAGGAACACCGTGACGTCGGTGCGCTCTGGCGCCGCGGTGAACCTGCCGGGGAAGACCTGCTGAGTCATGGCATCTCCTTCTTCATCCGTTTTGTAACAGTGTTATACAACAACGTTACGATACGATCTGTTCCATGGCAAGACCTGCGATCTACGACGACGCCCTGCGCGACAGGCTCCTCGACATCACCGCCGAGATGGTCGACCAGAACGGCCCCGGACGCATCGGCCTCCGCGACATCGCCCAGCAGGCGGGAACGTCGACTTCTGCGATCTACGCGCTGTTCGGCGGCAAGGCCGAGCTGCTGGTCGCCGTGATCGAGCACGGCTTCGCCTCGTTCGGCGCTTCCCAGTCCGAGACCGAATCCGAGGGGCTTCGCGCACTCGGGGTCGCGTATCGGACCTGGGCGAAGGCGAACCCGGCCCTGTACCGGCTGATGTTCGGCGGAGCGATCACCGACACCGGCGACTGCGTGCCGGATGCCGAGGTGACGAGCTCCGCGATCGCCCCGCTGGTGCGCGCTCTGGCCGCCCGAGCGCCCGCGGAGGACGTGATGGCCGCCGCGATGACGGTGTGGGCACAGGTGCACGGCGCAATCTCGCTGGAACTCGCCGCGGTGGCCCCGGAGGCTGTCGACTGGGATGCCGTGTACGAGGCGGTGCTCGACGCCGTCCAGCGCGCCTTCCCGCCGCGATAGGCGCTCCCCGCCCGAAGGTGTGGGATTCTGGTCGCATGAAGAACGGAATCGTCCGGTTCGCGGCCCTCTACGTGTTCGATGTCGCGGTGCTGCTGCTCATCGGCCTGCTGTTCCCGAACGTCTCGGTCGGGCTGCATGCGCTCTGGGCGGCAGTCATCCTGACCCTCGCGGCCCTCGTCGTGAAACCGACGCTCGGCGCCGCATTCCGCAAGGCCGCCGCCAGGTCTTCGGCGGATCGCGGGAGGAAGGGCGAGAAGGTCCTGCAGTACGCGCTCGTCTACCTCGTCGAGCTCATCGTCTGGGTGCTCACCGTGTGGCTGAGCGGAGTCACAGCCCGCGGCTTCTGGGGCTTCGCCCTGCCGCCGCTGATCCTGCTGTTCGGCTGGATGATCTACGACCAGCTCGACGACCGGATGCGCGGGAAGGCGGCGCAGGTGTACGACACCGTGCACGCGAAGGTCTCGGCCCGCGGCACGAAGCCGACCGCGTCTGCCGCCCGCACCCCGGACGCCCCCGCCACCGCTCAGGCGCGCGAGGAGCTGCGCGACGGGCTCACGCCCGAGCAGCGCCGGATGCTGGACGAGCTCGGCTGAGCATCACCCCGGTTCCGGTCGCGAAAAGGCACGGTATTCGCGCCCGAGACCGTGCTTTTCTGCGACCGGAGCGAGGCAGATGCCGCGCCGCAGGCTCAGACCAGCCGCTCGGCCGCCTCGACCACGTTCGTCATCAGCAGCGCGACCGTCATCGGGCCGACCCCGCCGGGGTTCGGTGAGATCCAGCCGGCGACCTCGGCGACGTCCGGATGCACGTCCCCGAAGACGAGGCTCTTGCCGGTCTCGGCATCCGTCTCGCGGGTCACGCCCACGTCGAGCACCGCAGCGCCCGGCTTGACGTCCTCAGCGCGGATCAGGTGCTTGACGCCGGCGCCGGCGACGATCACATCGGCCTGACGGAGGTACGGCGACATGTCGGGCGTGCCGGTGTGGACCTGCGTGACCGTGGCGTTGATGTCGCGGCGGGTCAGCAGCAGGCCCATCGGGCGCCCGATCGTGACACCGCGGCCGACGACGACGACGTGCTTGCCCTTCAGGTCGTAGTCGTTGCGCAGCAGCAGCTCGATCACGCCGCGAGGCGTGCACGGCAGCGGCGTCGTGATCGGGTTGTTCACGTTCAGCACGAGCCGGCCGAGGTTGGTCGGGTGCAGACCGTCGGCATCCTTCGCCGGGTCGATCCGCTCGAGGATCGCGTCGGTGTCGAGGTGCTTCGGCAGCGGCAGCTGCACGATGTACCCGTGGCAGCCGGGGTCGGCGTTGAGCTCGTCGATCAGCGCCTCGACGTCCTCCTGCGTGGCGTCGGCCGGGAGTTCGCGCTGGATCGAGTTCATCCCGATCGCCTCCGACTGCCGGTGCTTCATGCCCACATAGAGCTGCGATGCCGGGTCGGCCCCGACGAGCACGGTGGCGATGCCGGGGACGATGCCCTTCTCCTTCAGCGCGGCGACGCGCTCGGTCAGCTCCGTCCTGATGGATGCTGCAGCGGCCTTGCCGTCGAGGATCTTCGCGGTCATGTCAGGTTCCTTTCGGGAGCGGGAGGGGCGGATGCCGTCGGTGTGGGATCCCGATCCGGCAGCGAGACCGCGATTCGCGCGTGAGTTCCCCGTGCCGGACGGGGATCTCACGCGCGAATCCGGAACTCACAGCCAGGGACGGCCGGCCGGCTGCTTACTGCTGCAGGTCCGGGTACAGCGGGAAGCCTGCGGCGAGCGCGTCCACGCGAGCCCGGAGGCCCTCGACGTCGGCGCCGGGCAGCAGCGCGAGCGCGATGATGTCGGCGACCTCGGTGAACTCGGCGTCGCCGAACCCGCGTGTGGCGAGCGCCGGTGTGCCGATGCGCAGACCCGAGGTGACCATCGGCGGACGCGGGTCGTTCGGCACAGCGTTGCGGTTCACCGTGATGTGGATGTCGTGCAGGAGGTCCTCCGCCTGCTTGCCGTCGATCGCGGCGTCGCGCAGGTCGACGAGCACGAGGTGCACGTCGGTGCCGCCGGAGCGCACGCCGATGCCGGCATCCTTCACGTCCTGGTGCGAGAGGCGCTCGGCGAGGATCGCCGCACCGCGCAGCACGCGCTCCTGGCGCTCCTTGAACTCCGGGGTCGCCGCGAGCTTGAACGCCGTGGCCTTCGCCGCGATGACGTGCATGAGCGGGCCGCCCTGCTGGCCGGGGAAGACGGCGGAGTTGATCTTCTTCGCGATGTCGGCGTCATTGGTCAGGATGAAGCCCGAGCGCGGGCCGCCGATCGTCTTGTGCACGGTCGAGGAGACGACGTGCGCGTGGGGCACGGGGTTCGGGTGCAGACCCGCGGCCACGAGGCCGGCGAAGTGCGCCATGTCGACCCAGAGGAGCGCGCCGACCTCGTCCGCGATCGCGCGGAAGGCGGCGAAGTCGAGCGTGCGCGGGTAGGCCGACCAGCCGGCGATGATGACCTTCGGCTTGTGCTCGATGGCGAGGCGACGGACCTCCTCCATGTCGATGGTCGAGGTCTCGGGGTTCACGCCGTAGGCGACGATGTCGTAGAGACGGCCGGAGAAGTTGATCTTCATGCCGTGGGTGAGGTGGCCGCCCTGGTCGAGCGAGAGGCCGAGCAGCGTGTCGCCCGGGCGGGCGATCGCGTGCAGCACGGCGGCGTTGGCCGACGCTCCCGAGTGGGGCTGGACGTTGGCGAACTCGGAGCCGAAGAGGTCCTTCGCGCGCTGGATGGCGAGCTCCTCGGCGACGTCGACCTCTTCGCAGCCGCCGTAGTAGCGACGGCCGGGGTAGCCCTCGGCGTACTTGTTCGTGAGCACCGAGCCCTGCGACTGCAGGATGGAGACGGGTACGAAGTTCTCGGACGCGATCATCTCGAGGAACGTCTGCTGACGCTTGAGCTCGCGGTCGAGCACCTCGGCGATCTCGGGGTCGACCTCGGCGAGCGGGGCGTTGAAGTAACGGTCGGTCATGTGACGTGCTCCTCTGACAACGGATTCGAAAGGGGTGCTTCCATCGGCCCAGGCGCGCGGTCGAATTCCGTGGTCAGTCGCTCCCCGGTGGTAGTCCACCCAGACGCCAGTCGCGACGGTTACGAGCATAGCGGATTTCGGTGTGCCCATGACGCGGCTCAGGGTAGGTTTTGTTCATGGTCTTTACTCATTCGCTGCCGCTCGTGCCGGTGCCCGTCTCCGCCACGGCGGGCGAGGGACGGATGCCGGTCACCGCGGCCACTCGGGTGCACGGCGCCGCCGCTGTCGCGACCCTGCTCGCTGACGCGGTCGAGCGTCGGAGCAGCATCCGCATCGCCACCGCCGCACAGCGCACCGCCGAGGGCGAACCCGCCTCCGGGGATCTCGTCCTGCGCATCGATCCCGACATGGCCGCCGCCGAGGGCTACACGCTCACCGTGGGAGACACGGCCGAGGTCGTCGGCGCCGACGAGGCCGGCCTCTTCTACGGCGTGCAGACGCTGCTGCAGCTCCTGCGCGAAGACGAAGACGGCACCTGGGCGATCCTCCGAGCCGACATCGCCGACGCCCCGCGCTTCGCCCGCCGCGGCGTCATGCTCGACGTCGCCCGGCACTTCTTCGGGGTCGCGGACGTCAAGGCGTTCATCGACGGCGTCAGCGCCCTGAAGCTCAACCACCTGCATCTGCACCTCTCCGACGATCAGGGGTGGCGCATCCACATCGACTCCTGGCCGCTGCTCACGGAGCGCTCCTCCGGCACTTCGGCAGGCGGCGACCCCGGCGGCTTCTACACGAAGGACGACTACCGCGAGATCGTCGCATACGCGGCATCCCGCCACATGATCGTGATCCCCGAGATCGACCTCCCGGGTCACACACATGCGATCGGCGTCGCATACCCCGACCTCGTCGAGGCGCCCGTTCTCAACGACAGTCTCATCGCCGAATCCGAGCGCCTCGGCCAGCCGCTGCCGGTCGCGGGCGAGAACTACCTGGGCTGGGGCGTCGGGCACTCCAGCGTCCGCATCCACGACGAGCGCACCTACCGGTTCGTGCGCGACGTGGTGCGCGAGCTCGCAGAGCTGACTCCGGGTCCCTACATCCACATCGGCGGCGACGAATCGCTCGGCACCCCGAAGGCCGACTTCGACCTTTTCGCCGCACGGGCGACCGCGATCGTCGTCGAGGCGGGAAAGGTCCCGATCGCCTGGCACGAGATGGGCTCGGCCGAGGACATCGCCGAGGGCACGGTCGGCCAGTACTGGGGCAGCACGACCCCGGCGGGTGCGCACGCCGAGGAGGCCGCTCGGTTCACGGCGCGAGGCGGTGCGCTGATCATGTCGCCGTCGAACGTCGCGTACCTCGACATGAAGTACGCCGAGGACTCCCCCCTCGGCCTCACCTGGGCGGCGTTCATCGACGTGCGCGCCGCGTACGACTGGGAGCCCACCGGCATCCTCGAGGTTCCGGATGCCGCGATCCTCGGCATCGAGGCGCCGCTGTGGAGCGAGACGGCTCGCACCTTCGACGACGTCGAGCAGCTGGTCTTCCCGCGAGCGGCCGCCCTCGCGGAGGTGGCCTGGTCACCGCAGCAGTCTCCGGCTCGCACCTGGGAGTCGTTCCGCGAGCGTCTCGGCGCACTCGCGCCGCTGTGGAAGGCTGAGGGGATCAGCTTCCACCCGGCCCCCGAGATCCCCTGGAGCGATCGATGAGCGTCCATTCCACAGCGACGGGTTCCGTCGTCATCCATTCGGCGCGTCTCGTCGACGAGGGCCGGACGACGGAGGACGCCTGGGTCCGGTTCGAGAACGGCCGGGTCGTGTCCACCGGCACCGGCTCGGAGTGGGACGCCGCCGACGAGGTCGTGGATGCTGCCGCCGTGGCCGGCGAGGGGGCGGTGCTGGCCCCTGGCTTCGTCGATATCCACTGCCACGGCGGAGCGGGGCTGGCCTTCGACGACGGCGTCGACGCGATCCGCACCGCGAGAGCCCTGCATCGCGCGCACGGGACGACGCGCGCAGTGGTGTCTCTGGTCACCGCCTCGCTCGACGATCTCGCCCGGAGCGTGGCACTGATCGCGGATCTGAGCGAGACGGATGCCGACATCCTCGGCTCCCACCTCGAGGGCCCCTTCCTCGACCCCGGTCACCACGGTGCGCACGAGCCCTCACTGCTGCGCGAGCCGGTCGCGGCCGACGTCCAGCGGCTCCTCGACGCGGGCCGCGGCACCGTCCGGCAGGTGACGATCGCCCCTGAGCTGCCGGGCGGACTCGACGCGATCGGGCGCATCGTCGCCGCGGGTGCAGCGGCGGCGGTCGGGCACACCGATGCGGATGCCGCGATGGCGGCCGCCGCTTTCGAGGCAGGGGCGTCGATCCTCACACATGCCTTCAACGGGATGAACGGCATCCACCATCGCGCGCCTGGTCCGGTGCTCGCCGCCGCGGCCGACCACCGCGTCGTGCTCGAGGCGATCGCCGACAACGTGCACCTGGACCCGCAGGTGATCAAGCTGCTGTTCGACTCCGCCCCCGGCCGCGTGGCACTGGTCACCGATGCCATGGCCGCTGCCGGCAGTGCGGACGGCCACTACGATCTCGGGGCGGTGAGCGTGACCGTCGAGAACGGTGTCGCGCGTGCGGACGACACGGGCTCGATCGCAGGCTCCACGCTCACGCAGGATGTGGCGCTGCGCAGGGCGGTCTCCGCGGGCGCGACGCTTCCTGAAGCCGTGCGCGCTCTGACGCGGACGCCGGCGAGGGCGATCGGCCTCGGCGCCGAGATCGGAGGCCTGAGCCGCGGTCTCAGCGGTGACGCGGTGCTGCTGGATGCGCAGCTGCAGGTCGTTCGCGTCTGGGTTGGAGCCCGGTAGGGCAGGCCACGGCGGAGGGGAAGGCCGCCGATCCCCAGATCGGCGGCCTCATCCCTGTCAGAGCGGTGGCCGGGAGCTCCTCCCCCGAGGCTCTCGATCCACCGACCGGCGCTCTTGCCCCGTGCGCCGGCGCTTCCGACTCCGCCCCCCGGTGGAATCGTCGGCTTTCTCTAAGTGATGAGACGGGGCAGTGCGCCGATCATTACGCGACTCGGCCGAGAATCCTCGAGAATCTTCGGGTATCGTCACGGAACAGGCTCGGGATCTGGGATTCTGCCGATTTTGAGGATTCCCACGGATTTCCTCTCAGGGGTGGCCTGCCCTGGGATATTCGGGAGAGAATGAAGAAAGCGCGTGATGAAGACCCCTGTCACGCGTCTCTTCATGTGGAGGCACACCTGCGCTCCGCAACAGATGGATGACTGTGGACCACGAGAACACCCTTCCCGGCGAGATGATCGCCGATGCCGACCTTGTGCTGCGCACACGCTCGGGCGACGCTGACGCGTTCGCTGAGCTCTGGCGAAGGCACTATCCGTCCGGCATGTCCGTCGCACGCTCCATCACCTCCTCGATCGACCCTGACGACCTCGTCCAGGAGTCGTACACCCGCATCTACCAGGCGATCATCAAGGGCGGCGGCCCCAACGGCTCGTTCCGCGCGTACCTCTTCACCAGCATCCGCAACACCGCGGCGGCCTGGGGCCGCGCGCGTCGCGAGTCGACCATCGACGCGCTGGACACCGTGGCCGACCCGCACACCACGGAGCAGGCCGCGAACGAGGCGCTCGACCGCAGCCTCACCGCCCAGGCGTTCCGCAGTCTTCCCTCCCGCTGGCAGGAAGTGCTCTGGTACACCGAGATCGAGCAGATGAAGCCGCAGGAGGTGGCACCGCTGCTCGGCATGAAGCCCGGCGCGGTGTCGCAGCTCGCATTCCGCGCCCGCGAGGGGCTGCGCGAGGCGTGGATCCAGGCGCACCTGCGCAGCGCCGCTCCCGGGTCGGACTGCCAGTGGACGGTCGAGCATCTCGGCGCGTACTCGCGCGGCAACCTGAGCACCCGCGACCACACGCGTCTCGAGCGACACCTCGACGAGTGCGCGCGCTGCATGATCGTCGCCGCCGAGGCCAAGGACGTCTCCGGCAGGCTCGTCCTCGTGCTGCTGCCGCTCGTCCTCGGGGTCAGCGGATCCGCCGGCTACCTCGCCGCGCTGCAGGGCGGCGGCACTCCGATCGTCGCGCTCGCGGCGATGCCCTCGGGAGTGATCGAAGGCGGCGTGAGCGTCACCGGCACCGCTGCCGCCGGCGCCACCGCCTACGGCTCGGCTGCGAGCGGTGGCGCAGGAGGCGGGAGCTCCGGAGGGATGCTGAGCGGCATCGGAGCGCTCGTCGGAGCGGGCTCCGCAGCGCTGGTCGTCGCCGGAGTCGTCACGGCCGTCACGATCATCCCCGGCCTCGCGGGTGCCAGCTCGCCCGCCTCGCTGCCGAACGCCGGACAGCAGGATTCCGGCGCCATCTCATCGGACATCGCACCGGATCCGTCGATGGGCGCCGACGAACCGGTCGTCATCGAGCAGGTCGAGCCCGAGCCCGACCCTGAGCCCGTCCCGCCGATCGCAGATGCCGTGGCTCCGACGCCGGCGCCCGCTCCTGAGTCCGCACCCGCCGTCGCCCCGCCGACCGAGACCATCGCGCCGGAGGAGCCGGTCGATCCCGTCGACCCGGTGGATCCCGTGGATCCCGTCGACCCCGTGGATCCCGTCGACCCCGTCGATCCCGGGGGCGAGGATCCCGGCGGTGAGGGCCCAGAGGCATCCGTGCCCGAGGGCGCGCCCGCTCTCGACATCGTCTCCGCGACGGTGTCGAACGGCCAGCCGCCGACGGTGCTCTATTCGATCGCCTTCGCGGGAGCACCGGACGCGACCGTCCGCGCGCTCGTGGACGGCATCTCCCAGGATGTCGCGCTCGACACGACAGGCGCGGCC
Source organism: Microbacterium sp. SD291 (assembly GCF_017355365.1). GTDB lineage: Bacteria > Actinomycetota > Actinomycetes > Actinomycetales > Microbacteriaceae > Microbacterium. Next base: position 27,080 of record NZ_JADIJR010000007.1, on the reverse strand, counting down.
TCGTTCGAGATCGAGCCCACCCTGCAGCAGGTGTGCGAGGGCGCGGAGCTGACCTACTCGTACGCCTCGGGTGACCTTCTGGGCGAGGTCGTCACCATCGAACTGGAATCCCTGGCGAACATCCCGCAGCTCGAGGGGCGCTGCAACAACCCGTTCTAGATCGCTCAGCGCCGGGATCCGATCCGACGCGGCCGATCGCCTTCGCAGGCGCCGAATAGACTGGGATCATGTCCCAGGATCCCGCCTCCGTCCCCGGTGTCGAACGCCCGAACATCAACGCGCTGGACGTCGTCCGCGCCGTCGTCCTGGTGATAGCGATCGGCACTCTCGCGCTCTGGGGTTTCGCCACCTGGCCGCTCCCGTGGAACATCGTCCTGGGCCTTGGCGCGCCGATCGTGGTGCTGCTGGTGTGGGCGCTGTTCCTCTCGCCGAAGCCCGTGCTGCGGCTGCATCCCTTCCTCCGCGCGGTCGTCGAGCTGCTCATCTACGTCGGCGTCACCACCGCCTGGTGGCTGATGGATCAGCCGCTGATCGGCCTCGCGTTCGCACTGGTCGCGGTGGGCGCCGGAGTGGTCAGCGGTCGACGCACCCTGTCATGAGCGCGCTCGACCGGCTGGTCCGCGCCCTCGGAGAGCTCGTCGACACCACTCCCGCCTCGCTCGCTGACGCACGTGCCGACCGCTCGGGTCATGCCGCGCCCGGTACTCCGCTCGCGGTCGTGCACGCCGAGACTGTGGAGCAGGTTCAGCAGGTCATGCGCATCGCCACGGCGACCAGGACACCGGTCGTCGTGCGAGGCGCCGGCACCGGACTCGCGGGCGCGGCGAACGGGGGCGAGGGCGAGATCGTCCTCTCCACCCGGCGGATGACGGCGGTGCGGGAGATCCGTGCCGATGATCTCCTCGCCGTGGTCGAGCCCGGCATCCTGAACGCCGAGCTCAACGCCCTACTCACGGAGCACGGGCTGTGGTGGGCGCCGGATCCCGCGAGCCGTGACATCTCCACCGTCGGCGGGAACATCGCGACGGGTGCGGGCGGTCTGCTCTGCGCCAAGTACGGCGTCGTCCGCGATGCCGTGCTCGGGGTCGACCTGGTGCTTGCCGACGGACGGCTCCTGCACCTCGGCCACCGCAGTGTGAAGGGCGTCACCGGCCTCGATCTCACCTCGCTGGTGATCGGGTCGGAGGGCACGCTGGGCGTCGTCGTCGGAGCCACCCTGAAGCTGCGGCGGCTCGTCGAGGGCTCGATCTGCACCATCGCCGCGACGTTCCCGGATGTCCGCGCGGCGGCCGCGGCATCCGCTGCCGTCACCGCTGCGGGCATCCAGCCCGCGATCATGGAGCTGATGGATGCCGCGAGCCTCTCAGCCGTCGCCTCGCTGCTCGCGCTTCCCTCCCCCGACGCCGGGAGCGCGCAGCTGACGATCCAGACCGACGGGCCGGCGGCAGCCGTCGAAGCCGACGCGATCGCGGCGATCCTGCGCGCCCACGGCGGGGCGACCCAGGTGTCGCACGATCGTGAGGAGGGCGAGCGGCTGCTCGCCGTCCGCCGGTCGATGCACCCGGCGATGGCGGCACTCGGCACCACTCTCATCGAAGACGTGTCGGTGCCGCGGAGCGCGATGCCGGCGATGTTCGACGAGATCGCGCGCATCGAGCGCGAGTACGGGCTGGCGATCCCGACCGTCGCGCACGCGGGCGACGGCAACCTGCATCCGAATTTCATCTTCGAAGGCGCCGAGCCGCCGGAGCACGTCTGGGCCGCGGCCGACGAGCTGTTCCGCGCGGCGATCGCGCTCGGCGGCACGCTCACCGGAGAGCACGGCATCGGCACGCTGAAGAGCCGGTGGCTGGCGGCGGAGCTGGGCGACGATCAGTGGGAGCTGCAGCGCCAGATCACCCGCGTGTTCGATCCGCTCGGCATCCTCAACCCCGGGAAGGTGTTCGCGCATGCCTGACATCCACGTGAGCGCGGCCGTGATCGTCGACGACGCGGGCCGCGTGCTCGTCGTCCGCAAGCAGGGCACCACCCGATTCATGCAGCCGGGCGGCAAGCCCGAGGCTGGCGAGTCCCCTGCGCAGACGCTCGTCCGCGAGCTCCACGAGGAGCTCGGCGTCCTGCTCGACGAGGGCGACCTCGAGCCGCTCGGCAGCTTCATCTCGGAGGCCGCGAACGAGCCGGGTCACCGCGTCGTCGCCGAGGCGTTCGCGACCGCGCTCGACCCCGCGGCGGTGGTCGTGCAGGCCGAGCTCGCCGAGCTGCGCTGGATCACCCCGGCGGATGCCGAGACGCTCCCGCTCGCGCCTCTGAGCACCGAGCATCTGCTGCCCATCGCGTGGCCGCACCTCCGGGCCACCGATCGGTGAGCGGGCCCGGCGCGAGGAGACGCTCCCGGCGGACCCCTCAGATCCCCTGCCACTCCGGCTTGTTCGCGAACGTGTAGCGGTAGTAGTCGGCGAGCCTGAGCTTCGACGCCGCGGCCGCGTCCACGACGACCGTCGCGTGCGGGTGCAGCTGGATCGCGGATCCGGGGAGGAACGCGGAGAGCGGCCCCTCGACGGCATCCGCCACCGCCTGCGCCTTGCCCTCGCCGAACGCGAGCAGCACGAGGTGGCGCGCGCGCAGGATCGTTCCGAGCCCCTGCGTGATGCAGTGCCGCGGCACGTCGTCGACGGAATCGAAGAAGCGGGCGTTGTCCGCGCGGGTCTGCTCGGTGAGCGTCTTCACCCTGGTGCGCGAGGCGAACGACGATCCGGGCTCGTTGAAGCCGATGTGGCCGTCCGTGCCGATGCCGAGGAGCTGCAGGTCGACGCCGCCCGCGGCGTCGATCGCGGCTTCGTAGTCGCCCCCGGCGTGCTGGATGGTCGCCTCCGCCCCGTTCGGCACATGGATGCGCCGCGGGTCGAGCCCGAGCGGCTCGACGACCTCGCGCGTGATCACCGAGCGGTAGCTCTCCGGGTGGGCCGGGTCGAGTCCGACGTACTCGTCGAGCGCGAAGCCGCGCACCTGAGACACATCACGGCCGGCGAGTCGCGAGCGCAGCGCGAGGTACACCGGCAGCGGCGTCGAACCGGTCGCGAGGCCGAGCACGGCGTCCGGACGCCCCTCGATGAGCTCGACGATCTCCGCCGCGACCAGCTCTCCGGCCGCTTCCGAGTTCTCGACGATGACGACTTCAGCCATGGGGCACGATCTCCTTGGTGGGTGTTGATGCGCCCACGAGGGCCGCTCCGAAAGCCCCTGCAGGCGAACCGGCCGGTAGCAGCTCGATTCTCTCATCCAGGCGCAGGGACCGCATGAACGCCGAGGTCCCGGCGCCGTCGCGCAGCGCTGCGCGGATGCCGTCCTCCAGGCGGTCTCCGAGAGAGGTGAGGCCTCCGCCGATGATCACCCGGTCGACATCCGTCGTGAGCACGAGCACCCGGACAGCGGCGGCAGCACCCTGGTGGAGGCCGTTTCGCAGGGCGATCGCCTCGGGATCGCCGGCATCCGCGGCGTCGAGGATGTCGAGCACCGGAAGCGCTCCCGGCCTGCCCCATGCCTTCGCGAGCGCGCCGCCTCCGCAGAGGGTCTCGATGCAGCCGCGCTGCCCGCACCCGCAGAGACGGCCACCCGGGGCCACGGAGAGATGGCCGACCTCGCCCGCGAATCCTCTGGTGCCGCGCCAGATCCGGCCGTCCACGACGATGCCGGCGGCGACGCCGGTGCCGAGGTTCAGGTACGCCATCGACTCCTCGGCGCCGCGGAGTGCGGCGGCGCCGAGCGCCGCCGCCTTCACGTCGTTCTCGACGACGAACGGCACGCCGAGCAGCGCGCTCGCCCGGTCGGCGAGATCCAGCGACTCCACGCCCAGGTTGACGGCGTGCAGCACGGTGCCGGCGTCGACGAGACCGGGGATGCCGACGCCTGCCGAGGCGACGTCCTCGAGCGCGAAGCCGGTCTCCTCGGCGAGCGCCGCGACCGCCTCGGCGATGCTCTCGATCACGGCATCCGCGCCCCAACCTGTCGGGCGGCGCAGGAGTCCGAGGATCTCTCCGCCTGCCGATACGGCGACGGCCTCGATCTTGGTTCCGCCGACGTCCAGGCCCACCCGTATCGGCCGACCGGCTCGGTCGGCCGCGGTCGCGCTCGCCATCAGCGCGCGCTCTCGGTCGTCTGCAGACGGATGCCGCGGCTCACGAGACGCCCAGCTGGCCGGAGAGCACCATCACGGCGGCTCCTCGGAGCACGATGTCGTCCTGGTGCGTCAGCCGGATCAGGGCGTCCTCGAAGACGCCCTCCAGCGTCCGCGCGTGCAGCGTCTCCACTGCGGCGTCGATCAGGGTGCCGTCGAGCAGTTCGGCGGGTCCGGAGAGGACGACCTCGGAGAGGTCGAGTGCCGCGACGATGGGCGCGATCGCGATCGCCATGCGCGTGCCGGCGTCGCGGAGGATGTCGTCACGGGCTTCCGGGTCGGCGGCGATCGCCGCACTGAGCCTGGTGACGCTGAGCCAGGCCTCCAGGCAGCCGTCCTTGCCGCACGCGCAGCGCGGACCGCCGTCGGTGCCGACGACGACGTGGCCGATCTCGCCGGCGGCGAAGCGGCTTCCCATCAGCGGCTGGCTTCCGGTGATGAGTCCGGCGCCCACTCCCCTGCCGATCTTGATGAGCATGAAGTCGGCCTTCGCCTCGCCGAAGGTGTACTCCGCGAGCACCGCGGCATTGGCGTCGTTGCGGACGAGCACCGGCAGATCGAGATCGGTGCCGAGCTTCGCCTCGAGCGGCAGGTTCGTCCAGCCGAGGTTGGGCGAGCTCAGCACGACGCCGTCGGGGCGGACGACACCGGGGGTGCCGATGCCGACGCCGAGCAGCGGCTGCGTGGCCGCCGCCGCCAGCATGCGAGCGAGCTCAAGGGTGGCCGCGTAGGTCGCGTCCCCGTCCGCCTTCTCGGGGCGCGCCACCTCCCCCCGATGGAGTACATCACCGTCCAGGCTGAGCACGGCGCCGACGAAGGCGCTGGGCCCCGACAGGTCGATGCCGATGATCTGGTGTCCGACCCGGTCGATGTCGATCAGGATGGGCGGCTTCCCCGGCCCGATCGTCTCGCGGATGCCGATCTCGAGCACGATCCTGTCGGCGATGAACTCGGCGACGAGGTCGGAGATCGTGACCCTGGTCAGCCCGGTCTCGCGCGACAGGTCCGCACGGCTCATCGCGCCGGAGTGGTACAGGGTCTGCAGGACCAGCGCCCGGTTGTGGCCGCGCGCATGCTCAGGGAGGACCTTCGAGCGCGAACGCAGATGGCGCCCGGGGCCGAAGGCATGCGTGTTCGCAGCGACGTAGCCCGACGAGGCTGCGGGGCGCGATCCATCCGAAACGGACATGTTTGTTAGTAGACCTTACGAACGTGGATGACGCAAGTCGCGACCCGCGTGCTTCGGGGACGGTTATCGAAACGTTACCGCACGCTCACCTGCGATATTCCGTTGCCTCCCCGTTACCTGCCATCCCGTACCATTGGCACCAAGGACACGTGTGATTGCCGGGGGGTGAAGTTCGTGACCGATCTGATTTCCGCGCACGACGCAGCGACCGAGAAACTGCCGGTGGCATCCGCTTCCGGCGATGATCTGGCCACCGTCGCGCTGACGCCCGCCCACGGCGACGCGCCGGCCGATGCCGCGCCCCCGCTCGACGGCCACCAGCCGCTCGCGTGGGCTCCCGCCGAGCCCGCGCACCGGAAGAAGCGCCTCGGACTCTGGATCGGGCTCGGTGTCGGAGCCGTCGTGATCGGCGCGGGCGCCGCATCGATGATCCTGATCGCCCCAGGGACGACCGTCGCCGGGATCCCCGTCGGCTGGATGACGCCCGGCGCCGCCGCAGAGGCCATCGGCAACCACCTCGCCGAGACCGAGATCACTCTCACCGGGGCAGGCGGCGACGTCGTCCTCACCGGCGCCGACCTGGGCGCGACGATCGACGCGCGGGCCCTCGCCGACGAGGCGTTCGCGACCCGCCCGCTCTGGAACCTCGACATGTGGATGGGCGAGCCGCTGGCCGCGGACATCGCCCTCGACCCCGCGAAGGCAGACAGCGCGCTGCGCGACGCCGTGCCTGGGAGCTTCGACGATCCCGTCGACGCGGGCGTGGTGTTCGACGCGGCCTCGGCCACCTACGTCACGACGCCCTCCGAGCCCGGCACCGGCATCGACGTCGGCGACCTCACCGCGGCGATCATCGAGACGGTCGCCGACGGCGGCAAGAGCCTCGAGTACTCGGGTGCGCCTGCTGAGGCCGCGCCTGCCGTGACCGACGAGGACGCGACGGCCACAGCGGCCTCCATGAACACTCTTCTCGGCACGATCGGCTTCTACGTCGGCGCGGAGCGCACCGTTCCGGTCGCCCCCGCCACCGTCGCGACATGGCTCAAGGTCATGGACGACGAGGGCGCGCTGCGCATCGAGGTCGACCGCGCAGCGATCCAGGCGACCGTCGACGGTCTTCCGGCCCTCGTCAACCGGGCCCCGGTCAACGCCGCCACGATCGTCGACTCCGACGGCAGGGTCCTGCAGGAGCAGACGGCAGGCGTGAACGGACGCGAGCTCGTCGACACCTCGGACGTCGCCGCCGCTTTCGCCACCCAGCTCGAAGGGGGAGACGGCGTCTTCGCCCTCGAGGTGACGGAGGTCCCGTTCCAGTCGGTGAACCTCTTCCGCCGCATCGAGGTCGATCTCGGCTCGCAGACCGCCACGCTGTTCGAGAACGAGTCCGTCGTGAACTCCTGGCGGATCTCCTCCGGCAAGGCGGCGACACCGACCGATCAGGGCCACTTCCGGGTGTACGCGCATCTCCGCGAGCAGGACATGAAGAGCCGCGAGCCCGACGGCTCGATCACCGAGACGCCGAACGTGCCGTGGGTGACCTACTTCAACGGCGACGAGGGCTTCCACGGCACCTACTGGCACAACGACTTCGGCAACCCGCGCAGCCACGGCTGCGTGAACATGCCGATCGACGTCGCCAGGTTCGTCTACGAGTGGGCGCCGGTCGGCCTCGAGGTGTGGGTGCACGGCTGATCCTCAGCCCCCTGAAACGCGAAAGGACCGGATGCCGCGAGGCATCCGGTCCCTTTCTCGTCCGGCGGATCAGCGCAGCGCGTCGACGATGCCGTTCAGCGTGGCGGAGGGGCGCATGACCGCCTCGACCAGAGCGTCGTCCGGGCGGTAGTAGCCGCCGATCTCGACGGCTTTGCCCTGCACCGCGTTGAGCTCGGAGACGATCGTCTCCTCGTTCTCGGCGAGCGCCGCGGCGATCGGCGCGAAGGCGGCGGCAAGCTCGGCATCCTTCGACTGTGCCGCCAGCTCCTGGGCCCAGTAGAGGCCGAGGTAGAAATGGCTGCCGCGGTTGTCGATCGTGCCGAGTGCGCGCCCCGGCGAGCGGTCCTCCTCGAGGAAGGTGCCGGTCGCGGCGTCCAGCGTGTCGGCGAGGACACGCGCCTTCTCGTTGCCGGTGCGGTCGGCGAAGTGCTCGAGGGACGCTGCGAGGGCGAAGAACTCGCCCAGCGAGTCCCAGCGCAGGTAGTTGTCCTCGACGAGCTGCTGCACGTGCTTCGGCGCGGAGCCGCCCGCGCCGGTCTCGAACAGCCCGCCGCCGGCGAGCAGCGGGACGATGCTCAGCATCTTCGCCGACGTGCCGACCTCGAGGATCGGGAACAGGTCGGTGAGGTAGTCGCGCAGCACGTTGCCGGTCACCGAGATGGTGTCGAGGCCGTGCCGCATGCGCGCGAGCGTGTAGCGGGTGGCCTCCTCCGGGGCGAGGATCGTGATCGTGAGGCCCTTGGTGTCGAGCGTCGCGAGGCCCTGGTGCACCTTGGCGATGATCTGCGCGTCGTGCGAGCGGTTCGCGTCGAGCCAGAACACGGCAGGCGAGCCGGACGCACGGGCGCGCGTGACAGCCAGCTTCACCCAGTCCATGACGGGGATGTGCTTGGTCTGCGTCGCGCGCCAGATGTCGCCGGCGCCGACCTGGTGCTCGATCAGCACCGTGCCCTCGCCGTCGAGCACCTGGACGGTGCCTGCGGAGGCGATCTCGAACGTCTTGTCGTGGCTGCCGTACTCCTCGGCAGCCTGGGCCATCAGGCCGACGTTCGGGACGGTGCCGATGGTCGCCGGGTCCAGCGGACCGTTCGCGATCACATCGTCGATCACGGCCTGGTAGACGCCCGCGTAGGAGGAATCGGGGATCACGGCGAGCGTGTCCGCCTCCTCGCCCTGCTTGCCCCACAGCCTGCCGCCGTTGCGCACCAGTGCCGGCATCGAGGCGTCGACGATCACGTCACTGGGGACGTGCAGGTTCGTGGTGCCCTTGTCGGAGTTCACGTACGACAGACGCGGCCCCTCGGCGATCGCCCTGTCGAAGGCCGCGGCGATCTCGTCGCCGCCGGCGACCTCGCCGAGCCCCGCGAGGATCGAGCCGAGGCCGTCGTTCGCGCTGAGGCCCGCATCGGCGAGCTGCTCTCCGTACTGCGCGAACACATCCTTGAAGAACGCCTTCACGACGTGACCGAAGATGATCGGGTCGCTGACCTTCATCATCGTGGCCTTGAGGTGCACGGAGTACAGGACGTCGTCGGCCTTCGCGGTCGCCAGCGTCTCGTCGAGGAAGGCGTCGAGTGCGGACGCCGAGAGGAAGGTGGCGTCGATGATCTCGCGCGGGAGGACCTTCAGGCCCTCCTTGAGGACCGTGACGGTGCCGTCTGCGGCGGTGTGACGGAAGGTCAGCACGTCGTCATGGGCGGCGACCCAGGAGCGCTCGTTGGTCTTGAAGTCGTCGTGGCCGAGGGTCGCGACGCGGGTCTTCGATCCCGCCTCGAACGGCTTGTTGCGGTGCGGGTGCTTCTTGGCGTACTTCTTCACCGCCAGCGGGGCGCGGCGGTCGCTGTTGCCCTCGCGCAGCACGGGGTTCACGGCGGAGCCCTTGATGCGGTCGTAGCGCGCGCGGACGTCCTTCTCCTCGAGGGAGGCCGGCTCGTCCGGGAAGTCGGGGATGTCGTACCCCTGCTGCTGGAGCTCGGCGATCGCGCCCTTCAGCTGCGGGATGGATGCCGAGATGTTCGGCAGCTTGATGATGTTCGCCTCCGGCAGCGTGGCCAGTCCGCCGAGCTCGGCGAGCGCGTCGCCCACCTGCTGCTCGGGTGCCAGCTTCTGCGGGAACGCCGCGAGGATGCGGCCGGCGAGCGAGATGTCGCGGGTCTCCACCTCGATGCCCGCCTGGCCGGTGTAGGCCTGGATGATCGGGAGGAGGGAAGCCGTGGCGAGCGCCGGAGCCTCGTCCGTGTGGGTGTAGATGATGGCGTCGTCGGTCACCGGGAGGTTCTCCGTTCACGAGGGCAGATTTGTCTCGATACCAAGATACCTGAGTCGGCCGAGCGGACTCCCCAGGCGATTCCCCACCGAATCCGTGTGCTCTCGCCGGGGAGGGGCTAGCCTGGGATCATGTCCGAACTGCGCATGGTCGAACTCTCCGCCGCGACGATCGTCGCCGTGAACAACCTGTCGCTCAAGCCAGGGCAGGAGCAGTTCCTCGCGCCGGTGTCGTACGGAATCGCCGCCACCGTCATCAATCCGGCGACGTCATGGCAGCGCGTCATCCTCGATCGCAACGAGGTCGTCGGCTTCGTCAGCGCGAACTTCGACCCCGAGGCACCCGAGGAGCACTTCCGCTCCGTGCTGTGGCGGATCAACGTCGATGCCGACGACCAGGGCCGCGGCGTCGGCCGGTTCGCGGTCGAGAACCTCATCGAGGAAGCGCGCGAACGCGGCGTCGATCACGTGAACGTGATCTACGAGGCCGGTGAGGGCGGACCGGAGGCGTTCTTCCTCCGGGTCGGATTCACCCCTGTCGGAGAGACCGCCTACGGCGAGATGATCGCGGAGATCCGCGTAGCCCCCTGAGACCGGCGGCGGGGCCTCGAATCCCCTCCCCCATCGAGACTCCGTCGCCTTCGACCACGGGCCCCGAGCGTGTTCAGCACACGCTCGGGGCTTTTTGTTGCGGGTGACCACAAAAGCTTGCGCCAAGACCGCGCTGCCCCTATCATCGATCTCAGTTCGCTAATCGAAGCGCTTCGACTATCTGGAATCCGACCAGACCGGGACGCAGAGAGGCGTCACCAGACCCACCGAGGTGTCCGGCCCACGGGCCGCCGAGAAAGGAGTGCCGACGATGGCACGCACGATCCGCACGACGAAGATCCTGGCCGCAGCCGCGGCCCTGACCGCGACCGGCCTCGCACTGAGCGGCTGCGCCGGCGGCGGCTCGGACGCAGAGGACGGCAAGACCCTCAAGCTCTGGCACTACGAGGGCGCCGACAGCGCGATGGGCAAGGCCTGGGCCGAGGCGATCAAGGTCTTCGAAGAGGAGACCGGCGCCGCGGTCGAGTTCGAGGAGAAGTCGTTCGAGCAGATCCAGAAGACGGCGAGCCAGGTGCTCGACACGGATGCCGCACCCGACCTCATGGAGTTCAACAAGGGCAACGCGACGGCCGGCTTCCTCGCGTCGACCGGTCTGATCAGCGACATCTCCGACGCGGTCGACGAGTACGGCTGGGCCGACAAGCTCGCCCCCTCCCTGCAGACCACGGCGAAGTACACCGACGACGGCGTGATGGGCGGCGACACGTGGTTCGGCGTGCCGAACTACGGCGAGTTCGTCGGCGTCTACTACAACGAGGACGCCTTCGCCGCCGCGGGGCTCGAGATCCCCACGACCTACGACGAGTTCGTCGACGTCCTCGACGCCTTCGTCGCGAAGGGCGTCACGCCGCTCGCCGAAGCGGGCGCCGAGTACCCGCTCGGGCAGCTCTGGTACCAGCTGGCGCTCCTCGAGGGCGACCGCGGGTTCGTCGACGACTACCAGCTCTACGAGAACCCTGTCGACTGGCAGGGACCGGAGGTCACCTCGGCGACCGAGACCCTGAAGGACTACATCGACAAGGGGTACATCGCCTCCGACGTCTCCTCCGTCAAGGCGGAGGATGCCGGCGTCTCGTTCATCAACGGCACCTCGCCGATCTTCGTCTCCGGCTCATGGTGGTTCGGGCGCTTCGTGGCGGAGGCGACCGGTTTCGACTGGACGCTGACCGCGTTCCCCGGCGCCGACCTGTCGCTCGGCTCCTCGGGCAACATCTGGGTCGTCCCCGAGAACGCCGCCAACAAGGAGCTCGCCTACGAGTTCATCGACATCACGATGCGCCCCGAGATCCAGGCGATCATCGGCAACAACGGCGGCCTCCCGGTCGCTGCCGACTCGGCCGACATCACCGACGAGAAGAGCGCCGAGCTGATCGAGACGTTCAACGGCATCCTCGACCAGGACGGCCTCTCCTTCTACCCGGACTGGCCCGCCCCCGGCTTCTACGACGTGATCGTGCAGGAGCTGCAGGGCCTGATCACCGGTACGCAGGATGCCGAGACCACCAACGCCCGTCTCGGCGAGGCGTACGACGAGGGAACCGCGGACTTCCGCTGATCCGCCGGGGGACGGCATCCTGCGGATGCCGTCCCCACCCCCTTCCCTGGAGTTGAACATGTCTCGTGAAACGCGCTCGGCACGCACCGCACTGCCGCCCGATCAGCCGTCGATCCCGCAGCGCGGCGGCGGTACGGCCGCCTACTGGCTGTACCTCCTCCCCGGCTTCGTGCTGCTGCTGGTGATCGTCATCGTCCCCCTCGTCTGGAACGCGTACCTCACGTTCACGAAGTGGAAGGGCGTGCGCACCCCCGAGTTCATCGGACTCGAGAACTGGCAGAAGCTGTTCTCCGACGAGGACTTCTGGACCTCGTTCGCCAACTCCGTCTGGATGATCATCGCCATGGTCGTCATCCCGACGATCGTCGGGCTCATCGTCGCCGCACTTCTGTTCGACGTCGTCGGCCGCAAGTTCGGCGGCAGGGTCGGCAGCTTCCTGCGCGCCACCTACTACCTTCCGCAGATCCTCCCCATCGCCGTCGCCGGCATCGTGATCGGCTGGATCGTGCGACCCGGCGGCGACGGCGCCCTCAACCAGATACTCGGCGCGTTCGGCATCCCCGCCTACGACTGGCTCGGCCAGATGCCGTCCGCGCTCATCGTGCTGATGCTCGTGATGGTCTGGGTGCAGATCGGCTACCCGGTCGTGGTGTTCATGGCCGCCCTGCAGCGCGTCGACCCCGAGCTCTACGAAGCCGCGGAGCTCGACGGCGCGAACTGGTTCCAGCGGTTCTCCGCCATCACGATGAGCATCATCCGCCCGGAGATCTTCGTCGTGACCCTGACCTGCACGATCGCGGCCCTCAAGGTGTTCGGCCCGGTCTACATCATCACCCGCGGCGGGCCGGCCGGAGCCACCCTCGTCCCCGCGTACTACGCCTACCAGGAGTTCTTCACCAAGCGGAACGTCGGATACGGCGCCACGATCGCAACGGTCCTCACGATCGTGGTCGTCATCGTGTCGATCGTGTTCATCCGCGTGCAGAACTCGATCGAGCGCAAGGAAAGGGCGGGGCTGTGATGAACGCCACCACTGCCATCGTCACCGGCAAGCCGGCGAAGAGCCGGCCCCGCGGCGGCATGACGAAGAAGCGCGGCATCGACTGGCTGATGCTGGCCCTCGTGGTCATCGGCGCCCTGCTGATCGTCGCGCCGTTCTACCTCGTGCTGGTGAACTCGTTCAAGTCGCCGGTCGACTACGCCACGTCCGGCCCGCTCGCACTGCCCGAGACGCTCGACTTCACCGGCATCGTGAAGTTCTGGGAGCGGGTGAACTTCCCGCAGAAGGTCTGGAACTCGATCCTCATCTCCGGGCTGGTCGCGGTGCTGGCGGTGCTCATCTCCATGCTCAACGCCTTCGCGATCGGCATCGGCCGGGTCCGCGGGCGGTCCTGGATCGTGCTGCTGTTCCTGCTCGCGAACCTGCTGCCGCAGGAGGCGCTGCTCTACCCGCTGTACTACATGTTCAAATCGGTGGGCCTGTACGACAACGTGTGGTCGGTGATCATCGTCTTCACCGTGATCCAGGCGGCCTTCGGCACCTACCTCCTCTCCTCGGTGTACGGGACCTTCCCCAAAGAGGTCCTCGAGGCCGCATCCCTCGACGGCGCGACCCGCTGGCAGATCCTCTGGCGCGTCGTGTTCCCGATCAGCCGGCCGACCCTGTCGGTGCTGCTGATCTTCTTCTTCATCTGGACGTGGAACGAGTTCCTCATCCCGCTGACGTTCCTCGCCTCGAATGCGAACCAGACCGTGCCGGTCGCGATCGCCGTGCTCCAGGGCGATCGCCTGATGGATGTCACGACCACGAGCGCCTCGGCGCTTCTGGGCATCATCCCGACGCTCATCTTCTTCCTCATCTTCCAGCGCACGCTCACCCGCGGCATCACAGCAGGAGCAGTCAAGTAATGAAGTTCACCGACGGTTTCTGGCAGCTCCGACCGGGGGTCACCGCGCTGTACGCGCAGGAGGCCTACGACATCGACGCCACCGACGACACGCCCGACGGGCCCGGCATCGTCATCACCGCGCCGACTGCGGTCATCGCCCGTCGGGGCGACGTCCTCAATCGCGCGACACTGACGACCACGCTCTCCTCCCCTGCGGAGGGCGTCATCCGGGTGCGCATCGCGCACCACTCCGGGGGGCGAGCGCACACGGGCTTCGCCCTCCCCGGGGCGGGCGGGGCCGCGGCGTCCGTGACGGTGTCGGATGCCGGCGGCATCCTGGATGCCGGTTCGCTGATCGCGCGGATCGCCCCCGGCGCACCGTGGGACCTGTCCTTCGAGGTCGGCGGACGGCGCGTGACCGGCAGCGGCGGCAAGTCGCAGGGATACCTGCGCCTGGCTCCGGGCGCCGCCGTCGACGTCGGCGTCGTGGGCAACACGCAGTACGACGCCGGCGTGCCCGCGGCATCCGCGTTCGTGCATGAGCAGCTCGACCTCGGGGTAGGCGAGCTCATCTACGGGCTCGGCGAGCGATTCGGTCCGCTGGTCAAGAACGGCCAGTCGGTGGAGATCTGGAACGCCGACGGCGGGACCTCCAGCGAGCAGGCGTACAAGAACGTCCCGTTCCACCTCTCGAACCGCGGCTACGGCGTGCTCGTGAACGACCCGGGGCACGTGTCGTACGAGATCGGCTCAGAGGCGGTCGAGCGGGTGCAGTTCTCGGTCGCCGGCGAGGTGCTCGAATACTTCGTGATCGCCGGCCCCACCCCGAAGGAGGTGCTCGGCCGGTACACCGCGCTGACCGGCCGCCCGCCGGTGGTGCCCGCGTGGTCGTACGGCCTGTGGCTGTCGACGAGCTTCACGACCGACTACGACGAGCAGACCGTCACGTCCTTCATCGACGAGATGGCGGCCAGGGAGCTGCCCGTGTCGGTGTTCCACTTCGACTGCTTCTGGATGCGCGAGTTCAACTGGTGCGACTTCGAGTGGGACCCCCGCGTGTTCCCCGACCCCGACGGAATGCTCGCCAGGCTCCACGACAGGGACCTCCGCGTCTGCGTCTGGATCAACCCGTACATCGGGCAGCGCTCGGCGCTCTTCCGGGAGGCAGCCGATCAGGGGTTCCTGGTGACGCGGGCCGACGGCTCGGTGTGGCAGTGGGACCTGTGGCAGGCAGGCATGGGCCTCGTGGACTTCACGAATCCCGATGCCACCGCCTGGTACCAGGCGAAGCTGCGCGCACTCGTCGACCAGGGCGTCGACTGCTTCAAGACGGACTTCGGCGAGCGCATCCCCACCGACGTCGTCTGGGCCGACGGCAGCGACCCTGAGCGCATGCACAACCTGTACACGGACCTCTACAACCGCGCTGTGCACGACGTGCTGGTGGATGCCCGCGGCGAGGGCGAGGCCGTGCTGTTCGCGCGCTCGGCGACCGCGGGCGGGCAGAGCATGCCCGTGCACTGGGGCGGCGACTCCACTTCGACGTTCGCCTCGATGGCGGAGACTCTCCGCGGCGGGCTGTCGCTCGCGCTGAGCGGCTTCGCGTTCTGGAGCCACGACATCGGCGGCTTCGAGGGCACGCCGGATGCCGGCGTGTTCAAACGCTGGACGGCGTTCGGGATGCTCGGCTCGCACTCCCGCTTCCACGGCTCCGGTTCCTACCGGGTGCCGTGGGCGTTCGACGAGGAGGCCGTCGAGGTCACCCGTCGCTTCACGCACCTGAAGATGCAGCTGATGCCGTACCTGTATCAGCACGGGCTGGATGCCGTGCAGACGGGTGTCCCGCTGATGCGTCCGATGGCGCTGGAGTTCCCCGACGACACGGCCACCGGCCACCTGGACCGTCAGTACATGCTCGGCTCCGACCTGCTCGTCGCCCCGGTGTTCAGCGAGGACGGCATGGTCGACCTCTACCTGCCCGCCGGAGAGTGGACGTCGCTCCTCACCGGCGAGACCGTCACCGGAGGCGCCTGGCGCCGCGAGACGCACGGGTTCGACTCGCTGCCGCTGTACGTGCGCCCCGGCGCCGTGCTGCCCTGGGGCGCCCGCACCGACCGGCCCGACTACGACTACCACGACGGTCTGCGCCTCCGGGTGTTCGCCGGCGGCTCCGGCACCGCCTCCGTCAGGGTCACCGCTCCCGACGGCACGGCGAGGAGCTACACCGCGAACCTCGAGGAGGTCACGGGCTGAGGCCCGGCCTGGACGAGGCACGGTCCGGCGCGCAGCGCCGCCATGCGCCGCCGGTCAGTCGGGCTTGCCCGGGCGGCTGCGGTTCGTCCAGGCGGCCAGGGCGGATACCGCGGCTCCGGCGGCCTTGTCGAGCGCTTCGGCCGAGCGGCTGAACACGTCCTGCGCGGCATCCTGCCAGCCTGGTGCGGGCGGGGTCTCCCCCGCCTGCACCCTGGCATCGTGCTCGGCGACGTCGAACGCGCGCTCCAGGTCGGCGACGGCATCCCGGTAGGCCGCGAAATCAGCCGGGGTGATCCTCCCGGACGCGGTGCGCCGGCACTCGGTCGCGTGGCCGGCCGCGCGCAGATACGCGGCCGTCGTCGGCCGCCTGACGTCGGTCATGGCGGGGTATGCGATCTGCCGCGCCGTGTCGGTCTCGTACTGCATCCACCTTGCGGTCACCGCGTCGTGCGCCGCGTGCAGCCGCTCGATCGGACGCGCACCCGAGGCCGTCGAGATCTCGGCTCGCGCGGCCGTGAGCCGCGCCTGGCGTGCGCGCACCTCGGCCGCTGCGGACTTGGCGGCGTTCTCTCGCTCCCGCAGCATGCGCTTCGCGCTGGCGACCTGCTCGGGCGTCGCGGTGCGCGCCGCTCGCTGCGCCGTGACGTGGGCGAGATCGGCGCGGGCGACCTTGACCGCCAGGCGCCGTTCGATCGCGGCCTGCCTCGCGGTCTTCAGATCGGTCCGGGCTGCGTCGTACGCGAGCCGCCGCCCGGTCGCACGGCCTCTCCGCCGGGCGCCCATCACGCCGACGGCGCCGGCTCCGGCCGCCGCCGGCGCGATCCACCACCACTCGGCGATCAGCAGCAACGGGTCCATGACTCGATGGTACCCACGCCCCGGTCGCGAGTCGCCGTCGGGGCTCGAGTTCAGGGCTCGAGTTCAGGGCTCGAGTTCAGGGCTCGAGTTCAGGCGAGCGGGTCGGCGAGGAGTGGCGCGAAGGCGATCTCGGCGGCGCCGATGAGCAGCCGATCGTCTCCCAGGGCCGCCGGCAGGATGGTCACGTCCTCCGCCGGGTCGGACATCGCCTGCGCACGCACGGTCTCGATCAGCGCGTCCGCGTCGTGGGTGAGGATCATGCTGAGGAATCCGCCGAGCACCACGGCCGACGGGTTGAGGACGTTGACCGCGCTGGCCAGCGTGGGGATCAGGATGCGGCGCTGTCGCGTCACCTCCTCGATCACGTCGACGCGCGTCGCAGAGGCGAGTGCGTCGGCGAGCACCACGTCGTCCGCACCGCTCAGCCCGAGCACCCCCAGCAGGCGGGCGCGCGACACCTCGTCTTCGAGCACGCCGCTGTCGGTGCGCCGGTCGGTCGGGTCCAGGATTGCGGGCCGGTTCTGCCCCCATTCCCCCGCATAGCCGCCGGCTCCGCCGACCAGCCTGCCGCCGATGATGAGCCCGCCGCCGATGCCGCTGGCGCCGCCGTTGAGGTAGACGACGTCGTCATGACCGACCGCGGCGCCGAACAGATGCTCGGCCATCGCGCCGAGGCTCGCGTCGTTGCCGACCGCGACCGGAAGGCCTGTCGACTCCTGCACCAGGGCGCCGATCGAGGCGTCTCGCCAGTCGAGGTGCGGCGCGTACCGCACCACCGCGTCGGTCGCCCGGACGAGGCCGGGCACCGCGATGCCGATGCCGACCACCCGGAGCTCTGCCAGCTCGCGCACCCGCCATCCCGCGAGGATGCGTGCGACAGCGGCCGTCGCCTCCTCCGGGGTGGTCAGCCGATCGGCCTCTTCCCGCACGCGGGCGCGGACCTGCCCGTTCAGCCCGACCGCCGCCATCTCGATCGCGTCGACCTCGGGGTTGACGGCGATCGCCACGACGTCGTGGCTCGCCGCGACTACGGGTGACGGGCGGCCGACCCGACGGGTCTGATCGGGTTCGCGCTCCACGACGAGACCGGCGTCGGCGAGCGTGGTGACGAGGTCGGCCACGGTCGAGCGGTTGAGGCCGGTCGCCGCGGTGAGCCGCGCCCGCGACTGCGGTCCGCCCTCGTGCACCAGCCGGAGCACCTCGCCGAGGTTGCGCCGGCGCACGCCCTCCACGCTTCTCGCGCCGTCGATCACGGATGCTCCCCTCTCCGGGTGCATGTTCGACCCGCTGGTTCAGCCTAGCCGCGGCGGTCGCACACGATGGGGCTGGACAGGGGCTCGAGCATGTCATAAGTTGTTGTTGCCAACTTATCCGATCTTCCCCGCTGGAGCACCCCATGACAACCCCCACCCGCGACGACAAGTTCTCCTTCGGCCTCTGGACGGTCGGCTACAACGGCGCCGATCCCTTCGGCGGCCCCACGCGTCCCTCGCTCGACGTCGTGCACGCCGTCGAGAAGCTCGCGGAGCTCGGCGCGTACGGACTGACCTTCCACGACGACGACCTGTTCGCCTTCGGGGCGACCGACGCCGAGCGGCAGACCCAGATCGACCGGCTGAAGGGCGCGCTCGCCGACACCGGCCTGATCGTGCCGATGGTCACCACGAACCTGTTCAGCGCCCCGATCTTCAAGGACGGCGGCTTCACGTCGAACGATCGCGACGTCCGCCGCTACGCGCTGCGCAAGGTCTTCCGTCAGCTCGACCTCGGCGCCGAGCTGGGCGCGAAGACGTTCGTGATGTGGGGCGGCCGCGAGGGCGCCGAATACGACTCCGCCAAGGACATCCGCGCAGCGCTCGAGCGCTACCGCGAGGCCGTGAACCTGCTCGGCGACTACGTGACGGACAAGGGGTACGACATCCGGTTCGCGATCGAGCCGAAGCCGAACGAGCCCCGCGGCGACATCCTCCTCCCGACGCTCGGTCACGCGATCGCCTTCATCGACTCGCTCGAGCGGCCTGAGCTCGTCGGCGTCAACCCGGAGGTCGGTCACGAGCAGATGGCGGGCCTCAACTTCACCGCGGGAATCGCGCAGGCGCTGTTCCACGGCAAGCTCTTCCACATCGACCTGAACGGCCAGCGGGGCATCAAGTACGACCAGGACCTGGTGTTCGGGCACGGCGACCTGCACAACGCCTTCTCGCTGGTCGATCTGCTCGAGAACGGCGGCCCCGGTGGAGTGCCCGCCTACGACGGCCCCCGGCACTTCGACTACAAGCCGAGCCGCACGGAGGACGAGAACGGCGTGTGGGACTCGGCCGCGGCCAACATGCGCACCTACCTGCTGCTCAAGGAGCGTGCCGCCGCGTTCCGAGCAGACCCCGAGGTGCAGGAGGCGCTCGCCGCCGCGCGGGTCGACGAGCTGTCGACCCCCACGCTGAACGAGGGCGAGTCCTATGACGACTTCCTCGCCGACCGCTCCTCCTACGAGGACTTCGACGCGAACTCGTACTTCGGCGGCAAGGGCTTCGGCTTCGTCCGGCTGCAGCAGCTCGCCACCGAGCACCTGCTCGGCGCTCGCTGACACCGCGATGGCGCTGGTTCTCGGGGTCGACTCGTCGACCCAGTCCTGCAAGGCCGTGATCGTGGACGCGGCGACCGGAGCGGTCGTCCGCTCCGGTCGCGCCGCGCACCCTGACGGAACGGCGGTCGACCCCGAGGCATGGTGGCGGGCCCTGCGGGCTGCGGTCGCGGACGCCGGCGGCCTCGACGACATCGCGGCGTGGTCGATCGGCGGCCAGCAGCACGGCATGGTGGCTCTCGACGCCTCGGGGAACGTCATCCGCGACGCCCTGCTGTGGAACGACACCCGTTCGGCCGCCGCAGCCGCCGACCTGATCGCCGAGTTCGGCGCGGCGGACCTGGCGGCACGGACCGGTCTCGTGCCGGTCGCGTCGTTCACGATCACGAAGCTGCGCTGGCTGCGCGATCACGAGCCGGAGAACGCGGCCCGCGTGGCCGCCGTCGCGCTGCCGCACGACTGGCTGACGTGGCGTCTTCGCGGTTTCGGTCCGGAGAACCCTGTGCTCGACGAGCTGGTCACGGACCGCTCGGACGCCTCGGGAACCGGCTACTGGAACCCGGCGACCGGCGAGTACGACCGCGAGCTGCTGATCGCCGCGCTCGGCCACGACGTGGCGCTGCCGCGCGTGCTCGCGCACGACGAATCGGTGACGGATGCCGACGGCCGCCGCGTCGGCGCCGGCGCAGGCGACAACGCCGCAGCCGCCCTGGGGCTCGGAGCACGCCCTGGTGACGTCGTGGTGTCGATCGGCACCTCCGGCACTGTCTTCGCGATCAGCGCCGAGGCGGTGCGCGATGAGAGCGGAGCGGTCGCCGGGTTCGCGGACGCGACCGGGAACTTCCTGCCGCTCGTCGCCACGCTGAACGCGGCCAGGGTGCTCGACGCGACGGCGACCCTTCTCGGTGTGAGCCTCGACGGGTTCAGCGACCTCGCGCTGGAGGCCGCACCCGGCGCCGGCGGGCTCTCGCTGCTGCCCTACTTCGAGGGCGAGCGCACCCCGAACCTGCCGGATGCCACGGCGACGCTGTCCGGGATGACCCTCGCCTCGACGACCAGGGCGAACCTGGCCCGGGCGGCGGTGGAGGGCATGCTCCGAGGGCTCGGCGCCGGGCTCGACGCCCTGCGCGCCCTCGGCATCCCCCTCGAGCGCGCCCTGCTCATCGGCGGCGGCGCGCAGTCCGAGGCTGTCCGGCGCATCGCGCCAGACGTGCTCGGGCTGCCGGTCGAGGTGCCGGAGATCGCGGAGTACGTGGCCCTGGGCGCCGCCCGCCAGGCCGCACGGGCGGCCGCTCGGGCCTGATCAGACGTACGCGAGGCCCGCACGGCGAACCGTGCGGGCCTCGCGTGCATCCTCAGACCAGGGTCTCCTGCCAGGCAGCGTGCAGCTGGGCGAACTTGCCGGTGCCGCCGATCAGCGCCTGGGGCGAGTCGTCCTCGATGATCCGGCCGTGCTCCATCACCAGCACGCGATCGGCGATCGCGACCGTCGACAGGCGGTGCGCGATGATGATCGCGGTGCGGTCCTTGAGCAGCGTCTGCAGAGCATCCTGGATCAGCCGCTCCGACGGGATGTCCAGCGAGGCGGTCGCCTCGTCGAGGATCAGCACCGCGGGGTCTGCGAGGAACGCGCGAGCGAACGAGATCAGCTGACGCTGCCCCGCCGACACCCGGCCGCCGCGCTTGTTGACATCGGTGCCGTACCCGTCGGGCAACGACGAGATGAATCCGTCGGCACCGACGGCGCGCGCCGCCGCCCTGATCTCGTCCAGGGTCGCGTCGGGCTTGCCGAGCGCGATGTTGTCGGCCACGGTGCCGCTGAACAGGTACGCCTCCTGCGTGACCATCACGATCGCGCGGCGGAGGTCCTTCGGGTGCAGGTTGCGCAGATCCACGCCGTCGAGCGTCACCCGGCCGACCGTGGGGTCGTAGAACCGCGAGATCAGCTTCGCCAGCGTCGACTTGCCGGCCCCGGTGGTGCCGACCAGCGCGATCGTCTGCCCGGCGGGGATGTCGAGCGAGAAGTCCGGAAGGATCGTCTTCTCGCCGTTGTACCCGAACGTGACGCCGTCGAAGCGGATGGCACCGCGCGACTCCCACAGGTCGACCGGCGTCGCGGGGTCCGGCACCGTCGGCTGCTCCTCGAGCACGCCCGACACCTTCTCCAGCGCCGCGGTGGCCGACTGGTAGGAGTTCAGGAACATCGCGATCTCCTGCATCGGCGCGAAGAAGTTCCGCACGTACAGCACGGCCGACAGCAGCACGCCGACGCTCAGCACGCCGTCGGAGACGCGGATGCCGCCCCACAGCACGACCAGGCCGAGCGTGAGGGCTGCGACTCCCATCAGACCGGGCTCGAAGGTGCCGAACAGCATCATCGAGCGACGGTTGATGTCGCGGTAGTCGCCGGCGACCTTCTGGAAGGTCGCGTCGTTGCGGGGCTCCTTGCGGAACGCCTTGACGGCGCGGATGCCGGTCATGGTCTCCACGAACTGCACGATCACCTTCGCGCTGACCACGCGCGACTCGCGGTAGACCAGCTGGGAGCGGCTGTAGAACCAGCGCATCAGCAGGAACAGCGGGATGCCCGCGAGCGCCAGGATCACACCCGACTGCCAGTCCCAGATGATCAGGGCGATGAACGTGAAGGCGCCGAACAGCACGCCGGAGACCAGGTTGTTGAGACCCCCGTCGAGCAGCTCGCGGATCGAGTCCAGGTCGCTGGTCTGGCGAGAGATGATCCGGCCCGACGTGTACGACTCGTGGAATTCGAGGCTCAGCCGCTGCGTGTGCAGGAAGATGCGCTTGCGCAGATCCAGCAGCACCGCCTGGGTGATGCGGGCGGCGATCATCACGTACCAGGCGATGAGCACGGCGGCCGCAGCCCCCGAGAACAGGTAGACGAAGCCGATCACCAGCGTCGGCATCCAGTCGGCGTCCTTCAGGACCGCAGGCAGCGCGCGGTCGAGACCGATGCTGATCAGGATGGGGCCCGCGACCTGCAGCGCCGTCGAGATGACGAGCACGACGGCCGCGAGGACCACCTGCAGCTTCAGCGGGCGCACGAGCGAGCCGAGCAGTCGCAGCGAGCGCTGCCTGATCGCCCTGCTCTCCTCGCGGGTGTAGTTCGAGCGGTCCTCGTTGCGGGTTCCGGTGATCGCGGAGCTCATGCCTGCACCTCCTTCATCTGATCTGATTGGGTTGCCGAGCTGGTCGACCCTTCGGCAGGCTCAGGGACCCGGCTGTGCTCGGCCTCGGGGCTCCGGCCCTCGTCGTCCGGTTCATCCCTGATGATCGGGATCGCACCCGTCCGCGCGGCCTCCTCCGCCTCGAGGCTGGAGATCACGTGACGGTAGTGGCGGCTCGACTTCAGCAGCTCCGAGTGCGTGCCCACCGCGGTGATGCGACCGGCCTCGAGCAGCGCCACCCTGTCGGCGAGCGCGACGGTCGACGGACGGTGCGCGACGATCATCGCCGTGGTCTCGGCCAGGACGTGCCGCAGGGCCTCCTCGACGAGAGCCTCGGTGTCGACGTCGAGGGCCGACAGCGG
Source organism: Microbacterium sp. SD291 (assembly GCF_017355365.1). Lineage (GTDB taxonomy): Bacteria > Actinomycetota > Actinomycetes > Actinomycetales > Microbacteriaceae > Microbacterium. The sequence continues at coordinate 4,441 of NZ_JADIJR010000007.1, read as the reverse complement.
GTCGTCCAGCACGAGCACCTTCGGGTTCGCGGCCACGGCGCGCGCCAGGGCGAGGCGCTGGCGCTGGCCGCCGGACAGGCTGAGACCCTCCTCGCCGATGATCGTCTCGACACCGTCCGGCAGCGAGTCGACGAACGCCGCCTGGGCGACGTCGAGCGCTTCCCGGAGCACACGCTCCCCCTCCTCGCTGTGCATGTCGAGGTCGGCGCGGCCGAGCAGGACGTTCTCGCGGACGGATGCCGAGAACAGCGTCGCGTCCTCGAACGCCATCGCGATGTGCTGACGCAGCTCCGCGAGCGGCAGGTCGCGCACGTCGACCCCGTCGAGCGTCACGCGCCCGCCGGTGACGTCGTACAGGCGAGCGGGAAGCGTCGTGAGCGTCGTCTTGCCGCTGCCGGTGAGGCCGACGAGCGCCATGGTCTCGCCTGGGCGCAGCACCAGGTCGATCCCGTCGAGCAGGTCGCGCTCCTGTGCGCCCGCGTCCTGATAGCGGAAGCGCGCACCCTCGAACGCGAGCTCGCCGCGCGGGCTCTCGATGTGCACCGGGTTCGCCGGATCCGTGATCGTGTTCGTCTCGGAGAAGATGTCGAACACGCGGTCGGTCGCCGTCCGCGCGTCGAGCATGAAGGAGAACAGGAAGCCGATCGACTCGATCGGCCAGCGCAGCACCGTCGCCATCGCGAAGAACGCGAACAGCTCGGGCAGCTCGATCGCGCCCTGCGAGATCAGCCAGATGCCGGACATCAGGCTGAGCCCGAACGCGATCTGCGGCATGAGGTCGAGCCAGAACCAGATCGACGCGATCGCGCCGGCCTTGCTCATCTCGGTCTCACGCAGCGTCTCGGCCTGGCGGCTGAACCGGCTGAGCGCGTGCTTGCCCCGGCCGAAGGCCTTCAGCACGCGGATGCCGTGCACGCTCTCCTCGACACTGGTCGCGAGGTCGCCGGCCTGGTCCTGGCTGCGCCTGGTCAGTGCGCCGTACCGCTTCTCGAACAGGTACCCGCGGATCCACAGCGGGATCGCGGTGACCAGGAAGATCACGCCGAGCAGCCAGTGCCAGCGGAACAGCAGCACCGAGCCGATGACGATCGTCAGGACGTTGACGACGAGCAGCACCAGGCCGAATGCGAGCCAGCGGCGGATGAGGCCGATGTCCTGCATCATGCGGCTGAGCAGCTGACCGGACTGCCACCGGTCGTGGAATGCGACCGGGAGCGTCTGCAGGCGCGCGTAGAGCTGGGTGCGCATCTGGTACTCGACCTCGGTGGCCGGCTTCAACACGAACTGGCGACGGAGCCACACCATGAGCGCCTCACCGAGGGCGAGGCCGAACACGGCGGCGGCACCCCAGGCGATCGCGTCGATCGCGCCGGTCTGCACGGGGCCGCGGATGATCTGCTCGAGCACGATCGGGATCATCAGCGCGATGATGGCCGCAGCGAGGGCGCTGGCCGCACCGCCGGCGAGACGCCAGATCACCGGCCGGACGAACGGCTTCAGACGCCACAGGGCGGCAGGAGTGGAGAGGGAGGAGGACGGGGACGAGTTCTGCGATGAAGGCGAGGAAGACATGTCTCTCAGATGAGTTTCGTATGGAAAGCGGTTGCTGAGCGGGGCGGACGCAGCGAGGGACTCGGAGAGTCCTGCATCCGATGCAGATGAGGCGGTGGCGGGCTCTAGAAGAGCAGACGCGCCGGGGTCGAGCCGAGGGCTGCGATCTGCACACTGGCGATCGTGGTCATGGTGTCCTCCTCAGGGGCTCGGCGATGTCGTCCGGTCGGCGCGACAGCCCATCAGCCTATTCCTGTGAACGAGCTGGCCGCAAGAGGAATTCCCGATCCGTCTCCGCCGATCGGGGTTCCCGACGAAACGGGTGCCTTCACCCCGCCCGCTGCGTCCGATGATTCACCGGGCCAGCACCTCGCGCGCCAGCAGGCTCTCCTTGACACCGAGCCCCCAGGCGAAGCCGCCGAGGGTGCCGTCGGTGCGGAGCACGCGGTGGCACGGCACGAAGAGCGCCGGGGCGTTGCGGGCGCAGATGGATGCCGCGGCCCGCACCGCGCGCGGATTGCCGAGCCGCTCGGCGAAGGTCGTGTACGTGAGCGGGGTACCGGGCTCGATGCGGCGGAGCATCTGCCAGCCGGCCTGCTGCAGCGCGGTTCCGTTCTGCTTCACGGCGACTGCGTCGAGGGCGGCGAGGTCACCCGCATAGTAGGCGAGGGCCGCGGCCGCGGCATCCGTCTCGCCGTCGCTGACCGTCTGCGGTCTCTGCGACGGATCGAGGCGGGCGATGATCGCCTGCGGGTCTGCCGTCCATCCGGAGGCGAGCACCCGCTGGCGCTCATCGGCGAGGATCGTGAATGCGCCGTCTGCGGTGTCGATCGTCTGGATGATCGCGGTCATGATGACTCCTTGATGGTCTTCGTGCGCGTCGGCCGGACGGGGGCGGCGCGCCAGAGGTGTGCACTGAGATAGCTGCGCCAGGGCGCGGCGCGCTCCGCCCAGGCGGTGAGGGTCTTCGGCTCCCCGGGGAGCCCTGAAGCTGTGGCGCCCGCGCGCAGCGCCACGTCGCCGGGGAGCAGGATGTCTGGGTCGCCGAGCACGCGCATGCGCACGTAGTCGGCGGTCCACGGTCCGATGCCGGGCATCGCGAGGAGCGCTGCCCGCTGCTCGACGCCATCATCGCCGACCGTGAGGGTCAGGGATTGGTCTGCGAGCGCCGCGGCCGCGCCGGTGATCGCGCGGATGCGAGCGGCCGGGCCGCGCAGCACGTCGGCGCCGTGCTCGGCGATCGCCGTCATCGTGGGGAAGAGCATCCCGCTCTCGGTCCGCTCCCCGAGCGCGTCCGCGAGCGCCGCCAGTGCGGTGCGCGCAGCGGCCACGGTGATCTGCTGTCCGATCATGGCGCGGATGAGCATCTCGTGCGGGTCTGCGGAGCCGGGAACGCGGATGCCGGGGGTCCCGGCCACGAGGGGCGCGAGCTCGGGGTGCGCGGTGAGCGCCTCGTCGACCGCGAGCGGGTCGGCATCCAGGTCGAAGATCCGCCGCACAGTGGCGACGAGCGGGGCGAGGTCGCCGAGGCGGGTGACGCTGGCGCGCAGGTGCAGCCGCTGCGCGGCATCCTGGCTCACCTCGAACCAGACCGGCCCTCCCGGCATGCGCAGGTGCCGCGCGAACGACGTCGCCGTCGCGACCTCGACACCGGGCAGCGCCCGCGCGGCCATCCAGGTGAAGATGCCGGAGGCGTCGAGCGGCCCTCGGTATGGGAGGACGAGGTCGATCGTGCCGGGAATCAGCTCGGCTGAAGCGGCGTCCTTCCGGCGTCTCGCGCGCAGCTCCCCCGGCGTCATGCCGAACACCTCGCGGATCATGTCGTTGCACTGGCGGATGCTGGCGAAGCCGGCAGAGAACGCCACGTCGGAGATCGGCATGTCGGTGCCGACGAGCAGCATCCGCGCGGTGTGCGCCCGGTGCGCCCTGGCAAGCGCGAGGGGGCCCGCCCCGAGTTCGGAGGTGAGCAGCCGGGTCAGATGCCGGCTCGAGTAGCCCAGCCGCGCGGCGAGGCCGGGAACTCCCTCGCGCTCCACGATGCCGGAGGCGATCAGCCGCATCGCCCGCGCCGCGGTGTCGCCGCGGAGGTTCCAGGCGGAGGACCCGGGGGCCGCCTCCGGGAGGCAGCGCTTGCAGGCGCGATACCCCGCCTCGTGCGCGGCCGCACTGGTCGGATAGAAGGTGACGTTCTCGGGCTTCGGGGTGCGCGCGGGGCAGCTGGGGCGGCAGTAGATGCCGGTCGAGCGCACGGCCGTGACGAACTGCCCGTCGAAGCGGGTGTCACGGGCGCTGATCGCGCGGTACCGCTCGTCGAAGTCGGTCACGGGGAGGCTCATGACTCCACTCTGCCACCGTTCCCGGACCCCGGCTGGCGGAAATCGGACATCACTGTGGGGCCGGTCCGGGGCGGTTGAGCGCGCGCAGCGAGACGAAGCGCGCGCCTCAGTCGCGCGACCCCGAACTGAAGTCGCGTTTCGTTTCAGTCGCTTCGTTCCCTCGATCAACGATCGAGGAAGGAACTGGTCGTTGAGCGAGCGAGGCGAGACGAAACGCCTCACCGCCTCGGGATTGCCGGGGTGCGTGTTGTCGTCGTCTCGGGGGCGCGCGTACGGCAACAACGCGCACCTCGGCGGCGTCCGCGGACCGCATATGGTCGCCCCCACGGCTCGAAGGCGACCATTCGGAGCCCCTTCTCGGGCAGCGTGCACACCTGCACGAGCACGGCACGAGATTCGTTCAGAAAGTTTCTCTGACCTGGCCGATTCCGGGGTCGCAATGTCAGTGGCCCCCACCAGAATGGAGGGTATGAACAGCACCGCGGCAGTCCTGGAGGGGGTCGTCTCCGACCTCGCCGGGATGCTTCGTGCGGATGCGGTCGGCACCCCGTCGG
>NZ_JADIJR010000069.1 GCF_017355365.1 Microbacterium sp. SD291 | reverse complement strand
AGTAGTGCCCCGTAGAGTGGTGTAACGATCCCGGCCAGTAAACGTCAGCGTGGCCACCGGGATCTTCCTTCGAGGAAACTCTCACATCCCACTCGAAAGGCGTCACACCGATGACCACTCCCTCTATTGTCGACCCTGCCACCGTCCTCACCAACGCGCTGGGCGACGCATCACCGGATCTGATGCGCACCCTGCTGCAAACCATGATCAACACCCTCCTCTCAGCCGAAGCAGATGCGATCTGCGGCGCCGAGTACGGGAAGCCCTCTGCTGACCGAGTGAATTCCCGCAACGGATACCGCACCCGTGAACTCGATACGCGTGTCGGAACCATAGACGTCGCGATCCCGAAGCTCCGCTCCGGCACGTACTTCCCCGAGTGGCTCCTCGAACGTCGCAAACGCTCAGAAGCGGCGATGATCACCGTCGTCGCTGACGCCTACCTCGCTGGCGTCTCAACGAGGCGGATGGACAAACTCGTGAAGACCCTTGGCATCCATTCCCTGTCGAAGTCGCAGGTCTCCCGAATGGCCGCCGATATGGACGAGCATGTGCGTGAGTTTCGCACGAGGCCGTTAGGTGAGGCCGGCCCGTTCACGTTCGTCGCGTGCGACGCACTCACGATGAAAGTGCGTGAGGGCGGGCGGGTGATCAACACCATGGTGCTCGTCGCGACCGGGGTGAACGCTGACGGGCATCGGGAAGTCCTGGGCATGCAAGTGGCGACCGCGGAGACCACGATGGCGTGGAACGGGTTCTTCGCAGACCTTGTCGCGCGCGGCCTCACCGGGGTGAAACTCATCACCTCTGACGCGCACGCTGGCCTCGTTGAAGCGATGCGCGCGAACTTCCCTGGGACGTCGTGGCAACGGTGTCGCACGCACTACGCTGCGAACCTGATGTCAGTGACCCCGAAGAGCATGTGGCCGGCGGTGAAAGCGATGCTGCATTCCGTGTACGACCAACCCGACCAGAAAAGTGTTGAGGCCCAATTCGACCGGCTCCTGGACTACGTCGAGGACAAACTCCCCGAAGTGCACGACCACCTCGATGCTGCCCGGGCTGACATTCTCGCGTTCACCACGTTCCCGAAAGATGTGTGGCAGCAGATCTGGTCGAATAACCCGAACGAGCGCCTGAACCGTGAGATCCGCCGCAGGACCGATGTGGTGGGGATCTTCCCGAACCGGGCCGCGATCACCCGCCTCGTCGGGGCCGTTCTTGCGGAGCAGTCTGACGAATGGGCCGAGGGTCGTCGTTACCTCGGTCTTGACGTTCTCGCGAGGTGCCGCCTCACGCTCGTGGGTACCGACACTATCGGCCAGCACCATGAGCTCCCCGAGCTCGGGGCCGCAGCATGAGCGCCCCCACTCCTGGGCTGTACTCCGACACCGTGAGTGAGCTCGTCGCGAGCATCTGCAATCACAACGAAAACTAGCCCCCACATCCTTGAAGGATCACGAAACGGTTACACCACTCCACGGGACTTGACC
>NZ_JADIJR010000068.1 GCF_017355365.1 Microbacterium sp. SD291 | reverse complement strand
CCATGCGACGCGCCCCGGCTTCCCGGACGGTCGGGGTCGGGTGGCTGTGATGTCGCTGCGTACTCGTCGAGAAGGTCAGCAGACCCGATCAGAGCCGATTGGGATGAGCCGCGAAGGCGGTTAGGTCAGGGCGGCCGAAGCCGGCCGGCGGGGTAGCGTCGGGCACGTCGAGGTCTTTCGGATGGATGGCGTAGGAACCTCCATCGTCGGGAGACCTCGACGTCTATCTGCGGACCGACGCGCCCGGCCGACCTACACCTTCATCTGGGAAGAGCCGCATTTCGGACCTCGACCTCCTGTACATCCTGCCGGCCAGCCTGCGCGCCTCATACGAGCAGGACGGCGGCCCGCTCAAAGCGCTGCGGCGCGCGCGCTGCGATCCAGAAGCGGTATCCGACTACGACAGTCGGGGTCGACAGGCTGGTCGTCGTAGTGGAGTTCTCGAACTTCACCTTCGAGGTGCAGCCCGTATTCGAGAACGATGACGGGTCCTTCGACTATCCAGACACCTACAGCGACTCGTGGAAGACAACGAAACCACGCGATGAGATCTCCGCGATCAGCGACGAAGACGCTACTACCGGTGGCAATTTGCGACGCTTGTGCAAGCTCACTCGAGCATGGCGTAACAAGCACGGAGTCGTGATGGGCGGACTGCTCGTAGACACGCTTGCCTACAACTTCCTGACATCTACGACGGAACATCGCTCGGGCGCATCCGAAACCTACGGCGAGATGATGCGTGACTTCCTTCTGTACCTCGCGGACCAGGTGGACCACGATTTCTATCTGGCGCTCGGAAGCCGCCAGCGCGTTCGAGTCAAGAAGCACTTCCAGAAGAAGGCTGCGTCCGGCGCTGAGCTTTGCACTGAGGCCGTCAACGCTGCTGGTCAGAAGAACGAATACAAGAAGTGGAGAGCGGTGTTCGGGAAGTCCGTCCCCGCAATAGCGACTGGAGGAGAGACGGCTCTTGCGGCCCGATCGTTCAACGACACAGAAGAGTTCATTGAGGACACTCATCCCGTAGACATCCGTTTCTCTGTCGAGATCAGCTGTACCGTGACACAGGACGGATTCCGTCCTACCTCGCTGACCGCATTTCTCAACCTGTTCTCGCGACTGCCAGCAAAGAAGCAACTTGCCTTCGCGATCGACAACACCGACGTGCCGGGCTCGTACGAGGTGCGGTGGAGGGTGCTGAACCGAGGAGCCGAGGCTGAGCGGCGGGATCACATACGCGGTGGGATAGTTCATCCAACACGCGGCACCGAGCGCCGGGAAGTGACTTCCTTCCGAGGGAACCACTACGTGGAGTGCTACGTCATCAAGCGCAACGTCGTCGTCGCTCGGGGGCACATCGACATTCCGATCGCAGCAGAGGCCGCTTCGTAGGCCGCCGCGGCCCGCACGCGGCGGATGCGCATGCTCCGCCGCGTGCGGGCCGATCCATACTGCCAGGGCGGTTGGTTCTCACGCCTCTCGAGCGAGTAATAGTGGCCGATCATGCTGATTCGCACGGCGCTTCCGGCGAAAGGAGGCCGATGGAGATGTCCGTCGTCGAAAATCTGACAAGTGTCAT
>NZ_JADIJR010000067.1 GCF_017355365.1 Microbacterium sp. SD291 | reverse complement strand
ATGCGCGAGGTCCGGCGACGCCGCAACCGGAGCCGGTCTCCCAAGCGGGTCAGCATCTTCATCGGCGCCGGCGTGCTCGTCGCTGCCACCACAGGTGGGGCGCTGATCGCCCTTGCATCCGCGGAACTGCGGCACAACTCCGCGTACTGCTACGAGTCGCCCTCGTTGCAGAGCCGCGCGCAGCAGGTCGGCGATCCGTCGCCGGTCGGAGACGACCGGGTCGCCCGCGCCATCGACCTGTGTGAGTCCGTATGGCGTATCGGCGTACTCGGTGGTGAGAACGACGGACCGCCCCCCAACGATGGGCGGATCCATCCCGTGCCCGAGCTGTTCGTTTGCTCCCAGCGTGACGGAACGCTCGCGGTCTTCCCGGAGCAGGATGGCGTGGCGTGCAGCGATCTCAGTCTGGAGCCACTCCGGTGACAATCACACCGATCCGGGCGCTGCCCACGGCGCCACCGCTGCCCGATCGGCACAGGCGCACGGGATGGATAGCCCCGTGCGTGGTCGGGGTGATCGTCGCGACGATGTACATCGTCTACGCGGCATGGCAGTGGTCGCAGTTCACCGTGAAGTCCTGGGACCTGAGCATCTTCGCCCAGCTGCTCGACAACTACGCCCGGATGCAACCGCCCATCGTGAACATCAAAGGCGACGGGTACAACCTCCTCGGCGATCACTTCCACCCCCTCCTCGCTCTGATTGCACCCGTCTACGCGATCGCGCCCCACGCGTTCACACTGCTCGCCGTTCAAGCGGTGTGTTTCGCGGTCGCCGCAGCAATACTCACCCGCACCGCGACGCGCAGCCTTGGCACCGTCGCGGGCGGCGTGCTCATCGGACTCGCGTTCGGTTTCAGCTGGGGTTTGCAGTATGCCGCCGAAGCACAGTTCCACGAGATCGCCCTCGCGGTCCCTCTGCTGACCTGTTCGCTCAGCGCGCTGCTCGAGCGCCGCGATCTCGCTACCGTGCTGTGGGCGGCCCCCCTGGTCTTCGTCAAGGAAGATCTCGGCCTCACCGTCGCGATTATCGGTCTGCTTGTCGCCTACCGCTCGCGTAAGCCGCTTGGGCTCTGGCTCACGGTCTGGGGCGTGGGCTGGTTCGCGATCGCGGTGTTCATCGTGCTCCCACTCCTCAACCCTCAAGGTTCCTGGGCGTACGCGAGTAACGCCAACCCGCTGACACTCCTTGGCGACCCTGGCGGGCTCTTTCACCCATCGAAAGGACTCACGCTCGCCCTGATCCTGGTAATCAGCGGCGGGCTCATCCTCCGGTCACCGATCGCGCTCGTCCTCCTGCCGACCCTCGCGTGGCGTTTCCTCTCAAGCAACCATGGCTACTGGGGCCCAAGCTGGCATTACAGCGCCGTCCTCATGCCGATCGTGTTCGTCGCACTCCTAGATGCCATCAACCGCGGGCCCACTGCCCGGTGGGCCTGGCTTCGCAGCTATAGCCGCCACGGCACCGCGATCGCCGTCACAGCAGCAACAGTGCTCCTACCCACACTCCCGCTATGGTCGCTTCTCGCACCCAACTCGTGGGATCAGCCCGACCGGGCTGACGCAGCGACCACAATCCTTGAGGCGATTCCTGCTGGCTCCTCTGTTGAGACCGACATTGGCCTCATGTCCTACCTTGTCGACGACCACGACGTCTACTGGCTCGGAAACTCCAACCCCACCCCGGACTGCATCCTCATCGACCGGATAGCCGGAGGCACACCACACGACTGGGGCAGCGCTCTTGAGGTCGCTACCCGACTCCATCCAGGCGCCACCTACCGCCCCATCGCCAAGCACAGCGGGTACGAGCTCGCCTGCCAGTAACTGACGTCGATTACATGCCGCTCCCGCACAATCTTGCTTCACCCCCTTGACAGCACCCAGATAAAGCTGGTCAC
>NZ_JADIJR010000066.1 GCF_017355365.1 Microbacterium sp. SD291 | reverse complement strand
GCGCTAATAATAGCAATACTGTCGTATACGCCACTCCCCATCGGCCCTCGCTCGTCATACGCTGAACTCGCCCCACGAAGAACCCCGACGTCAAGGAGAGTCCCTCATGTCCACACCCTCATCACTTCCGTATGCCTTCGTCGCCAAGATCGTCGCGGCCGATGGACAGCACGACGCGCTCGCAGATCTGCTCGCCGGCGCTGTCGCACTCGCCAACGAAGAAGTAGGAACGATTGTCTGGTTCGCGGCTAGGACCCACGCCGACACCTTCTGGATCTTCGATGCATTCCCCGACGAGGCCGCTCGCGACGCCCACGCCAACGGCGCCATCGTCGCAGGCCTGATGGCCAACCAGCACCTCCTCGGCGCAGCACCCGAGATCCTGGCGGCCGACGTCCTCGCGTCCAAGCTCCCGTAGTCCGCCAACGCACGAGACGATCGCGCCCCGCCGAGTCGGTCCGCAGATAGACGTCGAGGTCTCCCGACGATGGAGGCTCCTACGCCATCCATCGGAAAGACCTCGACGTGCCCGACGCTACCCCGCCGGCCGGCTTCGGCCGCCCTGACCTGACCGCCTTCGCTCGACTCGACGGCCTCGGTCTGAGCGTGATCGGGCAACGACTTGAACCGGATCGTGCGGTCCTCGCGTGCCGCGTGGTGGAACCAGATCAGTGGTGCCGACGGTGCGGCAGCGAAGGCGCCGCTCGTGACACCGTGATCCGGCGGTTGGCCCACGAGCCGCTGGGCTGGCGACCGACCGTGCTGGAAGTTGTAGTGCGCCGCTACCGCTGTGCAGACTGCGGACACGTGTGGCGCCAAGACACCAGCGCCGCGGCGGAGCCACGCGCGAAGCTCTCGCGCACCGGGCTGCGGTGGGCGCTGGAAGGGATCGTGGTCGCACACCTCACCGTCGCCCGTGTCGCCGAGGGACTCGGGGTCGCGTGGGACACCGCCAACAACGCGGTCCTGGCCGAAGGCAAGCGGCTGCTGATCAACGACCCCACGCGGTTCGAGGGCGTGAAGGTGATTGGCGTCGATGAGCACGTCTGGCGCCACACCAGGCGTGGCGACAAGTACGTCACCGTGATCATCGACCTCACCCCGGTCCGCGATGGCGCCGGCCCAGCAAGGCTGCTGGACATGGTCGAGGGCCGGTCGAAGGCGGCGTTCAAGACCTGGCTCGCCGACCGCGACGACGCCTTCCGTGACGCGGTCGAGGTGGTCGCGATGGACGGCTTCACCGGGTTCAAGACCGCCGCTGCGGAGGAGATCCCGGACGCGGTCACGGTGATGGATCCCTTCCACGTCGTGCGCCTGGCCGGTGACGCCCTCGACAGGTGCCGGCGCCGGGTCCAACTCGCGATCCACGGGCACCGTGGGTTCAGGGACGATCCGCTCTACAAGTCGCGGCGCACGCTGCACACCGGCTCGGACCTGCTCACCGACAAGCAGAGCGACAGGCTACGCGCGCTGTTCGTTGATGACGCTCACGTCGAGGTCGAGGCGACCTGGGGTGTCTACCAGCGGATGATCGCCGCCTATCGCCACGGGGACCGGCAACGCGGCCGCGAGCTCATGGAGAAGCTGATCACCGACCTCAGCGCCGGCGTCCCCAAGGTGCTCACCGAGCTCACCACCCTGGGCCGGACCCTGAAGAAGCGAGCCGCCGACGTGCTCGCCTACTTCGAACGACCCGGCACCAGCAACGGGCCGACCGAGGCACTCAACGGACGGCTCGAACACCTGCGCGGCTCCGCACTCGGGTTCCGCAACCTGACCAACTACATCGCCCGAAGCCTGCTCGAGACCGGCGGCTTCAGACCCCAACTCCTACACCCCCGATTGGGATGAGCCCACAATCTTTCGGGCACGTCCATTGAGGTCGACGAGTACCAACACTTCACGAGCTTCCGACGTCGAGCCCTGTCGCTGGGGCCCGACAGCGTCCGGATGAACTCACTTGCCTAGACAAGCGCTCTGCGGCGAAT
>NZ_JADIJR010000065.1 GCF_017355365.1 Microbacterium sp. SD291 | reverse complement strand
TGAGTATTCGAGGGTCTGAGCAGCACTGTTATTGCGGTTGAGCAGCACTGAGTATTGCGAGTGTGCAGCATCGGGTAGCGCTGGTGAGCAGCACCCGGTGGAGCGGCTCACCAGCGCTTGGTTCAGGAAAGTCCGGCGGTGTGTTCGCGCATGTTCGCGGCTCCGGTTTCTACCCAGATTGTGTGGTGAACGATCCTGTCCATGATCGCGTCGGCGTGGACATCGCCGCCGAGGCGCCCGTGCCAGTCTTTCTTCGCGTACTGGGTGCAGAACACGGTCGAGACGGAGTCGTAGCGACGTTCGAGGAGCTCCAGGAGCATGCCGCGCAGTTGGTCACCGGGCGGGTCGAGGAGCCATTCATCGATCACGAGGAGCTGGAACGCTGCGTACTTGCGGAGGAACTTCTCCTTCCCGCCGGGCTTATCGACCGCGCTCAGCCAGGCTTCTTCGAGGTCAGGCATACGAATGTAGTGCGCTCGGTAGCGGTGTTGACAGGCGGCTTTCGCGAGAGCGGACCCGAGATATGTTTTCCCGGACCCCGTGAATCCTTGGAAAACGACGTTCTGGCCGCGGCCGATGAACGTGCAGGTGCCGAGCTGTGCGATCACGCTCCGATCGATGCGACGCTCCTCGATCAAATCGAGCCGCCTGAGCTCGGCGTCCGGGTAACGGAGCCCTGCCCTTCGGATGAGGCCCTCGATCTTCTGCTGCGAGAAGAGGGTGTGGGCGTCATCAACGGCGAGCTTCACCCGCTCACCGAATGCGATCCCCAACATGAGGGTCTCGTCTTGCGCGTCGAGCGCGTCAACGAGTCCGGTGACGCCCATCTCGCGAAGCTTGCGTTTGGTCTCGATATCGATCAGCGTCATTTGCCCGCACCCCCGTAGTAGTCGGCGCCACGCACATACCCGGCAGGAGGAGTGTCCTCGGCGGTGGGCGCGAACCTGGGTGACCGGTTCCCGAGCTCGTCTTGCCGGGACTCAAGAATCGGTCTGAGATGCGCATACCTGGGTGATCGCACACGGCTCGCCAGAGCGATCTCGCATGCCCGTTCCACCCTTGCGTTCGAGTAACGCTGAGTAAGTCGAAGGACCGCGAGGGCCGGATTCAGACCCTGCTCAGCGACGGGCACCGATTCGAAGACCAGGTCGATCACCGTGGTGGTGTGCTCACCGATCCTCACCGCCCACGCGCGCACCCGCCTCGGATCCCATTGCTGATACCTCGGCCCGTCGGGGAGGTCACCATCGTGCGTTCGATACTCGTTCACGGCGCCGATCGGGGCGAGGAGGTGCGAGGAGAGCCGGTCACCGCCAAGGAACACCTCGAGCATGCTGCTCGTGACGCGCAGATCAACCACGTTCCCGACATGCATGTAAGGGACGGAGTAATGGTTCTTCTCCCAGACGACGTGCCCGTCACGGCCGACTCTGCGCCCGTAAGCCCAGCGGCTGATCTCATACGCGACCACGGGGAGCGGGCGAAGTCGGGGCTGCTCCTCCGTTTCGAACACGCTGAGCCGTGAGCCTTGTCGTTTCTGGAACGGTTCCCGGTTGAACGCTGCCATCTGCTCGTAAATCGCAGCGCGAAGCTCAGCCAACGTCGCGAACGGACGGTTCCGTAACGCGGCGATCACCCAGGTCGCGGTGCTCCAGACCGTGTTCTCCACGCTCGGCTTGTCCTTCGGTTTCCGGGGCCGGCCGGGGATGACTGCCGCGGAGTAGTGCGCCGCGAGCTCTCGATAGGCGTCGTTGAGGACGACCTCGCCCTCACGCGGATGCTTCAGCACCCCCGTCTTGAGATTGTCGGGCACGATCCTGGGCGTGCTGCCGCCGAACCAGGCGAACATCGCCACGTGCGCTTCAAGCCACGTGTCTTGCCGCATATCGAGAGCCGGTTCCACGAACGCATACCGGCTGAAGGGCGCACACGCGACGAAGAGATACACCTTCGCCGTTTCGCCCGTCACCGGGTTGATGAGCTGCATCGTGGGGCCTGACCAGTCCACCTCGATCGTCTGCCCGGCCTTATGACCGACGCGCGACGAGACCCCGAGAGCGCGGACGAAGTGGGCGTAATTCTTGCAGAACCGGTCATACCCCATCCCCGCAGCACCGTTGCTCTGGCAGCGGTCGAGATACTCGGCGTGGAGGAGCTTCAGCGTGACGCCCACCCTCGCGAGCTCCTTATGCACCACGGCCCAGTCGGGCTGCACATAGACGCTCTCCCGGGCGCCGGTGTCGGGGAACAGCCGCTCATACACCTCGCCGTCACTCATCCCGGACGCAGTCGCCCAGCTGAGGTCCTCACGGGCGGCGGCCCGCTCGACCTTGATCACGCTGTGCTGCGATACCCCATGCGCTTCGATCTGCCGCAGCGACAACCCTTCCGCGCGGAGCCGGAGCACCAGTTTCGCTTTGATCTTTCGTACCATCAGTAATTACTCCTTCTGCCGCGCGATTACGGCGCACGGCAGAAGGAGCTTCCCACGATGTTGTCCGCCTCGAACGCCAATGCTGTCGACAACGAATAACGCGGTCGAGACACAGTGCTGCTCAACGGCAATAACGGTGCTGCTCAGAAGACCAACTACTCA
>NZ_JADIJR010000064.1 GCF_017355365.1 Microbacterium sp. SD291 | reverse complement strand
AGGAGCTACGTGGGAGGGTCGACCGATTCTTCATGGCGAACGCGGCCCCGGCTTTCGACCTGTGGAATGGCGGGACCGTGAAGGGGTCTATTGATTTTCCCGGTGTCTATCGCCGGATCCATGGCCCTCAGTGGGCGCCGATAGCCGACATACGGCGGGCGTGGGAACCCACAACTCGGTTCGCCTGAGTGTGATCTCGCCGTTGGGAGCAACTCGGCCCGCACGCCTGCAATACACCTGGCTCCTTAGCCAAACCTATTCGACGTGCGATAAGAGATGGAGCACACGGGAGGCGATCAGACGGTCGCTGCGGCCTTCGTGGTCGGCGGATGCTCCTCGGCATCCTGCGGCTCGAACTCCGCTCCGCCGATCATGAAGATCCCGCGTTGCGGCATCCAGATCTCGCCGAGTCGGCTCTGCTCGCGCAGCGGCTCGATCGTGCCGAGGTCCTCGCCGCCGAGCGTGGCGGTGGACTGCTCGACCACCCACATCCGCTTCACCTTGGCCTTCATGAGCTGACGGTTCGGTGCGTGGCCGATCATCCCGATCCGCCCGGCTCGCAGCGAGGGCCCCGAGACAGCGCCCATCGCGGAGAGGAACAGGCTACTGCGCCAGAAGCTGTCCGGGAGGGCACCTGCCATGCCGCTCATCATCTTCGTCACGGGGGTGTTGGCGAGCGTGACGTCCCAGTGCAGGTCGATGTCGTCCTCGATGCGGACGGTGAAGCAGAGATCTCCAGTCCACCCGACGGTGACGGTGTGCACGGAGGTGGACTCGAGCGCGCTCCCGAAATAGCGAGGGCACGAGAGCGAGGGGTCGATGCTCGGGTAGATGCTCCAGCCTCCGGCGGGGCGCCGCAGCCACACGGACGTGTAGCCGGGGCCGACCGAGGTCACGGGGAATCGGCGCAGGCCCAGTACATGACCCGAGCTGAACGGCAGCGCCATCACCGCATAGCCGGAGAACCTCTCGGTGTCGCCGGGTCCGAGTGCGGCACTGCGCTCGGCGATGGCTGCGAGTTCACGGGCACTGGACATGATGCCTCCTGTGCTGACGATACTCCCGCCGTGAACTCCCCGGGGGGTCACCTTTCGACGTCCGACGGGTCGCCCTGAACGAATCTGTGACGTTTCCTGTTCGGCATCCGTCCTAGTGGTGTCGCATGATCGCGACCCGCCGCCCTCGGGGGGAGGCGGACAGGGCGCTGCGGCGCAGGCGGCGGCGCTCGGCAAGACCACCATCGAGGACGGCGTGGTCGCGAAGATCGCGGGCATCGCCGCACGTGAGGTCAGCGGCGTGTACGCCCTCGGGGGCGGAGCGGCGCGCATGGTGGGGGCCATCCGCGACGCACTCAACACGACCGACCTCACGCAGGGCATCAGCGTCGAGGTCGGGGAGACGCAGGTCGCCGTCGACGTCACGATCGTCGCGGACTATCCGGTGTCGCTGCAGAAGGTGGCGGATGACGTGCGCTCCGCGATCGTCCGCGCGATGGTCGAGCTGGTGGGCATGGAGGTCGCCGAGGTCAACGTGACCGTGAAC
Source organism: Microbacterium sp. SD291 (assembly GCF_017355365.1). Taxonomy (GTDB): domain Bacteria; phylum Actinomycetota; class Actinomycetes; order Actinomycetales; family Microbacteriaceae; genus Microbacterium. The sequence goes on along the minus strand of NZ_JADIJR010000064.1, from coordinate 1,156 downwards.
GACGTCCACATCCCGGCCGACGACGAGGACGGCGACGGCCAGCAGGAGGCGCGGGTCCAGTGAACGCCTCGATGATCGGCGCCGCCGCGGGGGCAGCGCTCGCGCTGACCTGGGTCGTCCTCGGCTTCTGGGCGTTCGTGCTCGTGGCTGTGGCGATGCTCGTCGGCGCCGTCATCGGCCGGATCGTCGACGGACGGCTCGACGTCCGCGCGCTCACAGACGTCATCAGGGGGAGGCGTTCGTCATCATGACGCCGGACAGTCCAGGGGAGCGGGTGACGACCGCCGCACGGGGGAGGACGACGGTCAGCGCGCGCGCTCTGCAGCGGCTGGCGGCCGGCCTGGCGCGCGATGCCGCACGGGTGTCACGCCGCGACGTGGGGGTCGCCCTCGCCGATGACCGGGGCGGGCTGCGGGTCTCGGTCACCGTGCCGGTCGCGCTCGCCGCGGTCGGCGGCGGCACGATCCTCGATCGGGGTGAGGATCTGCGCCATGCAGTCATCGACGGGATGCGGGAGCTCGCGGATCGGGCCGTGAGCACCGTCGACGTGCGTTATTCGGGCGTGCGTCGCCTCGCCGAGAGGAGGGTGTCATGACGGCTGAGGATCACGGTTATCGCCGCGTGCTCCGCCGTGAGACGCACGCGTCGCGCACGGTCGCGGCCGTCGTCGTCGCTTCCGTCATCACCCTGCTGCTGCTGGCAACCGCTGCGGTTGCGGTGTGGCTGCTCGTCGACGTCTCCGCCCGTGAAGAGGTCGGATCGCGGTTTGCGGCGGCGCAGCCGCGCGGCTGGGATGACGTGACTCTGATCGTGGTCGGCTCGATCGCCGTCGTGCTCGCACTGCTCCTGATCGGCCTCGCGCTGCTGCCGGGCCGGCGCGCCCGCAGGGCGCGGATCGCCGACCGGCTCGCGCTGCTGATCGACGACGGGGTGCTCGCGGATGCTGTCGCCGATGCTGTCGCGGGCGATGTCGGCACGGCCCCCTGGCAGGTGTCGGCGACCATGGCGCGCCGGGCTGTCATCGTGCGGATCACGCCGACCAGCGGGGTGCCCGTCGATCGCGCCGTCGCGGCCGGGGCTGCGACGGATGTGCTCTCCGGGATCGGGTTCCCGGCCGCGCCTCGCGTCATCGTGTCGCCGCGGGGAGTGGTCGCAT
>NZ_JADIJR010000063.1 GCF_017355365.1 Microbacterium sp. SD291 | reverse complement strand
ACGGCGTAGAAGCCGCCGAGGATGAGCATGCCGAGCGCTGCGCCGACCAGCCGCCCGCTCTCGCCCGTCGCGATCGCATCGACGGCGGCGAGCAGCGCCACGGCCGCGAGCGTCGGCAGCACGATCAGGTTGGGCAGCCGGTGCGTGCGCGCATCGATCACGACGAGCCACGCCGCGACGCCGAGGAGGGCGGCGTGCGCGAGCACGACGATCACGGTGCTCAGGTCCATTCCGGAAGGCTAGAGGATCCGGGGATGCCGTGCAGCGGGCCTGTGGATGAATCGCACGCAGCTGGTGAATCGTGCACGGGTCACAGGTCGATGATGTCGAGGTCGACGATGATCAGGTCGCCCTCGGAGATCCCCTGCGCGTCGCGGATCGCCTTCTTCAGCGGAAGCACGAACGCGGAGCCCTCGAAGAAGATCGAGGTGTTCCAGATCGAGGCTCCGATCCTGGCCTGCACGCGGAGCGACCCGAAGCCGCGCGGCGGCGAGGGGAGCTCGCGCAGCTCGACCGAGAGCTCCTCCGGCATGGTCGCGAAGAACCAGGAGTCGACGCGCTTCTCCCACCTGGTGACAGGGCTCTCGAACTCGATCCGCATGCGCTCAGCATGCCATCATGTGGTGGCCGTCACACTCGTTCGCGCGCGGTCGTCGCCGACCGTGCCGAGCCGTCTCCCATCCGACGGGAGGACCGCGCCGAACCACAGGTATGCGCCGCCTCCGAACTTCCGCGTCCGTCGTCGCCCTCGCCCTCGGCCTCAGTGCCTGCAGCGCCGCACCAGCGCTCGACGCCTCGGCCCCACCGGGAAGCGGACCGCTCGTCGCGTTCTACGGAGACTCCTACACGCTCGGCACCGGTGCGAGCGACACTTCGCTGCGCTGGTCGACCGTCATCAGCGAGGACCGCGGATGGCGCGAGATCAACCCGAGCGTCAACGGCCTCGGATTCGTGAACCACCGCACCAGCTTCGGCGAGGACGACCTGCCGGAACTCGTCATCGCACAGAGGCCCGACATCGTGTTCGTCACGATGGGCCTGAACGACACCTTCAGCTACGACCGCCGCGCCGACCTCATCCACGACACGATCACCGCCGACCTCACCCGCATACGCGACGCGCTCCCAGCGGCCCGGATCATCGTCGTCGAGCCGTTCTGGTACACAGAGACGCGCCCCGAATCGCTGGAGCAGATCATCGCCTGGATCGAGGATGCCGCCGCCGAGGTCGGCGCGGACTGGATACCGGGTGCGAGCCGCTGGCTCGACGGGCACCACGCGGGGTCGGCGGACAGCTGGATGGCGTCCGACGGGCTGCATCCGTCCGACGTCGGCTACGAGCACCTCGCCGAGCAGATGGATGCCGCGCTGACGCGCCTCGATCCGCCGCTCTGATCAGCCGAGGCCGTCAGGCCGGCTTCGAGGCGAGGACGGCGAGGCGGGCGAGCTCGTCTTCGGTGAGGGCAGCGCCGTCGAGTGCTCGGAGGGAGTCCTCCAGCTGGCGCACGCTCGACGCTCCGATGAGCGCACTCGTCACGGCCGGGTCGCGCAGCACCCACTGGATCGCGAGCTGCGCGAGCGTCTGTCCGCGCGAGATGGCGATCTCGTTGAGTGCCTTCGCCCGATCGAGGTACTCCTGCGTGATGTTCGACTCGGTCATCCAACGCCCCGTCGCCGCCCGGGAGTCGCTGGGGATGCCCTTCAGGTAGCGATCCGTGAGCAGTCCCTGATCCAGCGGGGAGAAGGCGATCGCGCCGGACCCCAGTTCAGTGAGGGTGTCGAGCAGACCCAGCTCCTCGATGCGGCGGTCGAACATGTTGTAGCGCGGCTGGTGGATCGTCAGCGGCACACCCTCGGCGCGCAGCGCAGCGGCGGCTGCCCGCGTCTCCTCCGGCGTGTAGTAGTTCGAGATTCCGGCATACAGCGCCTTGCCCTGCCGCACGGCTGCGGCCAGGGCAGCCATGGTCTCCTCGATCGGGGTCTCCGGGTCGGGGCGGTGCGAGTAGTAGATGTCCACGTAGTCGAGCCCCAGCCTCTTCAGCGACTGGTCCAGCGATGCGACCATGGTCTTGCGCGAGCCCCACTCGCCGAACGGGCCGTCCCACATCCGATAGCCCGCCTTCGTCGAGATGATGAGCTCATCGCGGTAGGGCCGGAAATCGAGCTTGTGGATGCGGCCGTAGTTGCGCTCGGCGCTTCCGGCAGGCGGGCCGTAGTTGTTGGCCAGATCGAAGTGGAACACGCCCAGGTCGAAAGCGCGACGCAGAATCGCGCGCTGGTCCTCGAGAGTGCGATCTTCGCCGAAGTTGTTCCACAGCCCCAGCGAGACGCGCGGCAGGATGAGGCCGCTCCGCCCGGAGCGCGCGGTCGTGATCGATTCGTACCTGGACGGTTCAGCGGTGTACGTCATGGTCCTGCTTTCTCGGGGAGGGGGTCGAGTCCACTATTCCATCCGGTCGAGGTCGGCGAACGGGCCGGGTGCCTCGAGCGAATGTCCGACGTTCGAAATAGCGTCAGCATCTCCACTTGCTTTACTAGTACATATATTCGAGGATGGATGCATGGGGATCGGGCTCGATGCGGTGACCGCGCTCTCTCCGGCCGGCGACTCCCGCGCCGGAGAGGTGCTGCGGCTGCGCCGTGAGATCAGCCGGATGCAGCGCAGGCGCAGCGAGCATCCGCTGCTCCCCCTCGACCCCGCATTCTCCGCGCTGCTGCCGGAGGAGGGGCTGCAGACCGGCACCGCGTACACGGTCTCCCCGTCGCCCAGCCTCGTGCTCGCGCTGCTCAGCGCGGCATCGCAGAAGGGGCTCTGGTGCGCCGTGGTCGGCATGCCCACCCTCGGGGTCGAGGCGGCCGCCGCGTTCGGGATCGCGTTGCCCCGGCTCATCCTCGTACCCGAGCCGGGAGACCGCTGGCTGGCCGCGACCTCGGCCCTCGCCGAGGTCGTCCCGCTGATCGCCGTGCACCCCGGCTCCCGTGCGCGCGATGCGGATGTGTCGAGGCTGAGCGCCCGGCTGCGCGACCGCGGCTGCACGCTGCTCGTCGCATCGGAGGGGCTGGTCGCATCGGAGGGGCTCGTCGCCGAATCCGCGACCTCTGCGGCCTGGCCGCAGAGCGAGGGGACGATCCGCCTCCACGACCAGCACTGGCACGGCATCGGCGAGGGATGGGGGCTGATCGAGGGCTCGACCGCCACTGTGACCGCGCGCACCAGGCGGAGCCCCGCCCCGTCGAGTGTGCGGGTGCGGCTGCCAGGGGCACATGGTGCTGTCGAACCCGTGCTCCCGGAGCTCGCAGCTCTCCCCGCGCTGCGCGTGGAGGCGCTGGCCGCAGACGGCTCCGGCTGGGCGGTGGCCGGATGACCTCCCCGCTCCGCGTCCTGGTGCTGTGGTTCCCCGACTGGCCGCTGCGGGCGGCGCTCGGGGCTGCTCCCCCGCATCCGCCGACCGCCCTGGTGCACGCGAACGCGGTCGTCGCCTGCACCGCCTCCGCCCGTGAGCACGGAGTCCGCGCCGGCCAGCGCCGCCGCGTCGCGCAGGGGCATCTCTCCTCGCTGCGGGTGCTCCCGCACGATCCGCCCCGCGATGAACGGACCTTCCTGCCGGTGCTGCAGCTCATCGAGAAGCACGCGCCGGGAGCCACCCTGCTGCGCCCCGGTCTCGCCGTGCTCCGCGCCCGCGGCGTCTCGCGCTATCACGGCGGCGAGGCCGAGGCGGGGCGGGCCCTGATCTCGATCCTCGCCGAGGCCGGATTCCCGGAGGTGCGCGTCGGCATCGCCGACGGCCCGTTCACCGCCGAGCTCGCCGCGCGGGGACCGGAGCCCTGCACGGTGATCCCGGCGGGTCTCGCCGGCGAGTTCCTCGACCCCCTTCCGGTGCAGGTGCTCCGGGACGACCAGCTCACCGGGCTCCTGGTCCGGCTCGGGGTGCGCACTCTCGGCGAGTTCGCCGCTCTCGACGGACTCGAGGTGCAGAGCCGATTC
>NZ_JADIJR010000062.1 GCF_017355365.1 Microbacterium sp. SD291 | reverse complement strand
ACGTGCCGGTCGTCGAACCGGCGCCGGGCGACACCAGGTAGGCGACGGCGGCGGCGACCTCCTCGGGCGACACGAGCCGGCCGTGCGGCTGCCGTGCCTCGAGCGCCGCGCGCTCGGCGGCAGGGTCCGATGCCGAGTCCAGCAGCCGCCCGACCCAGGGGGTGTCGGCGGTGCCGGGGTTCACGGCGTTCACGCGGATGCCCTCGCGGAGGTGGTCGGCCGCCATGGCGCGGGTCAGCGCGGAGACCGCACCCTTCGACGCGCTGTACAGCGCACGCTGGGGAAGGCCGGTGGTGGAGGCGATGGATGCCGTGTTGCAGACCGCCGCGCTCGGCGACTTCCGCAGCCACGGCAGGGCAGCCGAGGTCACCCGCGCGATGCCGGTGACGTTGATCGAGAGCACTCGCGCCCACTCGTCGTCGTCGTTCGCGGAGATGTCGCCCTGCGCGCCGATCCCGGCGTTGTTCACGACGATGTCGATGCGCCCGAACTGCTCGGCGACGGCCGCGACGGCGGCGTCGACCGAGGCGCGGTCGGAGATGTCGGCGGTGAATGACGCGAAGTCGGGGTCGGCGCCCGAGGTGTCGCGGTCGAGCACCGCGATCTGCGCGCCGTCGGCGTGCAGGCGGCGAGCGACGGCCGCCCCTATGCCTGCGGCGCCGCCGGTGACGATCGCCACCATCCCGTTGAGCGGTCCGGTCATTTCTGTGCCTCCCATGCCACGAACTCCTGCCGCTGATGGCCGAGTCCCTCGATCTCGATCTCGACGACGTCGCCGGCCTTCAGGTACGGGAACTTCCCGCCGAAAGCGACACCCTGCGGGGTGCCGGTGAGGATCAGGTCGCCGGGCTCGAGCGTCACGTACTGCGACAGGTGGTGCACGATCACGCGCACGTCGAAGATCATGTCGTCGGTGTTCGAGTCCTGGCGGGGCTCGCCGTTGACCCAGCTGCGCAGCCGCAGCGAATCGACATCGACCTCGTCGGGAGTCACCAGCCAGGGCCCGGTCGGGTTGAAGCCGGGGGCGATCTTGCCCTTCGACCACTGCCCTCCGGAGACCTCCATCTGGAACGCCCGCTCCGACACGTCGTTCGCGACCACGTACCCGGCGATGTGAGCATCCGCCTCGTCCGGCGAGTCCAGGTAGGCGGCGCGGGCGCCGATGACGATGCCGAGCTCGACCTCCCAGTCGGTCTTCTCGCTGCCGCGGGGGATGGTGACGGCGTCGTTCGGGCCGACGACCGTGTTCGGCGTCTTCAGGAACAGGATCGGGATGGTCGGCGGCTCGGCCCCGGACTCGCGGGCGTGCGCCGCATAGTTCTGGCCGATGCAGATCACCGCGCTCGGGCGCGCGATCGGCGCGCCGATGCGCATCGCCGCGGCATCCTCGAGCACCGGGAGCTCGTCGGCGGCCCTCGCGGCGGTGACCCGGGCACGGAAGTCGCCGGAGAGGAAATCGCCGTTCACATCGGATGTCACCGACCGGAGATCGAGGTGGCGATCACCCTCCACGAGGACGGGGATCTCGGTCCCTAGGTCGCCAAGTCGCGCGAACTTCATGATGCTCCTGATTCGTCGGTGGTCGTCTCGGAGGGCCACGTCGAGGTGGCATGTCTCATTGACAGTATAGACATCGGATGTTTACACTCCAAGAGATCCGCACGAACAGATCGCATCGTGCACGGAGAGGAACCCAGTGAGCCGTATCGTCGCCCTCGACACCACCGACATCCGCTTCCCGACGTCCCTGAGTCTGGACGGGTCGGACGCGATGAACCCGGACCCCGACTACTCGGCGGCCTACGTCATCGTCCGCACCGATGCCGAGGACGGCGTCGAGGGGCACGCGTTCGTGTTCACGATCGGACGCGGCAACGACGTCCAGGTCGCGGCGATCGACGCGCTTGCGGGGCACCTCGTCGGCCGCGAGCTCGAGCCGCTGCTCGACGACATGGGCAGCACGTTCCGCGAGCTGATCGGCGACTCGCAGCTGCGCTGGCTGGGCCCTGAGAAGGGCGTCATGCATATGGCCATCGGCGCGGCCATCAACGCGCTGTGGGACATCAAGGCCAAGCGCGCGGGGCTCCCGCTCTGGCAGCTCCTCGCCCGGATGACGCCGGACGAGATCGTCGACCTGGTCGACTTCCGCTACCTCACGAACGCGATCACCCGCGACGACGCACTGGAGATCCTGCGGGCCGCCGAACCGGGTCGCGCCGAGCGCGAGCGGCAGCTGCTCGTCTCCGGATACCCCGGCTACACGACCAGCCCCGGCTGGCTGGGCTACTCCGACGAGAAGCTCGAGCGACTCGCCCGCGAGGCGATGGCAGACGGCTTCACGCAGATCAAGCTCAAGGTCGGCGCCGACCTGCAGGACGACATCCGCCGATTCCGCAAGGCCCGCGAGGTGTGCGGTCCCGACTTCCCGATCGCGATCGACGCGAACCAGCGCTGGGAGGTGTCGGAGGCGATCGAATGGGTGAACGCGCTCGCAGAGTTCAACCCCGCCTGGATCGAGGAGCCGACCAGCCCCGATGACATCCTCGGCCACGCCGAGATCGCCAGGGGAGTGGCGCCGATCCGCGTCGCGACCGGCGAGCACGCGCAGAACCGGATGATCTTCAAGCAGCTCCTGCAGGCGAACGCGATCTCGGTCATGCAGATCGATGCCGTGCGCGTCGCGGGTGTCAATGAGAACATCGCCAACCTGCTGCTCGCCGCCAAGTTCGGCGTGCCGGTGTGCCCGCACGCGGGCGGGGTCGGGCTCTGCGAGGCCGTGCAGCACTTGTCGATGTTCGACTTCGTCGCCGTCACCGGCACCCGCGAAGGCCGCCTGATCGAGTACGTCGACCACCTGCACGAGCACTTCGTCGTCCCGACCGACATCCAGCGCGGCTCCTACATGCCGCCGACCGCGGCGGGCACCGGCATGGAGATGAAGGCCGGCAGCATCGAGGCGTACACGTGGAAGGGGCAGCATGTCCTCGCCTGAGCGTCGCATCCCGCGTCTCGGATACGGCGCTGCGAACGTCGGCAACCTGTTCCGCGAGCTGAGCGATGACGAGTCCTCGGCGATCCTCGAGGCGGCGTGGGACAGCGGCATCCGCTGTTTCGACACCGCTCCGCACTACGGCCTCGGCCTGTCCGAGCGCCGGCTCGGCGCGTTCCTGCAGACCAAGCCGCGCGAGGAGTACTTCCTCTCCACGAAGGTCGGCCGGCTGCTGCGCCCGAATCCCGAGCACGCAGCCGGCGGCCTGGACACCGCGAACGACTTCCACGTGGCAGACGACCTGCAGCGCGTGTGGGACTTCTCGGCCGACGGCATCCGCCGGAGCCTCGACGAGTCCCGCGAGCGGATGGGCATCGAGACCATCGACCTGCTCTACCTGCACGACCCCGAGCGGCACGACCTCGATCTCGCGCTCGCCGAGGCGCTGCCCGCGCTCGAGCAGCTCCGGGCCGACGGCGAGGTCGACGCGGTCGGCATCGGATCGATGGTGTCGGATGCTCTCGCCACCGCCGTCCGCTCGGCCGACCTCGACCTGATCATGGTCGCGGGCAGGTACACGCTGCTCGAGCAGCCCGCCGCCGTCGACGTCCTCCCGGCGTGCCGGGAGAGGGGGACGGGGGTCGTCGCGGCATCCGTCTTCAACTCGGGGCTCCTGGCCTCGAACGAGCCCCGCCGTGACGGGCGATACGAGTACGGCGAGCTCCCGGAGGAGCTCTGGCAGCGGCTGCTGCGAATCGCCGCGGTGTGCGCCGACCACGACGTGCCGCTGCCGGCCGCCGCGATCCAGTTCCCTCTGCAGTCCGACACCGTGCACTCCGTGGTCGTCGGCGGCAGCCGCCCGGCACAGGTGCGGCAGAACGCCGAGTACGCCGCCCTGGAGATCCCCGCCGAACTCTGGCACCACCTCGCCGACGAGGCCCTCATCCCCGTCTGACCTGTTCACCCGGGTTCCGGTCGCACTCGCGCACGGTTCCGGACTGCTGGACCGGCACGAACTGCGACCGGAACACCAATCGAAGGAGTCACCGTGCTCGAAGGCATCCACCCGCTGCTCACCGGAGAGCTG
>NZ_JADIJR010000061.1 GCF_017355365.1 Microbacterium sp. SD291 | reverse complement strand
CGCGCTGGTTCGGTGGTCGAGATGGGACGGTTCTTGACTTCTTCGCGGGATCCGCGACAACTGCACACGCAATCATGGCGTTGAACGCCGAGGATGGTGGTTCTCGGCGCTTTATCCAGGTTCAGTTGCCTGAACCCACACCCGAAAGTTCTCCTGCGCGGGCGGCTGGTCTCACAACGATTGCCGAGATCGCGCGCCACCGCATTCAGCGAGCAGGGGAAGAAGTCCTCAACGGCCACGAAATGCGGGACCTGGAATCTGTTCTCGACGTGGGGTTCCGCGCCTACGCGCTTTCGGAAACCAACTTCGCGAAATGGCGCGTCACCTCCGCCATCGAGCTGACCGCCCTCGAGCAACACCTCGAGGGGCTCCGCGAGAGCGCGAACGACGACGCGACGGCCGACGACCTTCTCATCGAGATCCTGCTCAAGCAGGGCAGTTCGCTGTCGGAGAAGATCGAGCCCATTGAGGTCGCGGGTCTGGAGCTTCGCTCGGTCAACGACGGCCTCGTTCTGGCCTACCTCGACGAGCACACAAAGCCGACTCTCGAGCAACTGCGAGAAGTCACGGATCAGCACCCGGCCAGGATCATCGTGCTCGAAGACGCTTTCCGCGGCGACGACGAACTGAAGACGAACCTGGCGCAACTGTGCGCCAGCCGCGGTATCGAACTCTGGACGGCCTGATGAGTTCCAACGGGTTCCAGTTCGATGCGAGCCAGCAGTACCAGCTCGACGCGATCGCTTCGGTCACCGGGCTCTTCCGTGGGCAACCGCATGACGCAGAGCAGCTGAAACGAGCGCTCGGAACTGAGGCGGTCACAGCGTCTGGCCAAGGCCGCTTCGATCTCGAGGAGGTCGGGGCTGTCGGGAACAGTGTTGCGCTCGACAAGGCGACCATCATCTCAAACCTGCGTCGGGTCCAGGACCACAACGGACTGGAGGTCCAGGACGCACTGTTCGACGCATCCGGTCTCGACTTCGATATCGAGATGGAGACCGGCACGGGTAAGACCTACGTCTACCTGCGCACGATCTTCGAGCTCGCGAAGCAGTACAACTTCACGAAGTTCGTCATTCTCGTGCCCAGCGTCGCGATCCGAGAGGGCGTGAACACCAGCATCCGGCTAATGCGCGAGCATTTCGAGCATCTCTACAAGCCGCACGGCATCACGTTCGACTCATCGGTGTACAGCGGCGAGCGGCCCGACGAGGTCCGTTCCTTCGCCACCGCCACCAACGTGCAGATCCTCGTCATGACGATCGACGCCATCCGCGGCGACAAGAACACCCGTGTGATCCGCAAGGCGCGAAACCAGCTCGGAGGGCTGAAGCCGATCGACTATCTCGCGGCGACTCGACCGATCGTGATCATGGACGAGCCGCAGAACATGGAGTCGAAGCTGTCGCAGTCGGCCATCGGCGACCTCGAACCATCGTTCACGCTCCGCTACAGTGCCACCCACAAGACGAAGCGCAACGTCGTGTACCGGCTCGATCCGGTCGATGCCCACGATCTCGGACTGGTGAAGCAGATCGCCGTCGCCGATGCCCACCAGGAGGGCGCGGACGTCACGCCCTACGTGAAGCTCGTCGGCGTCCAGGACAGCCCTTGGAGTGCTCGACTCGAGCTGTCGGTCCGAAGCACGGGCGGCTCGCCTCAGCGAAAGATAGTCACTGTGAAGCAGATCGGCGGGCGCTGGCCGGAACTCTCCGACCCGAAGATCACGGACAACCCCGCCTACAACGGGTGGCGCATCATCGAGGTCCGCAATGATCCGCCTCTCGTCGAACTGACGAACGTGGTTCTCTTGGACGGTGAGAGCGTCGGCGGATCGACAGGGGCGATCTACAAGGAGATGATCCGTGAGACCGTCAAGGAGCATCTGCGGAAGATGGCCATGCTCCGCTCCCGCGACATCAAGGTGCTCAGCCTCTTCTTCGTCGACAAGGTCGCGAGCTTCCTCGGCGACGGTGTCAACAATGAGAGTGCCGACGGCGACTTCGCCCGCTGGTTCGATGAGGTTTTCACAGAAGAGCGCGCGCGCAATCCGAAGTTCCTTGAGATGCTGCCCGGCGATCCGCGGGACTACCGCCGCGCATATTTCTCCGAACTCAGGAAGGGCGTCTTCGGAGACACCACAGGGTCGACGAAGAAGGACGACGACGCATACGAGCTGATCATGCGCGACAAGGAAGGACTCCTCGACGAGGCCCAGCCCGTGCGCTTCATCTTCAGCCATTCGGCACTTCGCGAAGGCTGGGACAATCCGAACGTGTTCCAGATCTGCACGCTGCGCGAGATGGGCGCCGAGACCGAACGGCGGCAGACGCTCGGACGCGGTCTGCGCCTGCCGGTGGCCAAGACAGAGGACGGCTTCGTACGGATTCCCGATCGCAGCATCGCTACCCTCACCGTAATCGCGAACGAATCAGTGCAGCAGTTCGCGAAGAACCTGCAGACCGAGTTCCAGAAAGAGGGGGTGGAGGTCGGCCGAGTTCGAAAGAACGAGTTCTCCAAGATCCTCTGGCGCAGTGCCGACGGCGCAGTCACCGAAGAGCTTTTCGGATACGACCGCTCGGTCTCGGTATTCGAGCATCTGGTGCGGCAGAAGTTCATCGATGACAAGGGCCAAGTGGCTCAGAAGTTCCAGCCTCACACGATCGACTTCAGCCTCCACCTGCCGGAGATCTACGTCGACTATGAGCCTGAGATCATCCAGCGCATCGCGCAGGCGAACCTCGGTACCTACATCAAGCCGGTGAGCAATCGGGCCGCTCGCGCGTTCAACAAAGAGCTCTACGCGACCGAGGAGTTCGAGCAGTTCTGGGAGACGATCTCGCGACGTACGACCTATCGAGTCAGCGCAAAGCGCAAGAAGATCATCAAGAAGTGCGTCAGCGCGATTCGCGCCCAGCCGAGGATCGAGCCGTTGCGGATCGAGGTGACGCGGGCCTCCGTCACGATCCATCGTGGGGGAGCCAAGGCGGTGGAGAATGCAGCGCCGCGCACGGCCGAGATGAGGGGCGCCTACGATCTCCCCGACATCATCACGGAACTTCAGGACGCGACGCGACTCACCCGTCGGACCATCGTCGACATCCTTCTGCAGAGCGGTCGACTTGAAGAGTTCATCACGAATCCGAACGACGTCATCGCGATGATGAAGGGCCAGATACAGATCGTCTTGGCGAAGCTCATTCTCGATGGCATCCAATACGAGCCGATAGCAGGTTCCGTGTACGAACTGCGGGAGCTGCGGAAGGACGGCGCCGACGAGAAGGAGTACTTCCTCGATCACCTCTACGCGGTGAAGAACAAGCAGAAGACGGACTTCGACCACGTTGTCTTCGATGCCGGCTATGACGGGCCGGAACGTAAGTTCGCGGAACTTCTCGATGCGCGTGAGGACATCAAGCTATTCATGAAGCTTCCGCCCAAGTTCAGGATCGACACGCCTGTCGGCCCCTACAACCCGGACTGGGCGATCATCAAGCAGGAAGGCGGGGAAGACCGGATCTACATGATTCGAGAGACGAAGTCGACGCTTGACGAGTCGAAGCGGCGCCCCAGCGAGAACGCCAAGATCAAGGCGGCTCATGCACATTTCGCCGCCATCGGCGTGGTGGACTACGGAGTTTCAGTGCCGGAGACCTGGGGCCTCTGATGAAGTTCGAGATCTGCCGGGCCCGCACTCGTCGGCGCACGCGTGCGCCGACGGGGCGGCGCGGGCGTGTCGGGTCGTTTGAAGCTGTTGCGCGGCGAGTACGTTGGCGCGGTCCCGTGCACCACTCGGCAATCTCGCAGATCACGTGGAGGATCAGATGATCCCTGTCAGCTACGAAGCGTTCAAGGGCGAACACCTCACGCGCATCGTGCCCGCCACCCTCTACATCACGACGCGGAAGAGGAACGCATGGTGGGGCACCGAAAGCAGGAAGTACAGGGGCCTTACAAGTCTTACGTGCACTCTCAGGGCCGCGTGTGCCGTCGCCGAGCAGTGGCGCGCCAAGGGATCGTCATTCACGGTTCAACAGGTCCCAGGACTACACATTATGTCGGAGTGGACAGATATTGGAGTGGTCGAGTTCCACTCGAGCAACAGCTTTGCGACTTGGGATCGACGGCAAGCCAGTGCACTCGCAACTGGCACCCCTCTGTCCGAGGTGCTTGATGTTCTCGGGCCTCGCGGCGGGTGGCGTGGCGTCGCTCCGAGTGTCTACTCCTTCGTGTCCGGGGCTCTCGAACCCGAGGAGGCTCCGGCTGCTCTTGGTCCAAGGGCAACTTTCCGCGCCTGGAACTCGTACTCCTGGGGCGGCGGATTCAGACTCGGATGGAGTGAGGTTCGGGGCCGCCACAAGGCGCCCGGTGTTCGGGCAATAGCGAAGCTCTCTGCGGCCCAGCCTGCGAAAGTGGAGGACCGGCGCAGCTCCTCGTTCTAGTACGCCGGCGCAAGCGGGACGCTTCCGTTTCAGTCTGCTTTGCCCAGTCCCCCATCGACGCCATCACGGTCATCGCGGTCAGCAGTCCTTGCGCGACGACCGCTCGCAACGGCGCCGGCACGATCGATGGCTCCTCGCCCTTATCGGGCTCTTCGGACTTCCGGTAGGGGTCATGGGGTGAGGCCTCCGGCGGCGAGCAGCATGCGGAGGCGGTAGTTCTCTCGGTTGCGGTA
>NZ_JADIJR010000060.1 GCF_017355365.1 Microbacterium sp. SD291 | reverse complement strand
TGGATTTCTCCGGAGTTATGACCGCGGGCGGCCGGAGACCCGCGGGTCGGTCACGACCGGTTGCTCCGGTCGAACTGTTCACAACTCCGGAGATCCGGCTGATTCCGGGTCGGAAACGGCCCTCTCGGGCTGGTTCCGTGGATTTCTCCGGAGTTATGACCGCGGGCGGCCGGAGACCCGCCGGCCGCGACGGCTCAGCGCACCGGCAGGAAGTGCGTCGGCGTCGGCACCTGCGCCTCATGGCGGATGCCGAGGGGCGCGCCGGTGCGCTCGTCGAGGTCGAGCAGGGTGATCGTGTCGGAGCGCTGGCCGGCGACGAGCATCTTGCCCTCGTGGATCAGGTGGTGGCGGGGCCAGTCGACGCCGGAGTCGGCGAGCGCGATCGACTCGAGGCTCTCGCCCCCGCCGCGGACGCGGAGCGCCGCGATCGTGTTGCTGCCCCGGAGTGCGGTGTAGAGGAAGTTGCCGTCGCGGCTGCGCGCGAGCTCTGCCGCGAAGTCGAAGCCGACCTGGGCGATCGGGCTGGACAGCGTCGACGACACGACCGACCAGGTGCCGTCGGGGCCCGCGGCGAGAGTGAAGACCTCGCACGAGTATTCGGTGACCACGTGCAGGTGGCCGCTCGGGTGCACGACCATGTGGCGGGGGCCGGTCCCGCGCGGCAGGACGACGTCATGATCGAGCGACAGCCCTGATGCGGTCGGCCGCCAGATGCGCACCAGGTCGAAGCCGAGGTCGGTGGTGGCGATCCGGCCGTCCGGCAGGAAGGCGGCGGCGTGCGCGTGCGAGACGCGGTCGCCACTCGGCGTCGTCGAGGCGTGGGGGTCGGATGCCGCAGCCCCCGTGCCCGCGGGCGCGCCGGTGTCGGGGGCGGGCCCTTCGACAGGCTCAGGGACCCAGCCGAGGAGCGCCGCCCGCAGCTCGGCGGCCTTGTTCGCGGCATCCTGCGCCGGCCGCCCCGCCGCGTCGAGCCTGACGCGCACGACGCGTCCGTCGCCGTAGCAGCTGGCGATGAGGGAGGAGCCGTTCGGGGCGACGGCCACGTGGCACACGCTCTTCCCGACCTCGACCGGCTCGCCGAGCGGTGTCAGTGAGGACTCGCCGGTGCGGACGAACGCCTGCACCGCGGCATCCCCCTCCAGCGCCGCATAGACGACGTCGAGGGTGGGATGCTGCGCCAGCCACGACGGCGAGGACGTGCGGGTGACGGCTCCCCGGTAGCTCAGCGCGGTAGCCGCGCCGTCATCTCCCGCGAGCAGGCCGATGCCGTCGGCGTTGCCGTCCATGCCGGAGCCGTATCCGCCGAGCCAGAACCGTGTCATGTCTCCCCCTTGGAAGAACCCCTCTGTTTGCGTCGAACGCAGGTTCCCGGGGGTCGGGAGCATGCGTTCAGCGCAAACAGACGGGCTGGATGCTCAGTCGAGCAGGTCGTGACGGACGATGACCTGGTCGCGCTCCGGGCCGACGCCGATCACCGAGATGCGGGTGTTGCTCATCTTCTCGAGCGCCAGCACGTAGTCCTGCGCGCTCTGCGGCAGGTCCTCGAAGGTCCGCGCCGTCGAGATGTCCTCGCTCCAGCCGGCGTGGTACTCGAGGATCGGCGTCGCGTGGTGGAAGTCGGTCTGGTTGACCGGCACCTCGTCGAAGCGCTCGCCGTCGACGTCGTATGCGACGCACACCGGGATCTGCTCGAGACCGGTGAGGATGTCGAGCTTGGTGAGCACGAGGTCGGTGATGCCGTTGATCCGGGTCGCGTAGCGCGTGATGGGGGCGTCGTACCAGCCGACGCGACGCGGACGCCCTGTCGTGGTGCCGAACTCGAAGCCCTGCTTGCGCAGCCACTCGCCCTTCTCGTCGAAGAGCTCGGTCGGGAACGGGCCTGACCCGACGCGGGTCGTGTACGCCTTCACGATGCCGACGATGCGGTCGAGGCTTCCCGGCCCGACGCCGGAGCCGGACGCGGCACCGGCGGCGGTCGCGGTCGACGAGGTGACGAACGGGTACGTGCCGTGATCGATGTCGAGCATCGTGGCCTGGCCGCCCTCGAAGACGACGACCTCGCCACGGCCGAGGGCCTCGGCGATCAGGTGACCGGTGTCGGCGACCATCGGACGCAGCCGCTCGGCGTAGGAGAGGAGGTCCTCCAGGACCTCGTCGGCGGTGATCGCACGGCGGTTGAAGATCTTCACGAGGAGGTGGTTCTTCTGGTCGAGCGCGCCCTCGACCTTCTGACGCAGGATGTTCTCGTCGAACAGGTCCTGCACGCGGATGCCGACGCGGTTGATCTTGTCGGCGTAAGCCGGGCCGATGCCGCGGCCGGTGGTGCCGATCATGCGCTTGCCGAGGAAGCGCTCGGTGACCTTGTCGAGCGTGCGGTGGTACTGCGTGATGATGTGCGCGTTCGCGCTCACCCGCAGGCGCGACACGTCGATGCCGCGGGCGGCGAGAGCCTCGAGCTCGAAGAACAGCACCTCGAGGTCGATCACGACGCCGTTGCCGATCACCGGGTTGACCCCGGGCGAGAGGATGCCGGAGGGGAGAAGGTGGAGTGCGTACTTCTCGTCGCCGACCACGACGGTGTGCCCGGCGTTGTTGCCGCCGTTGAACTTCACCACCCAGTCGGTGCGCTCGCCGAGCAGGTCGGTGGCCTTGCCCTTGCCCTCATCGCCCCACTGGACGCCGACGATCACGATTCCTGGCATGGGTGTCCCCCTTGCTTTCGCCGGGTTCGCACCGGCCGATGAGCTGGCCCTCTTCGGGCGGTCCCATCCTATCGAAGGGCCGGATGCCGCCTCGGATGCGGCATTCCGGATGCCGCCCCGGATGCCGCCGTCACGCGGAGCGTGCGGGCTCACGCACGCTCGCGTTGGCGGGAAAAGCGGGGCGGATGTCGCTTCGGACGGTCGTCCGATGTCGGTGGCCCCTGAGACGATCGGAGGATGCCAGAAGCAGCCCCAGGCCCGGACGCAATCAGGGGCCCCGCCGCGACCGGGCGCCCAGGGCTCGGTTCCCCGCAGGCCGCCGTACCGCGCGCGAACGGTCCGCTCGTCCTCGCCGCTGCCCTCGTCACGGTCGTGCTGTGGGCTTCCGCGTTCATCGGCATCCGCGGGGCCGGGCCGCACTTCGATCCGGGAGCGCTCGCCCTGCTCCGGATGGCCGTCGGCACACTGGCGCTCGGCGTCATCGCGCTCCGCCACGGCATCCGCCCTCCCGCCCGCCGGCACTGGCCGCTCGTGGCCGTGTGGGGCATCGGCTGGTTCTGCGTCTACAACCTCGCCCTCAACGCGGCCGAGCGCACGCTCGATGCCGGCACCGCCGCGATGGTCGTGAACCTCGCCCCGCTCATGGTCGTCGTCTTCAGCGGACTGTTCCTCCGCGAGGGATTCCCCCGCCCGCTGGTGATCGGCGCACCCATCGCCTTCCTCGGCGTCGTGCTGATCGGCATGAACTCGTCCACGAGCACAGGGTCCACGAGCACAGGGCCCGACATCACGGGGCTGCTGCTCGCCCTCCTCGCCGCCGTGATGTACGCGGGATGCACGCTGCTGCAGAAGCACCTGCTCAGCGCGGGCGCCGACGCGACCACCCTCACCTGGTTCGGCGCGATCGCCGGTACGGTCGCCCTGCTGCCCTGGGTCGGACGGCTGGTGGAGGACCTCCAGTCCGCCCCGGTCGACGCGACGCTGTGGGTCGTGTACCTCGGCATCTTCCCCACCGCGATCGCGTTCACGACATGGGCGTACGTGCTGCAGCGCAGCACCGCCGGGCAGACGTCGGCCACCACCTACGTCGTGCCGGCCATCGCGATCCTGATGTCGTGGATGATCCTGGGCGAGGTGCCGACGCCGCTGATGTTCCTCGGCGGGGCGCTGTGCCTCCTGGGCGTCCTCGTCACGCGGATGCGGTGGCGTCGCCGCACCTGAGCCTCGGTGATATACCGGCGCCGACATCCACCGTCGCGTCATATCCGCGCGGGGAACCGGATGCCGCTACAGTGACGCACGGAGGCGAACATGACGACCTGGTGGCCCTTTTTCCGACTTGCCGGCGCGGCGCTCGCCGTCGCCGCGATCATCGCGCAGCTCTCGCGCACGATGTCGAACGCGATCGCCGCGGAGACCGAGTGGGGCGGTCATCTGCCCACCGTCACCGCCAACTTCCTGAGCTTCTTCACGATCGAGTCGAACATCCTGGCCGCGATCGCGCTCGCCGCCGGCGGCATCTGGGCGTTGAGGCAGAAGGATGCCGCGACCACCGAGCCGCGCTGGCTGGCAGTGCTGCTGGCCTTCGCCAGCACCTACATGATCGTCACCGGCGTGGTCTACAACACCCTGCTGCGGGGGATCCCGCTGCCCCAGGGCGGGACCGTGCCGTGGTCGAACGAGGTGCTGCACGTCGTCATCCCCCTCGTCATGCTCGCCGATCTGCTGTTCGCGCCCCGTCGCCGCGCGCTCGGCTGGAGCGCCGTGCTGGGAGCTGCGATCTTCCCGATCGTGTGGGTCGTCTACACGCTGATCCGGGCGAACCTCATCATCGCCCCCGCCACCGGGGAGGCCTGGTGGTACCCGTACCCCTTCCTGAACCCGCACGTGCAGGGGAGCTACGGCGTCGTGGCGCTCTACGTCATCGGCATCGCCGCGGCGATCATCGCTGTCGCCGCGTTCGTCGTCTGGGTCGGCCGGCGCCGGTCGGCCGCACCTGACGCCGAGACGGCCGGAGCGGTGCCCGGGTATATTGGCGGCACGCGCGAGTTCGACAGGGAATGAGCCCTGCGATCCCGCGAGGACGATCGGGGATCATGTGGATCAGGGGCAGGCGAGCGCTCCGATCATCGACGCGCCCGCACCCGCGCTTCGCCGTGACAGCCGCGCGTCGGCCCCGGCGAGCGCGGCGGCCCCGCTGCCGGCCGCCGGTGCTGTGGCTCGCGTCCATGCGGGACGCTCCCTCTGGATGGCGCACCGCGCCCGCATCCTGATCGCCGGCGCCGTCGTCGCCGGCGCCGGCTGCCTGGTGGCGACCGCGCTGTTCACCGGCATCGCCGCCCCGTCCGCGGCGCCGTCGTCGACCTCCGCACCGGAACAGGAGCGCGAGGGGACGTCCGGCACGCAGAGCGGTTCTGATCGCAACTCCGCCGCGATCATGGGTCTCGACCGGAAGCACTCGATCAGCACCGCGGATGCCGGCGACGACACGAACTCGAGCGGCGAGGATCCGACGGATTCCGACGGCGCCCCGGAGACGACGCCGCCGCCATCGTCCGAGCCCTCGACGGCG
>NZ_JADIJR010000006.1 GCF_017355365.1 Microbacterium sp. SD291 | reverse complement strand
TCTGTGTCATTCAGGCTGTCAAATCGACACGCCGAAAGGCTCAGAACCAGATCTGCTGTCCGGCGCTCAAGGCGCCGAGGCAACTTCACTAGCTTATCCGTTCCGGAGTCGCTGTCAAATCGACGCTTTCCGGGGTGGATGCTCCATGTCAGACAGAAGTATGTCTGCGATCTGCTCCGAGGAGCTGATCGAGTGGAGGTGGCTCTCCGCTTGAGGGGGGTAAGGCACTTGGCCTCTCCGCTTCCCTGTGGGGCGAACAAGTAATAAGTTACGCGGATCCGGGGGAACCGGCAAATCATGGCCCCCGGCCGGGCGTGTCGCGCCCGCCCGCTTCCCTTCGTCCCGCGGAAATACGGCGTTCCCCGCCTGTACAGCCGGGTCGAGTACGCACACTCCCCGATCGCCGTCCCGCCGGCACATGCCGATGAGACGGCGCCGCCCTCAGGACAGAAAAGAGAATCGGGCCCCCGGCTTTCGCCGGGGACCCGATTCTCTTGAAGTTCCGTGGACCTAAGGGGATTCGAACCCCTGACCTCCTCGATGCGAACGAGGCGCGCTACCAACTGCGCCATAGGCCCTTGAACGTCGTCTACGCTATCACGCCCGACGACGTCGCTGCGCCGACCGGGTCACCCGGCGGCGCGACGGGAGAGCATCTCCCTCACGTGCGCCTCGATCTCCGCGTCGTCGACGAATCCCATCCTCGAGTAGGGGGTCGACGCCGCCGGGAGCTGTGCGGGTGCCGGCGGCGTCATCTGCTCTGCACGCTCACGAAGCTCGGCGAGACGTGCGGCCTTGCGACGCTGCTCCTTGGCGTCGATCTCCGCCCTGGCCGTCTGCGCACGCGATCCGCTGACCGAGACGAGAGGTTCCGGCAGGGCCCGCGGGGTCCAGGTCGCCCTGCCCTGATCGTGAAGCTCCGGCGCGACGCGCGGCGCTGCAGGCGCCACGGTCCGTGCACGTCCGCGTGCCGCGCGCATCGCGACGCTCGCCATGCGCTGCAGCGTCACGCCGGCGATGAGGATCGACGCGGCCCCAGCCCAGAGCATCGGCTGCGCACCGACCGAGATGAGCTGCCACACGCCGAAGCCGGTCAGCACGACCCCCGCCACCAGGACCGCCGTCGCTGCCGCGCGGACGCGCCGACGCGCTCGCGCCTGGCGCACGGCCGGATCGGCGCGGGTCGCGGCCAGCTCCTCCCTGAGCAGCGCGAGCTCAGCGGATTCCCGCTCGGACTGCACTCGCCTCGCCAGCTTCTGCTGCGCGAAGGCCGTGCGCGCGTTCAGCTCGAGACGAACCTCCTGCGGGGCCTCGCTCGTCTCCGCGAGCACGCGAAGAGCCTGGTTGAGACGGACGGCGTTGCGCTCGGCGGCGTTGTACTGGAAGCGTCCGCGCCACGACGGCAGCAGATAGAGCATCCACAGGAGCACGGCGACGAGGACGATCACTCCTCCGCTCAGCACCGGCCCATCCATGTCGACAACGGTACGGGAACAGTCCGAGCGATCGGGCTCAGCGGCGGCGCGTGTCGCGACGAGTTCGGGGCCGTCGCAGCCTCGGCGTCAGAGCGTGAGACGGTCGGATGGCGGGATGCTTGCCGCCTCGGGAGGAACCTGTCCGCTGAGCCAACGGGCCAGTACGCCCTGCGGGGCGTCCTCCCTGGTCAGCGCGAAGACGTAGTGGTCGCGCCAGTCGCCATCGATGTGGATGAAGCGCCGGCGCAGTCCCTCGTAACGGAAGCCGAGCTTCTGCACCACCCGGAGGCTCGCGGCGTTCTCCGGACGGATGCAGATCTCCATGCGGTGCAGTCCGTACTCGGTGAAGCACGCATCGGTCGCCATCGCCACCGCGGTCGGCGTGATCCCCCTGCCGGCGAACCGCTCGCTCACCCAGTAGCCGATCGTCGCTGAGCACAGCGAACCCCGTGCCACGCCCCATACGTTGAGCTGTCCGGCGATCTCGCCGTCGTACTCCATCACGAAGGGATAGCCACTGCCGTCCCGGTACTGCTGAAGAAGACGACGGATGCTCAACCGCATGTCGAACGACACTGCACCGTAGGGGACTGTCGCCTCCCACGGCTGCAGCCAGGAGCGGTTGGTCACCAGCTCATGCTGGAGCGGACGTGCGTCCCGAGTGCGGATCAGGCGCAGTTCGATCGGTCCGTGCCGCATGCCCGTCCCCAGCTCCATCCGTGCCCCTCAGCCCGACGCGTCGGCGCCTCAGAGGCGCTCCGCGAACTCCTTCAGCCACGGGCGCAGCTCGGGACCGAGGTCGTCGCGGTCCGAGGCGAGCTGCACGATGGCCTTGATGTAGTCGACGCGGTCACCGGTGTCGTAGCGGCGGCCGGCGAAGATGACCCCGACCACCCCGGGGCCGTCCGCGGCCGTCGCGAGCTCCTGCAGCGCGTCCGTCAGCTGGATCTCGCCGCCCTTGCCCGGCTCGGTGCGCTCGAGGACCTCGAAGACGGCGGGCGGAAGCACGTAGCGTCCGATCACGGCGAGGTTCGACGGGGCGTCCGCCGGCGCGGGCTTCTCGACGAGGCCGGTCACGCGGACGGCATCCGATCCCTCCATCGGCTCGACGGCAGCCGCACCGTACATCTGGATGTTGGCCGGGTCGACCTCCATCAGCGCGATGACGGCCGCGCCGGTCTGCTCGTGCACCGCGATCATCTCCGTGAGCAGCCGGTCGCGCTCGTCGATCAGGTCGTCGCCGAGGAGGACCGCGAAGGAGCTGTCTCCGACGTGAGTGCGTGCACGCAGCACGGCGTGTCCGAGACCCTTCGGCTCGCCCTGGCGGACGAAGTGGATGTCGGCGATGTCGCTCGACTGCATCACCCGCGCGAGGCGTCCGGTGTCGCCCTTCTCCATGAGCTTCACCTCGAGCTCGGGCACCGAGTCGAAGTGGTTGGAGATCGCGTTCTTGTTGCGGCCGATGATCACGAGGATGTCGTCGATGCCCGCAGCCGCCGCCTCTTCGACGACGTACTGGATGGCCGGCTTGTCGACGACCGGGAGCATCTCCTTGGGCATCGCCTTGGTCGCGGGCAGAAATCGCGTACCCAGTCCTGCCGCGGGGATGACAGCCTTGATCTTGTGGTCGCTCATCCTCTCAGCCTACCTGTGGCCGCTCCCCGTAAACTCGAGCCATGTCGAACGAGGTCGAACACGCGAAGCGCGCGCTGCGCGCGGAGCTCCGCGAACGACGCGGCCTGCTGTCCGAGGCGCAGCGCGAGAGCGCGGCGTCCGCGATCGGGGAGAGACTCGACGAGCTGGTCGACTCGCTCGGCGCCCGCTCCATCTCCTGTTTCCTCTCGAGCACGACCGAGCCGGGCACCAGGGAGTTCGTCACCAGGGCCGTGCGGCGCGGCATCCGAGTGCTGTTGCCCGTGACCCGCGCCGACGGCCTGCTGGACTGGGCGGTCGCCACGGCTGACGGCGATGTCGCCGAGGGCATGTTCGGTCTCCCGGAGCCGACCGGCGAGGTCCTCGGACCGATCGCCGTCAACGACGTCGAGCTCATGATCATCCCGGCCGCGGCCGTCGATCGCACCGGCATGCGCATGGGCTGGGGCCGCGGGTACTTCGACAAGACGCTCGGCTCGATGGAGAAGTGCCCGCCGGTCTACGCGGTCATCTATGATTCCGAGATACTCGACTCCCTGCCTCGGGAGGTGCACGATCAGCCGGTGACCGGCGTCGTCACCCCGACGCAGACATTGATCCTGTCGCACACGCGACGCTGACACCGAGGAACGCCATGCCCACCTATGCCTATGCCTGCACGTCGTGCGGACACAAGTTCGACGCCGTGCAGAGCTTCTCCGAGAACGCTCTCTCCGTCTGCCCCGAGTGCGGAGGCGCCCTTCGCAAACAGTACGGATCGATCGGGGTCACCTTCAACGGATCCGGGTTCTATCGGACCGACTCGCGGGCGAAATCTGGCGGATCGAAGACGGATTCGGCATCATCGAAGTCGGACTCGACGACCAGCGCCAAACCGGCAACCGCGTCGGCGCCGGCCTCATCCTGAGGCCTGAACTGAATCAGGAGTTCCAATGATCAAGGGATTCAAGGAGTTCATCCTCCGCGGCAATGTCATCGACCTGGCAGTCGCAGTCGTCATCGGCGCAGCCTTCACAGCGATCGTCAACGTCATCGTCGAGCAGCTCATCAACCCGCTCATCGGTCTGCTGTTCAACGCCGAGAGCCTGAGCACCGCGCTCGTCGTCACCGTCGGCAGCGCCAGCTTCGGCTTCGGTGCGATCATCGCGGCTGTCATCAACTTCCTCGCCGTCGCAGCCGTCGTGTACTTCGCCTTCATCTTCCCGATGAACAAGTTCAAGGAGCGGGCCGAGGCGAAGAAGGGCACCCCGGAAGAGGAGCCGGCCGCGGCCACAGAGGCCGAGCTGCTCGTGGAGATCCGCGACCTGCTCGCTTCCCGGCGCAGCGTCTGACGACATCCTCTCATCGCATCCGAGACGCACGGTTCCTCACTCGAGGGGCCGTGCGTCTCTCGTATGTCGGGCGACCGCACCCGGTTGCGGATCCGCTCAGTAGTGCGGAGGCACGTCCTGACGCAGCCTGTCGTCGTTCGGCCCCCGGTCTGCGGGCGCAGCGGATGCCGCGGTATCCGCCTGCCCGTCTACGACGCCGGTCTCCGGCTCCGGGTCCGTCCCCGGTGCGGGAGTCAGCCGTGCGCGACGGGAGCCGGGCACACGGATCACGCTCTGCCGGCGCTCGCCGTCATTCGTCGCCGGCATCGATGATCTCGATCGGCTGAGTGTCCTCCTCGGCCCGCGGGGCGGATGCCGAGATGCCGAGCACGGCCGCGATCCTGGTGGCGGCGGTCGCCGGGTCGCTGTACAGGTCGAAGGCGTGCACTCGCACGTAGTGCCAGCCGAGACGGCGCAGCACATGCGGGCGCAGGCGCAGCGTCTCGCGCAGCGACTCGCCGCGCGACTCGGGGTCCGACTCGATCACCACGGCCTTGCCGTCGTGCTGGGCGACCAGGGGCAGCAGTCCGCGGTAGTCGACGTCCACCGAAGCGCCGAGCCGGCGCAGCTCTCTCGCCAGGGCGAGCGTGAGCGGGTCGGCGAGATCCTCGAGGCGCGCATCGCGCGCACGAGCCGCGAGCCCGCCGAGAATCGACATGAGGGTGGCCGCACCGTACTCGAGGCGGCCGTCGTCGAACGAGGACGGCCGGATCGAGGACACGATGACCATCGAGCGCCGCGCCCTCGTCATGCCGACGGTGAGCAGCCGCTCCCCGTCGGGAGTAGACAGGTCGCCGAAATCGCTGAGCACCCTGCCGTGCTTGGTGAGCCCGAATCCGAGCGAGAAGATGACCCTGTCGCGGCTCTCCGCGACGGACTCCTCGAGCGTGAGGACGGCGAAGGGCTCCGCGGTGTCACGGCCGACGAAGTCGGCGACGTCCGACCTGCCGGCGAAGGCGGATGTGACCGCTGCGCGCACGCGCTCGGCGTGCCTCGCGCTCGCGGTGATCACCATGAGCGACTCGTCCGGACGGTGCACCGCGTGCTCGACGACCAGCGTGACGACTCTGGCGACCTCCGCCTCCGGGCTCTCGACCGCTCCGGAGACCGGGTCGGGGGCTCCGGTGCCTCCTTCGACGTAGTCGACGGTCAGGCTGCCCCGGCCGAGATACGACCCCGCCCACGGCAGCGACACGATCTCACCGCCGTAGAAGGCATCATTGATCAGCTCGGCCAGGTCCTCCCCGCCTGCACGGTAGCTGCGGGTGAGGGTCATCACGGGGAGGAGCGACGAGAGTCGCTCGAAGACGGAGACGTCGTCGAACGGCACCTCCTCCTCCCACTCCGCGCCCGGGTCGACTGCGACGTGGAACGGCGTAGGACGCTGCGTCACCGGGTCGCCGAACGCGACGACCTGACGTGCACGCCGGATCGCGGGCGCGGCCTCTGCGAGGTTGATCGCCGCCGCATCCACCAGGAGCACCGTGTCGAACTCGACCGAATCGGGGATCTCCGGAACCAGGTACGGCGAGGAGATCCAGACGGGTGCCAGCACGCTCACGAGCGTCGGAGCCGCACCGATCACCTGAGCCGTCGTCGCGCCCGGCTGCTTCAGCGCGTGCCGGAGATGCTGCGCCTCTCCAGGCTCGTCGACGATAGCGATCCTCCACTGGTTCGCGAGCTGCCATGCGAGGAGGGGGCCGGCCATGGCCGCATGCGCCTCGTCGACGAGACGGAAATCCCGCTCCAGGCGATCGACGACTGCGGTGTTGGCTCCGAGCAGCGCCCGGTTGTCCTGCAGCGCCCGCTCGAGCAGCGACTGCCACCAGGCGAACTCCAGCTCCTCCCCCACCTGCGCCTCAGAGACGTGGCGGATGGAGAGCTCCGCGAGCAGCGGCTCGAGGCCGAGCTCGGCGAGACGGTCGCGCAGCTCGGCGCGCTCGACGAGGTTGTCGAAGACGTCGGACTTCGCGGCGAGTCCCGCCAGCGTCCGCACCAGGCGGGCCACCGGCAGCGAGGCGAGCGGCTCGCGCCGGCCGAGCGCCGCGTCGAGCTCGGCGAGCTCCGCCTCCGCACGCTGCCAGGCGACGTACACGTCGGCGAGCCCGAGCGGGATCTCCGGGGCGACTCCTGCGTCGACGCACCGCTGCCACTGGGTGCGCTGGGTCTGGATCCGCAGCAGCGCCTCGTGCATCTCGCTGACGTGGACGCCGGGGCGCACGTACTCCTTCGCCAGCCGGCGCAGCCGACGGCGGTTCGCCCCCGACATCCCCGGAGAATCGCGGCGGGAGCCGTGCGCCTGGATGAGCTCACCCAGCGGACGCTCGAACACGGTCGGGCTGAAGCGGTCGAGCGAGTCGCGGATGCCCTGCAGCAGTCGCAGATACTCGCCGAGTTCGTGGATCGTGGCGAACGGGCGCATGTGCGTCTGCGCGATCAGCGCGTAGCCCCGCTCGAGCAGCGCGGGCACGCTGCTGGAATGCAGGCGTCCGGCGAGCTCGTGGGCAGAACGCGCCGCTTCGGTGCTCGAGAACGTCACGCCGTACCAGGGCGAGTCGTTCGGACCGAAGCGGAACTCCCCCAGCCGAGCGGCGCTGGCCATCATCTCGGATGCCGCGGCACGGTCGTCCGCGAGGCGGCGCAGAGTCTCGGCGCTCAGCCGCGCCGTCGTCGACGGAGGATTCGGCAGCGAGGCGAGCCGGGTGAGGTGGCGAGTAGCATCGAGCACGGAGGCCCTCGTACCGGCGACAGGGGCGGTGAGCGCCTGCCGGTAGTCGCGCAGCACGGTCCGCAGGCGCACCAGCGCGTCGTCGACGTCGCTCACCCTGGGCGCGGTCGCCTTCTCGTTCCGGCCGATGGCGCGGACCAGGTCGCGCCGCACGGTCGCGGGCGAGACGGCGAGTCCGTCCAGGGCGATGCCGGCGAGCCGATGGCGCACGCCGTCGAGCGTCGAGCGTCGGGCCGAGACGACGAGCACGCGACGGCCGGCGCGCACGAGCTCGCCGAGCGCGTTGATCACCGTCTGCGTGCCGCCGGTGCCGGGCAGAGTCGCCACCGTCAGCGAATGCCCTGCGGCGATCCGCGCGAGCACGGCCTCCTGCTCCGCATCGGCGTCGAGCAGGAGATTGTCGGACGCCGGCGCACGATCGTCCGGGCCGGTATGGTGCGGTTCCGGGCGTCGGGCCGAGACCTGCTCCCGATCCCCCACGTGGCCCGCGAGCGCATTGAGCACCAGGTGGTCGAGGGCGCCGCTGTCGCGGGACATCGCACCGCCGACTTCGGCGAATGTCGACACCACCAGGCGCGGCTGCACCGAGAATGTGTCGATCGACCGCGTGATCGCGCGGAGGCTGTCGATCACCGGCTGGGGCTTGAAGATGCCGCCGTCGTAGGCGAGTGCGGCGAGCGAGGTCGCATCGATCGTGATGCCGAAGTGCTCGCGGGCGATCCGCACCAGCTCGGGATTGACCTCGAACGTGCCCTGGAGCTTCAGCTCGAAGTCGGAGTGATGGCGGCGTATCGCGAGCGGGCGGAGCAGGACGGGTGCCGCGAAGTCGGCCCCGCCGATGCGCCAGCCGGCGACCCCCACCGCCAGGTGCACGGCCTCGATCCCCCGGACTGTGCGCAGCTCCGTGTTCTTCGCCGTGATCCGCTCGGCGGCGAGCCGCGCGGTCCGGAGTCCGACCTCATCGCGGAAGAGGTTCGACAGGAGCGTCGACTTCCCGGTGATGAACTGGGGCAGGCTGCCGGGGTGCGCCTTGGAGATGTCGATGCCCGACTCGACGGTGTCGCGGAACATGATCAGGGGCGATGCGCCACCGAGATCAGCGGCCTCGGCGCGCAGCCGGGTGCGCTCGGCCTCTGCGGCATGGGCGACCTCGACGCCGGTCTGGGACACGTGCAGCTCTCCGAGGGTCACTGCGGCGTCCGTCGTCTCCGCATCCGCGGCCTTGTCATCACGTCGCCACACACTTCACACCCTAAGCGCGTGTTGGCGCTCGACGGGTATCCCGGGCGGGTTTCACCGGATTTCCGCCGCTGAACAGCCCTCGGAAGGTCGGTGCACCTCTCCTCCACGACGGCGGATCTCGCCGGGCTCTCCCCCGATCGCGTCATCCAGGCATGCTGCGGCGACCGACGCGAGCCAGGATGGGGACATGACATTCCGCTACGACTTCGCGCCGACGCCGTTCGGCGATGCGCTCGCGGTCTTCTCCGACGAGGGGATCGTCCGATTCGACCTCTCCGAGTCCGATGATCCCACCGTTCCATGGCTCCTCGAGGGCGTGTCCCGTCAGCTGCACTCCGTGCCCCAGCCCGATCCCGGTGCCGCCGACGAGCTCGCGCACCTGCTCGACGACTACTTCGAGGGCGCCCCGGTGCGTTTCGACGAGCACGTCGCTCTCGACTGGCGCCTGGCCGACGGCTTCGCCCTGACCGCGCTTCAGGTGATCAGCGGGATCGGGTGGGGCGAGACCCTCAGCTACGGCGAGGTCGCCGTGCTCGCCGGTCACCCCGGCGCCGCGAGGGCCGTCGGCACTGCCTGCCGTCTGACGCCGTTCTCCGTCATCGTCCCGGTGCACCGGGTGGTGCGCTCGGACGGGACGCCGGGGCACTACGGCGCGCATCCCGAGCGGAAGCGATTCCTGCTCGATCTCGAAGCGCAGGGTCGCGCCCCGGCGGGCTGAGGGCTGAGGACTCAGTCCGACGACGACGGGGACCCCGGCGAGTAGGCCGCCGGGGTCCCCGTGCTCCTTCGCGGTCAGTGACGACGCGACGTCACTGCGCGACCGCGAGGCGTCAGCGCTCGACCGCGAGGCGTCAGTGCTCGACCGCCTTCTCGGCGCCGAACCCCGTGAGCGAGCGCACCTCCATCTCGGCCGCCAGCTCCGGCGACTCCTTCTGACGGCTGGTGATCGTGCCCAGCCAGCCGAGGACGAACCCGAGCGGGATCGAGACGATGCCAGGGTTGTTCAGAGGCCAGAGCACGATGTCGATACCGGGGATCATCGACGTGGGCGATCCGGAGAACACCGGGGAGAGCACGATCAGGATGATCGCCGCACCGAGTCCGCCGTACATGCTCCACACCGCGCCGCGCGTGTTGAAGCGCCGCCAGAAGAGCGAGTACAGGATCGTGGGGAGGTTCGCGGACGCTGCGACCGCGAAAGCCAGCGCCACGAGGAAAGCGATGTTCTGCCCCTGCGCCCCGATCCCGCCGACGATGGCGAGGATGCCGATGACCACTACCGTGCGACGCGCGACGCGCACCTCGCCGTTCGGATCCGCCTCGACAGGGTTGCCCGCGGCATCCTTCCGACCCTTCTGGATCACGTTGGCGTAGATGTCGTGCGCGAACGACGCCGCCGCCGTGATGGTCAGACCGGCGACGACGGCGAGGATCGTCGCGAACGCCACAGCCGAGATGAAGCCGAGCAGCACCGGACCGCCGAGATGCAGCGCGAGCAGAGGAGCCGCCGAGTTCGGTCCGCCGGGGGCGGCCGCGATCACATCGGCGCCGACGAGGGCCCCTGCCCCGTAACCGAGCACGAGCGTCAGCAGGTAGAAGCCTCCGATGAGCCAGATCGCCCACACCACGGAGCGACGGGCCTCCTTGGCCGTCGGCACCGTGTAGAACCGCATCAGGACGTGCGGGAGACCGGCGGTGCCGAGCACGAGCGCCATGCCCAGGGACAGGAAGTCCCAGGGGTTGGCGCCGTACTGGAGCCCCGGCCCGAGGATGGCCTCGCCCTTGTCGGAGTTCGCGACGGCCGCGCCCAGCAGCGTGTCGAGGCTGAATCCGTTGATCGCGAGCACCCAGATCGTCATGGCGATGGCGCCGCCGATCAGCAGGAACGCCTTGACGATCTGGACCCACGTGGTGCCCTTCATGCCGCCGATCAGCACGTACACGATCATCAGCACGCCGACGACGGCGATCACGATCGACTGGCCGAGCCGGCCGTCGATGCCGAGCAGCAGCGAGACGAGGCCGCCCGCGCCCGCCATCTGCGCGAGCAGATAGAAGAAGCACACCGCGAGCGTCGTGATCGCGGCGGCCATCCGGACGGGGCGCTGCTTGAGCCGGAAAGACAGCACGTCGGCCATCGTGAACTTGCCGGTGTTGCGCATCAGTTCGGCGACCAGGAGCAGCGCGACGAGCCACGCGACGAGGAACCCGATCGAGTAGAGGAACCCGTCGTAGCCGTTGATCGCGATCGCGCCGCAGATCCCGAGGAACGATGCCGCAGAAAGATAGTCGCCGGCGATCGCGAAGCCGTTCTGCGGACCGGTGAACGAGCGTCCGGCCGCGTAGTAGTCGGCGGCGGTCTTGTTGTTGCGGCTCGCCCGGATGACGATGAACAGCGTGACCGCGACGAAGGCGAGGAAGATCGAGATGTTCAGGATCGGGTTGCTCTCGACCGCGACCGGCTCAGTGGCCGTGTGCACATCGATCATGCGTGGCCACCCTGCGCCTTCTCGAGTTCTTCACGGATCTCTGTCGCGATCGGATCGAGCTTGCGATTCGCAAAAGCCACATATCCCATCGTGATAGCGAACGTGGTGACGAATTGCCCGAGGCCCAGCAGCAGGCCGACGGTGATATCTCCCCACACGCGCTGCGACATGAAATCCGTGGCGAATGCCGCGAGAAGGACGTAGACGAAATACCAGATCAGGAAGAATGCCGCGAGCGGGAAGATGAATGACCGCTGCGTGCGTTTGAGACTGCGGAATCGAGCTGACTCCTCGACGGCGATGTAATCGATCGCGGTCGTACCGACGGTGTTCTGGTCGCTCATGGGGCCTCCTTGCCACATATTCTACGGCTCGCTCCGGGATTGCCGGGCGAGTGGTAACGTCGACGCTACGAAACGGGGAACCACGCCGTCACCCCCGAAAGTAGGTATTCCGTGAGCACACCGGCCGGCATGGAATCCGAGACCGAGCTGGTCGCGCGCGCGGTGCGCGAGCTCGCGACACGCACCCGCTTCCCTGTGGCCTTCGGCGGCCTCATCGAGCAGGGCGTCGTCAGCGTCACCAGCATCGTCGGCAACCGCACCCACAGCCTGGACGGACTCCGCGTGCGACCGGAGCGCGGGCTCGGCGGCAGGGCGATGATGGAGCTGCGCCCGCGGATGACCAGCGACTACGGGTCGTCGCAGCAGATCACGCACGACTACGACGTCTTCGTTCTCGGCGAGGGCCTGCGCACGCTGCTCGCGCTTCCGATCGTCGTGAGCGGCCGCCCCCGCGGCGTGCTGTACGCGGGAGCGTGGGAGGAGGCACCGGTCGGCGGCGTCACGACGGCACCGGCGATGCAGGTCGCCCAGTCAGTCGCCGACGAGCTCCGCATCCGCGACGAGGTCGCCCGGCGCCTGCGCTCCGCATCACCGGCGCAGGATGCCGTCGCGCCGCAGCAGCTCGAGGAGCTTCGCGAGAGCTTCGCCGAACTGCGCAGCATCGCGGCGTCCGTCGAGGACGCGGAGCTGCGCGCTCGCATCGCCCAGGTGGAGAGCCGCCTGGTCACGCTCGCAGGCGAGACGGTGTCGCCGGCCACCGGTCCGGTGCCGACCGTGCACCTCTCCCGCCGCGAGACCGACGTGCTCGCGTGCGCCGCGCTCGGCGCGACCAATGCCGAGATCGCCGGCCAGCTCGGCCTGCGGGAGGGCACCGTGAAGGCCTATCTCGGCACCGCCATGTCGAAGCTCGACGCCTCCACGCGTCATTCCGCGGTCGCGAAGGCGCGAAGGTCGGGTCTCCTTCCCTGAGCCGTGCAGAGCGGCTGCGCAGCGATGCCCTGCCGCTGCCCAGCCGGCGCCGATGCCCGTTCGCTAGCATGGAGAGCGGTCGGCGAACCCCGGCTCCGGACGAGGCAGACCAGTACCCGGTGAGCGCAAAGACTGGTCCGAGAGGACCGTCATGTCGTGGATCGTACTGATCATCTCCGGAGTGCTCGAGGCCGTCTGGGCGACAGCGCTCGGCAAGTCCGAAGGGCTGACCAGGCTGTGGCCCAGCGTCATCTTCGGCGTCGGCCTGATCCTGTCCATGCTGGGCCTCGCCTTCGCAATGCGCGACATCGCCACGGGCACCGCCTACGCGGTGTGGGTCGGGATCGGCGCGACGCTCACCGTCATCTGGGCGATGATCACCGGCGACACCGAGATCTCCTGGCTGCGAATCCTGCTGCTGATGGGCCTGGTCGGGTGCATAGTGGGGCTCAAGCTGATCGGCCCCGGTCACGAATGAGCGCACTTGTCGCAATTCCCGCACGACGGTATCGTCATTTCCATGGCGAGAAGAATTGTGCATCAGCTGGTCGACGATATCGATGGCAGCGTCCTCGAAGTCGGTGAAGGCGAGACTGTGCATTTCTCGCTGAATGGCGCCTCTTATGAGATCGACCTGAATGCGTCGCACGCAGAGGAATTGCGAAAGGCATTCGAGCCGTACATCTCAGCCGGACGCCGCGCCGGGACCTCGAATGCCCCGCGCGTCGCCTCGCCTCGCAAGCGCCCTGGCCGCAATCCCGAGGTGGCGGCCATCCGGGCATGGGCGAACGACAACGGGTATTCGCTGTCCGAACGCGGACGCATTCCTGCCCCTGTCGTCGAGGCGTACAACGCGGCTCACTGAATCGCGGGGGCTCCGGGTCGATCCGGAGCCGTCGCTCCCTCCTGCGCCCAGGACTCGTCCGTGAGGGAGATCTCCTGAGTCATGTCGGTGAGGAAGCGGATGACGACGTCGCGCTCCTGCGCACTCAGCCGCGCAGCCGAGTAGAAGCGCTTCGCCTGCTGCCGCCCCACCGTCTCCATCGCGGCATGACGCGTCGTCTGCGTGATCGTGATCGCGAGGGCCCGCCGGTCGGTGGGGTGCGGCGCCCGAAGGATGTGCCCGCCCCGCTCCAGCCTGTCCAGCAGCTTCGTGGTGGATGCGGTCGAGATGCTCAGATGCCCCGCGATGCCTGACGGGGTCGCGATCACACCGCGATTCGCGCACACGATCAGATAGTGCAGTGCGCGCATGTCGGTCTCGTTCAGCCGCATGTAGCGACGCGATGCCTGGGACAGCCGCTGCTCGGCGTCGCGCAGGTCGCCGAGCGCGCCCATGAGGCGGGCGATCTGGCGCAGCTCCTCCGGCGGCACGCCGCTCCGGTCGATCAGCGTGCTCCGCGGATCGCTCGCATCGACATCGTAGATCGCGGCGTGCGTGAGCCCGTCAGGAGACCGGCGCTCGCCCGGATCGCTCGCGCCGCCCGGCAAGGGGGTGGCGTCCGATCCGATGTCCATGGCATCATGCTACACATCAAATACTTCATGATAAGTTGACTATTAGCCAAGCTAGCAAAATGGACGGAGCAACCGGTGGACGACGTGACCCTCCTCGCCGTTGACGGCACGCCCATCGGCACGATGCCGAAGGATCAGGTCCACACCACCGAGACACCGCTGCATCTCGCGTTCTCCTGCCACGTCTTCGACGCCGGGGGCAGGATGCTCGTCACCCGTCGCTCGCTCGCGAAGCGCACCTGGCCCGGAGTGTGGACCAACAGCTTCTGCGGCCATCCCCGACCCGGCGAGGAGATGGCGGATGCCGTGCGCCGGCGGGCTCGCGAGGAGCTCGGAATCGGGCTCACCGGTCTCACCATGCTGATACCGGACTATCGCTACCGGGCGGTCGATGCGAGCGGGATCGTCGAGAACGAGCACTGCCCCGTGCACATCGCGGTGATCGACGGCGACCTCGCGCCCAGCGCCGAGGAGGTCGCCGAGTGGGTGTGGGCCGACCCCGGCGATCTGTCGGAGGCGGCCTCGCTGGCTCCCTTCGCGTTCAGCCCGTGGTTCAGAGAGCAGCTGCCACTGCTGCGCGACCTGGGCGGCTTCTGAGGATGAAGGCGACAGCCATCCGCGAGGACACGCGCGCACGCGTCGAGGATGCGCTGCGCGACAGGTTCTCCCAGCACACCGAGGCGGCCGAGGCCTACGGCGCGGAGTTCGCGTCGCTGTGGCGGACCGCAGCCGACCATGCGCTCGGCGGCAAGCTGATCCGGCCGTGTCTGCTGCTCGACGTCCATCACGCGCTCACGCCGGATGCCGACGCGGAGCACCCTCCTCATGCCGCAGTGGAGATCGCGACCTGCATCGAGCTCCTGCACTACGCCTTCCTCCTGCACGACGACGTGATCGACGGCGATCTGACCAGGCGCGGCCGGCCGAACCTGATCGGAGAGCTCGCCGCGCGCGGCGGCACCGGCGACGACGAAGCCCGGCTCCACTGGGCGCGCTCGAGCGCGATCCTCATGGGCGATCTGCTCCTCTCCGCAGCACTGATGGGATTCTCGCGCGCGGATCTTCCCTCCGGCACCCGATCGGCTCTGCTCGATCTCGTCGATGAGGCGATCCGCGAGACCGTCGCGGGCGAGCACACGGACGTCGCGCTGAGCCTCGGCATGCTCGGGTCCGATCTGAGCACCGTCCTCAGCATGAGCGCCAACAAGACGGCGGCCTACTCGTTCACCCTGCCCCTTCGCGTCGCCGCGCTCCTCGCCGGCGCATCACCGGCTGCCGACGAGGCCCTGCGCCGGGCCGGTCGGCACCTCGGCCTCGCCTACCAGCTGCAGGACGACGTGCTCTGCGCGTTCGGAGACCACCGCACGCACGGCAAGGACGCGTTCTCGGACCTGCGCGAGGGCAAGGAGACGGCGATCATCGCCTTCGCCAGGACGACGAGCACCTGGTCGCGCATCGCGCCGCGCTTCGGCTCGGCAGCGCTGAGCCTGCAGGATACCATCGGCATGCGCGACCTGCTCCGCGAGTGCGGCGCCGAGCGATTCGTCACGGGCCTCATCGACGATCAGCTCGACGCGGTCCGCGCGCTGATGGCCGAGGCGGAGGCGACCGGGGAGATCAGCGCGAATGCGGCGCGGGCTGTCCTCGTGTCCGCCTCCCGCCTCGAGGGACGCCGCGCATGACGCCAGGACCGCACGACGCCCCCGGCGAGAGTCTGGGACGGTTCAGCCGTGCCGCCGACACCGCATCCACCGAGGTCATCCGCAGCTACTCCACGTCCTTCGGACTCGCGACTCGACTGCTCGGCGCGCGGCACCGCCAGCATGTCCGCAACATCTATGCGATGGTGCGCATCGCCGACGAGATCGTCGACGGCGTCGCCGCGCAGGCGGGACTCGACGAGTCCGCCCAGACCAGCGCGCTCGTGTCGTACGCGGCGCAGACGCACCGGGCGATGCGGATCGGCTACAGCTCCGATCTCGTGCTGCACGCCTTCGCTCGCACGGCCAGGGAATGCGGGATCGGCGAAGACCTCACGCAGCCCTTCTTCGACTCGATGGCCGCCGACATCGCGAGCGTCGCGGGCTTCACCGAGTACGACGCCGAGGCGCACGAGGACTACGTGCACGGATCGGCCGAGGTGGTGGGACTCATGTGCCTGCGCGTCTTCCTCCGCGCCGAGAGACGCGCGACGCGCGAGCAGGAGATCCTCACGCACGGAGCCCGCCGGCTGGGCGCAGCCTTCCAGAACGTCAACTTCCTGCGCGACCTCGCCGATGACACCGAGCGACTGCAGCGCGGCTATCTCGGCGAGCGCGGCCGTCTCACCGACGCCGACCGCGACGGTTGGGTCCGCACCATCACCGCTCAGCTCGACGACGCGGCTCTGTCGATCCCCCTCC
The DNA here is from genome assembly GCF_017355365.1 of Microbacterium sp. SD291. GTDB lineage: Bacteria > Actinomycetota > Actinomycetes > Actinomycetales > Microbacteriaceae > Microbacterium. The sequence continues at coordinate 119,873 of NZ_JADIJR010000006.1, read as the reverse complement.
TGCCCAAGGACGCCCGCGCCGCCGTGCGCAGCGCCCATGCGCTGTTCTCCGCTCTGACACGGCGTGTCGCGAAGACCCCGGTCGCGACCCTGTACGAGCGCAGGGTGCGCGTGCCCGACCCCGTGAAGGCGCTGCTGGCCGCGCGGTCGGTGCTCGTCACGACGATGGAGCGGAGCCGGTGAGTCGCGTCGCCGTCGTCGGCGCGGGAGTGGCCGGCCTCGCCGTCGCAGGCCTGCTCGCACGGGACGGTCACGAGGTGACGGTCTACGAGAAGAACAGCCGGATCGGCGGACGCGCCGGCACCGTCGAGCGCGACGGGTTCCGGTTCGACTCCGGGCCGTCGTGGTATCTCATGCCCGAGGTCTTCGATCACTTCTTCGCGATGATGGGCACCTCGACCGAGGAGCAGCTGGATCTCACGCCCCTCGATCCCGGATACCGCGTCTTCCGGTCCCCTGCGGCGGACGGGCGTCCGTCGCCGTCCGTCACCGTGCCCGCCGGACGCACAGCGGTGTCGCGCCTGTTCGAATCGCGCGAGCCCGGTGCCGCGCGGGCGCTGGCCTCGTATCTCGATTCGGCGCACGATGCACGCGTCATGGCCGAGCGGTACTTCCTCTACAACCCCTTCACGCGGTGGCGCACGCTGATGACTACAGAGGTGTTGAAGGCGCTCCCCCGCATGTTGACGCTGCTCGGCACACGGCTGCAGTCGTTCGCCGCCCGACGCTTCCGCGATCCGGTCATCCGTCAGCTGCTCGGATACCCCGCGGTGTTCCTCGGCACCGACCCCCGCACCGCGCCCGCGATGTACCACCTGATGAGCGCTCTCGATCTCGACGAGGGCGTGAGCTATCCGCAGGGCGGGTTCTGGCGGGTCGTCGAGCGGATCGCCGAGCTCGCCGAGGACGCGGGAGTGCGGATCGTGACGGATGCGGAGGTGACGGCCATCCGCACGACCGTCGCATCCGGCGCTGCCGCCGCGACCGGCATCCGGTGGCAGGGCGCCGACGGACTCGCGCACACCGCGGATGCCGACGTCGTCGTCTCTGGAGCGGATCTTCACCACACCGAGACGGCGCTGCTGCCGCCCGGCCTGCGCACCTATCCCGACTCGTGGTGGCAGCGGCGCACGAGCGGTCCCGGGGCCGTTCTGGTGATGCTCGGCATCCGCGGTTCACTGCCGCAGCTGCCGCACCACTCCCTGTTCTTCACCGAGGACTGGGATGCCAACTTCGACGCGATCTTCGGCGACGCGCCGTCGATCCCCTCGCCCGCGTCGACGTACGTCTGCCGGCCGAGCGCAACCGACAGCACGGTGGCCCCCGAAGGGCACGAGAACCTCTTCGTGCTCGTGCCGATCCCCGCCGACGCCGCTCTGGGCGGAGGAGGCTCCGACGGCGGCGGCTCTGCCGCGATCGAGCGCGCTGCGGACGCCGCGATCGACCGGATCGCGACCTGGGCGGGAATCGATGACCTCCGCGAGCGCATCGTGGTGCGCAAGACCACGGGCCCGGCCGACTTCCTCGAGGACTACAACTCGTGGCGCGGAGGGATGCTGGGGCCCGCCCACATCCTCACGCAGAGCGCGATGTTCCGGGCGCAGAACGCATCGCGTCGCGTGTCGGGCCTGTACTACGCGGGTGCCACCACCGCCCCGGGAGTCGGTGTGCCGATGTGCCTCATCAGCGCGGAGATCGTGCTGAAGCGGATCAGGGGCGATCACTCCGCGGGTCCCCTGACGGAGCCGGCACGCGCCGCTCGGGTGGAGGCCTGACGATGGGGTTCCTGTATCTTTCCTCCCTGCTGGTCGCCCTCGGCTGCATGCTGCTCCTCGACCGGCGCTTCCGTCTGTTCTTCTGGCGGGATGCGGTCTCGGCGTCCGTCGTGACCGCGGCGGGCGTGCTGTTCTTCCTGGCCTGGGATGCGGCCGGCATCGCCGCCGGCATCTTCTTCCGGGGGGAGAGCGCGGTGGCCACCGGGCTGCTGCTGGCACCTGAGCTGCCCATCGAGGAGCCGGTGTTCCTGCTGTTCCTGGTGGTGTGCACGATGATCGTCTACACCGGTGCCGTGCGCATCCTGAAGGCTCGCGGCCGACGTCGCGACGACAGCGAGGAGGCACCGTGACGTACTTCGGGCTCTCCGCCCTGTTCGTGGCCGGCGCGATCCTGATCGCGCTCGTGCCCGCGCTGATCATGCCGCGGCGCCGCGCTCACCTCGGCGCGACCGGACTGACGCTCCTCGTCCTCGTCCTCCTCACTGCGGTGTTCGACACGGTGATGATCGCGTCCGGGCTCTTCCACTACTCCGCAGCGCACCTTCTCGGCGTCCGCATCGGGCTGGCTCCGCTGGAGGACTTCGCATACCCGCTCGCCGGAGCCGTGCTCCTTCCGGCGCTCTGGTCGGCTCTGCGCAACCGGCGAGCGCGGGCCCAGCCGGGCGCCGAGGGCGGGGACGACGCATGACCTCCCCGATCCGGCGCCCGCTTCGGCACGATCTCGCCCAGATCGTGCTCTCGTCGCGCCCCGTCAGCTGGATCAACACGGCGTTCCCCTTCGCCGCCGCCCACCTCCTCACCACGCGCGAGATCGACGCGACCCTGATCATCGGGACCCTCTTCTTCCTCATCCCGTACAACCTGGCGATGTACGGCATCAACGACGTGTTCGATTACGCCTCGGACCTCGCGAATCCGCGCAAGGGCGGCATCGAGGGCGCCCTGCTCGCCCCGCGCCTCCATCGGGCCACTCTGTGGGCGGCGCTCGTGACGAACGTGCCGTTCCTCGTCTATCTCGTCGCAGTCGGGAATCCTGCGTCCTGGTTCTGGCTGGCGGTCAGCGTGTTCGCGGTCATCGCCTACTCAGCGCCAGGACTGCGGTTCAAGGAGCGTCCGTTCCTGGACTCGACGACCTCGAGCCTGCACTTCGTGACGCCCGCGATCGTGGGTCTCGCCCTGGTCGGGGCCGCAGTCACCCCCACTGTCGTCTTCGTCCTCGTGGCGTTCCTCCTGTGGGGCATGGCCGCCCACGCCTTCGGTGCAGTGCAGGACATCACCCCCGACCGCGAGGCCGGCATCGGCTCGGTCGCGACCGCGATCGGAGCCAGGGCGACCGTGCGGCTGGCGATCGCACTCTGGACGCTGGCCGGCGTCGCGATGGTGTTCACGTCATGGCCGGGCCCCCTGGCCGGCTTCCTCGCCGTCCCTTACATCGTGAACGCCGCACCGTGGTGGAACGTCACCGACCACGGCTCAGGCAGCACGAATCGGGCGTGGCGCCGTTTCATCCTGCTCAACTACTTCAGCGGCTTCCTGGCGACGATGATCCTCGTCCTCGCCTGGAACTCCTGACTCCCCCTGCACCGTTCTCCGAGAGGAACCCGATGTCCCGACCCGATCACGCGCCCACCCCGCCGCCTCGCGAGCGTTCCCGCCGGCACTCGTGGGTGCGCGTCCTCCTCCCCGTCGCGCTGATCCTCGTGTGGCTGGTGGGCGCGGGTCTCGGCGGTCCGCTGTTCGGCAAGGTCGACGAAGTCTCGTCGAACGATCAGACCAGCTACCTCCCCGAGTCCGCCGATGCGACGCAGGTGCAGAAGCTGCTCGGCGAGTTCAACGACAGCGACAGCATCCCCTCGATCGCGGTGTTCACGTCCGATGGCGATCTCTCGGACTCGGATCTCGAGGCGATCTCGGATGCCGTCGCCGATGCGCCCTCGGTGGAGGGCGTGAGCGAGGACGTCTCCCCCGCGCTCGCCTCGGACGACGGGCGAGGCGTCCAGGCGTTCATCCCGATCGAGGACGACGCGGAGCTGGCGGACACGATCGCCGCACTGGGCGATCAGCTGCGCGACGCGTCTCCCGACGGCGTGACGGTGCACATCACAGGCCCGGCCGGGTTCAGCGCCGACCTCGTGGCAGGGTTCGCAGGCATCGACGGACTGCTGCTGGGTGTCGCGCTGCTCGCCGTGCTCGTCATCCTCGTATTGGTGTACCGCTCGTTCCTGCTGCCTCTGGTTGTGCTCTCGACGAGCCTGTTCGCACTGTGCGTCGCGCTGCTCGTGGTGTGGTGGCTGGCAAAGCTCGAGGTGCTTCTGCTGAGCGGTCAGACCCAGGGCATCCTGTTCATCCTGGTGATCGGCGCCGCGACCGATTACTCCCTGCTCCTCGTGGCGCGATTCCGGGAGGAGCTGCGCACGGCCCAGGACAAGGGAGTGGCCGTCCTCGCCGCATGGAAAGGCTCCTTCGAGCCGATCGCGGCGTCGGGCGGCACGGTGATCGCCGGCCTGCTCTGCCTGCTGCTCAGCGACCTCAAATCGAACAGCACCCTCGGTCCCGTGGCCGCGATCGGCATCGTCTTCGCCATGCTCGCGGCCCTCACGCTGCTGCCCGCGCTGCTGCTGCTGTTCGGCCGCGCGGTGTTCTGGCCCCGGCGCCCGAGGTTCGAGCCGGATGTCGTCGCCGCCGAGCACGGCACGCGCACGACCGGACTGTGGGCCGGCGTCGCGGGTCTCGTCAAGCGGCGCCCGCGACTGATCTGGATCCTCACCACGCTCGCCCTCCTCGCCGGCGCGGCAGGCGTGGGGCAGCTCGACGCGTCCGGCGTGCCGCAGTCCGATCTGGTCCTCGGATCGTCGGATGCGCGCGACGGTCAGATCGCCCTCGGCGAGCACTTCCCCGGCGGCTCGGGCAGTCCGGTGTATGTGGTCGTCGCGGAGAAGGAGCTGCAGGATGCCGCCGACGTGCTGCTCGCGGACGACGGCATCGACGGCGTCTCGGTGACGGCATCCGAATCGCCCAGCGGATCGGCGCCGGTCACGGACGACGGCATCTCGGCGATCGGCGCACCGGGGTCTTCCGCCCCGGAGCCGACCGTCGTCGACGGCGAGGTGCTCCTGCAGGGGACGCTGACGGATGCCGCCGACTCCGATGCCGCAGCAGCCACCGTGCGCGACCTGCGCACCGAGCTCGACGATCTCGGTGCCGTGGTCGGCGGGGTGACGGCGACCGCGATCGACACGAACGATGCGTCGATCCACGACCGCACCCTGATCATCCCGGTCATCCTCGTGGTGATCATGTTCATCCTGATGCTGCTGCTGCGATCTATCCTCGCCCCGGTGCTGCTGATCCTGACCACCGTCCTCTCGTTCGGCACCGCCATGGGCGTCTCGGCGCTCGTCTTCAACGGCATCCTCGCGTTCCCGGGCGCCGACCCCGCCGTTCCCCTCTTCGGCTTCGTCTTCCTGGTCGCGCTCGGCATCGACTACAACATCTTCCTGATGACGCGGGTGCGCGAGGAGTCGATCGAGCACGGCACACGGGAGGGCGTGCTCCGAGGGCTCTCGATCACCGGAGGCGTGATCACATCGGCGGGCCTCGTCCTCGCCGCGACCTTCGCCGCCCTGTCGGTGATCCCGATCCTGTTCCTGGTGCAGCTGGCGTTCATCGTCGCGTTCGGGGTGCTGCTCGACACCTTCGTGGTGCGCTCGCTGCTCGTCCCGGCGCTGGCATACGACATCGGGAAGGCGATCTGGTGGCCCTCGAAGCTGTGGCGGCGCGGCGAGGACTGAGGGGAGAGTGCCCTCGACTGGATTCGAACCAGCGACCTGCCCTTTAGGAGAGGGCTGCTCTATCCTGCTGAGCTACGAGGGCGTGCCGAACCAGTCTAAGGGACGCGTCGGCCCCGCCCCGCAGAGACCGGTCAGGCGGCGAGGGCGAGGTACGGCTCCCAGCGGGGATCGCTGCGCTCGGTTCCGCGCACCGTCCACGACGTTCCGTGCGGCGGGCGCGGGGTGATCCGCAGCTGCCACAGCATCTCCTGCGGCGTCCGATCGCTCTTCACGTTGTTGCATCGCAGGCAGCACGCGACGAGGTTCTCCCAGGAATCCGCTCCCCCGCGGGAGCGCGGAAGCACGTGGTCGATCGTGGATGCCGCCTTGCCGCAGTACCCGCAGCGGTGATTGTCGCGGCGCAGCACGCCGCGGCGGGTCACCGGGACCCGCCGGCTCGTCGGCACCCGGACGTAGCGGGACAGGATGATGACCGCCGGCCGGTCGTACACGCCGTGGCTGCCCCAGACGGGGTCGTCCTCGATGCGCTCGATCACCGTCGCCTTGTCGCTCATGACGAGGACCAGGGCTCGTTTGAAGGACACGACCGCGAGCGGCTCGTATCCGGCGTTCAGGACCAGTGTGCGCATCATCATCCTCTCGATCCGCCGGGACGGCTTCCCGGCACTCTCGACTCACACGGCATCGCGCGGGCGGCAGAGTGTCCGAAGGGATGAAAAAAGGCGCTGTCTAGAGACAGCGCCTTTCGCGCACGGCAGCGCCGTGGCATCCCTGCGGCCGATGCTGGAGGACGTGACGACCGAGGGCATCCATGGTTCGGATGCTCGGTATTCGGTCCATCAGCCTCTCCCGCCTGTGCGACAACGGGTTCAGGCTAACCCATCCGCGGCCCATCGGGCGAAAACTCCCGGTGAACGGACGGAGGCGTGTCAGGGACGGAGCAGGATGCGCGGCGGCTCAGCCGGCGTTGGCCGCGAGCCAGGAGTACGGCTCCATCAGCCCGCCGTTGACCCAGACCTCGAAGTGGAGGTGATTGGCGGTGGAACGGCCGGTGCTGCCGACGACGCCGATCAGTTGGCCGGCGGCGACGGTGTCGCCCGCCTGGACCTGACGCGAGCCGTAGGTCATGTGGCCATAGGTGGTCTGCACGCGCTGACCGCCCACGACGCTGTCGATCATGACGCAGACGCCGTATCCGCCGATGCTCTCGGCCGAGGCTCGCACGACACCGGCCGCGGCGGCGTAGATCGGAGTGCCCTGCGGCGCCAGCATGTCGACGCCGTTGTGCCCGCCGCCGATCGTCCGGCCCTCGGTGTACGAGCCCTGGGGAAGCGGGTAGCGGACCTCGCCGGAACCGGGTGCGACCAGAGCGTAGTTGCCGATGTCGAAGCCTGCGGTCTTGGCGACCGATGCGGCACGGGCCGCGGCGGCCTCCTCGGCCTTCTTCTTCGCGATCTCATCGGGGGTCGTGGCGGTGAACGTGCCACGGCTCAGCGGAGCGGCGGTCGCGGCGGAGGCGACGACGAGGGACTGCGCGTCGACCGCAGCCAGCTGCTGGATCGTGGTCGCGGATTCGGCCGGCTTCGTCGCGGCGTACGCCGGCAGGGCGACAGCGGCGACAAGAGCACCGACTGCTCCGAAGATGGCGATCGATCGGAGAGGCTTCACGACCTTACGCGAGCCTGCTCGCGCTCCCGTCTGGCGGGTGGCCACTCGATCTTCAGTTCTCTTCGCGGGCGATTCGATGTCTCTGACCAAAATGTGATCCTCCTGCGCCTGCACGCTTCGGGTAGCGCTGGCTCGTCGGCACTCTGCTCTCGTGGCACGTGTGTAGCTCGGGTACTTTGTGCGTTCTTGCCGGGAAGACGACGAGCCTGGAAGGCGAATCTTCACGGTCATCGCCAGCGGGCTTCTTCGCTGGCGACCTGTCCGAGGTTACCGGAAGATAACGATCGTGTCACCCTGCGAACCTGGCAATCCACGCAGAGCGCCCGTCCCGGTCGCCTTCGGCGTCCTCACCCAGGCGCGGCGCGGGGCGCGGATCAGGCCGGGTCGCCCACCAGGAAGATGTGCGAGGCCAGCTCCACCGGAAGCTCCAGGCCCTCGTCCTTGCCGTCCATCTGGATCAGCACGTAGCCCTCGCTGAAGCGGTAATCGCCCTTCGCGCCGGGCATCACGCCGGCGTCGCGCAGCTGCTCGAGCAGCTCGGGATCGACCTGCGCGGGCTCGGCCAGGCGCCGCACCGTGCCCTGCACGGGCCCGCCTGCGGCGTTCAGCTTCTGGACGAGGCCGATGACGCCCTCGTCGAAGGTGCGGGCGGGGAGGTCGCCGAGCTGGTCGAGCCCGGGAATCGGGTTCCCGTACGGCGATTCCGTCGGGTGGCCGAGCAGCTCGACGAGCCGGCGCTCCACCTGCTCGCTCATCACGTGCTCCCAGCGGCAGGCCTCTTCGTGCACGAACGCCCAGTCCAGGCCGATCACGTCCGAGAGCAGGCGCTCCGCCAGGCGATGCTTGCGCATCACGTCGACGGCCTTGCGGCGGCCGGCATCCGTCAGCTCGAGAGTGCGGTCCTCCGACACGACGACGAGACCGTCGCGCTCCATGCGCCCGACGGTCTGCGAGACCGTGGGACCCGAGTGACCGAGACGCTCGGAGATGCGCGCGCGCAGCGGCACGATGTTCTCCTCCTCGAGCTCGAGGATGGTGCGGAGATACATCTCCGTGGTGTCGATCAAGTCGGTCATCTGGCCCTCCGGGTCTTCTTAGGCAAGCCTACATTCCCGGCCGGACATCCGGCTTCACACGGGGAAACGGCGCGGTCGGCACGCCCTAGAATCGACGCATGGCGATCGAGATTCCCCGAGACCTCCTGCCCGCTGACGGCCGCTTCGGCTGCGGTCCTTCGAAGGTGCGCTCCGAGCAGCTGGACGCGCTGCTCGCAGCGGGATCGAGCCTGCTCGGCACCTCGCACCGCCAGGCACCCGTCAAGAACCTCGTCGGAAGCGTGCGCACGCAGCTCGCGGCGCTGTTCCGGCTCCCTGAGGGATACGAGATCATCGTCGGCAACGGCGGATCGACCGCCTTCTGGGATGCCGCGGCCTTCGGCCTGATCGAGCGTCGCAGCCAGAACCTGGTATTCGGCGAGTTCGGCGGCAAGTTCGCGGCAGCCGCCGCGGCCCCGTGGCTCGACGCCCCCGACGTGCGCAAGGCGGAGCCGGGCTCCCGGGTGCCCGCTGAGGTCGTCGACGGTGTCGACGTGTACGCGTGGCCGCACAACGAGACGTCCACCGGTGTCGCCGCACCCGTCGAGCGCGTCGCGGCCGACGGCGCGCTGACGGTGATCGACGCGACCAGCGCGGCCGGCGGCATCGACTTCGACGCCTCGCAGGCCGACGTGTACTACTTCGCCCCGCAGAAGAACCTGGGCTCCGACGGAGGCCTGTGGTTCGCGGCGGTCTCGCCGGCCGCGATCGAGCGCATCGAGCGGATCGCTGCGTCCGGGCGATACATCCCGGAGTTCCTCAGCCTGAAGAACGCCGTGGACAACTCGCGCCTGAATCAGACGCTGAACACGCCCGCACTCACGACGCTGCATCTGCTGGACAGCCAGCTGAGCTGGATCCTCGGCAACGGCGGCCTGGAGTGGGCCGCCGCTCGCACCGCGGAGTCCTCCGGCGTGCTGTACGACTGGGCCACGGCGTCAGCGGTCGCGACACCGTTCGTCACGGACGCGGCGCACCGCTCCCCCGTCGTCGTCACGATCGACTTCGACGACAGCATCGACGCGGCGGGGATCGCGAAGACCCTGCGCGCGAACGGAATCGTGGACACCGAGCCGTACCGCAAGCTCGGCCGCAACCAGCTGCGCGTCGCGACGTTCGTGTCGATCGAGCCGGACGACGTGCGTCAGCTCACCCGCGCGATCGACCACGTCCTGGAGAACTCCGGCTCGTAACGGCCGCGCGCGGCGCTGATCCCGTGTCGCGCTGTCCATCCCGTGTCGCGCTGCTGTGACTTCTGCAGCGCGACAGGGGAACAGCAGCGCGAGTCGGACTCCGGCAGCGCGAACACGCGGAGCCCGCAGCACGAGCGGATGCCGCGCCGCAGCGCAGTCACGCCGCGTCACTCCTCTTCGGAGTCGTCCTCGTCATCGGAGTCGTCGTCCGAGTCGTCCTCGTCAGCGGAATCGTCGTCCGAGTCGTCCTCGTCATCGGAATCGTCGGAGTCGTCCGCATCATCCTCTGACTCTTCGTCAGCGTCAGAGTCGTCGTCGGAACTCGCAGAGTCGTCGAGCTCGTCGATGTCGACGCCGTCGAGATCCCCTGCGTGCAGCACCCGCGTCTCGGTGAGCTCGTCATCATCGAGCTCGTCGTCCTCGTCGTCCAGGTCGTCGTCCTCGCCTGCCACGAACTCGTCGACCTCATCCGCATCGGCGGCAGCCGCGGCCGCCTGCTCGGCGAGCTCGACCTGGTGCGCGCGGTACTCGGCGAGCCGCTCGGTCCACGGCACCCACTCCGGGGCGAGGAGCGCCCCGTCGCCGGGAAGCAGCTCGACCTCCAGCACCGTCGGCTCCTCGTCTTCGACGCGGGCGACCGTGACGGTCCAGTACCAGTTGGGATAGCCGGGGAGCCGGTTCGCGAACCGGAGCGAGACGGAGCCGTCGTCCTCGAGGAGGTAGCCGGCGGCCGGTCCGATGGTCGACGCCGGAGTGATCTCGCGCAGTGCGGCCAGCGCGAGATCGTGGGCGTCGAGAAGCCGCTGATCGGCCTCAGGCTTCGAGGTCATCGGCTACCTTGCGCAGGACGGCCGCGATCTTGCGGCCGTGTCCGGAGGAGGGATAACGGCCGCGGCGGAGATCGCCGCCGATGCCGTCGAGGAGCTTGACGAGGTCTTCGACGATGATCGCCATGTCGTCAGCGGGCTTGCGCTTCGCCTTCGCCAGGCTCGGCGGAGCTTCGAGCACGCGCACCGAGAGCGCCTGCAGACCGCGCTTGCCGTCTGCGACGCCGAACTCCACGCGGGCTCCGGCCTTCACGGCGGTGCCCGCGGGCAGCGCCGAGGCATGCAGGAAGACGTCCTGGCCGTCATCTGTGGCGATGAAGCCGAAACCCTTGTCTTCGTCGTAGAACCTGACCTTGCCGGTGGGCATGGGAGAAACCTCGCTGAATCGGTGTGGAGCTGGACGGCGCGCGTGGGAGCGGCCGTCACCAGCCTACCGGTCGCCGAGCGGCTAGGCTGTGACGGATGAGCACGCACAGTCCGGAGCCGGAGGTTCCCGTCCGCCGAGTGGACCGGATCCTCGCGTTCACCGCGCTGGGCATCGCCGCAGCATCCATCGCCTGCTTCTTCGCGATCATCATCGGCACGGCCGTCGGCATGGATCAGGAAGCCTTCGGTCACGGCGCATGGCCGGTCATCGCGGGCATCCCGTACTGGGGCCTCCCGCTCGCATTCGTGCTGATCATCTCGCTCCTGGCGATGAGCTTCATCCGGAAGGGTCGCGCGGCATCGCGGCCCTGAGGACTCTCGCATGAGCACGCACGCCCGACCGCTGGCCGAATGGCTCGCCGCGGCGAGCGATGCGGATCTGGCGGCGCTGTTCGCGGCGCGGGGCGTTCGGGCGGATGCGACGTGGCAGGACTTCTTCGACTCCGCGGAGGCGCTGCTGGACGCGGCCTCCGTGACGAAGGCCGTGCAGACTCTGACGGGCGCCGAAGCCTCAGCTCTGCTGCGAGCGGCGTCGGGTGCGGTCGACGACGGACCGGAGCGGGCGACGCTCACCGCCCTCGGCCTGCTGCGCCCGGACGGCGCCCCGTGGCCTCCGGTCGCTGCGATCGTCACCGGGCGCCCCCTGCCCGAGCAGGCGGACGAGCTCACGCCCGCCGAGTCCGGGGATGTCGCGGCAGCGCACGCCGCCGAGCGGGCGTTCACGACGGTGTCGGCCATCGCCGATCTGCTGCTGCTCGCCAGGGAGAGGCCGTTCTCGCTGCTCGCCGGCGGCAACATCAGCGCGGGTGAGAAGCGGCAGCTGGTCGAGGCCGGCATGCCGACGGATTCCGTCGATCCGCTGATCGCCATCGCCCTCGCAGCCCGGCTGGCCGTGGTTGAGGAGCGCAGGCTCCGCACCACCACCCGAGCCGAGGACTGGCTGCGCGCCTCCGTCGCCGAGAGATGGCGAGTGCTGGTCACCGGGTTCCGTGACGCGCTCCCGCGCGGGGTGCGCCGAGGCGCCGGATGGACGCCGGTCGACTCCTGGCCGCTCGCGCACCCGTGGGATCCGGCATGGGCCGATCGCAGCAGCGCTCTCATGGAGCACGCGAGGCTCCTCGGGCTGACCGCGGACGACGACACCGAGCCGGCCTGGTCGGGCCCCGTCCGCCGCGGTGAGGCCGTCGACGCGACGGCGCTCACGGAACTGCTGCCGGTCGAGGTCGACCGGATCTTCCTGCAGAACGACCTGACCGCGATCGCTCCCGGCCCTCTCGCTCCGGCCCTCGACGTCCGCCTGCGCACGGTCGCCGCACGCGAGTCGGCCGCGCAGGCGTCGTCGTACCGCTTCACCTCCGAGTCGATCGCCCACGGTCTCGTCGTCGGCGAGACCGAGACGTCGATCCTGGACTTCCTCGAGACGCTCTCCCTGACCGGCATCCCCCAGCCGCTCAGGTACCTCGTCTCGCAGACCGCACAGCGGCACGGCCTGGTGCGCGTCTCGACCGATGCCGAGACCGGGCGGACGCGGATCGAGAGCGCAGACCATCACCTCATCGAGGCGTTGGCCGTCGACCAGGGGCTGCGACCGCTGGCGCTGGCGAAGCACGTCGGCTCGCTCAGCACCCGGGTCGGACGGGACACGGTGTACTGGGCCCTCACAGATGCCCGCTATCCCGCCACCCTCGTCGACGAGGACGGCGCGGTCATCACCGGCGACCGGCATCCGCTCGCGGAGCCCGCACCCGCCCCTCCCCCGGACCATACGAGACTCATCACCGCGCTGCGTGCGCATCAGGGGCCCGATGCGGATGCCGCGTGGCTGGATCGCGAGCTCGAAGCCGCCGTGCGGGCGAGGGCCGTGCTCCGGGTGACCGTCGGGATGCCGGACGGCTCGACCAGGGAGCTGCTCCTCGAGGCCACGGGGCTCGGCGGCGGTCGCCTGCGCGGGAGAGATCGCGCAGCCGACGTCGAGCGCACCCTGCCGGTGTCCAGCATCCGCGCCGCATCCATCGTCGCCCCGTGAACCGGACAGCCCGGTAAACTGGACAGCTATGTCTGACGGACCCCTGATCGTCCAGAGCGATCGCACCGTGCTCCTCGAGGTCGCCCACGCCGACGCCGAGAGCGCCCGCCACGAACTGGCGATCTTCGCCGAGCTGGAACGCGCACCCGAGCACATCCACACCTATCGGATCACCCGCCTCGGCCTGTGGAACGCGCGCGCCGCCGGTCATTCCGCCGAGGACATGCTGGAGACCCTCGACCGCTGGTCGCGCTTCCCCGTGCCGCCGTCGGTCGCCGTCGACCTGCGCGAGACGGTGAACCGGTACGGCCGGCTGGTCATCGAGCGCGACGACGAGGGCACGCTGATCCTTCGGTCCTCCGACCCCGCCGTGCTCACGCAGGTCGCGAACAACAAGCGCATCCAGCCGCTGCTGATCGGGCACCCCTCCCCGGACATCTTCGTCGTCGACGCCTGGGCGCGCGGACAGATCAAGCAGGAGCTGCTGAAGATCGGCTGGCCTGCCGAGGATCTCGCCGGCTACACACCTGGCACGCCGCACGAGATCGATCTGGCGGAGGACGGCTGGCACATCCGCCCGTACCAGCAGGATGCCGTCGACGCCTTCTCGAAGGACGGCTCAGGTGTCGTCGTGCTCCCGTGCGGTGCCGGGAAGACGATCGTCGGCGCCGGGGCGATGGCCGCGACCAAGACGACCACGCTCATCCTGGTCACCAACACCGTCTCCGCCCGCCAGTGGCGCGACGAGCTGCTCAAGCGCACGAGCCTCACCCCCGAGGAGATCGGCGAGTACTCCGGCCAGGCCAAGGAGGTCAAGCCGGTCACGATCGCCACGTACCAGATCCTCACGGCGAAGCGGAAAGGCCAGTACGCGCACCTTGCCCTGCTCGACGCCCTCGACTGGGGGCTGATCGTGTACGACGAGGTGCACCTGCTGCCCGCTCCCGTCTTCAAGCTCACCGCCGACCTGCAGGCGCGCCGCCGCATCGGCCTCACCGCGACGCTCGTGCGCGAGGACGGCCGCGAGGGCGACGTCTTCAGCCTGATCGGGCCCAAGAGGTTCGACGCCCCGTGGAAGCAGATCGAGGCGCAGGGTTTCATCTCCCCCGCCGTCTGCTACGAGGTGCGCGTCGACCTGCCGCCGAGCGACCGGCTCGAGTACGCGGCGGCGACCGACGACGAGCGCTACCGCCTGGCGGCCTCGGCTCCGGCCAAGATCACCGCCGTCCGCGAGCTGATCGCGAAGCACCCCGACGAGCAGATCCTCGTGATCGGCCAGTACCTCGACCAGCTCGACACCCTCTCCGAGGCGCTGGACGCCCCTCAGATCACCGGGGCGACGCCCGTCGACGAGCGCGAGGACCTCTACCGGCGGTTCCGGAACGGCGAGATCCAGCTGCTCGTGGTGTCGAAGGTGGCGAACTTCTCGATCGACCTGCCCGAGGCATCCGTCGCGATCCAGGTCTCCGGGTCGTTCGGCTCCCGCCAGGAGGAGGCGCAGCGCCTCGGCCGGCTTCTGCGGCCCAAGCAGTCCGGCCACACCGCGAGCTTCTACACGCTCGTCGCCCGCGACACGATCGACCAGGACTACGCGCAGAACCGTCAGCGGTTCCTCGCCGAGCAGGGATACAGCTACACGATCATGGACGCGGACGCGATCGCGGCCTGATCAGGGCGGGCTCCGCGCTCGAAGGAGCAGCCGGCGGCAGTCTCGCCGAAGTTGTCAACCCAGTGGACTTCCTGGCGCCGTCTCGCACAGTCGAATCATGGCGAACGACACTCTGCCGGCTTTCATCCGATGGGCAGCCAACAGGCTTCCCGTCGATCTGGTGATCTGGCTCAAACGGTTCCGTCGCGAAGAGCACGCCTGGCAGCGCAGGCAGCGCGCGCTGCGCGCGCATCTGAGCGCTGCCGGTGCCGCCTCACGAACGCTGAGGTCCGCAGGCGGTCCGGTCACGGTGATGGAGCGAGGCTATGACGCGATCCGCTCGGTCTCGCAGAACGTGTCGCAGGTCGGGGATGCTCTCCGCGCTGCGGGAGTCGAGTACGTGCGCCTTCCGAACCTCGTGCCCTTCGACCCGATTCTGGTGATCAGGCAGGACGAGCTTCACTCGACGCTGGATGCGCTGGCGCAGCTGCGAGCTGCAGACGGGTGGTCGGTTCGCATCGAGGACGCGAGACACCGAGCGCTCACTGCGGCAGCGTCACGTCGTCGACCGAGTGGCGTGTTCCGCATCGTCGTCTCGCGGCGCATCGTCGGACCGAGCGGGCACCTGATGTCCACGCCGAGGGAGAGCGTGGCGATCGAGCCGTGGGTGCGGACGCGAGAGGGCGAGGCCCGTGCCGACGGATCGACGCACGTCGCCGGAACGGTGCGTCGACGATCGTCACGGCGCGGACCGTTCGTGGAATACCTGACTCCGCAGGCATGGATCCGGGCGGTCGGCGGCGATCACGCCCTCGATTGGCCAGGACCGCACCTGTATCACGTGACGGAGCCCATCGATGTCGTCTACACGTGGGTCAACGATGATGATCCGCAGTGGCAGACGCGGAAGAGACGCGCCTCAGGGCGCATCGACGATGAAGAGGTGAACGACACCGCGCTGAATCCTTCGCGCTACGCCAACCGGGACGAACTGAAGTACTCGCTGCGTTCCGTCGAGGCGTATGCCAACTGGGTGGATCACATCTACATCGTCACCGACCGGCAGGTGCCCGACTGGCTGAACGCCGAGCATCCGAGGATCACCATGGTCGATCATCGTGAGATCTTCTCGGATGCGAGCGTGCTGCCGGTGTTCAATTCGCACGCGATCGAGTCTCAGCTCCACCACATTCCCGGGCTCAGCGAACGGTACGTGTACATGAACGACGACGTGTTCTTCATGCGTCCGGTGAGCCCGGAGCTGTTCTTCACAAGCAGTGGACTGTCGAAGTTCTTCCCTTCACGGGCACCCCTCGACATCGACGATGCATCGCCCCGGGATCTCCCCGTGCTCTCGGCGGCGAAGAACGGACGCGAGTTCATGATCCTCCACCATGGGAGAACCGTGACGAACAAGTTCAAGCACACCCCTCACCCGCAGCTGCGCAGTGTGCTGCAGGACATGGAAGCCGAGCATCCGGATCTTTTCCGCTCGGTCGCATCATCGAAGTTCCGCGCCGCCGAGGACCATTCGATCGCGTCTTCCCTGTACCACTTCCACGCATTCGCGCTGCAGCGGGCGGTGGTCGGTGATATCGCGTACGACTACGTCGACATCGCCGGCCCCAGGGCTGCGCTCAGGCTCGAATGGTTCTCGTACCAGGGACGACTCGACGTGGTCTGTCTGAACGACACGGATGTGGATGCGGCCGGCCAGGAGCAGGTCTCGACGCTGCTCACCGACTTTCTCGAAAGACGGTTCTCGATAGCGAGCTCGTTCGAGCTCTAGCCTCGATCTCGCGCCTGGCGGCCCGATCACGCCTCGCCGCCCTCGCGCCGGAACCAGTCGAGCACGAGGCGGATCACGTCGTCGGGCGCATCGTCGGTGATGAAGTGCGCCGCATCGTCGACGAACGCGAGCTCGAAGCGGTCGGCGTGTTCGGCGTGCTTGCGGGAGATGTGGCGGGCGGTCGACTCCGCGAACGGCCCGTCGTCGCGGCCGAAGACGACGAGGGTGGGCGGATGCAGCCGCATCCTCTTGTAGACCCCGCTCATCAGCCGGAACGAGACGGGGATCACCAGGCCCCGGTACAGCGCCCGCACTGCCTGTTCGACCTCGGGGCGCTGGTGCGGGCGCAGGTACGCCTCCACGGTCTCCGCCGGCATCCGCTTCGACATGTAGCGAGGGCTGAACAGGTAGCGCAGCGACCGGCCAGGGCGATGCATGAGCAGCTTCGGCATGTGCGCGAACGCGGGCATCACCTTCGGAGTGAACTCCATGAAGCCGGGCGGCACCGCGAGCTGGACGATCGTGCGCACCCGCTCCGGCTGCAGATAGGAGATCTGCATCCCCGAGATCGCGCCCATGTCGTGGCAGACGAAATGCGCCCGCCCGATCCCGAGAACGTCGAGCAGGGCGATGACGTCGTCGCGCTGCGAGTCCGGGCCGAACCGCGGGTCCGCCGCCTCCGTCCAGCCCGAGCCGCGCAGGTCCGGGCAGATCACCCGATAGCCCCTGGCTGCGATCGCCGGCGCGATGGCGCGCCACTGCCACCAGTTCCCCGGGAAGCAGTGCAGCATCACGACGGGGTCGCCCTCCCCGATCGACGCGACATGCGTGCGCAGTCCCGGTGCGTCGACCATCGCGTGCTCGAAGCCGTCGGCCTCGGGGAGCGGGGGCGACCATTCGTGTGCGACGGATTCCTGCGCGGATGCCGGCGTGTCCATGACGAAACCTCCCAGTCGGTGCATTCTCCGGGTCGAATCGGCCCTCATCGCAGATTACTATTTTCATAGTGGATTGTCACTAGAAACATAGTTACCTAGGCTGGAGGGATGAGCAAGACCCGTCGGCGCGCCCTGGACGCCGCCATGACCCTCGTCGGCACAGAGGGGATCCGTGCCCTGACGCACGGAAGAGTGGATGCCGCGGCCGACCTGCCGCCCGGATCCACGTCGAACCATTTCCGCACCAGGGCTGCGCTCGTGGCCGGGGTCGCCGAGTGGATCGCGCGGCAGGAGATCGGCGACGCGGGCATCCCCGAGATCGGCACGCGGGACGACTTCGTCGGCGCCCTCACCCACATGATCGAGCTGCAGTCGGGGCCGCTGGCGGCGCGGACCAGGGCGCGGTACGCGCTGTTCCTGGAGGCGGATGACGACGCCGTCCGCCCGCTGCGGGAGCAGCGCATCGGCATGGAGGCGTGGGTGCGCGGCATCCTGTCCCGCCTGGGTGGCGAGGATGCCGCGCACAACGCGACGTTCCTGATGGCCACCGGAGACGGGCTGCTGCTGCACCGGCTCACCGTCGACCCCGGCGCGCCGATCGACTCCGTCGTCGCGCGGGCGATCGACGCCGCTCTGGCCTCCTGAATCGCCGCTCCGGCCGATAATCAGCCTTCGCATCACCGAAGTCACCATAATGGGGTCATGACTGCTGCGCGCATCCTGGTCGTCGACGACGAGCCGAACATCCGCGACCTGCTCTCCACGGGTCTCAGCTTCGCCGGATTCCAGGTGAAGACGGTCGCCAACGGCGCCGCCACGATCTCCGCAGTCCTCGAGGAGGAGCCGGACCTCATCATCCTCGACGTCATGCTGCCTGACATGAACGGGTTCAGCGTGACCAAGCGCCTGCGCGGCGCCGGGTTCACCGCGCCGATCCTTTTCCTGACGGCGAAGGACGGCACAGAGGACAAGATCGAGGGGCTCAACGCAGGTGGCGACGACTACGTCACGAAGCCCTTCAGCCTCGACGAGATCGTCGCGCGCGCGCAGGCCATCCTGCGCCGCACCATGCAGGCCGACGAGGAGTCGATCATCAGGGCCGGCGAGCTCTCGATGGACCAGGACACGCACGACGTCCAGGTGGGCAGCGAGTCGATCGAGCTCAGCCCGACCGAGTTCAAGCTGCTGCGCTACCTCATGCTGAACCCGAACCGGGTGCTGTCGAAGGCGCAGATCCTCGACCACGTCTGGGAGTACGACTTCAACGGCGACGCCGGCATCGTGGAGAGCTACATCTCGTACCTCCGCCGCAAGATCGACCCGCACACCGAGGAGTCGCTGATCCAGACCAAGCGCGGCTTCGGCTACATGCTGAAGGTCGGCAAGTAGGCGCAGGCCGCGTCCACCGCGGACCCGCATCCGTGATCGCCGGCAGAGGAGGACCGCATGGCGCACAAGCCTGACGCGGTCACAGGCTGGTGGCGCGGGATCAGCCTGCGTGCGAAGGTCACGGGCGTCACCGTGGCGGTGCTCGCGCTCGGCCTGCTGATCGCGGGTCTGGGCACCGTGCCGATCCTGCGGAACTCGCTGGTGGAGAACATCAACGCGCAGCTGCCCGCGCTGGTGTCCACCGACCTCGCCGACAGGTACTTCGAGGTGTCGACGTCGGGCGGGGAGACCGTCTACACGCAGACCGACTCCCCCCGCGACTTCTACTTCGCGATCTACGACGTGCACGACGGCGAGGGCACCCTCGGCGCCACAGCCGGCGGCATCGCCGGCAGCGCCTCGCAGCTGTTCCCGTCGGAGTACTCCCTGCAGGAGGCGAACGCCAACGAGGATGCGGTCCTCCCCCTCGAGAACTCGGAGGGCGCCCACTTCAGCGCGGCCGTCGCGGTCGTTCCGAGAGACGGCGGCGCCGTGCGCATCCAGCTGGTGGCACTGCCCCTCGCCGCCGCCGACCGGATCATCGGCCAGTACTTCGGGATCTACATCACGATCGCGCTGATCACGATCGTGATCGCCGCGCTGCTCACCAGGGGGCTGGTGACCCTCACCTTCCGACGGCTCGGCCAGGTGGAGTCCACCGCGATGGCCATCGCCAAGGGCAACTTCAGCCAGCGCCTCACCGACCTCGAGCCCAGCACGGAGGTCGGTCGCCTGAACTCCGCGATCAACACCATGCTCGACCGGGTGGACCACTCGCTCGCTCAGCGCGACCGCACCGTGCAGCACATGCGCCGCTTCATCGGAGACGCCAGCCACGAGCTGCGCACTCCGCTGGTGAGCGTGCGCGGCTATGCCGAGCTGTACCGCATGGGCGCCATCAAGGGCGAGGAGGACACCGCGAGGGCGATGGAGCGCATCGAGAAGGAGGCGATCCGGATGGGCGTGCTCGTCGAGGACCTCCTCGCCCTCGCGCGTCTCGACGAGGAGCGCGAGCCGCAGATCGAGGCGCTGGACCTCCGGCCCATCGCGCGGGACGCGGCACTGGACGTGCGAGCGGCGGCGCCGGCCCGCACCGTGACCGTCATCGACAGGACCGCGGATGCTCCGCTGATCGACGTGACGACACGCAGCACGCCCGTCGTGGCCCCGCAGGCGCCGACCGGGCGCGGTCTGTCCAGGGCGACCCTGGCCCGTCTTCGCCGCCGACCGCGCACGGCGGTGGAGCAGGTGCCTGCGATCGACTTCACCGAGGCGACGGACATCCCCGTGCGCACCCCTCCGATCGTTCTCGGGGAGGAGAACAAGGTCCGCCAGGTCGTCACGAACCTGCTCGGAAACGCCCGCCGGTTCTCTCCGGAGGAGAGCCCGATCGAGATCGTCGTGGATGCCGACCGGATTCGCGGCACCGCGAGCATCGCGGTCGTCGACCACGGCGAGGGCATCCCTTCGCAGATTCGCGAGCAGATCTTCGAGCGGTTCTGGCGTGCGGACACCTCACGCGCACGGGAGACCGGAGGCTCCGGCCTCGGCCTCGCGATCGTCGCCTCCATCGTGAAGGCGCTGCACGGCACCGTCGCGGTCTCGGAGACCCCAGGCGGCGGTGCGACCTTCACGGTGACCCTGCCGCTGGCGCCATCGCGGGCGACTCCGGCGCACCTGCTCGGGGACACGCAGCCGCTCGACCCGCTGGAGCTGTGACCACTCCCCCTGCACCGCGCACGGACTGAGCGCGTTCCGCACGGGGGGCGAGCATCTCTGCGGACCGGACGGATGCCGCGGCGCGGCCGCGCATAGCGTCGGAACCCCATCGAGAGGAGTTCCCAATGTCCGTCTTCACCGTCGACACCGAGGCCGTCCACGCGGCGCACGGTTCCGCCCGCGCCACCATGGAGCGCTTGCAGAGCGAGTCGACGACCCTGATGGCTCAGCTGTCTCAGCTGCAGTCGTCCTGGGTCGGCACCGCGTCCAACGCGTTCCAGGGGTGCGCCGAGCAGTGGCGCGGCGCACAGCTGCACGTCGAGCAGGTGCTCGAGTCGATCGGCACCGCCCTCGGCTCTGCGGCGACGCAGTACGCCGACGCCGACCAGTACTCGGCGAGCCTGTTCCGCTGACACCCGAGCGTTCCGCCGCCCCCCGGGACGCAGAGAAGCCCCGGCCGTGAGGCCGGGGCTTCTCTGTCAGTCGGGCTGGACTCAGAAGTCCATGCCACCCGACGGGTCGCCCATGGGAGCGGACGCCTTCTCGGGCTTGTCTGCGACGACGACCTCGGTCGTCAGGAACAGACCGGCGATCGATGCGGCGTTCTGCAGAGCGGAGCGCGTGACCTTGGCCGGGTCGATGATGCCGGCGGCGAACATGTCGACGTACTCGCCCGTGGCCGCGTTCAGGCCGTAACCCGAGGGAAGCTCGGAGACCTTGTTCGCGACGACACCCGGCTCGAGACCGGCGTTCAGGGCGATCTGCTTCAGCGGAGCCTCGATGGCGACGCGGACGATGCTCGCACCGGTCGCCTCGTCACCCGTGAGCTCGAGAGCGTCGAGCGCCTTCGTGCCCGCCTGGATCAGCGCGACGCCACCACCGGGGACGATGCCCTCCTCGACGGCTGCCTTCGCGTTGCGGACGGCGTCCTCGATGCGGTGCTTGCGCTCCTTGAGCTCGACCTCGGTGGCCGCACCCGCCTTGATGACGGCGACGCCACCTGCGAGCTTGGCGAGGCGCTCCTGGAGCTTCTCGCGGTCGTAGTCGCTGTCGGTGTTCTCGATCTCGCGACGGATCTGCGTGACGCGACCCTCGATCTGGTCGGCCTCGCCCGCACCCTCGACGATCGTGGTCTCGTCCTTGGTGACGATGACCTTGCGTGCACGGCCGAGCAGGTCGAGCGTGGCGTTCTCCAGCTTGAGGCCGACCTCTTCGGTGATGACCTGTCCGCCGGTGAGGATCGCGATGTCCTGCAGCTGCGCCTTGCGGCGGTCGCCGAAGCCGGGAGCCTTGACGGCGACCGACTTGAAGATGCCCTTGAGCTTGTTCAGCACGAGCGTCGCGAGAGCCTCGCCCTCGACGTCCTCGGCGATGATGACGAGCTCCTTGCCGTCCTGGATCACCTTGTCGACGATGGGCAGGAGGTCCTTGATGTTGGAGACCTTCTGGTTCGCGATGAGGATGTAGGCGTCTTCGAAGACGGCCTCCTGGCGCTCAGGGTCCGTCACGAAGTACGGGTTCAGGTAGCCCTTGTCGAAGCGCATGCCCTCGGTGAGCTCGAGCTCGGTGCCGAAGGTCTGCGACTCCTCGACGGTGACGACACCCTCCTTGCCGACCTTGTCGATCGCCTCGGCGATGAGCTCGCCGATCGCGGGGTCGGCAGCGGAGATGGAAGCGGTCGCGGCGATCTGCTCCTTGGAGTCGATCTCCTTCGCGCTGGCGAGGAGCTCCTCGGTGATCGCGGCGACGGCCTTCTCGATGCCGCGCTTGAGCGAGATCGGGTCGGCGCCGGCTGCGACGTTGCGCAGGCCCTCGCGGACCAGAGCCTGTGCGAGGACCGTGGCGGTGGTGGTTCCGTCACCGGCGACGTCGTCGGTCTTCTTGGCGACCTCCTTGACGAGCTCCGCGCCGATCTTCTCGTACGGGTCGTCCAGCTCGATCTCCTTGGCGATGGACACGCCGTCGTTCGTGATCGTGGGGGCGCCCCACTTCTTCTCGAGCACGACGTTGCGACCGCGCGGGCCGAGCGTCACCTTGACGGCGTCGGCGAGGATGTTGAGGCCACGCTCGAGGCCGCGGCGGGCCTCCTCATCGAAAGCGATGATCTTTGCCATGAGTTTTGTCGTCCCTCCTGGACGTAGACGTTGGGTTTAGCACTCAGACTGAGAGAGTGCTAACGCCATTCTGGCACTCGACCCCTTCGAGTGCAAGCCGCGGGGAGTGCGCGCGCCGCAGTCAGGGTGCGGGGGTGTCCTCGGGCGCCGGCGCACCGGCTTCGGAGCGGTCGAGGCCGATCACGACGGTGAGCTGCTTGCCCTCCGTGTTGTTCAGGTCGGCATAGGCGTCGCTCTGCTCGACCTTCGCACCGTCGAGGAGCCCCGCGAGCCCGATGGCCGCGAGCTCGTCGTCGTCGGCGACGTAGAACACGGTCGTCGTGGCGAAGTCCTGGCTGCTGCTGTCGCTCGCGTACACGATGTCCGCCGCCCAGCCCTGGGCGATCAGCTCCTCCCGGAACTGATCGTCGAGGCCCTCGTCGGGTGTCGCGTTGAGGATCATCACGGAGTAGCTCATGTCCACGACGCCGGTCTCCACAGGGGTGGGGACGGCGGTGGGCGCCGCCTCGGGGAAGAGCGTGATCCGCTCCATCACGACGAGCGAGCCGAAGATGCCGCCGATGATGAGCACGAGCGCTGCGACGAACGACCACAGCAGGACGACCCAGCCGTTCATCCGCGGCGCCTCGGCGCGGTGCGCACCCACGCGTCCTGCGGAGCGGGGGACGTCGTCGAATCGGTCACGGATCGGCTTGGACACCCCTCGATGCTAGTGGCACCCGCCTGTGGATCCGTGCGGCGACAGTGCCTGTCGGCCGCATGAGTTCCGCGTCAGCCGACGAACCCTGGGGTGCGCGCCGCGCGCCTCATCGCCCTCGAATCCCTGATGCGCCGGAGCCGGCCCACGAGCATCGGGTCGTACTCGAGTGCGATGTCCGAGTCGATCAGCCGGCCGAGGAGCTGGTAGTACCGTGCCGCGCTCATTCCCAGCTGCGCGCGGATGACCTCCTCCTTCGCCCCGCTGTGCCGCGGCCAGGCGGTCTCCAGCGCGAGGATGGCGCGATCGCGCTCGGTGAGCTCTCCCAGCATGGTTTCAGGCTAAGCGGTGAGCGACCCTTCGGTCGCGCGCCACTCCCACCAGCGGCCGAGCGGGTCGGCGGCGGCGCGCACCGCGCCGTCCAGCGCGACCACGAATCCCGGCCAGGTCGCGGCGTCCACCGGCGGCTTCCACCCGTCGAGCAGCGCGGGCGGGTCGATCGTGATCCATCGTGCGTGCGACTCGCCGATCGCGTCGACGAGCGCGAGGCGCTCCTGACGGGGAATGTGCACGAGGACGCCTGGCGTGGTCACCACGAGCGTCGCGCCGGCCGGCGCGAGCGCGGCGAGAGCGCCCAGATGCTCGCGAGCGTCTCCTTCCACCAGCAGCGGCGGATCGGATGCCGCGATGTCGAGCGCCGCGGCGACGCGCTCCTGGCGCCCCTCCTCCCCCGGCCAGATGAGGCCCTGCAGCCAGCGACGGTCGCGTTCGTCTGCGGCATCGAGCGGTGCGAGGTCGATGCCCGCACGCCAGACCACCTCCGGCATCCGCAGTGGGGGCAGCGGTCCGTCGACCCGGCTGACCAATGTCACCGTCGACGGGCCGGCGGACGGGTCCAGCGAGGTGCGCTCCGCCCCCGAGCCGTCGACGTAGCGGTACGAATAGCGATCGGGGTAGAGGCAGAGCCCCGCGGATGCCCCGACCTCGAGCAGGGCGATGGGCCCGTCGATCTCCGCCAGCACCGGCAGCAGCGGCGCGAGGCGGAGCGGCTCGTTGGTCTGCAGCCTCCGCCGCGCGCTCTCGGCGACCACCTCGTCGGCGTGCGCCAGCACGAACGAGCGCCACTGCGGGTAGCCGGTGAGCTCCGCACCCAGCATCCTGGTCACCGCGAACACCAGCGGCGGCTGACGCCGGTTCTCCGGGATCCGCGCGAGCACGTCCTGGAGCGCGCCGTCCGCTGCGACACCGGCGGCCCACTCGGCGTACAGGTCGCTCCGGCCGGGCGCCTCCTCCCTGGCGAAGCGGGCGTAGCGCTGCTGCACGGCATCCGTCATCCTTCCATTCTGTCGTGGGCGCCCGAGCAGTCGCGCGACGCGAGAGAATGGAGCCATGGCCTACAAAGTGGACAAGAGCGAAGAAGAGTGGCGCGGCGAGCTCGGCGAGGAGCAGTACGCAGTGCTGCGGCAGGCCGCGACCGAGCGCGCCTGGACCGGCGAGCTCCTCGACGAGAAGCGCTCGGGCCTGTACACGTGCGGCGCGTGCGATGCCGAGCTCTTCAAGAGCGGCACGAAGTTCGATTCGGGCTGCGGGTGGCCGAGCTTCTACGAATCGGTCCGCCCCGACGCGGTCGAGCTGATCGACGACACGACGCTCGGCATGGTGCGGACGGAGGTGCGGTGCGCGAACTGCGGCTCGCACCTCGGGCATGTGTTCCCCGACGGCTTCGGCACGCCCACCGGCGACCGGTACTGCATGAACTCGGTCGCCCTGAACTTCACGCCGGACGCCTCGTGAACGCGCTCGAAGCCGTCCGCGCGCGGCAGTCCTGGTCGAAGGTGACGGACGAGGCCCCGGCCAGGGAGGAGCTTCTGCACCTGGTGGCCGCCGCGGGGCGCGTCGCCGATCACTCGTCGCTGCAGCCGTGGCGCCTGATCGAGATGCGGGGCGCCGACCGCGAGGTGCTCGGCGCTGCGATCGCGAAGGCCGAGGGCGACAAGTCCCCCTCGACGAAGCCGCTGCGCGCTCCGCTGCTCATCGCCGTCGTCGCCAGCTATCGCAAGAGCGACAAGGTGCCGCGCTGGGAGCAGGAGGCCGTGGCCTCCGGAGTCGCGCACGTGCTCAGCCTGCTGCTGGACGAGGCGGGGTGGGGCGTGATCTGGCGCACGGGGCACTACACGCGATCGAAGGCCGTCGCGAAGGCGCACGGCATCGGCAAGAACGAGGAGCTGCTCGGCTGGCTGTACGTCGGGGGGAAGCCCGCGGGGAAGAAGCCGGGACGCCGTAAGCCCGTCGATGCGCGCAGGCTCGTCACCCGGATGCCGAAGAAGAAGTAGCGGTCAGCGCGTCCGGCGTCGCCAGGGCACGGCGACAGCCACGGATGCCACCGCGACGACCACCATGGCGAGGAGCTGCCACAGCGCCGGCCCCGCCGCAGCCGGCCAGATCAGATCGATCACGACGGATGCCGCGAGCTGGCCGAGCACCGACCCTAGCCCCATCAGCAGGACGCCGGTGTGGGCGACGATGAAGGCGCCGAGCAGGATGTAGGCGAAGCCGAGGAAGCCGCCGACGTACAGCCACGGCTCCGCAGGCGGCGGGTCGGGCATGCCGCGGACCGCGATGCTGATGCCTGCGGCGAGCGTCAGTGCGACCGTCCCGGCGACGAAGCTCATCAGCGTGGCGGCGATCGGCGACTGCACGCGCTGCGCGAGTCTGCCATTGGCCGCGGCCTGCCAGGCGATGCCGACGCCGGTCGCGAACGGCAGCAGCAGCATCCACAGCGGCACCGTGTCGAGCACGTCGCCGGAGAGCGAGATGCCCACGGCGGCGAGCGCGAGGAGTCCGCCGAGCACGCGCCCGGTCGTGACGGCGACGACGCCCGCGGGGCCGAAGCCGATGCGGTCGAGGACGAGTCCGTGCAGGGTCTGCCCCGCCACGACGCCGACCGTGAAGAGCGAGACGCCGAGGACGCCGGCGGTGATCCCCTGGGTGGAGACCGTGAGAGCCCCGCAGGCGCCGCCGAGGAGCATCCAGAAAGGGACGCGTCTCGTGCGGATGCCGGTCCACAGGCGCGCGACACCTCGGCGGGCCGAGGGGATGCACGGGATCACCACGATCAGCACGAGGAGTCCCACCACGAACGAGATGAAGCCGGCGACGATGCCGTTGTCGACCTTCACTCCGAGCACGCCGTTCACCCTGGCCTGGACAGCCGTCATGACGCCGATCGCGACCGCCCCTCCCAGCGCGACGGGGGCGGGGATCCGGCGGGGCGAGTTCACCAGTCGACCCTACCCGAGGGCGCGGGCTGGCCGATGCCGTGTCGGCGGCCGGGACTACGCTGGCGGCATGTGCGCGAGCTATGGTCTGGATCCCCGGTTCACCGACTCGGAGCTCCTAGCGGCCGCCGACGAGGCGGTGCTGGAGGGCCTTCGCACCTGGGCGGCGGAGAACGCCGGCGAGACTCTCCGTCCGACCGGGCGGAACATGCGCAACCTCAACCCGATCGTGGTCCGACCCGAGTCGTCACCGGTGCTGGAGCCCGGGTGGTGGGGATTCCTCATCAACGGCGAGCCGTCGAAGTTCCCCTCGATCAACACCCGCTCCGAGCGGCTGCAGGATCGTCCTGGCGGGCTGAAGGGCCGCGCGATCGTCCCCGCGACGAGCTGGTACGAGATGCAGAAGCCGGAGCGCAGGTGGAACGAGTTCCTGATCGGCGACGGCACCCTGTTCGGGATGGCCGCCGTCACTCAGCGCGGCCGCACGCCGGACGGCGAGTGGTACACGTGCTACTCCATCGTGATGCGTCCGGCGCCCTCGCACCTGGTGAAGCTGCACGATCGGATGCCGCTGCTGATCCCCGCCTCCTTCAGCCACGACTGGCTGACCGCAGCGCCCGAACGAGACGTGATCGACCAGGCGATCGTGGCGTCCGACGAGCTGGCCGAGAGGGTGCACGCCCGGCCGAAGCGCTGAGCGGGTCCGTCCGTAGGAGGACCCCGGGGGTCGAGGACGGTACTTGAGGAGGACGCGGCGGACGCCGATCGGCTCGTAGCGTGGTTCCCATGATCACAGCAGAAGGCCTCACGAAGAGGTTCGGAGACAAGACGGCCGTGCAGGACGTGTCCTTCACGGTGAAGCCCGGCGCCGTCACCGGGTTCCTCGGACCCAACGGCGCGGGCAAGTCCACGACCATGCGGATGATCGTCGGGCTCGACCGGCCGACATCGGGCAGCGTGAGCGTCGCCGGACGCGAATACCGGAAGCTCCGGGCACCGCTCACCGAGGTGGGCGTGCTGCTGGATGCCAAGGCCGTGCACTCGGGCCGGAGCGCTCGCGATCACCTGAGGGCGATGGCCGCGACCCACGGCATCGCCTCCTCACGCGTCGACGAGGTCATCGACCTGGCCGGCATCGGATCCGTAGCCCGCAAGCGCGCGGGCAAGTTCTCGCTCGGCATGGGCCAGCGCCTCGGCATCGCCTCGGCGCTCCTGGGCGACCCGCACACGCTGATCCTCGACGAGCCGGTGAACGGGCTCGACCCCGAGGGCGTGCGCTGGGTGCGGCAGTTCGTGCGTCACGCGGCGTCCGAAGGGCGCACCGTCCTGCTCTCCAGCCACCTCATGAGCGAGATGGCGCAGACAGCGGATCACGTGATCGTCATGGGCCGCGGGCAGGTGCTGGCCGATGCCCCGCTCGAGCAGCTGGTGCGCGCGTGGACGACCAACACGGTGCGCGTGCGCACGCCGCGACCCGCCGATCTCGCCGCCGCCGTCGGCGGGCCGTCGGTCGAGATCGTGAGCGCAGCCCCCGACCTCCTCGACATCGTGGGCCTGCCGGCTTCCCGCATCGGCGACCTCGCCGCCTCGCACGGAATCCCCCTGCACGAGCTGACCCCCACGACCGGATCGCTCGAAGACGCCTACCTCGCGCTCACCGGCGACTCCGTGGAGTACCGGACCAAGGAGATCTCATGACCGTCCAGGCCCCCGCACTCACGCCTCAGCATGTCGACACCGGCCGCCGGCTGACGTTCGCGCGCGCCGTGCGCGGCGAGTGGATCAAGCTCGCCACCCTGCGTTCGACCTGGTGGTCGATCGGCATCACGGCGCTGATGACCGTCGGCATCGCCGCGCTCATCGCACAGGCCGTCGACATGCCGGGATTCGACCCGATCCAGGCCGTCGTGATGCCGATCCAGTTCACGATGCTCCTCGCGGGCATCCTCGGCGCGATCTCGGTCACCGGCGAGTACTCCACCGGCATGATCCGCTCCACTCTCGCCGCCGACCCCAGACGCGGTTCCGTGCTGGCTGCGAAGGCGGTGGTCGTGGCGCTGACCCTCTTCGTGTCGTCACTGGTCATCTTCTCGGCCGCGGCCGTCGCGGTCTCGGCGATCGTGGCTCCCCGCGATCAGAGCATCGACTGGTCCGAGCCGTCTGCGTCGCTGCTGCCGATCCTCGTCTCGTCGCTCGCGATGGCCGTGTTCGCGCTCATCGGCGTCGCATTCGGCTTCGTGCTGCGGTCCGGCGCCGGCGCCATCGCCGCCACTGTGGGCGTGCTGTTCGTGCTGCCGATCGTGGCGAACTTCTTCGCCTTCGCCGGCGAGGGATGGAAGTGGGTGCTGGATGCCGCCGCGTACCTTCCCGTGGCCGCCGCGCAGAGCGCGATCGTCCCGGAGGGCGCGACGCTCGACGGGCCGATCGCGTACCTGACCCTCGCCGGATGGGTGCTCGGCGGGATGCTCGCCGCCTGGGCCGTGCTGCGCACTCGCGACGCGTGAGGATCACCCGGTGGCCGGCGGGCCCGGTGGAGTCGGCCTCGTGATGGCCGTCGGCGGCCGCAGCGGCTCGATCCGAGAGGACGAGGAGCTGCGGCTGCCGCGTGCGCCGGGCGTGCTCCGGCGGTTCTGGGCACGGCATCCCGTCATCGCCGACCTGGCCATCGCTCTCACCTGCCTGGCCGTCTCCCTCATCGGCAGGGCGCCCGACCCCGAACTGCCGGCGCCGTTCGGCCTCGTGCTCGCGATAGGCGCTCCGGTGCTCGTGGTGTTGGCGTGCGCCGCCACCATGCTCCGCCGCCGGGCTCCCGTCGTCCCTTTCATCGCGGCCTTCGCCGCTGAGGTCCTGTTCGTCTCCCTGGGGATGCCCGGGATGGTGCTGATCCTCGTCAGCTGCTATTCGCTCGCCGTGTACGGATCCTCCAGGGCCGCCTGGACGGGCTACGCGATCGGCGCGGTCTCGGTGCTCGGTCTCGCCCTCGTGCTCATGCAGACCGGTGCGCTCCCTCCAGGGCGGCATCGACGCCGCCCTCAGCACGACCGTCCTCGGGCTGATCGGCACGCTGCTCGGCACGAACGTCGGCAACCGCAAGCGCTATCTCGCCGCCGTGATCGACCGCTCGCGTCAGCTGCTCGTCGAGCGCGACCAGCACTCGCAGCTCGCCGCGGCCGCCGAACGTGCGCGCATCGCACGCGAGATGCACGACATCGTCTCGCACTCGCTGACGGTGATCGTCGCGCTGTCCGAGGGCGCCGCGGCGACGCCCGACGCGAAGCGTGCCCGCGCCGCATCCGCAGCCGCAGCGGCCACCGGCAGGTCCGCCCTCTCCGAGATGCGTGCGATGCTGGGCGTGCTGCGCGACGACGACGCGGACGCCCCGCTCACGGCGGTGACCGCGCCCTCGCCGCAGGAGA
The DNA here is from genome assembly GCF_017355365.1 of Microbacterium sp. SD291. Classification (GTDB taxonomy): domain Bacteria; phylum Actinomycetota; class Actinomycetes; order Actinomycetales; family Microbacteriaceae; genus Microbacterium. The sequence continues at coordinate 90,047 of NZ_JADIJR010000006.1, read as the reverse complement.
CCGTCGAGAACGCGCAGCGCGCCGGCTACCCGGTGTCGCTGACTCTCTCGGGCGCCGCCCCTGAGCTGCCCTCGGCCACCGTTCACGCGATCTCGAGGATCGTGCAGGAATCCGTCACGAACGCGATGCGCCATGCGCCGAACGCGACCTCGGTCTCGGTGCACGTCGCCTTCACGCCGGCGACCGTCGCGCTCGAGATCGTCAACGACGGCGCCGCAGCGCTGTCGGGCACATCGGGGTTCGGATTGCGCGGGCTCGCCGAGCGAGCCGCGCACGCCGGCGGCGGAATCGAGTACGGGCCCGCCGGAAGCGGATACTGGAGGGTGCGCGCGGAGCTTCCGGCCGCACCGGAGGGGATGCAGAGGTGACCGGGAAGATCGGGGTTCTCCTCGTCGACGATCAGGAGCTGATCCGCGTCGGCTTCCGCATGGTGCTCGAGGCGGAGGAGGACATCGAGGTGGTCGGCGAGGCCTCCGGCGGCCGGGCCGCGATCGAAGAGACTGCACGCTGCAGCCCCGACGTCGTGCTCATGGACATCCGGATGCCCGGGCTCGACGGCATCGCGGCGACGCAGTCGATCGTGCAGCGGCATCCGCAGACGAGGGTGCTGGTGCTGACGACGTTCGACCTGGACGAGTACGCCTTCGGCGCGATCCGCGCCGGCGCGAGCGGCTTCCTGCTCAAGGACGCGCATCGCCAGGAGATGCTCGCGGCCCTGCGCGCGGTGCATCGAGGGGATGCCGTGCTGTCACCGCGGGTGACCCGCACGCTGCTGCAGCACGTGTCCCCTCGGCTCGGCACGCCGGCGGCCGACGAGGGCGGGCGGCTCGCCGCGCTCACCGAACGGGAGCGCGACGTCTTCCTCGCCATGGCCCGGGGGATGTCCAACATCGAGATCGGCGAATCGCTCTACGTCAGCGAGTCCACCGTGAAGACCCACGTGGGCCGGGTGCTCGCCAAGCTCGATGTGCGGGACCGGATCCACGCCGTGATCCTGGCCCACCGACTGGGTGTCGCCGGAGATCCGCTGGTCTGAGAGCCGACTACGGGACTCGAACCCGTAACCCCCATATTACAAGTATGGTGCGCTACCAATTGCGCCAAGTCGGCGGATGCCACCAGCTTAGCGATGGTGGCGACGGAGTCCGAACCTACGGCGCGGGGGTCGGAGTCGGAGTCGGAGTCTGCGTCTCCTCGGCGTAGTACGCGTCGTTGGCGACCGTGAACACGAACTGCGAGAGCTCGGCCGGGTCGTCCAGGGCGCCGACGTACGCCACGCCGTTGATGACGATCATCGGCGCAGAGGTGAGCACGAGGTCCTCGGATCCCACGAGCGGCCCCTCGAGGGCGCGCGAGGTGGCATCCTTCGCCCAGTTCAGGAAGTCCTGATCCTCGATGCAGGAGCGGACGCTCTTCACGTGGTCGACGCCGACGGCGCCGGCGATGTCGGCCAGCTCCACATCGGAGAACCCGTCAGTGTTCACCTCGGGCTGGTCGTCGAGCAGATCGTGGTTGAAGGCGTAGAACTGCTCGGGCGAGTGGGTCGCCACACAGGCGGCGGCCGCCGCCGCGCGCAGGGAGTACTTGGTGCCGTTCGAGCTCGCGGTGAGCAGCGCGACCGGGTGATAGGTCACGGTCGCCGCACCCTCCGTGATCCAGTTCGCGAGCAGGCGCGCGTTCGCGCGCTCGAACTCGCCGGCGTCGGGCGACAGGTAATCGACGTACACGTGGATGTCGACGCTGCTCCCGGTCGCGGTCGGCTCCGGGGTAGGCGTCTCGGACGATCCGGCCTCGGACGGAGTCGGTGCCGGCGTCTCGAGGGTCTCCTCCGAGGAGGCGACGGCGCTGATGTCGGTGATCCGGATGCCGTCCTCGTCCATGCCGCCCGGCGTGAGCTGCGGCTTCGACACCTGCGCGGACACAGCCATGGTCACGGCAGTGCCGATGGCGCCGATGGCGACGACGGCGACCGCGCCGATGATGATCCGTCGCATCAGGCGGGCCCTGGACTGCTGGGCGTGCACCTGCTGTGCCTTCTCCCGCACGGCCTCGCGCGAATTGCGAGTGGTGGGGACGTTCGGCGTCTCGTCGCTCGACATCGTTCCTCTTGACAGTCTCACGGGGGCAGGGTGGCCCCGACCGCCGCCTGGCGACGATCGCCGCGATACGCGGCCGACTTCGATGTTAACCAGCCAGGCTGAGAAATACCCAGGTGCCGGTGTTTCTGTCATACTGAACCCGACCCGATGGCGGGTCACGGTGGATCGCTCCGCCGCTCTATCACTACGGATCGTCCGGCACGTACCTGCCGGTGAAGGAGAAAAGCAATGGCATCTGTGACTTTCGACGAGGCCACCCGCCTCTACCCCGGCGGAACCCGCCCGGCCGTCGACAAGCTCAACCTCGAGGTCGCTGACGGCGAGTTCCTCGTCCTGGTCGGTCCCTCCGGCTGCGGCAAGTCGACCTCCCTCCGCATGCTCGCCGGACTCGAAGAGGTCAACGCCGGCCGCATCCTCATCGGCGACCGCGACGTCACCGACGTGCCGCCGAAGGACCGCGACATCGCGATGGTCTTCCAGAACTACGCGCTGTACCCGCACATGACAGTCGCCGAGAACATGGGCTTCGCGCTCAAGATCGCCGGCGTCGGCAAGGAAGAGCGCGCGACCCGCGTGCTCGAGGCCGCCAAGCTCCTCGACCTCGAGGAGTACCTGACCCGCAAGCCGAAGGCGCTCTCGGGCGGTCAGCGTCAGCGTGTCGCCATGGGCCGTGCGATCGTCCGTCAGCCGCAGGTGTTCCTCATGGACGAGCCGCTGTCGAACCTCGACGCCAAGCTCCGCGTCCAGACCCGTACGCAGATCGCGTCGCTGCAGCGTCGTCTCGGCGTCACCACCGTCTACGTCACGCACGACCAGACCGAGGCGCTCACCATGGGTGACCGCATCGCCGTCCTCAAGGACGGCCTGCTCCAGCAGGTCGGCTCGCCGCGCGACCTGTACGAGAAGCCGAACAACGTCTTCGTCGCAGGCTTCATCGGCTCCCCGGCCATGAACCTGTTCTCGGCCGACCTCGCAGAGGGCGGCGTGAAGTTCGGCACCGAGATCGTCCCGCTCGACCGCGACACCGTCGGCCGTGCACACGGCTCGCAGGTCACCGTGGGCGTGCGCCCTGAGGACATCACCGTCGGCCCCGCCGACGGCAAGGGCCTCTCGGTCGTCGTCGACCTGGTCGAGGAGCTCGGCGCCGACGGCTACCTGTACGGCCACACCGAGATCAACGGCAAGCGCGCCGACCTGGTCGCGCGCGTCGACGGCCGCAACCACCCGAACGCGGGCGAGACCGTCACCCTCGCCGCGAACGCGGGCCACGTGCACGCGTTCGACATCGAGTCGGGCGAGCGCCTGAACGACAAGCCGGTCGTCTCCGCCTGATCGGATCCACCAGACGCGGCGCGGGCTGACTTCGGTCACCCGCGCCGCTTCTGCTTTCCCGACCCCCTCACCACTGGAGCACCATGCAGGATGCACTGCGGATCACCGCCAGCAAGGTCGACCCCGGACTGCTCACGCTCCCCTGGTCGACGACACTGGCGAAATGGCCGTCAGAGCACATCGTGTCGCTGCCGAAGGGCCTCTCCCGTCACCTGGTGCGCTTCGCCGACCTCTCCGGCCGGGTGGTCGCTGTCAAGGAGACCACGGCCGAGATGGCGCAGCGGGAATACGACATGCTCGGCAACCTCGCCCGGCTCGATGTCCCGTGCGTCGACCGCGTCGCCGTGATCGCAGGACGAGCGGATGCCGACGGAGAGCAGCTTCCTGCCGCTCTCGTGACCGCGCATCTGCGATTCTCGATGCCCTACCGCGCGCTGTTCACCCGTGTGCTCCGTCCCGACACCGCGACACGACTCGTCGACGCCCTCGCCCTCCTGCTCGTGCGCCTGCACAACGTCGGCTTCTACTGGGGCGACGTGTCGCTCTCCAACACGCTCTTCCGCCGCGATGCCGGCGCGTTCGCGGCCTACCTGGTGGATGCCGAGACCGGCGAGCTGCACGAGGAGGGCCTGACACGCGGCCAGCGCGGCTACGACCTCGACCTCGCGCGCACGAACATCGCCGGCGAGATCATGGATCTCGCGGCGGGCGGGCGCCTGGAGCGCGGGGTCGACGCCATCGCCATCGCCGACGGCATCGTCTCGTCGTACCGGTCGCTGTGGGCCGAGCTCACGGCGCAGGAGTCCTTCTCCGCCGCCGAGACGTGGCGCATCACCGAGCGCGTCGAGCGCCTGAACGCGCTCGGCTTCGACATCGACGAGATGTCGATGTCGACGACATCCGACGGCACAGTCGTGGAGATCCAGCCCAAGGTCGTCGATGCGGGCCACCACCAGCGCCGCCTCATCCGCCTCACCGGCCTCGACGTCGAGGAGAACCAGGCGAGGCGGCTGCTGAACGACCTCGACGAGTTCCGTGCGCGCTCGACGAAGCAGTGGGCCGACGAGGAGATGTACGCCCACGAGTGGCTGACCAGGGTGTTCGAGCCGGTCGTGCGCGCGATCCCCTACGAGCTGCGCGCCAAGCTCGAGCCGGCCGAGGTCTTCCATCAGGTGCTCGAGCACCGGTGGTACCTGTCGCAGGCGGAAGGGCGCTCGGTGCCGCTCGCCGAAGTGCTCACCAGCTACATCAACGAGGTTCTGCGCCACCGGCGCGACGAGGCCACGATCATGGGCCCGCCCACCGAGACGATGAGCCTGCCCGTGATCACCGGCGTGATGCCGATCGCCGACGACGAGAGCGAGAACATCGACTGGCGCGACCTGGTCTGACCAGCTCGCGAGACTTCACGAATGTCACGAAATCCGGGCGGAAACGTGACATTCGTGAAGTCTCGCGGGCCGAACCAGGTCAGTAGCCGACGGTGAACCGCTCGCGACGGTGGTTGCCCTGCTCGATCTCGTCGACGAACGCCACGGCGAAGTCGGCGCCCGAGATGTACGACTTGCCGCTCTCGTCGCGCACGACGACGTCGCCGCCGTCGCGGTAGCTGCCGGTGCGCTCGCCCTCCACCCAGGAGCCGAACTCCTGCGGCGGGTGCACGAGGAACCAGTCGAGGCCGGCATCCGCCTGCTGCAGGAGCTCCAGCGTGTCCATGCCGACCTGCGCCTCGTGCCGGTACTCCTCGGGGACCCCGAGGTCCCACAGGCGGGGCCCGCCGGGTGCCGACAGGCTGCCCATCGCGCCGCCGATGACGCCGAGGCGGGTGGCCGTCCCGGTGAGGTGCGCCGCGACCCCGCGGAGCGCGTCGATCTGCGCATCCGCCATGTCGCCCCGAGGCGAGAGCGCGAAGACCACGGCGTCCGCGCCGTCGACCGCGCCGGCGAGGGAGTCGACGTCGAGCGCCGACCCCTGCACGTAGGCGGCACCGTCGACCGGGTCCGCAGGAGCGGAGCGCGAGACGGCGACGACGTCATGCCCGCGGCTCACCGCCTCGGAGACGATGTGACGACCGGCGTATCCGGTTCCTCCGAGGACGACGATGCGGGCCATGAGGGATCCTCTTCCTACTTCTGGGCGTTGCGGATGGTGGAGACCTGGTAGAGCGCGACGGACGTCGCGATGCCGGCGTTCAGCGACTCGGTGGCCGCCGAGATCGGGATCGAGACGATCTGATCGCACGTCTCCGCGACGAGCCGAGAGAGCCCCTTGCCCTCGGAGCCGACGACGATGACGACAGGACGGTCGGCGAGCTGCAGGTCCGGCAGCGCGACGTCGCCGTCGCCGTCCAGGCCGAGCACGAAGACGCCCTGCTTCTTGAACTCCTTGAGCTGCGTGGTGAGGTTCGTGGCGAGGGCGACGGGCATGCGCGCGGCGGCGCCGGCGCTCGTCTTCCACGCCGCGGAGTTCACGCCGGCCGAGCGGCGCTGCGGCAGGATCAGTCCGTGACCGCCGAACGCGGCGGCGGAGCGGATGATCGCGCCCAGGTTGCGCGGGTCGGTGATGCCGTCGAGCGCGACGAACAGCGGCACCTGGCCACGGTCGATGACCTGCTCGAGGAGGTCCTGCGGGTGTGCGTACTCGTACGGCGGCACCTTGATCGCGACGCCCTGATGCACCCCGTCGAAGCCCGCCATCCGGTCGAGCTCCTGTCGCGTGACCTCGAGCACCGGGATGCCGCGGTGCGTCGCGATAGACAGCATCTCCTTCGTGCGGTCGTCCATCTCGACGCGCTGGGCGATGTAGAACGCCGACGCCGGGATCTTCGCGCGGAGCGCCTCGAGCACCGAGTTGCGGCCGGTCACGACCTCGGTCTCGGTGGTGTTGTCCTTCACGCGTGCCGAGCGGTTCGGGTTGCCGCCGGACGACTGGCGCTGTCCGGGCCTGCCCTTGCCACCGGACGCCGCATAGCGCTCGGCCGCGGCCTTGCGCTTGCCGGCCGGGTGCCAGGCACGGTCCTCCGCCTTCGGGGTCGGTCCGCGCCCCTCGAGCGCCTTGCGTCCGAGTCCGCCGGTGCCCTTGCTGGGCCCCTTCTTCTTGCCCTTGCCCGCTGAGGGGTTGCCTGGCTTAGCCATCGATACTCCAATGAGTTCCGGCTGGAGAGTCCTCCAGCGTGATTCCTGCGGCGGCGATCGCATCGCGGATGCGGTCGGCCGCCGCCCAGTCCTTGTCGGCGCGCGCCTGTGCGCGCTGGGTGATCATCGTCTGCACGAGGGCGTCGAGGGCGGATGCCGTCGCGCCCGTGTCAGTCGTGCGCCATTCGGGCGCGTGCGGGTAGATGCCGAGGATGCTCGTCATCTGGATGACGTCCATCACGTCCTGCTTCGCTTCATCGTGCGTGCCCGCATCGAGGAGGGCGTTGCCGGAGCGGATGCTGCTGTGGATCGCCGCGAGCGCGCGGGGAACGGCGAGGTCGTCGTCCATGGCCTCGAAGAACTCGGTCGGCAGGCCCTCTTTCCACTGCGCCATTCCCGGGTTCGCCAGGCGCTGACCGCGCTCGAGGAACGTGCGGATGCGCCCGAGCGCCGCCTCCGCCTCGGCCCAGGAGGAGTCGGTGAGGTCGAGGCTCGAGCGGTAGTGCGCGGCTGCGAGCGCGTAGCGGACGACCAGCGGGTCGTGCGCGGCGAGGACGTCGGCCGCGAGGGTGAAGTTGCCGAGCGACTTCGACATCTTCTGACTGCCGACGGTGACCAGGCCGTTGTGCACCCAGTAGCGCGCGAATCCGTCGCCCGCGGCGGTCGACTGCGCGAGCTCGTTCTCGTGGTGCGGGAACCGCAGGTCGAGACCGCCGCCGTGGATGTCGAACTCGGAGCCGAGGTAGCGTTTCGCCATGGCGGAGCACTCGATGTGCCAGCCCGGACGACCGGCGCCCCAGGGCGACATCCAGGTGGCATCCGCCGGCTCGCCGGCCTTGGCGCCCTTCCAGAGCGCGAAGTCCTGCGGGTTGCGCTTTCCACGCGGATCCGCGTCCTCGGCCGCCTCCATGGCGTCGATCGACTGGTTGGTGAGCTCGCCGTACGACGACCACGAGCGCACGTCGAAGTACACGTCACCGGATCCGTCCGGCGCGGGGTAGGCATGGCCGCGCTCGATGAGGACGGCGATGATCTCCTGCATCTGCGGCACGGATGCCGTGGCCCGCGGCTCATACGTCGGAGGAAGGATGCCGGCGCCGGCATATGCGGCGGTGAACTCCTGCTCCATCCGGTAGGCGAGCGCCCACCACGGCTGGGTGGCGGTCGCGTTCGCGAGCACCTTGTCGTCGATGTCGGTGACGTTGCGCACGAAGGTCACGCGGCCGTAGCGGTGCGCCAGCCAGCGGCGGAGCAGGTCGAAGCTGAGAGCGGCCCGGACATGCCCGATGTGGGGGCCGGACTGGACGGTGGGTCCGCACACGTACATCGTGATGTTCTCGGGGTCGAGAGGCACGAAGTCGCGCAGCTGCTGTGCGCGGGTGTCATACAGGCGGAGTGTCACCGCTCAAGACTACTCGGGGACGGCTGAGCGTCAGCCGTCACGTCGCCGGTATGACGATCGCCACCGCAGTCACGGAGACGCCCTCGCCGCGACCGGGGAAGCCGAGTCCATCGGTCGTCGTGGCGGTCACCGACACCGGGGCGCCTCCGAGCGCCGCGGACAGCACGCGCTCGGCCTCGGCACGACGGGCGCTGAACCGCGGACGGTTCGCCTGGAACTGCGCCGACACGTTGCCTATCGTGAAGCCGGCCTCCGCCAGCAGCTCGCGGGTCCGCGCCAGGAAGACCTCGGCATGCGCCCCGGCGTATTCCGGATGCGCAGTGCCGAAGTGCTCGCCGATGTCGCCGAGCCCGGCGGCGCCGAGCAGGGCGTCCACGATCGCATGCGCCACGGCGTCGCCGTCGGAGTGGCCGGAGAGCGGATGCTCCCCCGGCCATTCGAGCCCGGCGAGCCAGAGCGTCCCCTCGCCGCCGAACGCGTGCACGTCGGTGCCGATGCCGACCCGAGGGATGGGCACGCCGACGCGAGCGGGCGCGAGGAGTTGACGCGCGCGCTCCAGATCGGCCGGCGTGGTGATCTTGAACCCGCGCTCCGATCCGTCGATGCGGCGGACGGGGTGCCCGGCCGCGGCGAACAGCGCGGCGTCGTCGGTGTACTCGGAGCCGGACGCGAGGGCCTCGGCGTAGGCGGATTCGAGGAGCGCTCTCGGAAAGCCCTGCGGGGTCTGCGCGGCTGCGAGCTCCGACCGGTCGACAGCTCCGGTGACGGCGCCGCCGTCGATGCGCTTCAGCGTGTCCACCACCGGCAGCGCGGGGATCACCCCGGCGTCGCCGGTGACCGCATCGGCGACGGCGTCGATGAGCGCGGGCGGTGTGAGCGCACGGGCGGCATCGTGCACGAGGACGGTCGTGACATCCCCCCACAGCGCGGCAAGCCCGGCCGCGACCGATTGCTGCCTGGTCAGGCCTCCGGTGACCACGCGACCGAGGTCGGCGCGCTCACCGGCTGCGGCTCGCAGCTCGGTCTCGGCATCCCCCTCGTGACCGGCGGGCGCGACGACGATCACCTGAGCCGGCCGGGCGGCGAAGACGCCGTCGAGAGCATGGCGCAGGATCGGCCGGGCGTCGATGCCGACGAATGCCTTGGGTGCTCCGGCATCCAGTCTGGTGCCTGAGCCTGCGGCGACGACGATGATCGCCGTGTCCGGAACGGGGAGGATGCTCACGCTCTCACGTTACCGGCATGAGAAAAGGGCGGATGCCGAAGCATCCGCCCTTCTCGAAGCACTCAGGGGCACTCAGGAGGCGAGGACCTCGTCGAGCAGCGCGCCCGCCTTGTCCTCGTCGATCTTCTCGGCGAGCGCGAGCTCGGAGATGAGGATCTGGCGAGCCTTCGCCAGCATCCGCTTCTCACCCGCGGACAGGCCGCGGTCCTGGTCCCGACGCCACAGGTCGCGGACGACCTCGCTCACCTTGATGACGTCACCGGAGGCGAGCTTCTCGAGGTTCGCCTTGTACCGGCGCGACCAGTTCGTGGGCTCCTCGGTGAACGGGGCGCGCAGCACCTCGAACACATGGTCGAGGCCCTCCTTGCCGATCACGTCGCGGACGCCGACCAGGTCGACGTTCTCTGCAGGAACCTCGATGATCAGATCACCCTGGGTGACGTTGAGCTTCAGATACTTCTTCGCCTCACCCTTGATTATGCGCTCCTTGACCTCGATGATGGTCGCAGCGCCATGGTGCGGATAGACGACTGTTTCGCCAACCTCAAAAAGCATAAAAACGTGTCCTTTCGGCAACCTCAAGGATACCACAGGGGATATGCGCTAAGGTTCGCGCCCCGGCGTCCCGAAGTCGGCGCCCGCTTACCCATAGAATGGATGCGGATATCCCGCCGGACCTCAGGAGGACCCGTGAAATCGCGCCTTGTTGCGTCTGCCGCCATCAGCGCCGTCGTCGTCCTCGGCGCCACCGGCTGCACGTTCATCTCTCCGCAGGCGACGACGATCGAATACTCCGCCTCCGACGGGGTGAACGTCTCCTCTGAGAGCGGGCCGCTCGACATCCGCAATGCCCTGGTCGTCGCCACCGATGACGGCTCGGTCGGCAACCTCGTCGTCGCGGTCGTGAACCCGACGGACGAGCGCGAGACCCTCACCATCACCCTGGCCGGCAACGAGCCGTTCGCGGTGACCGTCCCCGCCGGCGGCGTCGTGAGCCTCGGCGCGGATGAGGAGCCGCTGCGCCTCGTCGACCTCGACACCCTGCCCGGTGCCACTGTCGAGATCCACTTCCAGTCGGGCGACGGCACCGGCACGAAGACCGAGGTCCCCGTCCTCGACGGCTCGCTCCCCTACTACGCCGACCTCGTGCCGGACGGCGATCAGGAAGCTCAGTAGCCGCTCATTGCGCGACGGCGCACTGACGCCGGTCCATACGACAGAGGAGGCCGGTCGCCCCGCGGGGTGACCGGCCTCCTCTCGTCCGCCCGGTTCCCGAGCCGTCGGACGATCAGCCTTCGAAGCGGTAACCGAGACCGCGGACCGTGACGAGCATGACCGGTTCGCCCGGGTTCTCCTCGATCCGCGAGCGAATGCGTTTGATGTGCACGTCGAGCGTCTTGGTGTCGCCGAAGTAGTCGCTGCCCCAGACCCGGTCGATGAGCTGACCGCGGGTCAGGACGCGGCCGGAGTTGCGCATCAGCACCTCGAGGAGCTCGAACTCCTTCAGCGGCATGTTGATCTGCTCCCCGGCGACGGACACCGTGTGCCTGTCGATGTCGAGCGACACCCGCCCGCCGTCGAGGACCCGCTCGTCGAGCTCGCTGTCGGCCTGCACGACGCGCCGAAGCACCGCCCGCATGCGGGCCAGCAGCTCGCGCGAGGAGTACGGCTTCGTGATGTAGTCGTCGGCCCCGAGCTCGAGCCCCACGACGATGTCCACCTCGGAGTCCTTCGCCGTGAGCATGATGATCGGCACGGCCGACGTCGACCGGATCTGCCGGCAGACCTCGGTGCCGGGCATGCCCGGCAGCATCAGGTCGAGCAGGACGATGTCGGCTCCGCGGTCGCGGAAGGCGGTGAGCGCGCCGGGGCCGTCTTCGGCGATCTCCACCTCGTACCCTTCACGGCGCAGCAGATACGCCAGCGGGTCAGCGAGGTCGGGCTCGTCTTCGACGAGGAGGATGCGGGTCATGCTCTGTCTCCATTTCGCGCGCGAGCGGATGCCGCGGCCCTGGCCGCCTTGCGCTCGCGTTTCTTCTTGCTCTTCTTGTCGTCGTCCCTCACGGGAGGGTCGATCCGCGGAAGCCTGATGGTGAAGGTGGATCCCCTCCCTGGGCGGGACCACAGCCGGACCTCGCCGCCGTGGCGCTGTGTGGCGTGTTTGACGATCGACAGGCCGAGGCCTGTTCCGCCTGTTCGCCTCGAACGGGCTTCATCGGCGCGGTAGAACCGCTCGAAGATCCGCTCGCGATCGCTCTCGGCGATGCCGATGCCCTGATCCGAGACCGCGATCTCGACGACGTCGCCGTCCGCACGCACGCCGACACCGACCCGCGAGCCCTTCGGCGAGTACACGATCGCATTGGCGATGAGGTTTCCGAACGCCTCGATGAGGATCTGCGGGTCGCCGTGCACCCAGACGCCACGGTCGCCGCCGCGCGCGAGTTCGACGCCGGCGGAATCGGCCTGCACGACATGCCCCTCGATCGATGCCGCGATGACCTCGTCGATCGCCACCGGCCGCACATCGGAGAGCGCGTCCTCGGCCTGGAGCCGCGAGAGGCTCATGATGCGGCCGGTGAGCTGGCCGAGTCTCGATGCCTCGGCCGAGATGCGCGCCGCGAAGATCCTGACCTGGGCCGGGTCATCCGCCGCCGATTCGATCGCCTCGGCGAGCAGCGTGACGGCCCCCACCGGCGTCTTCAGCTCGTGGCTCGTGTTGGCGACGAAGTCGCGACGCATCTGGTCGAGGCGCTCCTGCTCGGTGACGTCCCGGACGATCAGCAGCGACATCCGCGGGCTGATCGCGCTCGCACGGGCGGACACCAGCCGAGGGTCGAGACTCAGACCCCCGCGGGTGATGCGCAGCGACTCGGTCGCCGAGGCCCCCGAGGCGCGCACGCTGCGGATCAGCTGACGCAGCTCCGGGTTCTCGAGCGGGGAGCCGACGGAGATCCCGAACCGCGCGGCCGACTTCGACGCCGCGAGCACGAGACCGGACGCATCCACCACGCACGCGGTGTCGTCCATGCTGGCGAGGACATCGGCCACGCCGTCGGGGACGACGTTCGACGTCTCCTCGACGACGCGCGCCCTCGCACGGTACGCCCAGGCCACGAGCAGCGACATGCCGACGCCTATCAGCATCCCGACGGCCAGCGCGAACAGCGCGATCTGCGGCAGGGTCATGACACCAGCGTAGAGTGCGTTCACCTGAGCTTCGGCGGGTTCTCGCGCGACGGCGGCAAGGCGAGAAGTACTATTCACGTGACGGGCACCGTTCGTTAACCTTCGGGGCACACAATCGCTTCGGGCCTGTGCGGGAGCGCGGCGCTCGCCTCTTCCGCGGACGGCCCGCCGTCTCGCGCTGACAACACAGCCGAGACCCGAATGAAAGGTTGCGCCCCATCATGCGCGAAGTCTTCCACCAGTCCCTCGAGGACCTTCAGTCCCGTCTCGTCGAGATCGCGGATCTCGTGACCGTCTCGATCGACAAGGCGACCCGTGCCTTCGCCACGAGCGACGTCGCACTCGCCGAGGAGGTCATCGCAGACGACGCGAAGATCGACGGGCTCGCCGTCGCCCTCGACGAGCAGGCCATCGAGATCCTCGCCCGTCAGCAGCCGGTCGCGCGCGACCTGCGGATCGTCGTCACCGCGCTGCGCGTCAGCGCGTCGCTCGAGCGGATGGGCGACATGTCGGAGCACATCGCTCAGCTCGCCCGCCTGCGCTTCCCCGAGCGCGCCGTCCCGAAGGGACTCAAGGGCACGTTCACCAAGATGGGCGAGCTGGACGTCGAGATCTCGCGCACGCTCTCCCAGCTGCTCAAGACGCAGGACCTGCGCTTCGCCGACGCGATCCGCAACACCGACGACGACATCGACGAGCTGCACGCGAGCGTCTTCGAGAAGGTTCTCAGCGACAACTGGAAGGGCGAGGCCACCGCGACCGTCGACGCGACGCTCGCCAGCCGGTACCACGAGCGCTTCGCCGATCACGCCGTCGCCGTCGCGAAGAAGGTCGTCTACCTCGCGACCGGCGACTGGCACGTCGAGGAGGAGGACATCGCCCTCGCCGTCGAGCAGCAGGAGCTCAGCCAGCAGGAGCACGGGCACGCCTGAGACATCGTCTGACACGACGGAGGCCGGATGCTGAACAGCATCCGGCCTCCGTCGTATCCGCCTACTTCTTGCCCTGCGCAGCCACCGCCGCGGCTCCTGCGGCCGCAGCCTCGGGGTCGAGGTAGCGACCGGGACCCGTGGGGACGTTGTTCTCGTCGAGCTCGTAGACGAGCGGGATGCCGGTGGGGATGTTCAGCTCGGCGATGTCCTCGTCGCTGATGCCGTCGAGGTGCTTCACGAGGCCTCGCAGCGAGTTGCCGTGCGCAGTGACGAGCACCGTCTTGCCGGCCTCGAGGTCGGGGACGATCGCGCTCTCCCAGTACGGCAGGAGGCGGTCGATCACGAGCTTCAGCGACTCCGTGCGGGGCACCTCGCCGTCGATGCCGATGTAGCGGGGGTCGCCGACCTGGCTGAACTCGCTGGCGTCGTCGAGGGGAGGCGGCGGCACGTCGAAGGAGCGACGCCACAGCTGGAACTGCTCGGGGCCGAACTGCTCGAGCGTCTCGGCCTTGTCCTTGCCCTGCAGCTCGCCGTAGTGGCGCTCGTTCAGGCGCCAGGAGCGGGTCACCGGGATCCACAGGCGGTCGGCGGCGTCCAGCGCGATGTTCGCGGTCTGGATGGCGCGGCTCAGCAGCGAGGTGTGCAGGACGTCGGGCAGGATGCCGGCCTCGGCGAGAAGCTCGCCACCGCGGCGGGCCTCACGCTCGCCCTGCGCGTTCAGGCGGACGTCCACCCATCCGGTGAACAGGTTCAGTTCGTTCCACTCGCTCCGGCCGTGGCGGAGCAGGATCAGGGTGCGCGTCGCAGTCATGAGGCCAGTTTATCGACGGCGACCGATACGCACCGCCGACCCTGGGAGGATTGACGCATGGCGTCATCTCCCCTCGGCAGGCCGACCCGCGGCACCACCGGGACGAACCGGCTGCGACGCAACGACCGCTGGATCGCCGCGTCGGACGCATTCCGCCGCGCCGCCGACCCGCTCGTGGTCGACCTCGGCTACGGCGCCAGCGGCGTCACCGCGTTCGAGCTGGCGACCCGGCTGCGGCGCGTGCGCCCCGATGCCGAGATCCTCGGCCTCGAGATCGACCCCGCCAGGGTGGCCGCCGCCGACGAGCAGCTCGCCGAGGTCAGGACCGGGCGGACGCCGTTCGCGCCGGACCTGCGGGTCTCCTTCGCCCGCGGCGGCTTCGAGACACCCGTGCCGGGAGGCCGGCGGGCGGCCGTGATCCGGGCGATGAACGTCCTCAGGCAGTACGACGAGACGGACGTGCCCGCCGCCTGGCACGCGATGGCGTCGCGTCTCGCCGATGGCGGGCTGCTGGTGGAGGGAACCTGCGACGAGATCGGGCGCGTCGCCAGCTGGGTGGACGTGCGGCAGAACGGCACGCCCGCGCGGTTCACGGTCTCGCTCCGCCTGGCGGAACTCGAGCGTCCGAGCATCGTCGCCGAGCGGCTGCCGAAGGCGCTGATCCACCGCAACGTGCCGGGCGAGCGCGTGCACGAGCTCCTCGCCGGGCTCGACCGGGAATGGGACAGGGCTGCTCCGCTGTCGACGTTCGGCGCCACGCAGCGCTTCCTCGCCGCGGTCGCGGCGCTGCGTGATCAGGGCTGGCCGGTACTCGGCGGTCGCACGCGCTGGCGGCTGGGCGAGCTCACGCTCCCCTGGGCAGCCGTCGCCCCGCTCCCCTGATCAGCCGACGTCGCGCGGATCCTGCGCCGTCGGCCGGCGCGAGAGCCGGGTGAGGCGCGGGATGTCGGCGGTGGCCCCGGCGTCGGCCGGCACGATCACCTGCTGGGAGGCCGCGATGTCGGTGCCGTCCGCACGGACGACGAGGTCGCCGGCCGCCGCTCTGCGGGAGAGGATCGCCAGGGCGATCGGGCCGTCTTCGTGATGACGTGCCACGGAGGTGATGTGCCCCACCTCGTCGTCGCCCGCGAACACGGGCGCTCCGGGCGACGGCAGCACGGCATCGCTGCCGTCGAGGTGGAGGGCGGCGAGGCGGCGAGGCGGATGCCCGAGGTTGTGCACCTTGGCGACCGTCTCCTGCCCGCGATAGCAGCCCTTGCTCAGGTGCACCGCGGTGCGGATCCAGTCGGACTCGTGCGGCAGCGATCGCTCGTCGACCTCGGCTGCCCAGCGAGGTCGCCACGCGGCCACGCGGAGCGCCTCCGCAGCCAGCAGCCCTGCCAGGGCATCCGCTGCGAGGTCCTCGGCGAGCGCGTCTGCGGCATCCGGCGTCACGATCGCGACGCGCCACGCGAGGGTGGCGCCCGGGTGCTCATCGACCTCGGCGTACTGGTGGCCTCCGGCGCTCACGCGCTGCCATGGATCGGCCCAGACGAGCGGGACGCCGTGAGGAGCGGCTGCCGCGGCGCGGGCGGTCTGCGCCGCGGAGCCGCCGTCCACGAACCCGATCAGCACGAGCTCAGGGCGCACGGTCACCGTGGCCTGCGTGCGGAACCTCATGCGCGTCAGCCACGCCGCGAGCGGCTCGGCGTCGGCCGCATCCGCGATCAGCCACGTCGACTCGCCGTCCTCGATCACGCCGGCCGCGTGCTCCACGTGCCCCTGCGGGTCGAGGACCAGCAGCTCCGTGCTCTCCCCCGGCGCGAGCCGGCCCACGGCCTGCGAGGTGATCGAGTCCAGCCAGCCGAGACGCTCCGGGCCTCCGACCTCGATCACGGTCCTGTCGCCCAGCGGCGCGATGGCGTCTCCTGTCGCGAGCCGACGCTGCTCGCGGAAGGCGTCACCGAAATGATCGATCCCGGCGCTGCCGGCGACCGCTCCGTCGATGCTCTCGAAACCTGTCATCTCAGCTTCCCGTCTCTCAGACGCGGGCAAGCCGCGCCGATGCGTGCGAGCGCAGCGGTGTGCCGAACGCGGCGATGTCCCATGCCCACAGCAGATGCCCGTCGACGAGTCCGTACATGCGCGACGCCGCGTTGTACTCCTTGGATCCCGCGCCGCGGACGATCGCATCGGAGGCGATGTCGATGCGCGGGCCGTTGACCTCGCCGAGGTAGAGCTCCAGCATGCCGTCCGAGTGCGCGACCGAGACGCCGAGCGGGAAGCCGCCGGACTCCGTCCGGAGCTCCTCGACCTCGTCGACGGTCCGCGGCACCGGATCCGCGATCGGCGGCAGAAGCGCCGGCCCCGAGTCCGCCGGGGTGAGCGGGCGGATGAGCCGCCAGAAACCGGTCTCGGCCACGAGCGGGACCGACGCCGAGTCGTCGCCGATGAAGGTCGCCGTCGCCGCGTAGTTGAGGAAGGGGCCGCCGTCATGGCTGAAGCTGACGCGGTGCGTGAACTCGCCCTGGAAGTGGCCGTCGCCGACCGGGTAGTCGATGACCCCGGTTCCCTCCCAGACGCCGATCAGCCAGGCGAGCGGTGCCAGGTCTGCGGGAAGATCGGTCGGGAGTTCGAGCATGTGCTCAGCGCTGGCCGCGGAAGAGGTTGCGCAGCACCACGACCGAGACGAACGCGATCGCAAGGCTCGCGAGGCCGAGGAGGCCGATGAAGAAGAATTCGAGCGCGACGAGATCCATGTCCCCCACATTACCCCGTCGCGGGGAGGCTCAGGCGGGAGCGAGCGCCGCGAGGCCGAATCCGACCGAGATGATGCCCATCAGCAGCAGCGCACCCGTCACGCTTCCCGCCACCCGGAAGATGAAGCCCTGGGTGCGGCCGTACCAGAGCTGCACGGCGAACGAGAGCAGCACGATCCCGCCGAATGCCACGAGAAGCCAGGAGACGCGCCACTCCTCGGGCACGAAGACGCCCACGGCGACGGAAGCGATGAACGCCGCCGCCCACACGACCATGACGCCGATCGCGGCGTTGCGGGGTGCGAGTGCTGGTTCCGACATGACTCCATTGTTGCGTATCCCGTGCCGGTATCATTGCGGCACGGCGTCGATCCTCGCCGGGAAGGAATGCGCGTGGCCCAGCTGCTGGTCCTGACGAACGCTCCGGTCTCGGAGCACGTTCTGCCCGCCCTGGAGCTTCTCAGCCACCGCGTCCGCCAGATTCCCGCAGAGCCGGCCCAGCTCGTGAACGCCCCCGAGTACGACATCGTGCTCGTCGACGGCCGCCATGACCTGGTCGGGGCGAAGTCGCTGTGCCGTCTGCTGCGCGCCACCGGACAGGACGCTCCGCTGCTGCTGGTCGTCACGGAAGGCGGCATGAGCGCACTGTCCGGCGACTGGGGCATCGACGACGTGCTGCTCGCGACCGCCGGCCCCGCGGAGGCGGACGCCAGGGTGCGACTGGCCATCGCGCGCCGCGACGAGATCGCCGAGCCCTCCAGGGTGCAGGCCTCCGGCATCACGATCGACGAGCAGTCGTACTCGGCGAAGCTGCACGGCAAGCCGCTGGATCTCACCTACAAGGAGTTCCAGCTGCTGCACTTCCTCGCGACCCACCCGTCGCGCGTGTTCACCCGTGAGCAGCTGCTCAGCGAGGTGTGGGGCTACGACTACTTCGGAGGCACCAGGACGGTCGACGTTCACGTGCGGAGACTGCGCGCCAAGCTGGGCGACCAGGAGCAGATCATCGGCACGGTGCGCAACGTCGGCTACCGGTTCAACGTGTACGACGACGAGGCGGTCGCCGCGACGCGGTGACGCGAGCTCCGTTCACACGCGCGACACCTCACGGTGCTTAGATGTACCCATGATCGATCCCGCACTCGCCGACGCAGGACTCGGCGACGCCGAAGACGACGACTTCGACTCCGTCGAGGCCCCTGACGCCCAGCTGCCAGACCACCGCTACCTGGACAGGGAGCTGAGCTGGCTCGCCTTCAACCAGCGCGTGCTGGAACTCGCGGAGGACCCGTCGCTGCCAGAACTCGAACGGGCGAACTTCCTGGCCATCTTCGCCAGCAACCTCGACGAGTTCTTCATGGTGCGAGTCGCCGGGCTCAAGCGCCGCATCATGACCGGCCTCGCGGTGCCGACCAACATCGGGCGCTCCCCCGTGGATGCCCTGGCGGACATCTCCCGCGGTGCCCACGACCTGCAGCTGCGTCACGCCGACGCGTGGACGCAGCTCGTACGCCCGGCGCTCGCGGACGCCGGCGTCGAGATCACCGAATGGTCGGAGCTCACGGACGGCGAGCGGGCGACGCTGTCCGAGTACTTCCAGCTGCAGGTGTTCCCGGTGCTGATGCCGCTGGCCGTGGACCCCGCGCATCCGTTCCCGTACATCTCCGGGCTCTCCCTGAACCTCGCGATCCGCATCCGCAACGCTCGCACCGGGCGTCAGGAATTCGCGCGGCTCAAGGTGCCGCCCATGCTCCCACGCTTCGTCGAGGTGCCGGGGTCGGGCGAGATCAAGCGGTTCCTGCGTCTCGAGGAGCTCATCGCGAATCACCTCGGCGACCTCTTCCCCGGGATGGAGGTGCTCGACCACCACGCGTTCCGACTCACCCGCAACGAGGACGTGGAGATCGAGGAGGACGAGAGCGAGAACCTGATCCAGGCGCTGGAGGCGGAGCTGCTGCGCCGCCGGTTCGGCCCGCCGATCCGGCTCGAGATCACCGACGACATGGACGACGTCACGATGGACCTGCTGGTCCGCGAGCTCGACATCACCGACCAGGAGGTCTATCGCCTCCCCGGCCCGCTCGACCTGCGCGGTCTCTTCGACCTGTCCCGGATCGACCGGCCCGACCTGCGCTACCCGCCGCACGTGCCGACCACTGCCGTGGCCTTCCAGCCCACCGGCTCCAGCACCCGCGCCGACATCTTCAAGGCGATCCGCAAGTCCGACGTGCTCGTGCACCACCCGTACGAGTCGTTCACGACCAGCGTCGTCGCGTTCCTCGAGCAGGCGGCGCGCGACCCGCACGTGCTCGCGATCAAGCAGACGCTTTACCGCACCTCGGGTGACAGCCCGATCGTGCAGGCGCTGATCGACGCCGCCGAGTCCGGCAAGCAGGTCCTCGCGCTCGTCGAGGTGAAGGCGCGCTTCGACGAGGCGAACAACATCGTCTGGGCGCGCAAGCTCGAGAAGGCGGGCGTCCACGTCGTCTACGGCCTGGTCGGCCTCAAGACGCACTGCAAGCTCGCCCTCGTCATCCGCGAGGAGGAGGGGATGCTGCGGCACTACTCCCACATCGGGACGGGCAACTACAACCCGAAGACCAGCCGGATCTACGAGGACTTCGGCCTGTTCACGGCCGACGCCCAGGTGGGCAAGGACCTCACCCGCCTGTTCAACGAGCTCAGCGGCTACGCGATCGAGAAGAAGTTCAAGCGCCTTCTCGTGGCTCCCCTGCATCTGCGCAAGGGGCTCATCCGCCAGATCGACCACGAGCGCAAGAACGCCGAGGCGGGCAAGCCTGCAGGCATCCGCATCAAGGTGAACTCGATGGTCGACGAGGAGGTCATCGACGCGCTGTACCGTGCGAGCGCCGCAGGTGTGACCGTCGACGTCTGGGTGCGGGGCATCTGCAGCCTCCGCACGGATCTCGACGGCATCAGCGACAACATCACCGTCCGGAGCATCCTCGGCCGCTACCTGGAGCACTCCCGGATCTTCGCCTTCCACAACGGCGGCGACCCCCAGGTGTACATCGGCAGCGCCGACATGATGCACCGCAACCTCGACCGCCGCGTCGAGGCGCTGGTCCGCGTCACCGAGCCCGCCCATCTGAGCGAGCTGCTCGCCTTCTTCGACCTCGCGATGGACCCAGGCACCACGTCGTGGCACCTGGGCGCGGAGGGGACGTGGGAACGCCACGCCGAGGATGCCGACGGCAAGCCGCTGATCGACCTGCAGGATATGACGATGGGGCTGATCCAACGGCGGCGCCGGGCGCGGGCGGTTCGATGACTGCATCGAAGACCGTTCCCGAGCGGGCGAAGCGAGATGACGCGGCCGCGCGTTCGAAATGGACGGACAAGGCCGTGTACGCGGCCGGCGCCGTCGTCTGGCGCATCGTCGAGGGCAAGCTGCGGATCCTGCTGATCCACCGCACCAAGTACCGCGACGTCACGCTCCCCAAGGGCAAGGTCGACCCCGGCGAGATGCTCGCAGAGACAGCCGTCCGCGAGGTGCATGAGGAGACCGGCATCAGCGTCCGCCTCGGCGTGCCCGTCGGCGTGAGCCGCTATCACCTGCCGTCGAACAAGCAGAAGGTCGTGCACTACTGGGCGGCCGAGGCGACCGACGACGCGATCCGCGCGTCGACCTTCGTACCCAACCGCGAGATCGCCGCGATCGAGTGGGTCAGCGTCAAGAAGGCCAGGTCGCGGCTGAGCTACCCGGTGGATCAGGAGATCCTCGACTTCTTCGCGAACCTGGTCGAGGACGGCGTGCTGCGCACCTTCCCGATCGTCGCGCTGCGGCATGGCAAGGCGCTCGCGCGATCGGAGTGGGACGGCGCGGATGCCGCGCGCCCGCTGACCGAGCGCGGACGGAGGCAGGCGAAGTCCATCGTCGGGCCGCTTCGGGCGTTCGGCGTCCGCAAGATCATCACCAGCGACGCCGTCCGCTGCATCGAGACGATCGAGCCGCTCGCGTGGGCGCTCGGACGAAAGCCCGTCATCACCGACCAGATCGGCCAGGAAGCCTGGGAGAGCGGCACCGCCGACCTCCGCTCGGTGGTCGGGCGTCGCGTGCGCGCGGGCAAGCCGGCCGTGCTCTGCAGCCACAGCCCTGTCCTGCCGGCGCTTCTGTCGGAGATCGTCCTGGCCACCGCCACCGTGCACGGCTCCTACGTCGGCAGCGCCTCCGATCTGGAACCCGCCGCCTTCTCGGTCGTCCACCTCTCGACCTCCAACCCCGGCTCCGGGATCATCGCGATCGAGACCCACGTCCCGAAGGACTGAGCCCGACTCGCCTCCCACGCCACGGCCGCGGCGATCGTCCGGGTCACCGCGGTAGCTGGGCATCCGCTGTGCGTGCCCCAGAGAGTCGCCGGTCGTTCACCTGCCGTTCACCTGCTCGGGAGAGTCTCGTTAACCGCCGCACCTAGCGTCACTGTGTGCCCTGCACCGGGCCCCACCCAACCAAGATCGAAGGATCCACAGTGAAGATCTCCCGAATCGCACGTATCGGCGCCGTCGGCGCCGTGGCCGCTCTCGCTCTCGCCGGCTGTGCCGCGAACGAAGGCCCCACCGACTCCACCGAGGCTCCCTCGGCATCCGCACTCTCCGGCACGATCGGCGCGACCGGCGCCTCCTCGCAGGAAGCAGCCCAGCAGGCCTGGGTCGCCGCGTTCCAGACCGCGAACCCCGAGACCACCGTGAACTACACGGCGACGGGCTCCGGCACCGGCCGCGAGAACTTCATCGCCGGCTCCTCGAACTTCATCGGCTCCGACCGTGCGTTCAACGCCGAGGAGCTCGCCGCAGGCGGCTTCGGCTCCTGCGCGTCGGACGAGATCGTCGAGATCCCCGTCTACATCTCGCCGGTCGCCGTCGCGTTCAACCTCGAGGGCATCGACGCGCTGAACCTCGACGGCAAGACGATCGCCGGCATCTTCGCAGGCGGCATCACCAACTGGAACGACCCGGCGATCGCCGCACTCAACGAGGGCGTCGAGCTCCCCGACCTGGCGATCGTCCCGGTGCACCGCGCCGACGCGTCCGGCACGCAGGAGACCTTCACCAAGTACCTCAGCGCCGTCGCCCCGGACGTCTGGACCTACGAGGCCGGAGACGAATGGCCGCTGGCGACCGGTGAGGCCGGAGACGGCACGTCGGGCGTCGTCGATGCCATCACCAACGGCGCCGGCTACATCGGCTTCGCCGATGCCTCCCGCACCTCCGAGCTCGGACAGGTCGCAGTCGAGGTCGAGGGCGAGTACGTCGCCTACTCCGCCGAGGCAGCCGCTGCTCTCGTCGAGGCCTCGCCGCTCGAGGAGGGCCGCTCGGCCCACGACCTCGCGTTCGACGTCGACCCCGCGGCCGCGCCCGCCGGCTCGTACCCGATCGCGCTCGTCTCCTACCTCATCGGCTGCGTCGAGTACGAAGACGCCGAGATCGCGTCCGTCGTCAAGGCGTACTTCGAGTTCATCGCCTCGGCCGAGGGCCAGGACGTCGCGGCTGAGACCGCAGGCAGCGCGCCGATCTCGGACAGCCTGCGCGAGCAGATCACTGCCGCGATCGACGCGATCGTCACGGAGTGACCGGACGCTCAGCCGAACGCTGAGCTCCGACACCGTCGCCCCCGCGGTTCCGGTCGACAGGATCTCGACCGGAACCGCGGGGGCACCCGCATGAAGACCCCCGTACGCCTCACAGCACGCCGCCTCTCAACCAGCAACGTGGAGCCGCTCAGATGACCACCACCTCAACGGGCCCCGATACCGCCCGTTCCTCCAGGCCCCGCACGGCCGTGCGCCGGCCGGGTGATCGCATCTTCTCCGGCACCGCGCTCGGGGCGGGCATGATCATCCTCGTCACGCTCGCCGCCGTCGCCCTCTTCCTGATCGTCCAGGCGATCCCGGCGTTCGCTCCTGACACCTCCGGCAACCACATCCTCGAGGGCGAGTCGTTCCTGTCCTGGGTGTGGCCGTTCGTGTTCGGAACCCTGTGGTCGAGCTTCATCGCGCTGATCATCGCCGCCCCGATCGCGATCGGCATCGCGCTGTTCATCTCGCACTACGCCCCGCGCAAGCTCGCCGGGCTCCTCGGCTACGTGATCGACCTTCTCGCGGCCGTGCCCTCCGTGGTCTTCGGCCTGTGGGGCGCACTCACCTTCGCCCCGATGCTCGTGCCCTTCTACAAGTGGCTCAACACGAACATGGGCTGGTTCCCGCTCTTCGGCGGCACCCCTTCAGGCACGGGCAAGACCATCCTCACCGCTGCACTGGTGCTCGCCGTCATGATCCTGCCGATCATGACGGCCATCTGCCGTGAGGTGTTCCTGCAGACCCCGAAGCTTCACGAGGAGGCCGCGCTCGCGCTGGGCGCGACGCGCTGGGAGATGGTCCGCATGGCTGTCCTCCCCTTCGCCAGGAGCGGCATGGTCTCCGGTGCGATGCTCGGTCTCGGCCGCGCTCTCGGCGAGACCATGGCCGTGACGCTCGTGCTGTCGCCGCTCGGGATCGTCACCTTCAACCTGCTGAACCCTGAGAACCCCACGACGATCCCCGCGATCATCGCGCTGCGGTTCCCCGAGGCCCACGACGAGGGCGTCAACACGCTCATCGCGGCCGGCCTGATCCTCTTCGTCGTGACCTTCGCGGTCAACTTCGTGGCCCGCTGGATCGTCTCGCGCCGCGCCGAGTTCTCGGGAGCCAACTGACATGACCGCCACAGCCACTCCCCCCGTCGCGATCGCGCCGGCCACGCACACCACCACCGCCGGCCACCTGCCCAAGTGGGCGCCGTGGGCGCTTCTGCTCGTGTCGTTCGCGATCTCCGCGACGATCTTCGCCTTCGCCAACAGCGGCGGGGATCCTGCCGACTTCAACATCGCGCTCACGCTCGTCGTCGGGCTGATCTTCTACATGGCGCTCATCGTCGTGATGTCCTCGTTGATCGAGAGCCGGCGCCACGCGATCGACCGCCTGATGACGGCGCTCGTCTCCGGCGCCTTCGTCGTCGCGCTGCTTCCTCTCGTCTCGCTGCTCTACACGGTCCTCATCAACGGCCTGGCCCGCTTCGACGGAGAGTTCTTCAGCTTCTCGATGCGCAACATCGTCGGCGAGGGCGGCGGCGCCGTGCACGCCGTCTGGGGCACGCTGCTGATCACGCTCGGCGCTACCGTGATCTCCGTCCCGATCGGCCTGATGACCTCGATCTACCTGGTCGAATACGGCGAGGGCCGCAGGATCGCCCGCGGGATCACCTTCCTCGTCGACGTCATGACCGGCATCCCGTCGATCGTCGCCGGTCTGTTCATCTACTCGGTGTTCGCGCTGATCGTCGGACCCGGAACCCGCATGGGAATCATGGGCTCCCTGGCGCTGTCGGTGCTGATGATCCCGGTCGTCGTCCGCGGCTCAGAGGAACTGCTGAGGATCGTGCCGAACGAGCTCCGAGAGGCCGCGTACGCCCTCGGGGTGCCGAAGTGGCTGACCATCATCAAGGTCGTCCTCCCGACCGCCATCGCGGGCATCACGACGAGCATCATGCTGGCGATCTCGCGTGTCATCGGCGAGACGGCCCCGCTGCTGCTCACCGTCGGCATCGTGCAGGGCATGAACCTGAACATGTTCAGCGGGCAGATGGCCACCCTCCCCGTGTTCTCCTACATGCAGGCGAAGTACCCCGGCATCCCGGTCGAGGCATATCTCGATCGCGCCTGGGCCTCCGCCCTCACGCTCATCCTGATCGTGATGGTGCTGAACCTGCTGGCGCGCGTCATCGCCAAGGTGTTCGCCCCGAAGACTAACGGCCGCTGAGCCGGATCAACCCGACTGAAGAAGAAGGATCTCTCGTGTCCAAGAGCATCGAAGTCAACGACCTCAACGTCTACTACGGCGACTTCCTCGCCGTCGAGGGCGTCAGCATCGACATCAAGCCCAACACCGTCACCGCCTTCATCGGCCCGTCCGGATGCGGCAAGTCGACCTTCCTGCGCACCCTCAACCGCATGCACGAGGTGATCCCCGGCGCTCGCGTCGAGGGTGAGGTCCTCATCGACGGCAACAACCTGTACGGCCCGAACGTCGACCCCGTGCTGGTCCGCCGTCAGGTCGGCATGGTCTTCCAGCGTCCGAACCCGTTCCCCACGATGTCCATCAAGGAGAACGTGCTCGCGGGCGTCAAGCTCAACAACTCGCGGATGGCCAAGAGCGACCAGGACGCCCTGGTCGAGCAGTCGCTCCGCGGCGCGAACCTCTGGAACGAGGTGAAGGACCGCCTCGACAAGCCGGGCTCCGGCCTCTCCGGCGGCCAGCAGCAGCGCCTCTGCATCGCGCGCGCGATCGCCGTCTCCCCCGACGTGATCCTGATGGACGAGCCCTGCTCGGCCCTCGACCCGATCTCGACCTTCGCGATCGAGGAGCTGATCGCCGAGATCAAGAACGAGTACACGGTCGTGATCGTCACGCACAACATGCAGCAGGCGTCGCGCGTCTCGGACCGGACGGCGTTCTTCAACATCGCCGGCACCGGCAAGCCCGGCAACCTCATCGAGTACGACGACACCTCGACCATCTTCACGACGCCGAGCGTGCAGGCGACCGAGGACTACGTCTCGGGCCGCTTCGGGTAACTCTCGGTCTCTCTCGTCTCGGAAACCCGGATCATCTGATCGCGACTGGGCGTGTCGACGTGTGACACGCCGGTCGCCGAGCAGATGGTCCGGGTTTTCCCATGCTGCGCAGGTCGGATGAGTGGATCTGCACGGGTGGCGGATGCTGCGGATCATCCCCAGCGTGTGGGCACCGTGGCACCAGCGCCCACCGGGCGACTGCCCTCCCGTCCACGATCGGAGGATGTCGTTCGTCCGCGCAGACGCCACCCTTCGTTCTCTCGGGCGGATGGCGCGCACGTCTGAGCTGAAGCGACAGGGTGTGACGGCGTCCGAGCTCACTCGCGCGGTCCGTGCTCGCGAGGTGCTGCGCCCCCGCCAGGGTGTGTACTGCCTTCCGGAGACCTCGAAGCGGTTGAGGCACGCCGCGTCCCACGGTGGGACGATCGGCTGCTGCGAAGCCGGTGCATCGCTCGGGCTCTGGATCGTGGAGGTCCCGGAGGAGCACCACATCTGGATGGGTGATTCCGGGACGCACCGTTCCGCCTGCGAGAACTGCCGTCTGCACTGGGATGCCGGTCGCGTCCGTGTCGGCATCCTGCCACCGGTCGCCAACGTGCTGCTGCAGATCGCGGAGTGCGCAGACGAAGACACGTTCTTCGCTGCGCTCGAATCAGCGCTGCGCCAGTCGCTGCTCTCCCCCGCCGACGTCGCCTGGCTGTGGAGGCATCTGCCGATCTCCATGCGCTGGCTGCTCGGATTCGCCCGACCCGACGCCGACAGCGGGCTCGAGTCCCTGGTCCGTCTGCGTCTTCATCGGCTCGGCATCCACGTCCGCACGCAGGTGGACATCGTCGGGGTCGGCGAGGTCGATCTGCTCGTCGGCGATCGCCTGATAATCGAGGCCGACGGCCGTGAGAACCACGAGCGGGAGAAGGAGCGTGCCAAGGACCTCTACCGTGACGCGGCGGCCGCCGCTGCGGGATACATGACGTTGCGGTTCACGTACGCGATGATCGTCCACAACTGGCAGGTCGTGGAGAACGCGATCCTCGGCGCGATCGCCCGCGGCGCCCACCTGCTGCCGGCGGCCTGACTTCCAAGACGTCCGCCGTGGAAAGCCGGGATCATCCGTGATCGGCACGGCGTGTCCGAGCACGACACGCCGGATCCTCGCGGTCTCGTCCCCGTTTCCTCCTGAAGCCGGCGGGCCCCAGCCGGCCGCGTCAGTCGCGGGGCGAGAGCAGGTACTCGTTCAGGTCGGCGGTGAGCGCGGCGTCCACGGGCAGTTCGACTCCGTCGATCGCGGTGATGGGAGCTGCGAGGCGGACGCTGGAGACCAGCCAGGCGGCATCCGCGCCGGTCAGATCGGATGCCGGGATGCGGTCGTACCCGGCCTCGAACCCGCGAGCGGCGAGGTGATCGTAGACGCTGAGCTGGGTGGTGCCGTGCAGGATGCCGCCGTTCGGCGCCGGCGTGACGAATCGGTCGCCGAAGCGCAGGATCAGCGATGCCGTGGGCGCCTCGAGCACGAAGCCGTCGCTGGAGAGGAAGATCGCGTCGTCCGCGCCGCGACGGTGCGCTTCGCGCAGAGCCGCCATGTTCACCGCATACGAGAGGGTCTTCGCGCCGAGCAGCAGCCAGGGAGCCCGCTCGGCAGCACCCAGGTCGTAGCCGCGGTCGAGGGTGACGACGCGGATGCCGTCGCGCCGCGGGGCCGTGAAATCGGCGGCAGGAGCCGCCGTCACCCAGGCGGTCGGCGTCGGGCCGTGCTCGACACCGCGGCTGAGGATGAGCTTGATCACCGACTCCCCCGAACCGCACTGCTCGGCCGCACGCTCGACGGCCTGCCGCCACTGCGCCTGGTTGGGAACGGGGAGGTCGCACAGCCGGGCGGAATGAGCGAGGCGCTCCAGGTGCGGCACGACCTCCTGCGCGTGCCCGCCGACCACGCCGATGGATTCGAAGACGCCGTCCCCGCGCTGCGTGCTCAGCTCGCCCACGCTCAGCGCGGGTGCCGCGGCATCCACCTGGGTGAAGGTGTCCGCGTAATCTTCGCGCGTCTCGTCGGACGCGAGGGGATCGATCATCAGAGCAAAGCGCCGGGTCATGAGACCGAGCCTAGGGGCCGGGAATAGCCACGGGCGTATCGCGTTACAATTGAACGGCCGGGCCGCATAACCCCGGGCTCCAATTTTTGCCGCTTTGAGCGGCCTTCCGCCGAGAGGCGTTCTTGCGGCCCGGTCTTCTCATGTCAGGGGCCCGTCTCCGGATGCCTGCCCGAAGCGGCGCTCAGGCCAGCGCACCCGTGCGCCACAGTGCGGCGGCCGCTGAGAGGTCCTGCGCGTAGCTGCTCAGCCGCAGCGCCCGCCTGGTGAGCTCGCTCGCCCGACCCGGCTCGGTCCGCTCGTAGTCGTCCGCGGTGTGCGTGGCGCCGGAGGCCTGCACCCGCGCGAAGGCGGCGGCGCGATCGAGTGCCACCGCGAAGTCGCCGCGGAACGCGCCACGCAGGATCGTGTCGATGAGCACGACGATCTCGTCAGGGTCTGCAGGTACCGGCGCACCGGCGATCACCGCATCCGCCGACGGCAGCTCGACCCGCCCCCGTTCGTAAAGGAGCGCGGCCGTCTGCGGGTCGGTGTGGATCGCGAGCTGCAGCAGGTAGAGCCGCCAGAGGGCTCCCGGAAGCGTGCGGGACGGTGCCTTCGACCACAGCTCGGCGATCTCGTCGATCCCGTGCTCCGCGGTGAACGCGACCAGCCGGTCGGCGCTCTCGCCGCTCTCATCCGATCGCACGCGGGCGAGCAGGGCGGATGCCGTGGCATGCGCGACCCGCGTCTCCTCCGCCGGGTCGTGGGTGCCGACGATGTTGTCGAAGGCGCTGGACGGTCTGCGCACGGGTCGGTGGTGCTGCTCGGGCATCCCTCCAGGGTACGCGCCGAACGAGGCTCAGGCGGTCGGGATCACGATCACCGGGTCGGACGTCGGCTGGCCGGTGGGCGATCCGCCCTCCTGCTCGACCGTGACGGCGATCACGTCGCCGGAGTGCATCTCGCCGGCGAGCACCGCGGTGGCATCGCCATCTCCTGCCGCGAAGACTCCCGCCGAGACCGGCGTCTCCCCGCGCACGAACCAGAGCTCGTAGGTCTCCCCCTCAGCGAGCTCGGGAATGCCGTCTGCCACGAGGACCGCAGTGCCGAGAGACGTCGACCAGTGCGCGGTGGCGGTGCCACCGGTCTCGAGGTCCACCGTGGCGCGCTGCGCGTCGTCGGACGCCTGGATCTGCTCGAGAGCGACGACGCTCGCGGGCCGGTTCAGCTGATTGTTGAGCGCGACGGCCCCGACGCCGACGCCGACCAGCAGCGCGAGGCATGCGGCCAGCGCGAACAGGATGCGAGTGCGGCGAACGCCGCCGCCGCTTCTCGGTGCGTCCGAGGCGAGGTCAGCCTTCGACGTCGTCAGGTACTCCGCCGGCTGCGCGTCGATGACCTCTTCTGCGGGGAGCTCGCCGGTCTGCGGCGTTGCCGCGATCTGAGCGAGGAGAGCGGAGCGGATGTGCGCCGGCGGATCCGACGGCGCAGCGGCACCGGCGAGCAGGCCGGCCACCTCGGCATCCGCCTCGACGATCGGCATCCACTCCGGGTGCGCCGCGAGCGCGTCCCGGTATCGGCGCTCGTCGACGCGCGACAGCGCATGCAGGGCGGCACCTGCCGCGAGCTCTGCGAATTCTTCCTCGTTCATGCCGTCACCCCCATCGCCGTTCGGAGACGGGTCAACCCGTCTCGCATCCGTGTCTTTACCGTCCCCAGCGGTGCTCCCACGAGCGCCGCGATCTCGTTCTGACTGTAACCGCCGTAATAGGCCAGGACGAGCGCCTCGCGCTGCACCTCAGGCAGACCTGAGAGTGCCCCGACGACCTTCTCCCCTTCCATTCCGAGCTCAACCTGCTCGGCCACGCTGTCATGGGCCACACCCAGATCCCGCAACCCTGCGCGCACATCCCGGTCCGCACTGGACTGGGATGCTCGCACACGGTCGACGGCCCTTCGGTGGGCGATGGTCATCACCCAGGCCCTTCCCTGTCCCTTGTTCGGAGCGAACCGCGCTGCGGATTGCCAGATCTCCAGAAAGACCTCCTGCAGCACCTCTTCGCTCTGGGAGCGGTTCACCAGCACGCGGAGGATGAGGCCGAAGACACGCGAGGAGAGCGAGTCGTACAGCTCGGCGAAAGCGCGCTGATCGCCTGAGGCTACGCGGACGATGAGATCGGCGACGGCGTCCTGCGCCGCCCCGTCTTCAGGCACGTCCATACCGTCGATGACCATCACCACCAGCATGCCGCATCCTCCGCCCATTCGCGTGCAGCCGTCCCTGTCGTGTTCGATCCAGACGCCCTGATCGGATTGGATCTGAATGATTTCCGATTTCTCCCATCCGATCCCGCAGGTGCTCCGAACAGCTCTCGACGCCACGGAGAGGCCGTGGCTCAGTTCTCAAGGAGCTCGACATGTTCAGCACCAAGAAGGTCACAGCAGCACTCACCCTGACTCTGGCGAGTGCATTCCTGCTCACCGCATGCACGATGGGCGGCACCACGACGGACGAGCCTGCAGAGTCGACGGCACCGGAGACGTCGGAGTCCGAAGCGCCCGAGACGATGGACCCGGCAGCGAACCTGGTCGGCCCCGGCTGCGCGGCGTACGCCGAGGCAGTGCCGGACGGCGCAGGTTCCATCGAGGGCATGGCTCAGGAGCCCGTCGCCATCGCCGCATCCAGCAACCCGCTGCTCAAGACGCTCGTGGCGGCCGTCAGCGGCCAGCTCAACCCGGACGTCAACCTGGTCGACACGCTGAACGGTGACGAGTTCACCGTCTTCGCACCCGTCGACGAGGCGTTCGCGAAGATCGACCCCGCCACGATCGAGGCCCTGAAGACCGACAGCGCGACGCTCAGCTCGATCCTCACGTACCACGTCCTCCCGGGCCAGATCGCGCCTGAGGACATCGCCGGCACCCACACCACCGTGCAGGGCGCCGACCTCGAGGTCACCGGAAGCGGCGACGAGTGGATGGTCAACGACGCCAACGTCATCTGCGGTGGAGTGCAGACGGCCAACGCGACCGTGTACCTGATCGACTCGGTCCTGCTGCCGCCGGCTCAGTAAGCGGGTAATGCCGAGTGGGGGTTCTCGGCACACACATGCTCGCTCACCTCAGGGGGAGGAAGGCGAGCGGGATAACGGATAGGGCTGTCGGCGTCAGGGGTCGCCGACAGCCCTTTCTGCGCGCACTACACTGGATAGCAGCAACACACACGGGCCTCTAGCTCAGTTGGCAGAGCATCGGACTTCAACAGAATAGGAGCGCCCCGGGGGAAACTCCGGGGATGACACCACTCAAAGTCGGGGAACCCTTACTGGTAAACAGTTGGCAATCCCGAGCCAAGCCGGACGCGAGTCCGGAAGGTGTAGAGACTGGACGGGTGGCACCTAAAGCGAGAGCCATGGTGAAGGGACAGTCCAGACCACGAACGCCCAGTGGGCGGCGGCGAAAGCCGAAGTGGCATGTTAATCCGCGGGTCGAGGGTTCGAGCCCCTCGGGGCCCACCGTGAGAATGTGAACGTCGGAGCTCGACGCTACCCTCGACGCATGAAACGCTGCGGGACGTGCGGCCGGCTCAAGTCGGTGGCTGAGTTCAATCAAAAATCCTCCCGTTCTGATGGCAGGCAGGAGACCTGCCGCGAATGCAACCGCGAGGCCTCCCGCCGCTACTATCGACGCAATCGCGAGCACCACATCGCGGTCATCCGGACACGCACGAAGGCGCAGAAGGAGACGAGCATCGCTTTCCTCGCCGAGTACTTCACCTCTCATCCGTGCATCGATTGCGGCGAGCCTGACCTGCGGGTACTCGATTTCGATCATCGACCCGGCTCGGCGAAACGCGACAGCGTGATGAGGCTCGTTCGCAACGGGCATCCGCTGGCGACGATCGCGGCCGAGATCGAGAAATGCGACGTGAGGTGCCGCAACTGCCATGCCATCGTCACCTACGAGCGGATGGGCGGCAGCTGGCGTTCGAGAGTCTCTGGGGCCACCGGCTCCGCTTAGGCCCCGCCTCTGGCCCTGTGCCGCCGGACGGCCGCCCGGTTCGCGCAGCGCACGGAGCAGAAGCGCTGCCTCCCGTTGCGGGTGACGTCGACCACGACGTTCGTGCACGGCGATGCCCCGCAGCGACCGAGGCGGTTCATGCCGCGGGTCACCAGATGCAGGGCCGTGCCCACGTTGAGGATCGCCCTGAGCGCGAACGGCATCGACTGCACATCATCGCGGTAGTGCAGGTGCCATCCCTCGCCGTCGTGGTCGGTGAGCCGGGGATACGCAGCCGCCTCGGCCATCTGCGCGTTCAGCATCTCCGCCCGCCTGGACGGGTCAGCCTCGTCGACGATGCGCAGCCACTCGTCGATCACTTCGCGGACGCGAGCGTGATCGTCGGGCGCCGGCGGGAAGACCATCGTCATGCCCAGGTCGAGGGTGCGCTGCTCGATGCCGTCCCGGTCCTCCGGCCACTCGTTGGCGAGGGATGCCGCGAGCAGGACCGCATATTCTCCGTAAGGGTTGAGATGCATAAGACCATTACATCACGCTGAATGCATGACCTCGCTGCACACTCGCCCCCTCACACGACCGACCGCTTCGGCCCACGAGCACGCCTGGCTCGTCGAGTCCCGTCATCCGTCGAGCGACGGCATCGTGCTCTACGTCCGCTGCGACGAATGCGACGCTCGAAGGGTCGACGTGCAGACCCACCCGCACGTCCCGCCGGCGGCGCTCAGCAGGGAGACGAACTAGGCGGTGAGCTCGACGAGCTTGCGCACCGTGCGCAGGTTCCGGGCGGTCCCTGCGACTCCCAGCGCCCTGTCCAGCACGCTCGTGGTGAGCTTGGTGCCCTGCACTCCGCCCCCGTCGTAGTCGATCCAGAGCTCCCGTCCGGACAGCGCGATGCGCTCGCCCTCGACGAGCCGCTCACGCAGCGCGTCGACGGCTCCCGGCGCGGCTGGCCCCTCGAGGAAAATCACGTGCAGCATCCTGTCCTGCGCGGCATCCGGGAACGGATTCGCCCGCAGTGCCCTGCGCAGCTCTTCGTGTGCGCGCGCGATCACGGGGCTGTCGACGCCGAACTCCTCGGCGATCAGCGTCCGCACCTGGGTGCACACCTCCTCCAGGGGAGCCGTCGCCGTGCAGACGATGTTCCCGCTGGCGATATAGGTCGAGATGTCGACGAGATCCGTGCGCTCGCCGAGGAGCTTTCGCAGCTCCGCCATGGGCACACGGTTGCGGCCGCCGACGTTCACCGCCCGCAGGAGCAGGGCGCACCGCACCGAGTGCGTCGAGCTCACCCCGCTGAGCTCTCGACCAGTTCAGCACCGGCATGCGCCAGCTCCGCGAGCGCGGCATCGCTGGACTCCGGCGCCACGCCCGCGATGAGGTCGGTGAGGATCCTCACCAGCACGCCGTGGGCGATCGCGTCCAGCGCCGAGGCCCGGACGCAGTGGTCCGTCGCGATCCCGACGATGTCGGCGGTGAGGACACCCGCCTCCGTCAGCACTGCACCTACTGTCTGACCGTCCTCCGTCGTCCCCTCGAACATCGAGTAGGCGGGTTTTCCCTGACCCTTGCGGATGTGATGGGTCACGGCATCCGTCGCCAGCAGCGGATCGTACGCTGCACCCTCGCTGTCCGCGACGCAGTGCACCGGCCAGGTGTCGACGTAGTCCGGATCATCCGAGAAGTGCCCGCCGTTGTCGCCCGACGGATCGTGCCAGTCGCGGGAGGCCACGATCACCTGGTAGTCGTCGGCGTGCGCGGCGAGGTGGGCCGTGATCGCGGACGCCACCGCATCCCCACCCTCGACCGCCAGCGCACCGCCTTCGGTGAAATCGTTCTGCACATCGACGATGAGAAGCGCTCTGCTCATGATTCGAGGGTACGCCCGGAGGAAACCAAAAGGCCCCGTGATGTTCTTCGCATCACGGGGCCTGCTGGAGCCGCTTGTCAGAATCGAACTGACGACCTTTTCATTACGAGTGAAATGCTCTGCCGACTGAGCTAAAGCGGCGCGATCATCGATATTACCCGTTCCTGAGCCGCACCGCGAATCGACCCTTCGACAGGCTCAGGGACCGCCCTTCGACAGGCTCAGGGACCGCCCTTCGACAGGCTCAGGGACCGCCCTTCGACAGGCTCAGGGACCGCCCGGACTCACCCGCAGCGCAGGCCGCCCTCGGGCACCGCATCGTCGAGGAGGAACGCCTCGACCGCCTCATCGACACAGCTGTTGCCCTTGTTGTAGCCGGTGTGCCCCTCTCCCACCCGGGTGATGAGCACGCCCTCCTCGAGCTGCTTCGCGAGCGACTCGGACCACGCGTAGGGCGTCGCCGGGTCGTTCGTCGTGCCGACGACGAGGATGGGACCTGCCCCGGCCGCGTGGATCTCACCGCGCGTTCCGGTCGGCGGATACGGCCACACCTCGCACGAGTCCGGTCCGCTCCAGTAGGGCGCGATCGTCGGTGCGCCCTCGGCGATCTTCGCCTCGATCGCCGCCTCCGCTGCCGGATCCTCCTCGACCGGGTAATCCATGCAGTTGTAGGCGCGGAACGCCTCGGTCGAGTTGTCGAGGTAGCTGCCGTTCTCGCGGCCGTTGTAGAAGTCGGCGAGGAGGAGGGCGGTCGAGGGATCGCCCTGCAGCGCCTCGTCCAGCGCCTGCGTCAGATACGACCAGCTCTCCTCGGAGTAGAGCGCCGCGATGATGCCCGTCATGAGCGAATCAGCCCCGAGCATCCGTCCGTCACCGCTCTCCAGCGGAGCGGAGTTCACACTCGCCAGGAGTGCGCCGAGATCCGCCATCGCCTCGTCGACCGTGCCGTTGAACGGGCATTCGCCGGAGTCGAGGCAGCTCTGCATGTACGCCCGCAGCGCGGACTCGAAGCCGAGCGCCTGCGTCGCCCCCACATCGAGCCCGGAGATCGCGGGGTCGACCGCGCCGTCGAGGACGAGGCGTCCGGCCTTCTCGGGGTAGAGCTCTGCATACGTCGCCCCGAGGAACGTCCCGTAGGAGTAGCCGAGGTAGTTCAGCTCCTTGTCGCCGAGCACGGCGCGGATGAGATCCATGTCACGCGCCGAGTTGATCGTCGTGATGTGCGGCAGGATGCCGCCGCTGTTCGCCTCGCAGGCGTCGGCGAACGACTTGTGCGCCGTGAGCAGCTCCGCCTCCCATTCGGCGCTGCCGCGGGGAGCGGACGGGATACCGTACAGATACTCGTCCATCTCGGCGGCATCGAAGCACTTCACCGCGGTCGACTGCCCGACGCCGCGAGGGTCGAAGCCGATCACGTCGTAGTTCTCGATCAGGTCGGCCCCGACGGCGAAGTCGAGGCTGTCCTGGATGAGCTCCACACCGCTGGCCCCGGGACCTCCCGGGTTGGTGAGCAGCGAGCCGAGTGGAGTCCCCTCCGCCTGGTGCCGCACCACCGACAGCGTGATCTCGCCACCGCCGGGGCTCTCCCAGTCGAGAGGTGCGGTCACGTCGGTGCAGTCGAAGCCGGTGCCGCACTCGGTCCAGACGAGCGTCTGCCCGTAGTACGGGAGCAGGTTCTCGGCGACGCCCTCGGTATCGGGCTCGTTCGTCACCGAGGGCTTC
This sequence comes from Microbacterium sp. SD291, assembly GCF_017355365.1. Classification (GTDB taxonomy): domain Bacteria; phylum Actinomycetota; class Actinomycetes; order Actinomycetales; family Microbacteriaceae; genus Microbacterium. The sequence continues at coordinate 54,878 of NZ_JADIJR010000006.1, read as the reverse complement.
GGGGCGGCCTGCTCGGGGATCGCCGCGTACAGGCATCCGGTCAGGACGACGGATGCCGCGGCGAGGCCGCTGAGCAGCGCTGCGGCGCGCCGGAGGCGGGAAGTCGATCGGTTGTTCACGGTGTCCTCCCGCTCGTGACTGTCACGAGCAAGCTCTCCAGGGCGAGCAGCGGTGCGACGTTTCGCTCCAGCGACTTGCGTGTCTCGGCAAGGTGGTCAAGTACGACAAGGGTACGTGTCTGCGACCAGGCCGACGCCAGATCGCTCAGTTCGGCGTGCAGCTCGCGGTTGATCAGCTCCTCGCCCCGGCCGAACTGCAGCATCACGACGTCGCGGAACAGCGACTGCAGATCGGTCAGCACGCGATCGATGCCGTCTCGGAGGCTGCGGGTGGCCCGCTTCTTCTGGTCGTCCTCCAGCGCGGACATCTGCGCGCGCAGCGCGGGCGGCACAGCCTGCCCCTCGGCGATGCCGATCGTGTGCAGCAGCGAGGCGCGCTCGGTCGCGTCGCGTTCGGCTGTGAGCGCCTTCGCATCCTCTGTCGCGGCCTGGATGATGCGGCCTGCGACATCGACGGCGTCTCCGACACCGCGGACGCCGAGCACCGAGCGGAGGGTCTCCTCGCGCCGGCGGCGTGCCGAGTCGTCGGTCGCGAGCCGCTGCGCCATTCCGATGTGACGCTGCGCATGCCGCGCGGCCTGCTCGGCGACGCTCTCGTCCACGCCGGTGCGCCGCGAGATCAGCCGTGCGACGTCGGCGACGTCGGGCTCGCGCAGACGCAGGGAGCGCACGCGGGAGCGGATCGTCGGCAGCAGGTCGGCCTCGCTCGGCGCGCAGAGCAGCCACACCGTCCGCTCCGGCGGCTCCTCGAGCGCCTTCAGCAGGACGTTGGAGGTGCGCTCGACCATGCGGTCGGCATCCTCCACGACGATCACCCGGTAGCGGCCGGCGGAGGGGGCGAAGTAGGAGCGCTCGACGAGGGCGCGCGCCTCGGCGATCGTGATGATCACCTTGTCGGTGCGCAGCGCCGTGACGTCGGGGTGGGTGCGGGCGAGCACCTGACGCATGGTCGCCTCGTCATCGGGATGATCTGCGATGAGGGCTGCCGCGAAGGCGTAGGCCAGCGTCGACCGGCCAGAGCCAGGAGGACCGGTGATCAGCCAGGCGTGCGACAGGGCGGCCGGGTCTGAGGCGGCGGCGCGCAGCGTCTGGACCGCGGCATCCTGCCCCCACACGTCGCCCCACGGGAACTCCGCCGCGACGGTCGGGGCGTCGTCGATGTGGGGCATGCATTCAGCGTAACCTGCACGACCGACGCCGACCCGCGCGTCGGGCGTCACGGGACGGGAGCCTGCGCTATTGCGCGAGCAGCGTCTCGACGCGGGCGCGGATCTGCGCGGCGATGCTCTCGGCGGATGCCGCGGCGTCGAGCACCAGGAACCGCTCGGGCTCGGCCGCCGCGAGTTCGAGGTACGCGTCGCGCACCCGCGCGTGGAAGTCGGTCTTCTCGGCTTCGAGCCGGTCGAACGGCTTGTCGTCCGAGTCCAGTCGATCCCTCGCCGCCTCGGGGTCGAGGTCGAGAAGCAGCGTGAGATCGGGCAGCGCACCCTCCGCGGCCCACAGCGACAGGTCGCGGATCTCGGTGCCGTCCAACACGCGGCCCGCCCCCTGGTAAGCGACGGAGGAGTCGAGGTACCGGTCCTGCAGCACGACCTCGCCCCGCTGCAGTGCGGGCCTGACCACCGTGGCGACATGATGCGCACGGTCGGCTGCGTACAGGAGCGCTTCCGCGCGGGGCGCGATGTCCCCTCGGTGGTGCAGCACGATGTCGCGGATGAGCTGGCCGACCTCCGAGCCGCCGGGCTCGCGAGTGCTCACCACGGTCTGTCCGCCGGCCGTCAGCCAGTCGGCGAGCAGGTTCGCCTGCGTGGTCTTTCCGGAGCCGTCTCCGCCCTCGAGCGTGATCCACACGCCGGAACCTGCGGTCACGAACTCGCCTTGCGAGCCGCGTTCGCCGCTCGCGTCGCTGCCGCCTTCTTCGCCGCGGCGGATCGTGCTGCCGCCTTCTCGGCATCCGTCGCCGAAGACGCCGTCTTCTTCGCGGCAGGCTTCTTCGCGGCAGGCTTCTTGGCCGGTGCCTTCTTGGCTGCGGGCTTCTTCGCCGCCGTCGTGCGGGATCCGCGCTTGGGGGCCGGGCCCTTAGCACGCTTGTCGGCGAGCATCTGCACGGCGATCTCGAACGTGATGTCATCGACCTGCTGGCCGCGCGGGATCGTCACGTTGGTCTCGCCGTCGGTGACGTAGGCGCCGAAGCGGCCGTCGCGGATGCGGATCGGCTTGCCGCTCACCGGGTCGGCCTCGAACTCGGCGAGCGCGCTGGAGGCACGGCGGGCGCCGTACTTCGGCTGCGCGTAGATCTCGAGCGCCTGCTCGAGGGTGACGTCGAAGATCTGCGATTCGCCTTCGAGCGACCGCGAGTCCGCACCCTTCTTCAGGTAGGGACCGAACCGGCCGTTCTGGGCGGTGATCTCCTCGCCGGACTCGGGGTCGGCGCCGACGACACGGGGGAGGCTGAGCAGCTGCAGCGCCGTGTCGAGATCGATCGTGTCGACCGACATCGAGCGGAACAGCGACGCCGTCCGAGGCTTCGGTGCCGCCTCCTTCTTCGCTCCCCGCTTCGGCTTGGGAGCCTCGACCACCTCGCCGGTCGCCTCGTCGACCGCCGCGTCATCGGAGACAGGATCGTTCTCCTGCACGTAGGGACCGAATCGGCCGTCCCTGACGACGACGATCTTGCCGTTCTCGGGGTTCTCGCCGAGAACACGGTCACCGGCGACCGGAGCATCGATGAGCTCCTGCGCCTTGGCCTCCGTCAGCTCGTCCGGCGCGAGCTCCTCCGGAACGTTGACGATGCGGGGCTTCTCGTCCGGCGCCTCGGGGTTCGCGACCTCGAGGTACGGACCGTACTTGCCGAAGCGGAGCGTCGCCGTGTCGGTGATGCGGGTCGAGTTGAGCGCCCGTGCGTCGATCTCACCGAGGTTGTCGACCACCTGACGGAGTCCGACCTGCTTATCGGAGCCGTAATAGAACGAGCGCAGCCATTCGACGCGCTTCTGCTCGCCACGGGCGATCGCGTCGAGGTCGTCCTCGAGCGCGGCCGTGAAGTCGTAGTCGATGAGGGCCGCGAAGTGCTCCTCGAGCAGCCGCACGACGCTGAACGCGAGCCAGGTCGGCACGAGCGCCTGCCCGCGCTTGGTCGCGTAGCCGCGGTCGATCACGGTGCCGATGATGCTGGCGAAGGTCGAGGGACGGCCGATGCCGTGCTCCTCGAGCGCCTTGACCAGCGACGCCTCCGTGAAGCGGGGCTTCGGGGTGGTGCGGTGACCCTTCGCCTCGGCATCCGACATGCCCAGCTCGTCGCCCACGGCGACGGCGGGGAGGGACTGGTTCTCGTCGGCGTCCTTGTCGCCCCGCTTCTCGTCGCGTCCCTCTTCGTAGGCCTCGAGGAACCCCTTGAAGGTGTACACGGTTCCGGATGCCGTGAACTCGGCGTTCTGGCCGGCGGCGTCGACGGCGATGGTGACGGTCGTGGTCTCGTACTTCGCATCGGCCATCTGGCTCGCGACGGTGCGCTTCCAGATCAGGTCGTAGAGGCGCAGTTCCTCACGGTCGAGCTGGGAGGAGACGGATGCCGGGGTCCGGAAGCTCTCCCCCGACGGGCGGATGGCCTCGTGCGCCTCCTGGGCGTTCTTGCTCTTGGACTTGTAGACGCGCGGCTTCAGCGGCACCGCGGTGTCGCCGTAGAGCGCGACCGCCTGACTCCGCGCCGCCTGCACCGCCTGGGTGCTCAGCGCCTGGGAGTCGGTTCGCATATAGGTGATGTACCCCTTCTCGTAGAGGCGCTGGGCGACGCTCATCGCCTGCTTGGCGCTCATCGAGAGCTTGCGTCCGGCCTCCTGCTGCATGGTGGAGGTGGTGAACGGCGCGTAGGGGCTGCGGGTGCCGGGCTTCGCCTCGACCTTGGTGACCGTGCCGGTGCCCGCGGTGTCGACCGCTGCGGCGAGCGCCGCGGCCTTCGCCTCGTCGAGGATGACGACGGCCTTCTTCAGCTTTCCTGCGTCGTCGAAGTCGGTGCCGCGGGCGAGCTGGCCGCCGTCGACGCGCACGAGGCGGACCTTGAAGCCGGAGGCCGACGAGGCGAGCGCCTCGACGTCCCAGTACTCGGCGGACACGAACGCCATGCGCTCGCGCTCGCGCTCCACGATCATGCGGGTCGCGGCGGACTGCACGCGTCCGGCGGACAGGCCGGTCTTCACCTTGTACCAGAGCACGGGCGAGACGTCCCAGCCGTACAGGCGGTCGAGGATGCGGCGGGTCTCCTGCGCGTCGACGAGCGCGGTGTCGAGCTCGCGGGTGTTGCCGACAGCGGCCTGGATCGCATCCTTGGTGATCTCATGGAAGACCATGCGCTTGACCGGGACCTTGGGCTTCAGCGTCTCCAGCAGGTGCCAGGCGATCGCCTCGCCCTCGCGGTCCTCATCGGTGGCGAGCAGGAGCTCGTCGGCGTACTTCAGCGCGCGCTTGAGTTCGGCGACCGTCTTGGTCTTGCGGTCGGACACCACGTAGTAGGGATCGAAGTCGTTGTCGACGTCGATCGAGTACTTGCCGTAGGCCTCCTTGTCCGCGGCGGGGATGTCCTTCTTGTCGGCGAGATCGCGGATGTGGCCGACGGAGCTGAGCACCTCGTAGCCGTCGCCGAGGTATCCCTGAATCGACCGCATCTTCGTCGGGGACTCGACGATGACGAGCTTCTTGCCTTCAGCCAAGGGAGCGTCCTTTCTTCGAAGCACACCATACACACCACCGTGAGGGGTTGGTCACAGTGATCGCCCGGCTCGTACGCCGGGTCGTGCCTCGTGCCGCGGTCATCTCTCGTCGGGTGGCCCGGCACGGGCTCGGGAGACGGCGGCGAGTCCAGCGTACGCCGCCTCGACCTGGACGGTCGCCACGAAGTCCTCGAGCGAGCAGCCGGTGAGCGTGGCGCCGGATGCCGCGGCGACCCGCGCAGCGAGCACGCACGGCCCGTCAGCCGAGGGGACGGCGCCGCTCGCGGCATCGGCCGCGGCGAGCGCCGCGGCATCCGCTGCTCCCGCCGCGCGCTGGGCGGTGACCGCCGCTCCTCCGGCCGCCGCGAGCCCGAGGGACAGCGCCGCGGCGACCGTCAGCACGCCGGCGGCGAGCGCGGAGCCTGCCATCAGCGACCGCCGTCCAGGGCGCAGCTCGATGCCTGCAGTGGTATCCGCATCAGGCTTCCGATCGACACCTCGGCGCGCGCGGTCACGCACACCATGCCATCGGAGCCGCCGCTGGACATGTCGGCCCCGGGGACCGCAGCGCTCACGGCCTGCGCGGCCGCGCCCGCTCCCTCGCCTCGGCCGAGGAGGCGGGCGGCGTCCGCCGCGGCATCCTGCAGCGACACCTGCCTGGCGGCCGCACCCAGCGCGCCGGCACCGAGGAGCAGCGCCAGCAGGACTGCGGGCAGGGCGAGAGCGAGCTCGGCGGCGACCGATCCGCGCTCCCCGTCGCCTCGCGCTCGCGGGACGTCGCGCATCACGACACCGTGAGCGCCCGGCGGACGAGGTCGGTGAGGATGCCGCGGACCTCGTCGGATCTCATGATCACGACCAGCAGGCCGGCGAATGCCACCGCGGCCATCGTCGTGATCGCGTACTCGGCCGTGGCGGCGCCGCTGTCGTCGCCGAACAGCTCGGCCGCGCGGCGGCGGCTGACGGTGGGGATGGTGTCCATGTGTTCCTTCTTTCTCTGTGGATGCGGCGCATCCGATGGTCTGGGTCCGATGGTTCTGGGTTCGACGTCACATCGGCAGGGGCGTCGAGGCGAGCACGCTCAACAGCAGCGGCGCGACGCCGAGCAGCAGGAAGGCGGGGAGCGTGCAGACGCCCAGAGGGATCAGGAGTCGCGTCGAGAGCTTCGCCGCTCGCAGCCGGCCGTCGATCCTCGCCGCGTGGCGGTCCTGCGCGGCCGCCGCGCGCAGCAGCTCACCGGCCGGGACGCCTGCGGCGCGCGAGAGCTCCAGCACGGTGCGCACGCGCTCCTCCGTGCCGTTCCGCGATGCGGGACTCTCGGCGACGAGACGGAGCGCGCGCTCGACGGAGGCTCCCCCGGCGAGCGCCACCGCGACGAGCTCCGCCTGCATCCCCGGGGTGCCGGGGGCGGGCCTCGCCCGATCCAGCAGGCGCGTGGTCCACAGTCGCGCTGCGAACACGAGGAGCAGGCCCGCGACGACGCAGGCGGAGCCGATCGGGTTTCCGAAGATCACCCCGATCGTGTCGAATCCGAGTGCGAACCCCAGCAGCAGCCCGGCGAACGGCATCCAGAGCAGCAGTCGCGCGGTCCCGGCGGGTTCGGCGAGCGCGATGCGCACGTCGTCGGCTGCGGATGCCGCATCGCGCAGCGTCCCGGCGATCATCCGCAGCACCTCCGCCAGAGGCGCCCCGACCGTCGTGGCGATCTCCCACGATGCGGCGAGGTCCAGCCATGCCCCGCCCTCCTCTTCGATCGCGGCGAGCAGCGGGGTGCCGTTCTCGACGCGGGCGACGACCGCCGCGGCGTGCACATCGCCCGTGTCGGCGAGATACCGCCACGCGACGAGAGGGACCGCACCGGCCTGCAGCAGCACCGCCAGCGTCTGCACCGAGGTCGCGGCATCCGCTCCGCTGTCCGGCGCCGCCCTCTTGCGGACTGTCACCACGGCTGCACCTCCTCGATGCCGAGCCTGTCGCCGGCCAGGGAGAACGCCCCGGCCTGCGCGATGCGCCTGCGCCCGCCGGGCTCCCTGTCGAGATGCAGGACGATCGTGAACGCGCTGACGACCTGTCGTGCGAGCGCGGTGGCGTCCATCCCGGCGAGAGCGCCCAGCGCCTCCATCCGAGCGGGGACGTCGCGCAGCCCACTGGCGTGCAGGGTGCCTGCGCCGCCGTCGTGCCCGGTGTTCAGCGCGGTCAGCAGCTCGCGGACCTCCTCCCCGCGGCACTCCCCGACCACGAGCCGGTCAGGTCGCATCCGCAGCGATTCGCGCACGAGCCTCGCCAGGCTGATCCCGCCGGCGCCCTCCAGGTTGGCCTGCCTGGCCTCGAGCGCCACATGGTGCGGATGACGAGGACGCAGCTCCGCCACGTCCTCGATCGTGACGATCCGCTCGGCAGGCGACGCGGCCGAGAGCAGCGCGGAGAGCAGGGTCGTCTTTCCCGTGCCCGTGCCACCCGTGATGAGGATGTTCGCGCGCTCGGCGACGAGTCCCTCGAGCCAGGTCTGCTGCCGCCCGTCGAACGCGCCGAGTGCGGCGAGCGCGTCGAGATCGGCGGCGCGCACCCGCGGGACCCGGATCGACAGCGCGGTTCCGGAGGTCGACACCGGCGCGAGCACGGCATGCACCCGGATGCCGGAGTCGAGCCTGACATCGACGCACGGCGCCTGATCGTCCAGGTGCCGGCCGCCGAGGCCGACCAGGGCCACCGCGAGATCGCGCACCTCCCGCTCGGAGGCGCTCCACTCCGGGACGGGTTCCGTGCCGTGGCCTCGGTCGACGAACAGCCCCGCCGCGCCGTTGACGAAGATGTCGGTGACGCCCTCATCGGCGCAGTGCTCGGCGAGCGGACCGAAAGCCGGGTCGAGGCTCAGCGGCGATTCGGCGCTCGACGCGCCGGTCGATGCCGGCGCCGCGGAGTTCCGTGGCTGGATGACGAACGGCTGAGGCATGCCAAGACGCTAGACGTGCCGAGCGACCCTGATCCGCGGCGGACGGGACCGCGGACGCGGGGTGTGGAGAACTCGGCGGATCCGGTCTGCGTGCAGTACGGAAGTGCAGAGCGGGACCCGGATGCGGGGAGCGCTCCCACAGAGAAGGGCGGCATCTCACGGGGGGAATGAGATGCCGCCCACGGCGCCGCCACGATCGGGGAATCGGGCGCGCCAAGGCCGGAATGAGAATTCGGCTGTCGTCGAGTGTACGCAAGGCGACCGTCCCGACAAAACCAGCCTCGATACCGACTTTCGGCAGTATGCGACGTCTGTGGCCGGGACTAGATTCGCCGTGACGTGGTCGCCGCACCCTCGCGACCGTGCCCAGCACGACCAGCATCGCCGCAAAGGAGCGCCTGCAGATGAGCAGCCAGATCGACCATCTTCTCGATGAGACCCGCCAGTTCCCGCCGTCCGAGGAGTTCGCAGCCCAGACCATCTCCTCCCCCGCGCTCTACGAGCGCGCGGCGGCCGACCGAGAGGGGTTCTGGGGCGAGCAGGCCCGCGAGCTGCTGCACTGGCACAAGCCCTTCACCCAGGTCCTCGACTGGACGAACCCGCCGTTCGCCAAGTGGTTCGAGGACGGCGAGCTCAACGTCTCGTACAACTGCCTCGACCGTCACGTGGAGGCGGGGAACGGCGACCGCGTCGCACTGCACTGGGAGGGCGAGCCTGGTGACTCCCGCGACATCACCTATGCCGAGCTGACCGACGAGGTCAAGCGCGTGGCGAACGTCCTCGAGGGCCTCGGCATCGGCCACGGCGACCGTGTCGCGATCTATCTGCCGATGATCCCCGAGGCGATCGCCTCGATGCTCGCCGTCGCGCGCCTCGGAGCAGTCCACTCCGTCGTGTTCGGCGGCTTCAGCGCCGACAGCCTGCGCTCGCGCATCGACGACGCCGGCGCCAAGCTGGTCATCACGGCGGACGGCGGCTACCGCAAGGGCCGCGTCTCCGCACTCAAGCCCGCAGTCGACCAGGCGCTCGCAGACCGCGGCGAGGGCGAGCAGCAGACGGTCGAGCATGTGCTCGTGGTCAAGCGCGGCGGCAACGAGGTCGACTGGGTCGACGATCGCGATCTCTGGTGGCACGACGTGGTGCCCGCGGCATCCGCAGACCACACCGCGCGCTCGTTCCCCGCCGAGAACCCGCTGTTCATCCTGTACACCTCCGGCACGACGGGAAAGCCGAAGGGGATCCTGCACACGTCCGGCGGCTATCTCGCGCAGGTCGCCTACTCGCACAAGTACGTGTTCGATCTGCATCCGGAATCCGACGTGTTCTGGTGCACAGCCGACATCGGCTGGGTCACCGGTCACAGCTACGTCACCTACGGCCCGCTCGCGAACGGCGCGACACAGGTGCTGTACGAGGGCACGCCGGACGCGCCGCACCCCGGGCGCTGGTGGGAGATCATCGAGAAGTACGGGGTGTCGATCTTCTACACCGCGCCGACCGCGATCCGCTCCTTCATGAAGATCGGCCGCAGCGTCCCGAAGAAGTTCGACCTCTCTTCGCTGCGTCTGCTCGGGTCGGTGGGCGAGCCCATCAACCCCGAGGCATGGATGTGGTACCGCGAGGTGATCGGTGCGGGCAAGACCCCGATCGTCGACACCTGGTGGCAGACCGAGACCGGCGCGATCATGGTGTCTGCTCTTCCGGGGGTCACCGCCACCAAGCCGGGGTCCGCGCAGGTCCCGCTCCCTGGCATCTCGCTCGACGTGGTCGACGAGTCCGGCGCCGAGGTCGGCAACGGCAACGGCGGCCTGCTGGTGATCACCGAGCCGTGGCCGAGCATGCTCCGCGGCATCTGGGGCGACCCAGAGCGCTTCAAGGAGACCTACTGGGAGAAGTTCGAGGACCAGGGCTATTACTTCGCCGGAGACGGTGCGCGCCTGGACGAAGACGGCGATCTGTGGCTGCTCGGTCGAGTGGACGACGTGATGAACGTCTCGGGCCACCGACTGTCGACGGCCGAGATCGAATCCTCGCTGGTCGCGCACGAGGCCACCGCCGAGGCGGCCGTCGTCGGAGCGGCCGACGAGACCACCGGTCAGGCCGTCGTCGCGTTCGTGATCGTCAAGGAGAGCTACCTCGCCGAGCACGACCCGGCGGGTCTCGCCCAGCAGCTGCGGCTCTGGGTCGGCGAGCAGATCGGCGCGATCGCCCGGCCGCGTGACGTGTACATCGTCGGCGAGCTCCCGAAGACGCGCTCGGGCAAGATCATGCGCCGCCTTCTTCGCGACGTCGCGGAGGGTCGCGAGGTCGGCGACACCACGACGCTCGCCGACACCGCGGTGATGAGTATCATCTCCGCCCAGGTGAAGTAGCTCGCCGAGACCCCCCGCTGACGCCGAAACCCCGGCCTGCCTTCGCAGGCAGGCCGGGGTCTCGGCGGTAGAGCGGGGTCTCGCGGTGGGTCTCAGGCGAGGATGAAGGTGACCTCGACCTCGACCGGCGCACCGAGCGGGAGCTCGGCGACGCCGACTGCGGCGCGCGCGTGGCGACCGGCCTCACCGAAGATCTCCCCCAGCACCTCGCTGGCGCCGTTGACGACGCCTGGCTGGCCGGTGAACGCCGCCGCGGAGGCGACGAAGCCGCCGACCCGCAGCACACCCGCGATGCGATCGACGCCTCCTGCGGCGTCCGCCGCCGCGGCGAGAGCGTTCAGCGCACAGGTACGGGCGTAAGCCTTGGCATCCTCGGCGCTCACCTCGGCGCCGACCTTGCCGATCGCCGGCAGCGCGCCCTCGACGAACGGGAGCTGGCCGGAGGTGTAGACGAGACCGCCGTGCACGACGGCCGGCACGTACGCCGCGACGGGCGCTGCGACAGCCGGAAGCTCGATGCCGAGCTCCCCGAGGCGAGCGGAGACGGTCATGCGGCGCCACCCTCGAACTGGCGCGACGCCTCAGCGGCCGCGGCGAGTCCGGCATTGGCCGCGGCATCGGTCGAGACCGGCCGCTTGAAGTAGGCGACGAGCCCTCCCTCCGGCCCCTGCACGACCTGCACGAGCTCCCAGCCCTGCTTGCCCCAGTTGTTGAGGATCGCTGCGGTGTTGTGGATCAGCAACGGCGTGGTGAGGTACTCCCAGGTGATCATCGGTACTCCTGTCTGGCGGCATCTGCAGGGCAGCTGCGTCAAAGGCGGTATTCAGGGAACTCCCCTACGATCAAGCGTATGCCTCAAAAGAATCGCACGGTGAAAGGTGTGCTCGGCGGCCTTCTCGGCCTCGTCGGGCTGAGCGCCGTCGCCGGTCTGCTCGTCACGGCCAGCGTCACCCCGGTCCTCGCCATGACGGGTATCGCAGGATCCCAGGCCTTCGGCATCTTCGAGGACCTGCCCGAGAACCTCCAGATCGGCGCTCCGATGCAGCAGTCGACGATCTACGCCACCGGACACGACGGCAATCCGGTCGCACTGGCATCGTTCTACGAGCAGAAGCGCATCCCGGTGACCTACGAGCAGATCGCCACCGTGATGTATGACGCGATCCTCGCGAGCGAGGACAAGAACTTCTACACCCACGGCGGCGTCAATCTCGGCGCTACGCTCAAGGCCGCCCTCGGCAACGTCGCCGGGACGACCGATCGAGGCGCCTCGACGATCACCCAGCAGTACGTGAAGAACGTCCAGGTCCAGGAGTGCGAGCAGGAGGTCGACACGGCAGCCGACGATTACTCCGAGCAGATCGAGCAGTGCTTCCTCGACGCAGCGGTCGCTGAGGGCAGCGCGGGCGTCCAGCGAAAGCTGCAGGAGATGCGCTACGCGCTCAAGATCGAGAAGGAGTACTCGAAGAACGACATCCTGCTCGGCTACCTGAACATCGCGAACTTCGGCGGCACGATCTACGGCATCGAGGCCGCGGCGAGCCGCTACTTCTCCACCTCCGCGGCGAATCTCACGCTCGTCCAGGCAGCCACGATCGCCGGCATGGTCCAGGAGCCGAACAGGCTCCGCATCGACCGGCCGGAAGGCACCTACACCGACAATGCGGGCGTCGCTCACAACGGTGAGGCGGACGGATACAAGGAGACGAAGGACCGCCGCGACTACGTGATCGGCCAGATGCTGATCAATGACATGATCACCCAGGCCGAGCACGACGAGGCCGTCGCCGCACCCGTCACTCCGGCGCTCAGCGAGTCGAAGCAGGGCTGTGCTGCTGCCGGCGACAACGCCTACTTCTGCCAGTACGTCAAGGCAGTGATCGAGGACGACGAGGCGTTCGGCGACACCCCCGAAGAACGCCGCTCGAATCTGCGCCGCGGCGGCATGCAGATCTTCACGTCCCTCGACCTCCGGGTGCAGCAGACCGCGATCGACGCCGTGAAGGCCCGCGTCCCGCAGTCGATGCCAGGAATCCTCGTCGGCGGCACCGGGGTGTCGGTCGAGGCGACCACTGGGCGCGTGCTCGCGATGGCGCAGAACACCGCGTTCAACGAGTCGACGGAGGCGAATCTCGCGGCCGGAGAGACCTCGCAGGTCTTCGCCGCAGACAGGGCGCACGGCGGCTCGACCTACGGATTCGAGACCGGGTCGACGTACAAGCTGTTCACGCTGCTGCGCTGGCTGGAGACCGGTCATTCGGTCAACCAGGTGCTCGACGGTCGCCTCAAGACCTTCAGCCCGTTCACGAGGTGCGGCGACAAGGTCACGAACGCGGCCAAGATCAACAACTTCGGCAACAGCGGCGGTTCGGTGAGCAGCGTGCGGCAGTTCACGGCTCAGTCGCTGAACACCGGCTTCCTCGCAATGGCGCAGCAGCTCGACCTCTGCGAGATCAACGAGGTCGCCAAGAAGCTCGGTGTGCACTATGGCAACGGCGACGACATCACGGTCGGCGGCACCGAGGTCAACCTGGCTCCGAACGACCCGTTCTCGTCGGTGCTCGGTTCGAAGAGCGTCGCCCCGCTGCAGATGGCCGGCGCCTACGCGACGGTCGCGAACAACGGCATCTACTGCGAGCCCCGGGTGATCGACAAGGTCATCGGCATCGACGGCCAGGAGGTCGCACCACCGGAGACGACGTGCACCCAGCAGCTGACCCCAGAGGTGGCGGCCACAGCGGCATTCGCGCTGCGCGGCGTGATGGAGGGCAACGGCACCGGTGCCAGGGCGAACCCGGACGACGGCATCCCGGTGATCGGCAAGACCGGTACCGCCGAGAAGGAGCACACGATGCTCGTCCAGTCGAGCACGAAGGTCACGACCGCCGTCTGGGTGGGCAACATCGACGGCCGCGCGCCGCTGAAGGACTTCCGCAACGGCGACGGCACTCGCCTCAACGACATCCGCTACGGCCTCGCCCGTGAGATCCAGCGGGCGGCGAACGCCGTCTACGGCGGAGACGCGTTCCCCAAGCCCGACGACAAGCTCATCCGTCAGGTGATGGCGGAGGTGCCCAACGTGGTCGGCAAGTCCATCGAGGAGGCGACGTCGATCCTGGAGACGGCGGGCTTCACCGTGGCAGTCGGCTCGGCGGTCGACAGCGATCAGCCGGTGAACGTGGTCGCCGCGCAGGATCCGTCTGGTCAGGCCGCCAGCGGCACGACGATCACGATCTCGCCGAGCAACGGGCTGGGCGCGACGGTTCCCGATGTCGCGGGGCAGACGAAGGCACAGGCACAGGCAGCCCTCTTCGGGGCAGGATTCACGACGGTGGACTTCACCGGCTCGTGCAACCCGCCTGAGGCGACCGTGAAGTCGACGAGTCCGGCCGCGGGGACCGCCACGACCAAGAGCACCTCGATCAAGGTGCAGTGCGAGTGACCTCTCGCCGCACAGCGCACCCGGCCCTCATCGCGCTCGGCGCGGTGGGGGCCGCGGGCGCTGCGGCCGCCGTCTGGGGCATCGGGATCGAGCGCTACCTCTTCACTGTGCGTGAGGTGACGGCATCCGCCCTCGCGCCGGGCTCCGCACCGATCAGGGTGCTGCACGTCTCCGACGTGCACATGGCACCCTGGCAGCATCGCAAGCAGGAGTGGCTGGCGTCTCTCGCGCGGCTCGAGCCCGACCTGGTGGTGAACACGGGTGACAACCTCGGGCACGTCGACGGGATCGACGGGATCCGCCGCGCGTTCGAGCCCCTGGCAGGCATCCCCGGCGTGTTCGTGCACGGCTCGAACGACGTGCACGGCCCGTCCCCGCGCAACCCGCTCCGCTATTTCTCGGGGCCATCGGCACGCCATCGCGAGCAGACGAAGCTCGACACCGACGCGATGGACCGGTACTTCACGGATGAGCTCGGCTGGACCGGCCTCAACAATACGGCGGCTCGCCTTCGGATAGCCGGGAACGAGATCGACCTCTTCGGCGTCAGCGACGCGCACCGGGACTGGGATCGGCTCGAGGATCTGCCGGCGGCCATCGCGGATCTGGGCGGGAGGGATGCCGGCACCTCCGTGATCGGCGTCACACACGCGCCGTATCAGCGCGTGCTGAACGGCTTCATGGATCTCGACGCCGACGTGATCTTCGGCGGGCACACGCACGGCGGCCAGGTCTGCCTTCCCGGCTTCGGCGCGCTGGTCGCGAACTGCGACATCCCGCTCAAGCAGGCGAAGGGCCTGAGCACCTGGACCCGCGGCGGCCGCTCCATCCCTCTCAACGTCAGCGCCGGGTGCGGACACTCGATCTACGCGCCGGTGCGGTTCGCGTGCCGCCCCGAGGCGACGCTGCTCACCCTCACCGCGCGGACCTGAGGCCGATTCGGTGTTCCGAGGGTTTTGCTTGTAGACTCGGAGGGTTGCAAAACGGGGTGTGGCGCAGCTTGGTAGCGCGCTTCGTTCGGGACGAAGAGGTCGCAGGTTCAAATCCTGTCACCCCGACAACGCAGGAAAAGGGTCCGCCGAAGGCGGGCCCTTTTTCTGCGTTTCGCGGCAGTGAAGCGGGCCCCGCGGGCGCAGGAGGCTCCGCACGCCGCTCACGCCGGCACGCGACGTGCGCGCCGGGCCCCGCGGCGGCGCTCTCTGCCCAGGTCCCACAGGTAGTGGTCGAAGTCCACCTCCATGGTGTGCCGGGCCGAGGTGTAGAACTGTCGGCGGTTCCGCTGGTGATCGGCGAGCATCTGTCGGCGGATCTCATCCCGCGGGGGTGCGACGTAGCGCCCGGAGACGTGCTCGGCGATCCATGCGCTCTGGGCCTCGGCCAGGGGCATCACGGCCCCGATGGGCTGCAGCAGCCCGACGAAGTACAGGCCGGGCAGGTCTGGGTGGATGGTGCGTTTCCAGAGCGGAAGATCGTTGTCCTCGGCGGCGATCAGGGCGGGGTCCAAGAAGGGGAACGTCACTCGGTATCCGGTGGCCCAGACGACGAGGTCCGCGGAGACGCGGGTCCCGTCGACGAATTCGACGCTGCCGCCGTCCAGCCGCGCGATACCTGGGCGAGGCTGGACCTTGCCGGAGCGGAGAGCATCGCGGATGCCGTCGGACTGAACGGGGTGGGACTGGCCGGGTCTGTGGCCAGGGGTCGGGAGGCCGAGTTCTGCGACGTTCCCGGAGAGCATGGCGGCGAGGCGCAGCCGGGCCGAAGTGACCCACCACGGCACCCAGCCCGGCAGAGCCACCTGGTCTGCAGGGACGCCGAGAAGGTACTTCCGCAGCACCCACTGTCCGCGGCGCTGGGACAGATGTGTGGAGCGGGCGACACGCCCCGCCTCGGTTGCGATGTCGAGGGCGGAGTTGCCCGAGCCGACGACCACGACGTCGCGTCCCTCCAGCTGCGACGCCGATCTGTAGTCATGGGCGTGCATCTGCTCACCGTCGAACGTTCCGGGATACACAGGGTCGGGCCATCGGGGATCCCAGTGGTGGCCGTTGGCCACGATGACCGCGTCGTACTCGATGACCGCGTCACCGTCCGGGCCCGAGATGCTCACGCGCCACGTGGCGTCGTCTGCACGGGTCACAGCAGTCACGGTGGTGGAGAACGTGATCTGATCGCGGAGCCTGAAGTGGTCGAGGTAGGCCTCGAAGTAGTCCGCGACCTGGTCATGACGGGCGTATTGCGGATAGTGCGCGGGCATGGGGAAGTCCGAGAACGCCATACGGGGACACGACGTGTTGATCTCAAGCGTCTGATAGCAGGCGGACTGGCCGTTGGGGTTGCCGAAGACCCAGTTGCCGCCGACGACGGGACCCTTCTCGTAGCAGTCAAAGGGGATGCCTCCGGTGTAGAGGGCCTTGACGGCGGCGAGTCCAGACGAGCCGGCCCCGATGACGCAGACCCTCGGCAATGCCGGATCGGGCGCGATCGGCGTGGTGATGGCGGGGGCACGGTGGCTCTGTCTGACCGAGTAAGGCATAGAGGAAGGCTGGCAGATGCACCCTCTGTGGACTTGACTTCACAGGACAAAAACTTGACCCGGCGCGACACGGCGCACATCGGCCGGGGCCCGTGCGTCGGAGTCACCGCGCGCGTCACTCCGGAATGGGCGTCTGCCCCGCTCGTGCACGTCGTCGGATGTTGCCAGGGCTGTCCCCGAACCACCGGCGGCAGGAGCGGGTCAGCACGCTCTGCTCGGAATAGCCCAGTTCGAGAGTCAGATGCGAAAGGCTCATCTCGGTTCCGCAGAGGTACCGTTCGGCGCTCTCCCTGCGTACACCGTCCACGAGATCGCCGAAGGTCTGCCCTTCGGACGCCAGCCGACGCTGGAACGCCTTGGGATGCAGCGAGAACTGCATGGCGATGACGTCAAGCGTGACGGCGCCGGTGGGCAGAAGCTGGCGCACGAGGTCACGGGTCGCGCTCGAGAGGCCGGATTCCTGGTTGTCGACCACGCTGCGCAGGTAGTCCACGAGAGCATGGTGGGTCACATCGTCGTTCTGGAGAGGACGTTGCAGTGTGGCGACGTCGAGGGTGAAACCGGTGAGGCGATCGTTGAACACGGGCGCGCATCCGAAGTACTTCACGTAGTCCGCGCGAGGCGCCAGCGCGGCGTGCGGCAGGTGCACCTTGACGGGACCGTACTCGCGCCCCATCAGGAAGCGGCAGACGCGCAATGCAACTCCCAGAGACAACTCAGTCACCTGGGGATGGATCACGACCCTGTCCAGCACGATCTGGAACTCGAACACGCAATGCCGAGATCCGGGCTCCGCCCTCAGTGTCGTGCGGATCGCCGGACTGTAGGCAGCGATGTAGGTGGCGAAGATCGCGAAGGCGTCCCCGACTGTGGCCGACGACTTCGCCGCGGCCCCCACCGGCCCGAGGATCTCGATGCCCTGGAGGGTGGCGAGACGTCGGCCGAAGTCGTTGGCGCCGGTCACGGCGGCAGCTGATTCGACCGCCCTGACCACCCCCGGATAGCTGATGAACACGTCGCTGCGGCCGATGTCCTGGGCCCGCAGCCCGGCTGCTTGCAACAGAACCTCTGGGTCGGCGCCCAGCTCGGTGACGAGCTCCGGATAGCCGGAGAGGGAAGTCCCGCGAATCAAGGCCATGTCTCCAAATGTCAAGGATTGGTCCCCGCAAGTCAAGACCGGACGCGCCCGCGCTGGGATCGTGAGTCATCCGCTCCGTTTCACGATCCCCGAGGATGTCCGATGCGCTCCCGCCCCTTGCTCCCCGTCACGGCCAGCCCCGTCACGACCAGCCGCGTCACCGAGACGGAGATCCGATGACCAAGCAGGCCGAACAGCGACTGGACAGCAAGGTCGTCGCAGTCACCGGCGGCGCCCGAGGAATCGGGTTCGCCATCGCCCGGCGATGCTCCGAAGCGGGGATGAAGGTCGGGATCGGCGACGTCGACGCCGATCGCGTCGCCGAGGCGGCAGCCGAACTGGGCAGCGACGTCGTGGGATACGTCCTCGACGTGCGCGACAAGCACTCGTTCACGGCATTCCTCGACGCAGTAGAGGCGAATCTCGGCCCCTTGGAGGTGCTGGTCAACAACGCAGGAGTGCTCCGCATGGGACCGCTCGCCGGCGCCGACGATGAATCCGTGCAGCTGCAGCTCGACGTCAACATCAAGGGAGTCGTCACCGGCACCCGGCTGGCATTGCGACGGTTCCTGGATCGCGGTGACGGGCACGTGGTGAACATGGCGTCCAGCGCAGGCATGATCGCCACGGCGAACGGCGCCGTCTACACAGCCACCAAGCACGCAGTCCTGGGGTTCACCCGAGCCCTGCGCGCAGAGCTGCGTGGCAGCGGCGTGCGCACCACAGTGGTGATGCCGGGAGTGATCCGCACCGACATGACGACCGACTTCAACGACGCCGTGGGCGTCCGCGTGATCGAGCCCGAAGTGGTCGCCGACCGCATCGTCGACGCCATCCGGCTCGGCCACCCTGAGGTCTGCGTCCCCAGGGAGATCGCGGCCCAGGGACGCCTGTTCGCCGTGCTTCCACCCCGCGTCGCTGACTGGGTCACACGCGTACTGCGGGTGGATCAGGTCATGCACTGAGGAAGGCGGGCCCGCCTCTTCGTCTCCAGCGTTCTCACCGAGGCGGCACGTAGAGTGGCGTGGACCGAGAGGAGCACGCCGCATGACACCGTTCCGGCGAATGGCGCTGCTCCTCGGCATCCCGTTCCTGGCCTGCCTCGCGTTCCTCACCCTGACGCCCTCGCGCGTCGAGAACGCGATGCCGAACCTGCTCGACCTCGCGCTGCGGGCCGCGCACCGGCTCGGCTGGGAGTCGCTGGACTTCACCCGGCTCGAGGTGCTCGCGAACGTGCTCGTCTTCATCCCGATCGGGATCCTCGCCGTCGTGCTGCTCCCCCGCCGATTCCGTGCACTCGCATGGCTCATCGGCCCGGCCGTCTCGGCGGGGATCGAGCTCGCGCAGCGCATCGCGCTGCCCCACCGCGCCGCGACGATCAGCGACGTGCTCGCGAACTCCTCCGGCGCCACGATCGGCGTGATCGCGGCCCTGCTGCTGAGCCTGCTGTTCACGCGAAGCGGCTCTCAGGCGAGGTCTTCTAAGCTGGAGACATCATGACTTCGCCTGCCCTCGTCGCCTTCGACCTCGATGACACGCTCGCCCCTTCGAAGGCCGCCATCAGCCCGCGGGTCGCCGGCCAGCTCCGTGCCCTCCTGCGCGCAGTGGATGTGGCGATCATCTCGGGCGGCAACGAGGAGCAGTTCCGCTCCCAGGTGATCGCTCACCTCGGCGACGCGGATGCGGCGGACCTCGCGCGCCTCCACCTGCTGCCGACCTGCGGCACTCGCTACCTGCGTCACGACGGCAGCGGCTTCGCACCGCTGTACGCGCACGACCTGACGGAAGATGAGAAGTCCGCGGCCCTCATCGCGCTGCGCGAGGAGGCAGAGCGCCTCGACCTCTGGGAGGCCGCACCCTGGGGCGAGATCCTCGAGGACCGCGGCTCGCAGATCACCTTCTCGGCCCTCGGCCAGCAGGCGCCACGCGAGGCGAAGCATGACTGGGACCCGACGGGCACCAAGCGCCTCACCCTGCGTGACGCCGTCGCCGCGCGGCTCCCCGGACTCGAGGTCCGCGCCGGCGGCTCCACGTCGATCGACATCACGCGCGCCGGAATCGACAAGGCGTACGGGATGCTGCAGCTCGCCGAGCACACCGGCATCCCCCTCACGTCGATGCTGTTCTACGGCGACCGCCTCGACGCGGGCGGGAACGACTACCCGGTGCTGGCGCTCGGCGTGCCGTCCGTGGCAGTCGAGGGCTGGGAGGACACCGCAGACAAGCTCGACGAGCTGCTCGCGGGCCTCGTCGCGACGCCGCAGCGCTCGTAACCGCCGAGCGTCACAGCGCCGCAGCGCCGCAGCGCCGCAGCGCTAGCGAGCGACCGCCTCGGCCGCTGCCCGGGCCACCGGCACCAGCCGAGTGAGCTGGGTCACGTGCGCAGGCTCGAGCTCGGCCAGGGTCGAGGCGCCGAGCAGGCGCATGGTCCGCTCGATCTCGGTGCGCAGGATCGCGATCGTCCGGTCGACGCCCGCGCGCCCGCCGGCCATCAGCCCGTACAGGTACGCGCGGCCGATCAGGGTGAAGTCCGCCCCTAGGGCGACGGCGGCCACGATGTCGGCGCCGTTCATGATGCCGGTGTCGATCATGACGGTGAAGCCGTCGCCGGTGGCCTTGCGAACCTCCGGGAGCAGGTGGAACGGGATCGGGGCCCGGTCGAGCTGACGACCGCCGTGATTCGAGAGCACGATGCCGTCGACGCCGGCATCGCGCAGGCGCAGCGAGTCCTCGACGTTCTGCACGCCCTTGATCACGATCCTCCCCGGCCAGATGTCGCGGATCACCGCGAGATCGTCGTAGCTGATCGTCGGGTCCATCGCGGCGTCGAGCAGCTCGCCGACCGTGCCGCCCGTGGTCTTCAGCGAGGCGAACTCGAGCTTCGGCGTGGTGAGGAAGTCGTACCACCACCAGGGCCGCGGGATGGCGTTGATGATCGTGCCGAGGGTCAGCTGCGGGGGGATGCTGAAGCCGTTGCGCTTGTCACGCAGACGCGCGCCGGCGACGGGGGTGTCGACGGTGAACTGCAGGGTGTCGAACCCGGATGCCGCGGCGCGCCTGGCGAGCTCGTAGGAGATCTCGCGGTCGCGCATGACGTACAGCTGGAACCAGTTGCGGCCGTGCGGATTCGCGTCCTTCACGCCCTCGATCGACGTGGTGCCGAGGGTCGACAGGGTGAACGGGATGCCGGCGGCCGCAGCGGCACCGGCACCGGCGACCTCGCCCTCGGTCTGCATCAGGCGCGTGAAGCCGGTGGGTGCGATGCCGAAAGGCAGCGCGGAGGGCCCGCCGAGGATCTCCGTCGACGTGTCGACGTCCGGGGCGGGGCGCAGGATGCCGGGATGGAACTCGATGTCCTGGAACGCCTGGCGCGCGCGGGTGAGTGAGAGCTCCCCCTCCGCCGCCCCGTCGGTGTAGTCGAACGCGGCCTTGGGCGTGCGGCGCTTCGCGATCAGGCGCAGGTCGTCGATCGTGAGCGCGCCGTCGAGGCGACGCTTCTTCCCGTTCAGCTCGGGCTTCTTGAACTTCATCAGTTCGAGGAGCTCTGCGGGGTTGGGCACCTGTCGCTGGACCATGGTGTTCCTCTCAGTGGGGGGACGGCGAGCTGCGGGTCAGCCCCGTCGCGGTGTAGTAGCCGGTGATGTGGTCATGCACGAGCGTGCGGGCGGCATCCGCGTCTCCCGCTTCGATCGCCTCGACGATCGCGAGGTGCTCGGTGCGCAGGTGCGAGGCCGTCTCAGCCCAGTCGGCGACGGATGCCGCGCCCTCCTGCACGTACGATTCGATGGCGCTGCGAAGGCCCGCCATCATGGCGGCGATCACGGTGTTGCCGCTGACCTCGGCGAGCGCCAGATGCAGCTGCGCGTCGAGCGCGAGGAACTCCTGCGCGGTGAGGTCGTCTGCCTCCATCGCCTCGAGGAGCAGGCGAGGCCCGGTGAGATCCCGTCCCGGTCGCGTTGCGAGCGCCTGCACGACCGCCCCTTCGAGGACGAGGCGGGTCTGCACCACATCGTCCAGCGGGAAGCCCTGAGCCGCCACCTGGAGGCGCAGGAGGGCGGACATGCCACCGTGGGGCGTCGCGATCACGATCGCGCCCGACTGCGGCCCTGAGCCCGTCGACGTGCGGATCAGCCCCATCACCTCGAGCACCCGGAGCGCCTCGCGGACGCTGGAGCGCCCGACGCCGAGGTCGGTCGCGAGATCCCGCTCCGAGGCGAGACGGTCCCCCGGTCCGAGCCGTCCGTCGAGGAGGTCGCGCTCGATGTGCTCGAGCACCAGGCGCCATGCGCGTGCAGGCTGCTGCTCCGGCATCCGCTCTCCTCAGGTCTGTGGTCTGACCACAGTAGCGCCTGTGGTCAGACCACGCAAGGCGCGTTGCACAACTCCTCAGGAACGCTCTCCGACGAGGCCGCGGGGCATGATTGCGCGCCCGGGCAGCCCGATCCTGAGGAGTTGTGAACGGGCGGTGTGCAGACGCCGGGCTGTCAGCCCAGACGGCCTCCGGACTCCTGCAGGTAGCAGGAGCCGCACAGCGATTCGTAGGTCGTCAGCTCGGCGGCAGCGGCACCGGCGGCGCCCTCGTCGATCGCGACCTGATCGCCGTCGAACACGAAGCGGCCGCCGATCACGCGGCCGTTGAACACGGCCTTGCGTCCGCAGCGGCAGATCGTCTTCAGCTCCTCGAGCGAGTGCGCGATGGCGAGCAGCCGAGCGGAGCCGGGGAAGGCGTGGGTGCGGAAGTCGTTGCGGATGCCGTAGGCCAGCACCGGGATGCCGTCCTCGACGGCGATCCGGAACAGGTCGTCGACCTGCTCCGGCGTGAGGAACTGCGCCTCATCGATCAGGAGGCAGGCGACGTCCACCGGCCCGCTCGGGATGAGCTCGGACTCGACGGTGCGGCGCAGACGCTCGCGATGCTCGGCGAACAGCACTCTGACGTCGTCGTCGGCGCCGATCAGGAAGTCGACGTCCCGCGTCATCCCGAGGCGGGAGTCGATCTGCGACGCGCCCTTCGTGTCGATCGCGGGCTTCGCGAGCAGCACGCGCTGTCCGCGCTCCTCGTAGTTGTACGCGGCCTGCAGCAGCGACGTGGACTTGCCCGAGTTCATCGCGCCGTAGCGGAAGTAGAGCTTCGCCACGATGCGGCTACGCGTTGATGCCGAGGGCCTCGGCGGTCTCCGCGGTCGACCTCGCCGCGGCTTCGGCATCCGCGTTCAGGCTCTCGCCGAACGTCGGGATCAGGCTGCGCAGTTCCGCCTCCCAGCCGGGGAACTGCTCGGGGAAGCACTTCTGCAGGAGCTGCAGCATGATCGGCACGGCCGTCGAAGCGCCGGGCGAGGCGCCGAGAAGGCCCGCGATCGAGCCGTCGGCCGAGGAGACGACCTCGGTGCCGAACTGGAGGATGCCGCCCTTCTTCGCGTCCTTCTTCATCACCTGCGCGCGCTGACCTGCGTCGATGAGGGTCCAGTCCTCATCCTCGGCGCCGGGCATGAAGGTGCGGAGGTTATCGACCTTCTTGCGGTGGTTCTTCACCAGCTCGCTGACGAGGTACGTGATCAGGTCGGGGTTCGCGAAGGCGACCCGGAGCATCGGCCACAGATTGTGCGGCCGCACCTGGGTGACGATGTCGAGCATCGAGCCCTGCTTGAGGAACTTCGGGCTGAACGTCGCGAACGGGCCGAACATCAGCGACGCCTCGCCGTCGACGACGCGGGTGTCGAGGTGCGGAACCGACATCGGCGGAGCCCCGACGGAAGCCTGCGAGTACACCTTCGCCTGGTGCTGCGCGACCACCTTCGGGTTGGTGGTCTTCAGGAACTGCCCGCCGATCGGGAAGACGCCGTAGCCCTCGATCTCGGGGATGCCCGAGCTCTGCAGGAGCTTGAGCGCCCAGCCGCCCGCGCCGACGAACACGAAGCGTGCCTTGATCTGATTCGGCGTGCGGCCGATCGTGGTGCGGTACTTGACGAGCCAGTCGCCGTCCTTCTGCTTCTTGAGGCCGCGGACCTCATGGTTCAGACGGAGGTCGACGCCGGACGCCGTGAGGTGGTCGAACAGCTGATGCGTGAGCGCACCGAAGTCGACATCGGTGCCCGAAGGCACCCGGGTGGCCGCGAACGGCTCGCCCTTGCGTCGCTTCTGCATGAGCAGGGGCGCCCACTTGTTGATGACGCGCGAGTCCTCGCTGTACTCGATGCCCGCGAACAGCGGCTGCTCCCTGAGCACCTCGTAGCGCTTGCGGAGGTAGGCGACATCCTTCTCACCGCGCACGAACGTCATGTGCGGGGTGGCGTTGATGAACGTCGACGGCGCGTCGAGCACGCCCTTCTCGACCAGCGACGACCAGAACTGGCGGCTCTGCTGGAACTGCTCGTTGATCGAGATCGCCTTGGCCGGGTCGAGCGGCGCGCTGCCCTGCTGCGGCATGTAGTTCAGCTCGCAGAGCGCGGCGTGCCCGGTGCCTGCGTTGTTCCACGCGTTGGACGACTCCTGCGCCACATCGGAGAGCCGCTCGAAGGCGACGATCTTCCAATCCGGCTGCAGCTGGTGCAGCAGGGTTCCGAGGGTGGCGCTCATGATGCCACCGCCGATCAAGACGACATCGACGTTTTCTGTCACCACAACAGTCTAGTTCGCGGGCTCCCGCCCTCCTGACCACGCAGGCTCGTCCGGTCAGACCGGATCCGCATGGCGCGGATGCTCTCAGGCTATGACGCTGAGGCGCTCCGCCAGGATCTCGGCGATCTGCACCGCGTTCAGCGCCGCACCCTTGCGCAGGTTGTCGTTGCTGATGAACAGCACGAGGCCCTTGCCTTCGGGAGCCGACTGGTCGGCGCGGATGCGGCCGACGAAGCTCGGGTCCTTGCCCGCGGCGTACAGGGGCGTGGGGACCTCTTCGAGAGCGACGCCGGGGGCTGCGGAGAGCACCTCGGTCGCGCGCTCAGGCGTGATGTCTCCCGCGAACTCGGCGTGGATCGACAGGGAGTGGCCGGTGAAGACGGGAACGCGCACGCAGGTGCCGGCGACCCGCAGGCCGGGGAGCTCGAGGATCTTGCGGCTCTCGTTGCGGAGCTTCTTCTCCTCGTCGGTCTCGTTCTGCCCGTCTTCGACGAGGCTGCCCGCGAACGGGATGACGTCGAACGCGATCGGGGCGACGTACTTCTCGGGCGCCGGGAAGTCGATGGACGACCCGTCGTGCACGAGGCGGAGAGTGTCACCCTGCGCGAGCACGCCCTCGACCTGACCGAGGAGCTCCTGCGCACCGGCGAGACCGGAGCCGGAGACTGCCTGGTAGGTCGAGACGATGAGCCGCTCGAGGCCGGCCTCGGCGTGCAGCGCCTTCAGCACCGGCATCGCGGCCATCGTGGTGCAGTTCGGGTTCGCGATGATGCCCTTGGGACGCTCGTCGATCGCATGCGGGTTGACCTCGCTCACCACGAGCGGAACCTCGGGATCGTTGCGCCAGGCGCTGGAGTTGTCGACCACGACAGCGCCGGCCTCGGCGAAGCGCGGGGCGTACGCACGGCTGGCCGTGGCACCGGCGGAGAAGAGCGCGATGTCGATGCCGCCGGCATCCGCGGTCTCCACGTCCTCCACGACGACCGCCACTCCCCCGAACTCGATCTCCGTTCCCGCCGAACGCGACGACGAGAACAGCCGCAGCTC
Organism: Microbacterium sp. SD291; assembly: GCF_017355365.1. GTDB lineage: Bacteria > Actinomycetota > Actinomycetes > Actinomycetales > Microbacteriaceae > Microbacterium. The sequence continues at coordinate 29,950 of NZ_JADIJR010000006.1, read as the reverse complement.
GCGGATCGGGAAGGACCGCTCGGCGAGAATCTCGCGCATCACGGTGCCCACCTGGCCGGTGGCGCCCACGATGGCGACGGAGAGTCCTGAGTCGGAGATGCGGGTCATGAGGTTCCTTGGCGTCGTGCGGTGCTGCGAACGAGGCACGAGGCGCGACGTCGGGATGCGGATGCCGCGCCTGGCGCCGATGTCAGGGTTCCGGTGAGTCTACCGCGCCGGAACGGCCCTTCGACAAGCTCAGGGACCAGGTCTTCGGTTTGTGTCAGCGGCCCGTGCCCGCGTGCACGGTGGCCTCGGCATCGCCGTCGAGACCGTAGGCGGTGTGCACAGTGCGGGCGGCCTCGGCGAGGTCGGTATCGCGGAGCACCACCGAGATGCGGATCTCGGAGGTCGAGATCATCTCGATGTTGATGCCGCCCGCGGACAGCGCCTCGAACAGGGTCGCCGAGACGCCGGAGTGCGTGCGCATCCCCGCGCCGACGACCGAGAGCTTGCCGATCTGGTCGTCGTGCACGAGGTTCTGGAAGCCGACCTCGTCCTGCTCGGCAGCCAGCGCCTTGAGGGCCGCCGCGGCGTCAGCCTTGGGAACCGTGAATGAGATGTCGGTGCGCCGGGTGGAGGCGGCCGACACGTTCTGCACGATCATGTCGACGTTCGCGCCCGACTTCGCGACGATCTTGAAGATCTCGGCGGCCTTGCCCGGCACGTCCGGAACGCCCGCGACGGTGATCTTGGCGTGGCTGAAGTCGGTGGCCACGCCGGCGACGATCGGTTCTTCCATGACTGCTCCCTCGGATTGGCGGGGGTTCTTCATGCCCTCACCCAGAACGTATGTGCCCTCGGACGACGAGAACGTCGACCGGGCGTGGATCAGGACGCCGTGACGGCGCGCGTACTCGACGGCGCGGATGTACAGCACCTTGGCGCCGTTCGCGGCGAGCTCGAGCATCTCCTCGCTCGAGACGTGGTCGAGCTTCTGCGCCTTCGGGATCACACGCGGGTCGGCGGTGAAGATCCCGTCGACGTCGCTGTAGATCTCGCACACGTCGGCGTCGAGGGCGGCGGCGAGGGCGACGGCGGTGGTGTCGGAGCCGCCGCGGCCGAGCGTGGTGATGTCTCGGGTGTCGCGGTTGAAGCCCTGGAAGCCGGCGACGATGACGATGGCGCCCTCGTCGAGCGCCTCGCGCAGGCGCACCGGGGTGACGTCGACGATGCGCGCCGCGCCGTGCTGCGAGTCGGTGATCATGCCGGCCTGGCTGCCGGTGAACGAGCGCGCCTCGAAGCCCATCGAGTGGATCGCCATCGCGAGCAGGGCCATCGAGATCCGCTCGCCGCTGGAGAGCAGCATGTCGAGCTCGCGAGGCGCAGGGATCGGCGCGACCTCGTTCGCGAGGTCGAGGAGCTCGTCGGTCGTGTCGCCCATCGCGCTCACCGCGACGACGACATCGTGACCTGCCCGGCGCGTGTCGACGATGCGCTTGGCGACGCGCTTGATGCTCTCTGCGTCGGCGACTGAGGAGCCGCCGTACTTCTGCACGATGAGGGCCACGTTCACTCCCTGGGATGTCGGGCGGATCCGCCCACGCTCATTCTACGTTCGCGGCATATGCACTGTTACGCATGTGTCGGCTCCATGCGGGCGCAGAGAGCCGATGCACGAGGGACCTCAGAATGCCGCCCCGAGCGGTGACGGGCGGCAACACGAGGTCCCTGACATGACCAGGCGACCGAGACGGCGACCGCGCAGGTCAGAGGGCGGGCGGCACGGCAGCGGATGCCGCGGGCCTCAGCCGTCCGCCTGTCCCGGCGAACCAGCAGCCGGCGATGATCAGCGGGAGCCCGATGAGCAGACCGGGGGTGAGCGGCTCGGAGAGGATGATGACGCCGAGGATGATCGCGACGACCGGGTTGACGTAGGTGAACAGCGGCGCGCGCACCGGGCCGACCTCACGGATCAGGGCGAAGAAGGCGAGGAAGGCGATCGCCGTGCAGATCACGGCGAGGGCGATCAGGGCGCCGATCGACGACGGCGTCGGCATCCGGTCCTGGGTGAGGATCGCGATCGGCAGGTAGAGGATGCCGATCATCAGGAGCGACATCGTGATCGTGCCGAGCGACGGCACGTCGGCGAGCTTGCGCGCCACGATGAACGGAGCGATCGCGTAGAGGATCGCGACGAGGAGCACCTCGCCCGCTGCGATCAGGCTGAGCTCTCCGCCGAACAGCCCGGGGCCGGCGACGACGATCGCGACGCCGATGAACCCGACGACGAGCCCGATGCCCCTGGCCGGGCGGAGAACGCCACGATCTCCGCCGCCGAGCGCGATCAGCGCCGCGAACAGCGGCACCGTGGCGACGAGCAGACCTGTCATGCCGGACGGCAGTGTGATCTGGGCGTGCCCGAGCAGCAGGAACGGGCCGGCCATCTCCACGAGGCCGAACGCGAGCACCCACGGCCAGTGCTTCATCGCCGCACGCAGCGCACCGCCGCGGATCGCGAACGGGAGCAGCAGCAGTGCGGCGATCAGCGTGCGCCCGGCGACGACCGCCGGCGGCGACAGCGACTCGACCGCGATGCTGATGAACAGATACGGCACTCCCCAGAGCAGCGACATCGCCCCGAAGAGGAGCCAGCCGCGCCGCGAGAATCCGGCGTGCGCCGTCACAGGACGCGCCGGCCCTCGAAGGCCCGGCCGAGCGTGACCTCGTCGGCGTACTCGAGGTCGCCGCCGACGGGCAGACCCGAGGCCAGCCGCGAGACCGTGATCTCCATGGTTGTCAGGAGCCTGCTGAGATAGCTCGCGGTCGCCTCGCCCTCGAGGTTGGGGTTGGTGGCGAGGATGACCTCCTGGACGGTGCCGTCGGCGAGGCGCGTCATGAGTTGCGCGATGCGCAGATCGTCGGGTCCCACGCCCGCGATCGGGCTGATCGCCCCGCCGAGCACGTGATAGAGACCGCGGAACTCACGGGTGCGCTCGATGGCAGCCACGTCCTTCGCGTCCTCGACCACGCAGATCAGGGCGGGGTTGCGTCGAGGATCGCGGCAGATCGCACACCGCTCCTGCTCGGCCACGTTGCCGCACACCTCGCAGAACCTCACCCGGATGCGGATCTCGGTGAGCAGCTCCGCGAGTCGCGCGACGTCGAACGTCGGCGTCTGCAGGATGTGGAAGGTGATGCGCTGAGCGGACTTCGGTCCGATCCCGGGCAGCCGGCCGAACTCGTCGATCAGCTCTTGGACGATGCCGTCATACATCAGGAGAACCTCGTGGGTGGCTCGTAGGGCTCTTCGCGCACGAACGTCGCACCGAGCACCTGGCGGATCACGGCTTCGCCGTATCGCTGCACACCCCCGGCAGGGGTGCGATCGGTGACCACCGGCGCGGCGCGCGGGGGCCGCGCGCTCGGCGCAGCGGATGCCGCGGACGGCGCCGGGTTCTGCACGGGAGCCTTCGGCTGCGCCGGGGCATCCGACATCGCCGGCTCGTACATCGGATCGTAAGGCGGCTCGTCGTCGTACGCCGGCGGCTCGTCAGGGAGAGGCGGCTCGTCGTCGGCGAGCGCGCGGCCTGGCGATCGCGAGGACGCGGGCTCGGGCGCGGTCGGTGCGGATGCCGTCGGCGCCGAGATTCCGGCCGCGGGCGCCGTCGCGGGCGCTGCCGTCGCGGGCGCTGAAGACTCGGGCGCTGAAGACTCGGGACCCGCGGCTGCGGCGGGCGACGCCGCGATGCCGGACGCCGCGCCGAGACCTTGCGGCGCCGATGCCTCTGAGGCTGCGGGGATGGGCGCCACGGCCCAGTCGGTCACGGGAGCGGCCGATGCACTCCTGACCTGGGGACGCGGTGAACCCGCTGACGCAGGCTCCGATGCGGGAGCCGCGTCGGCGGGGCGGGCGGCGCCGGATGCCGACGGCTGGCGAGGCGCCCCTCCGGTCGGCATCGGCGCGGGGAGATACTTCACCCGCACGCCGAGCTCCTGCTCGATCGCGCTGCGCAGGTGGTCGGACGGGCCGGAGCCCGGCGTCGTCCCCTTGAACTTGGCGACGTCGTGCTGGCTCGTGAAACCGAGCGTGAGCACCTCGGTGTCGGTGTCGTACCCGAGAGGCTGCACCGCCGTCGCCAGCAGCCACGACATGCGGCTGATCGTCTCGAGGCGCTTGAGCACGGCAGGCCATGACGCCGAGACGCGGTCGAAGGTCACGGGGCCGGACGGCGCGGGTGCTGCCGGAGCGGACGCTGCGGGAGCGGACGCTGCGGGAGCGGACGCCGCGGGAGCGGACGCTGCGGGAGCGGACGCTGCGGGAGCGGTCTCCGCGGGAGCGGTCTCTGCGGCTGCGGCGCTCGGAGCTTCAGCGGAGGTGACGACGGCCGAGGCCGCGGGGGCCGACGTCACGGGAACCTTGCTGCGTTTCGTCTCGCTCGCTGCGCTCCCTCGCTCAACGACCGAGGTGTGGGCAGACGAGCGCTCGGCCGTCGCGACCGGTGCCGCAGCCGCGGCATCCGCTCCCCCGGCGAGGACCCTCGCGACCAGGAGCTCCAGGTGCAGACGCGGCGACGTCGCCCCCGACATGTCGTCGAGGGCCGCGCTGACGATGTCCGCGGTGCGGGACAGGCGCGCCGCGCCGAAGGCGTCCGCCTGCACGCGCATGCGCTCGAGGTCGTCGACCGCGATCCCTCGCAGCACCGCCGAGGCGCCGCTGCCGACGGCCGCGATCACGATGAGGTCGCGCAGTCGCTCCAGCAGGTCGTCGACGAAGCGCCGTGGGTCCTGTCCCGTCTGAACGACCCGGTCGATCGCCGGGAACGCGGCAGCCGCGTCAGCCGCGGCGAGCGCGTCGACGATCTCGTCGAGCAGCGCGCCGTGCGTGTAGCCGAGCAGCGCGACCGCCCGCTCGTAGCCGACCGTGACGGTCTCGGAACCCGCGGGCGAGTCCGACCCCGCGATGAGCTGATCGAGCAGCGACAGCGTGTCACGAGGGGATCCGCCGCCGGCGCGCACGACCAGCGGCAGCACGCCCTGCTCGACGATGACTCCCTCTTCGATGCAGAGCTTCTCGACGTACTCGAGCATCGCCGCCGGCGGCACGAGGCGGAACGGGTAGTGGTGGGTCCGGGAGCGGATCGTGCCGAGCACCTTCTCGGGCTCGGTCGTCGCGAAGATGAACTTGACGTGCTCCGGCGGCTCCTCGACGAGCTTGAGCAGCGCGTTGAAGCCCTGCGGCGTCACCATGTGCGCCTCGTCGAGGATGAAGATCTTGTACCTGTCGCGGCTGGGTGCGAAGGTGGCGCGCTCACGGAGGTCGCGGGCGTCGTCGACGCCGTTGTGGCTGGCCGCGTCGATCTCGACGACGTCGAGGGATCCGCCGCCGGCACGGGAGAGCTCCACGCAGCTCGGGCAGGTGCCGCAGGGGACGTCGGTCGGGCCCTCGGCGCAGTTGAGGCACCGCGCGAGGATGCGGGCAGAGGTCGTCTTGCCGCACCCGCGGGGACCGGAGAACAGGTAGGCGTGGCCGACGCGATCGCCGCGCAGCGCGGTCATCAGAGGTTCGGTCACCTGGGACTGCCCGATCATCTCGCCGAACGACTCGGGCCGGTAGCGGCGGTAGAGGGCTGTGGTCACCACAACAGCCTACGGCGTGCCACGGACACGCGCGCGGTCGAGCATCCCTGCATCCGCTCCCGCCGCCCGGCACCCCGCCTGCGGGGTCAGTCGATCGGCTCGACGATCGGGATCGACGTCGTGATCACGGGCACGGATGCCGACATGCGCGTGCCGTCCTCGCGGCGGGCGTCCGCGAACTGACGCAGCGTCGGGCGCCCCGGCAGCAGCGGCCCCTGATCGGCGAGCTCGACCACGACCTCGTGCTCCTCGGACGCGATGTACGCGGTGTCGCGGACCGTGAAGGGCACCGGATCGCCGCTCCGCACCTGCACCCGCAGCTCCTCGCGGGTCACCGTGACCTGCACGGCCGACCCCTGCCACTGCAGCGAGTACGACAGCGAGGGCCAGTCAGCCGGAAGTCGCGGGTCGAAGCTGAGCTCGCCGGCGTAGTCGCGCATGCCGCCGAAGCCGCAGACGAGCGCCGTCCAGACACCGCCGGCAGAGGCCACGTGCACCCCGTCTGCGGCGTTGTGGTGCAGATCGTGCAGGTCGACGAACAGCGACTGCAGGAAGTACTCCAGCGCGAGGTCCTGGTATCCGACCTCGGCGGCCAGGATCGACTGCACGACGGCGGACAGCGTCGAGTCGCCCGTGGTCAGCGGGTCGTAGTAGTCGAAGTCGGCGCGCTTCTCCTCCGGCGTGAAGTGGTTGCCCTGCAGGAACAGCGCGAGGACGACGTCCGCCTGCTTGAGCACCTGGAAGCGATAGATCACGAGCGGGTGGAAGTGCAGCAGCAGCGGACGCTGGGACGCCGGCGTGTGCGCCAGGTCCCACACCTCGCGCTCCAGGAAGAGCGAGTCCTGAGGGTGGATGCCGAGCGCCTCGCTGTACGGGATGAACATCGCCTCGGCGGCATGGTCCCACTCCGCGGCCTCGGCAGGACCGAGGCCGGTGCGCTCGACCAGCCGCGCGTAGTCCTCGGGAAACACGTCCTCGATCTCGCGCACGATCTTCGCGGCATAGCGCAGGTTGTAGCGTGCCATGACGTTCGTGTAGAGGTTGTCGTTCACGACCGTCGTGTACTCGTCGGGCCCGGTCACGCCGTGGATGTGGAAGGTCTCCTCCTCACCCGTCGCGGAGCCCGGCGATGCACGCCAGAATCCGAGCGTCGCCCACAGCCTGGCCGTCTCGATCGCGATGTCCGCACCCTCACGGCGCAGGAACTCCTCGTCGCCGGTCGCCCGCACGTACTTGCCGACCGCGAAGCTCACGTCGGCGTTGATGTGGTACTGCGCGGTGCCCGCGGCGTAGTACGCCGAGGCCTCTTCGCCGTTGATCGTCCGCCACGGGAACAGGGCGCCCGCCTCGTTCAGCTGCACCGCCCTGCGCCGGGCGGCGGGGAGCATCAGCACCCGCGCGCGCAGCGCGTTGCGCGCCCACTGCGGCGACGTGTACGTGAGGAACGGGAGGACGTAGATCTCGGTGTCCCAGAAGTAGTGGCCACTGTATCCGGAGCCGGTGACCCCCTTCGCAGGGACACCGACGCCGTCGGCACGCGCCGCGGCCTGCGCGAGCTGGAGCATGCACCAGCGCGCCGCCTGCTGCAGATCGTCGTGCCCCTCGATCTGCACGTCGCTGCGCTCCCAGAACGCCGCGAGCCACTCCCGCTGCCGCTGGAACTGCGTCTCCACCCCCTCGACCGCGACCCGGTCGAGGGAGCGGCGGCACCGGTCGACGAGCTCGCGCGGCGTCACTCCGCGAGAGGTGTGGTAGCTGACCAGCTTGGTGATGCTGATCGGCACGCCGGCGCGCGCCTGGACGCGGAACACGTTCTTCGCGATGTCCGGCTCGATCAGGGTGCGCGCGTCGTAGTCGTTCTCGGTCTCCACGACGTGGTCGGCGACGACCGCGACGGTCATCCCGGAGGCCGCGACCCGGTACGACAGCGCCGAGCGCAGTCCGCTCTGCCAGTGCTCTGCGGGTTGCAGGACCCGCTCGACGATCTTCTCGGCCTTGCGCGGATCGAAGCCGGCTCCCTTCGCCGCCACGGGGGTGCCGGCGTACACGCCGGCACCGTCCTGACGATTCAGCATCTGGCAGCTGATGGTCACAGGAGCATCCGCGTTCTCGACCACGACCTCGAGTCGCAGGATGGCGAGGTGGCGCTCCTCGAAGCTGACGATGCGCTCGTCCCGCATGCGCACCCGCTTGCCGGAGGGCGTCTCCCACAGCAGGACCCGCTCGAGCACGCCGGTGCGCATGTCGAGGGTGCGCCGGTACTCGCGCACGTCCGCGTCGTCGAACGAGATCGGCTCGTCGTCGACGTACACGCGCATGACCTTCGCGTCCGGCGCGTTGACGATCGTCTGCCCCACCTCGGCGAAGCCGTAGGCCTGCTCGGCGTGCCGGATCGGCCAGGTCTCGTGCAGCCCGTTGATGAACGTGCCGTGCTCGTGCGCACCGCGACCCTCGATGTGGTTGCCGCGAAGACCCAGATAGCCGTTGCCGATGCCGAACAGCGTCTCGCCGACGCCGTCCTCGCTGTAGCGCGTCTCGATGAGGCGCCACGGGTCGACGGGGAAGCGGTCGCGATCGATCATGCGGTCTCCTCGGAGTCGGAGTCGGAGTCGGAGCGGGAGTCGGAGTGGGAAGAGGTCACGAAGGCGTCGAGGTCGTCGACGACGAACGTCGCGCCTGCTGCGCGCAGCGAGTCCGCTCCGGTTCCCCGATCGACGCCCACGACGGTCGCGAAGCCGGCTGCGGCCGCGGATGCCGCACCCGAGGTGGCATCCTCGACCGCGACGCTGTGCGCGGGGTCGACGCCCAGTGCTTCGGCTCCGGCGCGGAACATGTCGGGGGCAGGCTTGGAGGCGAGGTGGTCGCGCTCGGCCACGACGCCGTCGACGACGACGCGGAAGAAGGAGCGGATGCCGGCGGCGGCGAGCACCTCCTCGGCGTTCTTCGAGCTCGACACGACCCCGAGCGGGATGCCTGCAGCCTGCAGCCGCTCGATCAGCGCCAGCGAGCCGGGGAACGGAGCGATGCCCTCCCCACGCAGCGACACCGCGAATGCGGCGTTCTTGCGATTGCCGATGCCGCAGATCGTGTCGGCCTCCGGCGGATCGTCCACCGCACCCCACGGCACCTCGACATTGCGGCTGCGCATCAGGCTGGCGACCCCGTCGTAGCGCTTCTTCCCGTCGACGAAGTCGAAGTAGTCCTCGTCGGAGTACGCCGGTGTGATGTCCCAGCGCTCGAACACCTCGTCGAACACGGCCTTCCAGGCGCGCATGTGCACTTCGGCGGTCGGCGTCAGCACGCCGTCGAGATCGAACAGCACGCCGTCGGCGGCGAAAAGATCCGGCAGGGTTTCGGGCACAGGGACCTCCGGGTGGGGAACGGCGGGCTCGGCACCTCTGCGTGCCACTGTGCCAGCGTAGTGCGGCCCAGGTGGCGAGGTAACCCCCCTTGCCCGTGCGGCCTCGGTCAGAGCATCCCCGCGGTCTGCCGTGCGATCTGCAGCTCCTCGTTCGTCGGCACGACGAGCACGGCGACGCGGGATGCGTCGGTGGAGATCCGGCGGATGCCGCGCTCGCGCGCGATGTTGCGCGCCGCGTCCAGCTCCACCCCGGCGAATCCGAGCGTGGCCACGGCCGCTGCGCGGACGGGAGCGGCGTTCTCGCCGACTCCGGCCGTGAACGAGATGACATCCACCCCGCCGAGCTGCGCGATGTATGCCCCGGCGTAGGCCCGCAGGCGGTGGATGTACACGTCGAACGCGAGGGTCGCGGCGTCGTCCCCTGCGTCGACTCCCGCGAGGATGTCGCGCATGTCACTGCGGCCGGCGAGGCCCTTCAGGCCGCTGCGAGTGTTCAGCAGCGCGTCGAGATCGTCGATCGAGCAGCCGGCGCGGCGGGACAGGTGGACGAGCGCCGCCGGGTCGATGTCGCCGGACCGGGTGCCCATCACGAGCCCCTCGAGCGGCGTCAGCCCCATCGACGTCTCCACTGACCGGCCGCCGTCGATCGCGGTCACGGATGCCCCGTTCCCGAGGTGGAACACGATCTGACGGAGGCCGGCGGGGTCGCGGCCGAGGAACGCGGCCGCCGACTCGCTGACGAACTGATGGCTCGTGCCGTGGAACCCGTAGCGGCGCACGCGGTGCGCGGCGGCGATCTCGGCGTCGATCGCGTACGTGTACGCGGCCGGCGGCAGGGTCTGGTGGAACGCCGTGTCGAAGATCGCAAGGTGCGGCACGTCGGCGAACACCCTCTTCGCGGCGCGGATGCCTGCCAGGTTCGCCGGATTGTGCAGGGGCGCCAGCACCGAGAGCTCGTCGATCTGCTCCTCGACGTCGCGGGTGATCGGGGTCGGCTCGTAGAACCTCGCGCCACCATGGACGACGCGATGGCCGACGGCGGCCGGCGGATGCTCGGCGAGCCGAGGCCCGTGCTCGGCGAACTGCTCGAGCATGACCGCGAACGCGGCCTCATGATCGGCTACCTGCCGCTCACTGCTGTACGAGGCGTCGAGCATGGTGACGACGGCATCCGCATTCAGCGGCGGGCGCACCGTGTGCGTGATCGCTCCGGGGGGCTGGCCGATCCGCTCGATGAGCCCGCTCGCGAGCTCGTTCTCGCCCTCGATGTCGATCAGGCTGTACTTCAGCGAGGAAGATCCGCTGTTGATCACGAGGATGACGCTCACGAGGCCGCTCCCGTCTGCTGGGCCTGGATCGCGGTGATCGCGACCGTGTTCACGATGTCATCCACCAGGGCACCGCGCGACAGGTCGTTGATCGGCTTGTTCAGCCCCTGCAGCACCGGGCCGATCGCGACCGCCCCCGCCGAGCGCTGCACGGCCTTGTACGTGTTGTTGCCGGTGTTGAGGTCGGGGAAGACGAACACCGTCGCACGGCCGGCGACGGCCGAGTCCGGCAGCTTCGCCTTGGCCACCGCGGCGTCGGCCGCGGCGTCGTACTGGATCGGCCCTTCGACCGGCAGCCCTGGTGCGCGCTCGTGCACGAGAGCGGTCGCTGCGCGGACCTTGTCGACGTCGGCGCCCGTGCCGGACTCCCCCGTCGAATAGGAGAGCATCGCGACCCGCGGCTCGATGCCGAACTGCCGAGCCGTCGCGGCGGACGAGATCGCGATGTCGGCGAGCTGCTCGCTGGTCGGATCGGGGATGACCGCGCAGTCGCCGTACACGAGCACGCGGTCGGCGAGCGCCATCAGGAACACGCTGGAGACGACGTTCACCCCCGGCTTCGTCTTGATGATCTCGAACGACGGTCGGATGGTGTGCGCCGTGGTGTGCGCGGCCCCGGAGACCATGCCGTCGGCGAGCCCGAGATGCACCATCATGGTGCCGAAGTAGGACACGTCGGTGACCGTGTCCGCGGCCTGGGAGAGCGTGATGCCCTTGTGCGCCCGCAGCCGCGCGTACTCCGCGGCGAAGCGCTCGACCAGCTCCGGGTCGGTGGGGCTGACCACGGCCGCGGCGGAGAGGTCGAGGCCGAGCGCCGCGGCCTTCGCGCGGATCTCCGTCTCGTCGCCGAGGATCGTCAGATCGGCCACGTCGCGGGCGAGCAGCAGAGACGCCGCGCGCAGGATGCGCTCATCGTCGCCCTCCGGGAGCACGATGTGCCGCCGGTCGGTGCGGGCGCGCTCGATGAGACCGTATTCGAACATCAGCGGGGTGATCACGGTCGATCTCGCGAGACCCATCTCGATCGTCAGCTCGGTGATGTCGACGTGGGACTGGAACAGGCCGAGGGCGGTCTGGTACCTCTTGCCGGATTCTGCGGTGATCCGCCCGCGCGTGCTCATGATCCGCACGGCCGCGTCGTAGGTCCCGAGGTCCGTGGCGACGATCGGGATGCTCACGTCGAAGCCGTCGAGGAGGCGCAGGATCGGCTCCGGCAGCGCGAACGGGCCGTTCAGCACGATTCCCGCCAGTGACGGGAAGGTGCCGGATGCCGCCGCGAGCAGCGTGGCGAGGAGCACCTCCGAACGATCGGCCGGGATGACCACGACCGCGCCCTCGGTCAGCCGCGGCAGCACGTTGACCATCGACATGCCGGCGATCACGATGCTGTACGCCTCGCGTTCGAGAAGCTGTGCGCCGCCGCGGACCAGCCGCCCGTCGACGGCGTCGAGGATCCCGCGCATGGAGGGTGCGACGAGAGCGCGGTCCTCGGGGATGGCCCATACCGGGTTCCCCCCGGCCTGCACGCCGTCGGCGATCTCGGCGAGAGCCTCGGCATCCGCCCTGTTCACGATCACCGCGAACAGCTCGGCGCGCTCCGCGGCGAGCTCTGCGACGGCGAGCGCGGCGATCTGCGCGATCTGGTCCGCGGTGCGCGCGGTGGTCGTGCCGAGCTGCTCCGCCTGGTTCTGCTGGTCTCTGCCGGAGAGGACGAGCAGCACGGGTGCGCCGAGGTTCGCCGCGACCCTGGCGTTGTAGCCGAGCTCGGCGGGGCTGGCGACGTCGGTGTAGTCGCTGCCGATGATCACGACGGCGTCGCACCTGGCCTCGACCGCCTTGAACCGGGAGACGATCTCGGAGAGGGCGCGGTCAGGATCGCGGCGCACGTCGTCGTAGGTGACGCCGATGCAGTCCTCGTACTCGAGGTGCACGCCGTCGTGCGCGAGCAGCAGCTCGAGCACCTCGTCCCGCTCGGTGACCGAGCGCGCGATCGGGCGGAAGACGCCGACGCGGGGGCTCACGCGCATCAGCGCATCGAGCACGCCGAGCGCGATCGTCGACTTGCCGGTGTGTCCTTCGGCCGAGGTGATGTAGATGCTCTGCGCCACGGGTTCAGCCTATGCGGCGGGGCAGACTCCGGACAGCGCGTCGACGACGGCGATCGCGTCGGCCTGGTACTGCGCGTAGTAATCGCGCTCGGTGTTGATCTGCACCCGGTGGATGGCATGGGACGGCGGCATCGTCTGCCAGCCCTCCAACCGGCCGAGGCGCGCATAGAACAGCGTCGCGGCGCCGGCCGGGTCCATCCGCGTCTCGGCGCTGCCCCACCACTGCTGCTGCTGGAACAGGCCGATGCTCGTGGTGCGGGACCCGTCGGGGTTCGTGAAGCCCCGGGTCTCCCAGTCGCCGTAGTCGATGTTGCGCAGGCTGCTCTCCCCCATCGCCGTCATGACTCCGAGGATCTGACCATCGCGTCCGAAGCCGAGGTCGGAAGCCGTGCGGACGATGGTCGCGGCATTCTCGAGCTGCTCGCCGTGCCACCCCTCGACGCCCCCGGCGGGGAAGGTCGCCGGCTCCTCCACGCAGAACTCCGCGGGCTCCTGCGCGAGGCTGAGCGGCAGCAGCACGGCGACGCCGGCGATCAGCGCGACGACGCCGGCCGACACGGCGATCCTGCGCAGCATCCGCATGCGCTGCCGCCTCCTGTGTGCCCGCTGCCCCGGCGACGGGCGCCGCCTTCGCGCCGCGGGCCGCCGGCTCCGCGACGGTCTGCGGCGTGTGCGCGCAGCGGTCACTCTCGCCGACCCCCGACGGAGGCTCGAGGACGCCGTCCGGCGAAGGCGGCGAGCGCGCCGCCGATCGCGCCGAACAGGTGTCCCTGCCACGAGATGCCCGCACGCACTCCGAACACGCCGGCGAGCATGGAGCCGCCGTAGAGGCTGATCACGATGAGGGCGACGACCGCGTACAGGATCCGGTACGAGACGCGCCCCGGCGCGAACACCCGCATCACGACGTACCCGAAGTAGCCGAACACGAGGCCGGATGCTCCGACCGTCACGGTGCCGGGAGCGTTCACCAGCCAGGTGCCGATGCCGCCGATGATCGCGATGATCGCCGTGGCGGCCCAGAATCTGCGACCGCCCTCGACGGCGACCAGGCAGCCGAGGACCAGGAAGGGCACTGAGTTCGCGATCAGGTGCGGCCAGCTCGCGTGCAGCAGCGGACCGAGCGCGATCCCGGCGAGTCCCGCTGCGTCCCAGGAGCGCAGACCGAATCCGGTGAACGAGCCGGGGAGCACGGCGTCGGCGAACTGGATGATCCACATCGCGGCGAGAAGCAGGACCGGCGACGCGAAGCGACCGAGAGCGGATGAGCGCGGGGATTCGGCGGGGCGGTGCATGGCGGGGCTGATCACGTCATGATCCTCGCAGGGCAGCCACAGAGGATGCTGACAAAGGAAATGACCCTCCGCGCACCCAGCAGAGCCCGGTTACCCTTGCTGCGTCTCCGCCCTGGGGGAATTGGCCTGGATGCCGCCACGCGGAGAGCCGTCAACCATCTTACCCGACCTTCGACAGGCTCAGGTGCCCAGGTGAGGTTGGGTCGCTGAGCCCGTCGAAGCGTACGATCGATTCACGCGCAACGCTGCGCCCACGCGCGAGAGGGAACGCATGCCAGAGAACGCCCCCCTGATCCCGGCTTCGATCGATGCCGAGCAGTTCGCCGCCCAGACGTCGTCGATCCTCGGATCTGTGGGACAGGTCATCGACGGGAAGCCGGATGCCGTGCGCAGCGCTCTGGTGTGCCTGCTGGCCGAGGGGCACCTGCTCATCGAGGACGTGCCTGGCGTCGGCAAGACCATGCTGGCCCGCGCGCTGGCTGCGAGCGTGGACGCCACCGTGCGGCGGATCCAGTTCACCCCCGATCTGCTGCCGGGAGATGTCACCGGGGTGAGCGTCTACAACCCCGTCGACCGGGAGTTCGAGTTCAAGCGCGGCGCGGTCTTCGCGCACATCGTGATCGCCGACGAGATCAACCGCTCCTCGCCGAAGACCCAGTCGGCGCTGCTCGAGGCGATGGAGGAGGGGCAGGTCACGGTCGACGGCGCGACGCATCCGCTGCCGCGGCCGTTCCTCGTCGTGGCGACGCAGAATCCGCTGGAGATGGAGGGCACGTACGCGCTGCCGGAGGCGCAGCGCGATCGCTTCATGATGCGCATCTCCATGGGATATCCGGATGCCGCGGCCGAGGCCCTCATGCTGCGCCAGCGCGACGTCGTGAGCCCGCTGGACGCGGTGACGCCGGTGGCGGACGCCGCCTCGGTCGCCGGCCTGATCGCATGGGCGCGCTCGGTGCACGTCGCCCCCGCGATCGAGGAGTACGCGGTCGCACTCGCCCAGGCCACCAGAGCCGACCCGAACCTCCACCTGGGGGCGAGCCCGCGGGCGACCCTGCAGCTGGTCAGGGCGGCGAAGGTCTGGGCGGCGCTCGACGGCCGCGACTTCGTGATCCCGGACGATGTCACGTCCCTGCTGATCCCGGTGCTCGCGCACCGGCTGCTTCCGGCCCGCGGAGCGCATCGTGCGGGCGCGCAGCCGGTCGAAGCGGCCCTGCGGCAGATCGTGGAACGCGTGCGGGTCCCCGTCGCGGTCCGCTCCTGAACGGGCAGCCGTGCCACGCCGTCGTTCCCTCACCGCCCGAGGCGCCGGTGCGCTGCTCGCCGGGCTCGGCTGCCTGATCGCGGCGAACCTGGTCGGAGCATCCATCCTGCTGTACATCGGCATCCTTCTCCTCGCCCTCACCGTGTTCGCACTCCTGGTGGTCCGCGTGCCGCGCCGCAGCGGCACGGTCGCCAGGCAGATCTCCACCGATCTGCTCACGGTCTCCGAGACGTCGAGGGTGAACGTGCGGTTCAGTCTCCGCGCGATCCGGGTGCCGCACGGGCTGTGGCGCGATGTCCTCCCCGACGCGGTGGACGGAGACTCGGCCGGAGAGTACCCGCCGGAGGGCGGGCAGCTGAGCTACCTGATCACCGGGGTGCGCAGAGGCGTCTGGCCGATCGGCCCGCTGATGCTGCGCACGGTCGATCCGTTCGGGCTGGCGCAGCGCGAGCAGGCGTTCGGCGACACCCGCACGGTGACGGTCGTTCCCGAGGTCTTCACGCTCGCCCCGCTCACCGTCAAGGTGGGAGCAGCCGGCGGCACCGCCCACACCTCGTCGAGCCGGCTCGGCCAGGGCAGCGACAACCTCTCACCGCGGCACTACATCCCCGGCGACTCGATGCGGCGCATCCACTGGCGAGCGACGGCGCACCGAGGCCAGCTCATGGTGCGGCAGGAGCAGGAGGAGTCGAGCCCTGACGCTCTCGTGATCCTCGACCGCGCCGCCGCGCGCTGGGGCGAACAGGGCGAGCAGGCGGATCCCGCGTTCGAAGCGGCGGTCTCGCTGTGCGCCTCGGCGGCCGTGCACCTGATGCAGGAGGGGTACGGGGTGGACGTGATGGACAGCGCGGGGAACGCACTCGGCACTCTCCGCGGGCACGAGGACGACAGGGACGGGCTGCTCGTCGCACTGGCGCTGGTCACGCCGCGAGGCGGGTCGCGCGATCTCACCAGCCTGATCGGGGGCACACCCCCGGGCCCCCTCGTGTACATCACCGGACGGCTCGACGAGGAGGACGCCACGCTGCTGCGGCCCTCGGGCGCGGCAGCGCCGATGCTGTTCACGACCGACGCGCAGGAGGGCGCGGCCGAAGCCGCCGCCCAGCACGGCTGGCGAATGGTCGTGCTGGGCGACGACGTCGCCGAGGCCTGGGAGGATGCCCTCCCCGAGCGGACGGGCTTCGGCGATGTCCAGCGCTGAACGCGGGCAGCGGCGCGCCGCGCCGTCGTCCTGGCATCGCGACTGGGAGACGCCTCAGAGCCACCTCGTGCCGGCGGTGCTCGCCGCGGCCGCGTCCCTGGTCGCGATGTGGCCCTACACCTCGGTGATCGCACCCGGCTCCTGGTCGTTCGCGGTGCTCGCGGTGATCGTCGTCACCGCTCTCGCCGGGCTCGGCGTGCGCACTCTGCTGAGCCGGAGCAGAGGCTGGATCCGCGGGTTCGCGACATTCGGAGCACAGCTCGCGGTCGCTGTGGCCACGCTCACCCAGCTCGTCGCCGGCGACACCGCGATCTTCGGTGCGATCCCGACTCCGACGACGCTGCTGACCTTCCGGACGCTGTCGGAGGCAGCCTGGCAGGAGGTGGCTTTCGGCACCGCGCCGATCGAGGGGACCCCCGGGATGCGGGCCGTCATGGGCATCGGGTTCGCCGTGGTCGCGATCCTGATCGATCACCTCGTCGCCGCCCGCAGCGCGGTCGTCGCCGGACTCGTCGCCGCCGTGGTCGGCGCGGTCCCGATGATCGTGACGCTCGGCGGAGCGAACGTCGTCTGGTTCGTGATGCTCGGCATCGTGCTGCTGCTCCTGTTCCGCCACACCGCCGGACGGCATCCGGAATCGCCACGGCGTTCCTCGACCGCCCTCGCCGCCGGCGTCGGCGTCGCCGCCCTTCTCGCGACCGTCGTCGTCGCGCCGGCGCTGCCGGTGTCGGCGACCCTCGCCGGCACGGGTGTCGGCGTCACCATCGATGCGTCCCTGCGGCTGGGTGACGACCTCCGCCAGCCCAACCCCGTCGAGGTGCTGACGGTGGCGACCACCGCGGACTCCGCCCCCTACCTGCGCCTCACCACGCTCTCGCAGTTCGACGGGAGGGTGTGGCAGCCCGACAGGGGCGACCTGCTGCGGCAGAGTGAGGGCTTCGGCCCGGAGGAGTGGGGCGAGGGCATCGCGACGGAGCAGGAGAGCACGTCGATCCGGGTGATCCGGGTGTCGAGCTCGTGGTTGCCGGTGCCCTATCCCGCGACGAGCATCCAGGGCGTCACCGCGACGTGGCAGCTGATTCGCGAGAACCGGACGGTCGCCTCCCGGAACGCGGATGCCGTCGGCAGCGACTACACAGTCACGTCGATGCGCGTGATCCCGACGCTCGAGCAGATCCGTGCACTCGCGGCCGCCGAGCCGCTCGCGGATCCGGGTGCCGAGCCGGTGGCGCTTCCCGAGGTGATCGCGCGCACGGCCGCCGAGGTCACCGCCGGAGAGGAGAGCGACTACGACCGGCTGGTCGCCCTGCAGGGCTGGTTCCGCAGCCAGTTCATATACTCGCTGGAGACTCCGGTCGAGGAGGGGTTCGACGGCACCGGAGCAGAGGCCGTCGCGCAGTTCCTCGAGGCGCGCTCCGGCTACTGCGTGCATTTCGCGGGGGCGTTCGCCCTGATGGCGGAGAGCCTGGGGATGCAGGTGCGCATCGTCGTCGGGTATCTGCCCGGCGTCCTGACGGATGAGAAGCGCGGCGGGGACAACGTGTTCTCGGTCGCCAGCGACCAGCTGCATTCCTGGCCCGAGGTGCTGTTCCCCGGCGTCGGGTGGGTGCCGTTCGAGCCGACCGCCTCGCTCGGCGTGCCGACCGCGTTCGCCGCCGGCACCACCGCCGGCGGCGGTACGGGCGGTCCCGCGACCCCCGCCCCGACCGTGGCGCCGGGCGCCGAGGAGACCTCGGGACCGGAGGTGGATCGCGGCGAGAACGACCCGGATGCCGGCGGGACCGGGCAGCTCCGCCGCCTGGATCCGACGCCGATCATGGTGGGCACTGCGGGGGTGCTCTTCGTCGTGCTGCTGCCTGCGCTGATCCGCATGGGCGTGCGGACGGCGCGCCGCGGCCGTGCTGCCGGCGGCGATGCCGGGGCCGCCTGGACCGAGCTGCGCGCGACGATGCTGGATCTGCGCCTGCCGGTGTCGGATGCCGATTCCCCGCGGAAGCGGGGAGCGCTCCTGGTCGGGGAGAACGGCGTCGACGCGGCGACGATGCGGAGGCTGACGGATGCCGTCGAGCGGGCGAGCTACGCCCGCGAAGGCGCTGCCACCGCCGACCTCGCGGCGGCTCTCGACGACGTCCTCAGGGAGCTGCGACGGAGCGTCGACCGCATGAGCAGGGTGCGGGCGCTGCTGCTCCCCCGCTCGCTGGTCGCCGGCCGCGGGGTCGACGCGCCGCTGCTCGCCTAGGCGGAGGTCGGTGCCGTCAGGCCGCGTGCACGTCGCAGCGCACCGCGTCGCAGCTCTCGCAGACGACGAACTGGGTACGGCATGACGGGTCGGGGCAGTTCGCCGTGCGCTTGGTGGGGGTGCCGCATCCGGCGCACTCCCCGATCACAGCCGCATGACCGGTGAAGTCGACCGAACCGCGCTTGTCGAACACGTAGAGCGAGCCCTCCCAGAGACCGTCGTCGCCGTACTCCTCGCCGTAGCGGACGATACCGCCCTCGAGCTGGTAGACCTCGCCGAAGCCCCGGGACGTCATCAGGCTGGACAGCACCTCGCACCGGATGCCGCCGGTGCAGTAAGTCACGACGGGCTTGCCCTTGAGGTCGTCGTACGCGCCGGAGTCGAGGAGCTGCACGAAGTCGCGGGTGGTGTCCGCATCGGGAACGACAGCGCCCCGGAAGCGGCCGATCTGGGCCTCGAGGGAATTGCGTCCGTCGAAGAAGACGACCTCGTCGCCGCGCTCGTCCATCAGCCGGTGCAGGGCCTCGGGCGTGAGTCGTGCGCCTCCGCCGACGACGCCGTGCTCGTCGACGCGCAGCTCTCCTGGCGCGCCGAACGAGACGATCTCGTCCCGCACCTTGACGCTGAGCTTGGGGAAGTCGAGGCTGCGCCCCTCGGCGTCGACGCCGGTGCCCTCGCTCCACTTGATGTCGGCATCCTTGAACGGGGAGTATGACCGGAACGATCGCGCCCACTTCTTCAGCACCGGCAGGTCGCCGCCGAGTGTGCCGTTGATGCCGTCCTTCGAGATCAGCAGGCGCCCGCGCAGCCCGAGCGCCTCGCCGAGGTCGCGCTGCCAGAGCCGGATGGCCTCGGGGTCGGCGAGCGGCGTGAAGGCGTAGAAGAGGACGATCTTGGGTGTTGCCACCCAGGAATCCTACGTCGACTCCGCCCCCCGATCACTCCGCAGGGTGGAGGAGCCCAAGCCGCTCGAGGAGCGGGTTCCGATCCGCCGGGTCGGCGATGATCCCCGCCACCTCGTCGAGACCGACCACGGGGAAGCGGGAGACCGCCCCGATCTTCTCCGCGCTGGCGAGCACGAACACGTCAGCGCTGCGCGCCGCGAGAGCGCGCTTGGTCACGGCGTCGTCGAGCTCTCCCGTGGTAAGCCCGGCGTCAGGATCGGCGCCGGTGACGCCGAGGAAGAAGGCATCGGCCCCGAGACGCGCGATCGTCTCCTGCGCAAGGGCACCGCCGGCGACGCCGGAGTGCCTGCTGAGCTCGCCGCCGACCATCAGCACGCGTGCCTGCGAGTGCTCCATCGCGGCGAGGGCGACCGCGGGGCTCGGCGTGATCACGGTGAGGCCGGCTCCGTGTGGCAGCATCCTCGCCATCGCGAGCGTCGTCGTCCCCGCGTCGAGGACGATCGTGGATGCGGGGCGGATCAGGCGGACGGCCGCGCGGGCGACACGCTGCTTGCTGTCGGTCGCGACGGTGAGCCTCTGCTCGACCGGGGCTTCGGCTGCCGGCACCGGCACCGCTCCGCCATAGACCCGCACGCAGGCTCCGGCATCCGCGAGCTCCCGCAGATCACGACGGATCGAGTCCTCCGAGACGCCGAGTTCCGCCGCGGCATCCTTCGCGACGATCCGTCCTTCGCGCCGCAGGACGCTCAGGAGATGATCTTTGCGCTGCACACCCAGCATTCGCACTTCTTCCTGTTGTTGCATGTTTCTGCACAGTTAACGCTACAGTGTCCGACATGAAGAAGCCACTCCTGATCCTGATCGCCGGCCCCTATCGCTCGGGCACCGGCGGCGACGCGGACGCGATCGCCCGCAACCTCGAGCGACTGGAACGGGCGGCGGCTCCACTGCACCGGCTCGGCCACGTGCCGATGATCGGAGAGTGGGTCGCGCTGCCCACCCTGCGAGGCATGTCCGAGCCCGAGGCAGCCGGGAGCGACGTCATGTACGACACCGCCGCGCGGCTGCTGCAGCACTGCGATGCGGTGCTCCGGCTCCCCGGCGACTCCGCCGGCGCCGACAACGACGTCGCGATAGCCCGCGAGCGGGGGCTTCCGGTGTACTTCTCGCTCGACGAGGTGCCGGCTGCCTGACCGCCCTGTCAACGGGGGCCCGGCCGATCGGATAGGATGGACAGGTTGTTCCTGGTGACGTGTCCGAGCGGCCGAAGGAGCACGCTTGGAAAGCGTGTGTTGTGCAAGCAACCGCGGGTTCGAATCCCGCCGTCACCGCCAGTTTGAAAGCCCTGACTCCCCTAGAAAACGCTGGGGAGTCGGGGCTTTCTTCATTCCCTGATCTGACCCCGTGGCAACACTTTGGCAACAACTGCTGATCGCATGTCTCAAGATCGCAACATGGATCCCCAGGATCAGGTGTTATCGTGGGGGGACGTTCCTCCCCATGTATGGGGCATGGTGAGGTAATCGGAGACGGAGATCGACATGGCTTCTGAGGCCCTCGGTAGCGCCTATGTTCTCTCGAAGGCTGGCGCATCTCAGCTGGCAGAGATGGCGGCTCACGGGAGCGCCCCCGTGGCGTCGCCCGGGTTTTCGTCGCGCCTTCACGCTCCGACAAACGCAGATCGGCGCCTTTCGACGCTTGAGCGTCTTGTAAGCGCACACACCACGAACGGACGTTGAGCGCCTCTGGGGCGTCTCGTATCGCGTACGACGTCTTCGCCCTCGCCGATATCCAGCAAGAGAAGTATCAGGCGCTCGCTGATCGAGTTAACGAGCGGATGACTCAGTTCAAGTGCGAGCGTTCCCCGCACCTGCAGAACTTCGCTCGCACAAGCGTTCGTAAGTACGAAGCGCACGGGCACAGCCGCACATACGTGATGATCACGGCTGCCGATGACACGATCGACGTCGCCGGGTTCTTCACCGTCGGGATGACGGCGCTCAACTTCAGTCAGGCGAGTGCGACCGCGCGTAAGAAGCTGATGGGAGACATCAGCCGTGAGCAGACCGGCGCATACAGCATCGCCGAGTTGGCTCGCTCGGATGACTTCTCGTCTAAGCAACTCCCGGGTTCGACGATCCTGGATGAGGCGAAAGAGGTCATAAAGCGGGCGCGCAACTACGTCGCGGGGCGGTTCCTTGTCGTCGATGCGCGCCCGGAGGTGTTCGAGCGCCTCTATCGACCGGCAGGATTTCGACAGATCGATGTCGCCACACCCCCGCGTGACATGCAGGATGTCGAGTTCATCACGGCATGCGCCGTCATCAAAGATTGGTGATGACCGCACGGCGAGCCTGATCGAGGGCAATCGCAACACTGTCAAGGTCGTCATCGAAGAGATCCGCGTACGTGTCGAGCGTCATACTCGCCGACGCATGGCCGAGCATCCGCTGCACGGCCTTCACGTTGGCACCAGCGCTGATCGCCAAGCTCGCCGCGGTATGCCGCAAGTCGTGAGGCGTGACACGCGGCATCCGCGCCGGCTCTTCCTCGCCTCGGGACTTCGCCACAGCCGCGGCCTTTGCTTCGACCTCGAGCACGCGATTCACCGCGCCGGCGAACCAACCCTTGACGCTGTTCGGCAGCCGCATATGAACCAGCCCATCACCGAACAGGAGATCATCGCGGCTCTTGCCCTCGCAGAGCTTCGCGACCGGTAGCGCCAGGAACTCGGGATAGGGCACCGAGCGAGCCTCATGGGTCTTCGGCGTCCCGATGTGGATGACGCCGCCGACCAGGACCGCGTTCTCTTCGACGTTCACGCGCCGCCTGAGCGCGTCGACGTGCTTCACCCGCAGCCCGGTAGCCTCACCCCACCTGAGGCCCGTGTACGCGAGGAACAGGACCAGGACGGGATGCCCTGACGCATCGGCGAGCGTCTGCACCTGGCGGTGAGTGAGGTACGGCTTCGACTTCGACACCTTCCGCGGCAGCGAGACCCCTCGAGCGACGTTCCGGCTCACCCGCCGATCCTTCAGAGCGACGTCCAGCACCGCGGCCAGCACACCGTGCGCTCGCAGCACCGTCGTGGCAGCTCTATCGCGCGAGAGCTCCGAAACCCAGTCCTGTACTTCGGAGTGCCTCACTCCCCCGACCTGGCGTGCACCCCAGCGCGGCTGCACGTGCGTCTCCCACGCTCCGCGCAGCGCCTGATAGCTCGATGGCTTCATGACCTGTTCACGCGCCCTGAGCCACCCTGTGGCGATTGAGGCAACATCCTCGCGCGCGTCGGCTGGGTTGACGTAATCCCCCTTCGCCTTCCCGATCTCGACTTCCGCAAGTCGCAGCTCCGCGTCACGTCGGCGCGTGAATCCTCGCTCCTGGGTCTGCTTGTGATCAGGGCGTCGGTAGACGATCCGATAGAACCTCTTGCCAGCCTTCGTCTCGTAGGAGTGGATGCTACCCATCGTCGTTTCCGAAGTGCTCGTCATCTTCTCTTAGGACGGCTAGAACCGCGCGAGCGTGCGGTCCTAGCTCGGCGATCCGATTCAACTTCAATGATGACTCAAGCGACACTAGGGCATCTGAAGCAGCGACCCACGCGGGCGTCTGACGCAGTAGCGCACCTTCGGCATACTCTTTGTCGCTTGGATGAAGATCCTCCATAACGTCAGCCGTGCGAGCGAACGCCAGCATGGCCTTGGCGTAGGCGATGCCAGACTCTCGCAAGGCGCGCATCGCCTCTTCTAGGCGCCCTCCCGCGCTGAACATGGGAGCACGCTCCGATCCGATCCCGAGCAGCGTAGTCACGGGAACGCCAAGTGTCGCAGCGATGGCGACGAGCTCAGAGACGACGACCTTGCGAGTGCCGCTCTCAATCTTGTAGATCGTCTGTTGCCGGAATTCATGACCAAGGATCGTCGCGACGCGTCCTGCGAGACCCTCTTGCGACATGCCCTGCGCTTCGCGTGCGCGCTTGATCTGTCGTGCCAGCTCTTCATCCGGTACAGCCATGACGTTAAGCCTACTCCAAAAAATTGTAGAACAGCTAGACAATCTCGTTGTAACACTGCTACGGTGTTAAAAATCAACGCGACGACGTTGTGCTTGCAGGAGTAACAGCCCGTCAAGGCCCGAAAGGGAACCGGGGACAGCCCGTAATCGGCTATGAGGACTGCGAGCGTCAATCCCAAAGACGTGATTGGCAGCGAGAGATTTAGCCCAGCGGAAGCCAGCCCTGTTGGCGGTTCCACAAACGAATGAAAGGAGGCCGACATGGCCACTGCAACTAACGAACTCACCGAGTACCTGACAGCCGAGCAGGTGTGCGAGATCGTACCCGGCATGACGAAGGGGAACCTTGCGCAACTCCGATTCAAGGGCACCGGCCCGAAGTTTCTGGCCCCGACGCCCCGCCGAATTGTCTACCGCCGCGCCGACATCATCGCGTGGCTCGAGGGGTCCGAGCGCACCAGCACCGCTGAGGTGGCCTAATGGCTCGGCCGGCCTCACGGGCACGGGCGATGGTCCTCGAGGGCCACAGCGTCGAAGCAGAGTCGAAGGCTGACGCCGCGACGCTCGCGAAGGTGGAGGTCGTTGTCCTCGACATCCTCCGCACGGCTGGCCCGCTCGTCGACGACTCGATCGTCGCCCTCTACCGGTCCCGCGTAGAGCACTATCCCGGCGTGCCGATGGTCACCCCGCAGCGGATTCGCACTTCACGGGCACGTCTCACACGCCGCGGGCACGTCGCCGACTCGGGTCGCATCGGAAAGTCTGCGCTCGGCAACGCGGCCACCGTCTGGAAGCTCAACATCCCGAAGGACACCGCAGCATGACCAAGAAGAACGCCCCCAGCTATGCGGCTGCAACCGCTGCTGAGGGCAATGACCAGAACACCAACAACCAGAAGGAGAACCAGATCATGTCCATTATCTCAGACACCAGCGCTCAGGTCGAGACGCCCCGCTACATCGTCGTCGCCACCGATGTGCTCGACCAGGAGACGGGCCTCATCGCGAAGTTCCAGCACGCGGAGGTCGCACGACTCGGCGCGGAATGGCTCAACACCCCCGACGCGACGCCGGAAGACTACGAGTGGACCACCACCGAGCAGTGGGTCGCCGTACACCCCGAGGTCGCAGCAGCCGCCCCCGCCTGGGCCAACAGAATCGGCACCATCGATGACTTCGAGTGCGTCGGGCTGTTCTACGGATGGAGTCAGGGAGCCGTGGAGATCAGCACCGCGGCATCCTGGCGCGACGGAGTTGTCCAGCAGCACGACAAGGGCGTGTACGTGTACTTCAGCAAGAACGAGACCGAGGTCACAGCCGACGATCTCCGCCGCTACGCTGCCGACTTCACCGCCGCTGCTGATGCCCTCGACGCCGCAGACCCGCCCCTCTCCGCAACCGCATCGATGGGAGCCCGCAACCTCGCCCAGAAGATGCGCGAAGGCGGGTTCAAGACCATCGGCGAGATGGTCGCAGCGCAGGAGGTGACCCAGTGACGAACCCGTTCGGCATTCAGCAGAGACCCGAGTCGATCCGGGTCGCGAAAGAACTCGTATCCATCGCCACGAATACCGAGTTCGGTGACCTGCGGAACGAAATGGTCGAGCGCCTGCTCATGCGCAAGATCCACGGCGAAATCGGCACTGCCGCGGCGCGGGTCGAGGTGCTCATGGCGGTCCTCGAGTTGGTGCTCCTGACCGTGGAAGTGCAAGCCGACGACATCGCGAAGACCGGCGAGTTGCGTAACCTGCTCGACGTCATCACCACGCATCCCGAGTTCGCTCAGATGGTGAAAGCCGCGGAGGCCGAGCAACCCCGCATCCTCCGCCGATCCAGCGACATCGACGACGACCTACGGGAGAGGGACCAATGACCAGGGAGAGGCCCGCACCTTCGGGAGCGGGTCTCCCCCAGCACCGGATCACACCCGACGCATCCCGAACCCTCGATGCGTGGGCATGGGGACTCGCAGACGGATCGCTGCGCCTCTGGCAACTACCCGATGCCGTCTGCACCCTCTACAACGTCGCCTACACGCAGGGCCGCGCATCCCGAGATGACGAGATCCGCGTTATGCGTATCGACGCGGATCGTCACTGGCTCCTCGCGATGCCAGACACCACGCGCCGCGCGTATCTGCTCAGCCGGCTCGATCAGGCCGCGGAGCTCGCGAACCGCCCCGACGTGGACGACGTACTCGATGAGGCGTGGCGTATCTACCTCGCCAACCTCGACAACATCCGGGAACCGCTGCGGCTCCCGTCAACTGAACATGGAAGGACGGCCGCCTGATGACTGATCAGCGTGACCTGCTACTCACCCCCGCAAGCCAGATCCCCACCCGCCGCCAAGCGTGGCTGTGGGCCGGCCGCATCCCCCTCGGCACGACGACGATATTCGCCGGCCGCGGAGGGGAAGGGAAATCGACGTTTGCGCTCTACCTCGCCGCGCTGATCAACAAGGGCGAGCTTGAGGGCGACCTTCACGGTAACGGCTACCCGGTTCTCATCGTCAGCCACGAAGACGACTGGTCTACGGTCATGAACCCCCGACTGATCGGAGCCGGAGCGAACCTGGATCACGTCTACCAGGTGAAGGTGCGGATGACGATCGACGAGACAACATCGGAGACTGTGCCAGCGTTCCCGATCGACCTCCAGTTGATCCGCGATGCCGTCGAGCAGACCGGGGCGCGGATGATCATCATCGACCCGATCACGTCGACGATCAGCGGCGACCTCCACAAGGTCACCGATGTGCGCCGAGCGCTCGACCCGCTCACGCAGCTCGCGCAGGCGCTCGAGATAGCGGTCATCGGGATCATGCATTTCAACAAGGGCACCGGGAACGCCTCAGACAAGCTCTCAGGCTCCCACGGTTTCCGAGACGCTGTGAGGTCCGTGTTGCTCTTCGCGACCGACGACGAGACCGGGCAGAGAGTCGTCACGCTCGACAAGGCGAACTACTCGCAGGACCGCGGCGCATCGTTCGCGTTCAACCTGATCAGCACCCCCGTCTACACCGACGACGGAGCATGCTCAGATATCGGCGTCGTCCAGTACCTCGGCGACACTGACGTCACCGTCAGCGACATCATCAACCGCACCGCCAACGGGGACGCCGAGACCGTCGACGACCGTAACGCCGCTCAAGCGTTCCTGCTCGACTACCTCCGCGACCGTGACGGATACGAAGCGGCAGCCAGTGACGTCATCAAGGCGGGCCGAGCAGCCGGATTCAGTGAGCAGGAGATCAAGGACGCCAGGCGCCGCTGCCGTAATCCGCGCGTCGCATCGCAGAAGTCGGGCGGCCGAGGAATCGGGTGGGTCTGGGCGATCTCACCTGAAGGTGGCACCAAAGGTGGCGAAGGTGGCACGGTTCCGAACCCCGCCACCTTTGCCACCTTCACGCCACCTTTGACTCAGGCAGCGGCCGACGACAAGGAGGTCGCACCAGTGTCCTACCTCGACTACCGGCCCGCGATCATCGACCGCGCCGACATGACCTGTCCAGTCTGCAGCGAGCCCGTCAGCATGAACAACCCCGGCTACTGCGACACCATCGACACGGCCCACGCGAACTACCGAGCAGATCACCCGGTGACCGCATGAACGCCGCCCGGGTCACCTCAGCGATCACCTGCCCCGACTGCACCTCAGAAACTCAACTCATCGAGATAGCACCCAAGGTGTACGCCGCAGCGGTCCTGCACGACGACACATGCCCTTGGCTCGCGCAACAAGGGAAAGGCGGGCCGAACGCATGACCCCACCATCCCGAACCCCCGTCAGCTGCACCCGATGCAGCCGCGTCATCGGCGCGGGCCGTATCCACTACGTCATCAACACGATCCATGTCTTGTGCGTCAAGTGCCTCAGCGCGCCGATCAGCCACAAGCTCGAGCACCCCGAGTGCCGCGAGCACTGGCACGACATATACGACCACCCGGTCAAGCTCTGCACTCGCGCCGCAGCCCACGTGATCACCACCCGCGCGAGGAAAGGAACGAGATATGAGCGCCCCGCGGCCACTGAACATGCGCGCTATGGCAGACGTCTGGGATGACCCCGTGGCATTCGCCCGCGAACTGCACAAGTACTACACCCAACTCGAAGCATCCGGGCACCGGCTCCCCGCCCACGACTGGACCCAAAGAGAGGACACCTAATGCCACGCCGATGGACCAACGCCGACCAGTACAACGGAGCCGACCCGAAATCACTCCGCAACATCAGCACCGAGCTCCGCAACGACTGGAGCGCCTGGCAACAGGAGAACGCGATCCGCTACTTCCGGAACACCTACACACAGGAGACGACATGACCCAACTCACCCACGACGACATCAAGACGATGACGCCCGCCGAGATCGTGAAAGCCGACGAAGACGGCCGGCTCAACGAGATCAAAGGCATCCCCGCACCCCACACCCCCGGCAACACCCTCACCAGGGACGACGTGAACAAGCTCTACGCCGAAGGCCGCTTCGCTGAGATCACAACCGCAGCCGACGAAGGCCGCATCCACTACGAAGGAGACAACTGACATGCGCATCAAGTTCCAGAACATCCCACCCGCCGACACCCTCCCCAAGGGCGCACACACCCTCCTGAAGGAGATCAGCGACCTCCACCAGCGCCGCCGCGCAGCCGTCGCCGTCACCCTCGAGCTACGCCCCAGCAACCTCACCGGAGGGCTCGACGACACGGCCCAGGCAGCAGACGCCCATGCGGTAGCCACCGCAACCCGCAAGGGCACCACGCTCGCGAACCCGACCGAACACCAAGACGCGCTCACCGCGCGACGAGACGCAGCCGACCAGCAGGTCGCAGCCCTCGAGCGCGCGATAGAAGCAGCCGACCGAGACCTCGATACATGGGTCCAGCAACACCACGAGAGCATCCTCACCCACCAGCAGCAGCGACTCGCCGACACCGCCGACACCCTCACCGACATGCTCGCATCCATCGCACCAGCCCGAGCCGCCTACGACGAAGCACGCGCCGCTCTCGCCTGGACCGACAGGGCAGAGGCCAACAGCATCGTCAGCTGGACCATCACCAGCAGCGGCAACGAAGCACCACGCCGCGAACACACCGACAGCCGGCACCAGCACCACGGAGCCGACCCGATCTAACCCCAACTCGAAGGGGTGTTCGACTCCGCTCGAGCACCCCCGGGGGTACACCCGCGATCGCCTTCCCCTTTCCGAACCGCCGGAGAGGTGGTTTCCCTCCCGAAGCGTGCCAGGCCTCATTTTTACGTACAGATGTTCGAAGATTGGAGAATCATGGTGGTTCCATCGGAGTTGAAGAAGCGCGGCCGCGCGCTGTGGGCTGAGCTGCATGAGCGCCTGGAGTTCGATCCGCACGAAGATGAGCTCGTGTTGGAGGTGTGCCGAGCGGTGGACACGATCGATGCGCTTGCGGAGACGATCGAGCAGGACGGGGTGACGTCGACCGGCTCGATGGGTCAGACGGTTGTGCATCCGGCGATCCCGGAGCTTCGCCAGCAGCAGGCGGGGCTGTCTCGACTGGTGGCGACGTTGAACCTGTCGGATGCGATGGACGGCAGTAACGGGCAGGTGGCACTGTCCCGAGCGATTTCGTCTCAGGCTCAGGCCGCGGCGAACGCTCGTTGGGCGAAGTCGAAGCGAGCACGGGGTGCCTAGGCTCAGGAGCCGCGCCGCGAGCGGCAGTGCACCGGAGGAGTTGCGGTCTCGTCTGCATCCTGTGTGGGCCGATCCTACGGGCTGTGCAGCGCTCTGTGACCGCCTGGGAGTCTCAACGGTAGGCGACGGTCCTCTGTCCTGGTTTGACGCCGTGGCGCGCGCGTGGGGCGTCTCCCAGGGATGGGCGGAAGAGCCCGCGCGAGTGTCGTTCGCGAGTCTGATCGGTGCCGGCGTCCCCATGTTTGCGTTTCGGATGCTGCAGCAGGAGAAGCGACCAGGCGTGTACCCGGAGTTCGTGTTGACGGATGTGGGGTGGGAGTGGATCAGGGAAGCAGAAGCTCGCATTCTCGCCGGGGGCCGGAATCCAGTGCTTAACTAAGCGTCAGCATTCAGCCCCGTCCGGGGTCGGATGCTGACCTACGGATTGAAAGGGCTGCCATGGCGACCGATAGCGAAACACTCAAGGGGATACTGAAGGAACTTGAGAGCATCACCTTCCTCCTGGGCGACGTGAACGAGATCCGCAACGGGAACTATGATCCGCCGAACGGGTCGAACCCCACACCGCGCCCGTCGAAGCCGCGCACGTTCAACGACCTGTACAACGTGCTCGACGGCATCCATGTCGAGTCAATGCGGCAGACAGAGTTGCTTGAGAGCATCCTTGATGCTCTCGGCGACGAGGAAGAGGTTGACCCCAGGCTCATCCCCGATGAACCGTTCGACCCGAGCTCCATATAACAACGGAGGCGCATCAACAAAGCGGCTGAGCGGGATGAGAACACCGCACGCAAGCCGGATGCTCCCCTCCGAGTCCGCAGCGCTCGGCATGGCCATCGAGGAGATGGAGAAGCCGGCGGCTCGCGAACGCATGACCGCGGGTATCCCTGGGTTCCCGGGAACCCAGGGTAGCAAGTGGGGTCACCAGACTCGCCCGAGCGCAGTGAGGC
>NZ_JADIJR010000059.1 GCF_017355365.1 Microbacterium sp. SD291 | reverse complement strand
AGAAGTCCGGCGGTGTCCTACTCTCCCACAGGGTCCCCCCTGCAGTACCATCGGCGCTGTGAGGCTTAGCTTCCGGGTTCGGAATGTAACCGGGCGTTTCCCTCACGCTATGGCCGCCGAAACACTATTGATGTTTCAAACAAAAACCTTAGACACACAGCGTATGTGTGTTTCAGGGTTCTCGACCGTACATCGAGAACCACTCAGTGGACGCGTAGCACCAACAAATCGGTGTGTTATCAAGTCATCGGCTTATTAGTACCAGTCAGCTGCACACGTTACCGTGCTTCCACATCTGGCCTATCAACCCAGTAGTCTGGCTGGGAGCCTCTCACCCGAAGGTATGGAAGTCTCATCTTGAGGCCGGCTTCCCGCTTAGATGCTTTCAGCGGTTATCCATCCCGAACGTAGCTAATCAGCGGTGCTCCTGGCGGAACAACTGACACACCAGAGGTTCGTCCAACCCGGTCCTCTCGTACTAGGGTCAGATCCTCTCAAACTTCCTACGCGCGCAGCGGATAGGGACCGAACTGTCTCACGACGTTCTAAACCCAGCTCGCGTACCGCTTTAATGGGCGAACAGCCCAACCCTTGGGACCTACTCCAGCCCCAGGATGCGACGAGCCGACATCGAGGTGCCAAACCATGCCGTCGATATGGACTCTTGGGCAAGATCAGCCTGTTATCCCCGAGGTACCTTTTATCCGTTGAGCGACAGCGCTTCCACAAGCCACTGCCGGATCACTAGTCCCGACTTTCGTCCCTGCTCGACCTGTCAGTCTCACAGTCAAGCTCCCTTGTGCACTTACACTCGACACCTGATTGCCAACCAGGTTGAGGGAACCTTTGGGCGCCTCCGTTACTTTTTGGGAGGCAACCGCCCCAGTTAAACTACCCACCAGGCACTGTCCCTGAACCGGATTACGGTTCGAAGTTAGATATCCAGAGTGACCAGAGTGGTATTTCAACAATGACTCCACACGAACTAGCGTCCATGCTTCACAGTCTCCCACCTATCCTACACAAGCCACACCGAACACCAATACCAAGCTGTAGTAAAGGTCACGGGGTCTTTCCGTCCTGCTGCGCGTAACGAGCATCTTTACTCGTAATGCAATTTCGCCGAGTTCGCGGTTGAGACAGTTGGGAAGTCGTTACGCCATTCGTGCAGGTCGGAACTTACCCGACAAGGAATTTCGCTACCTTAGGATGGTTATAGTTACCACCGCCGTTTACTGGGGCTTAAATTCTCAGCTTCGCCTTGCGGCTAACCGGTCCTCTTAACCTTCCAGCACCGGGCAGGCGTCAGTCCGTATACATCGTCTTGCGACTTGGCACGGACCTGTGTTTTTAGTAAACAGTCGCTACCCACTAGTCTCTGCGGCCTCCAAACGCTTTCGGGAGTAAATCCCTATACGCCGAAGGCCCCCCTTCTCCCGAAGTTACGGGGGCATTTTGCCGAGTTCCTTAACCACGATTCTCTCGATCTCCTTGGTATTCTCTACCTGACCACCTGAGTCGGTTTGGGGTACGGGCGGCTAGAACCTCGCGTCGATGCTTTTCTTGGCAGCATAGGATCATCCACTTTTTATCCGCATCGTGTCTCAGCCTTGATGAGTCACGGATTTGCCTATGACTCGGCCTACGCACTTGCACCAGGACAACCATCGCCTGGCTTGGACTACCTTCCTGCGTCACACCTGTTAATACGCTAACCGCACCAGCATGGGGTCGTGCGCTAGGCCCAGAGCGTCACCCCGAAGGGATCAGTCACTGGGATTCAGACACTTAGCACTACTGGATTAGCTTGGGCGGTTCTTCGCCGGTACGGGAATATCAACCCGTTGTCCATCGACTACGCCTGTCGGCCTCGCCTTAGGTCCCGACTTACCCAGGGAAGATTAGCTTGACCCTGGAACCCTTGGTCTTTCGGAGGACGTGTTTCTCACACGTCTTTCGCTACTCATGCCTGCATTCTCACTCGTGTAGCCTCCACGGCTGGTTCACACCGCCGCTTCGCTGGCCACACGACGCTCTCCTACCCATCAACACGGCTGGACCACGAAGGCCTACCAATAATGTCAATGCCACAACTTCGGTGGCGTGCTTGAGCCCCGTTACATTGTCGGCGCGGAATCACTTGACCAGTGAGCTATTACGCACTCTTTCAAGGGTGGCTGCTTCTAAGCCAACCTCCTGGTTGTCACAGCAACTCCACATCCTTTCCCACTTAGCACGCGCTTTGGGACCTTAGTTGGTGGTCTGGGTTGTTTCCCTCTCGACTATGAAGCTTATCCCCCACAGTCTCACTGCTGCGCTCTCACTTACCGGCATTCGGAGTTTGGCTGACGTCAGTAACCTTGTAGGGCCCATCGGCCATCCAGTAGCTCTACCTCCGGCAAGAAACACGCAACGCTGCACCTAAATGCATTTCGGAGAGAACCAGCTATCACGAAGTTTGATTGGCCTTTCACCCCTATCCACAGCTCATCCCCTCAGTTTTCAACCTAAGTGGGTTCGGTCCTCCACGACGTCTTACCGTCGCTTCAACCTGGCCATGGATAGATCACTTCGCTTCGGGTCTAGGACATGCGACTGAATCGCCCTATTCAGACTCGCTTTCGCTACGGCTACCCCACACGGGTTAACCTCGCCACATATCGCTAACTCGCAGGCTCATTCTTCAAAAGGCACGCTGTCACCCCTACTAAGGAGGCTCCAACGGTTTGTAAGCAAACGGTTTCAGGTACTATTTCACTCCCCTCCCGGGGTACTTTTCACCTTTCCCTCACGGTACTTGTCCGCTATCGGTCATCTGGGAGTATTTAGGCTTATCAGGTGGTCCTGACAGATTCACACGGGATTTCACGGGCCCCGTGCTACTTGGGATACTCTTCGCGCCAAGGTTGGCATTTCGACTACGGGGTTGGCACCCTCTATGACCGGCCTTTCAAGACCGTTCGTCTATACCATCTTGTAACGCCGCCATCTCGGCAGAGACGACTGAAAAGTCCCACAACCCCGAATATGCAACTCCTGCCGGATATCACACACACTCGGTTTAGCCTGTTCCGGTTTCGCTCGCCACTACTAACGGAATCGCGGTTGCTTTCTCTTCCTGTGGGTACTGAGATGTTTCACTTCCCCACGTTCCCTCTACCCGCCCTATATATTCAGGCGGGAGTCACTAGGTCGGCACGCCGCCCAGCGGGGTTTCCCCATTCGGACACCCTCGGATCAAAACTTGCTTATCAGTTCCCCGAGGCTTATCGCAGATTGCTACGTCCTTCTTCGGCTCCAGATGCCAAGGCATCCACCGTTTGCTCTTAAAGACTTGAAATCACATGAGATGAATCAAAAACTCGACCCCCACCCGAAGATGGGAATCTGAAATTGACTAATGATCTTTAAGATCATCTTGTGCAACCAACCCGAAGGCCGGCTGCAAGATGCTCGCGTCCACTGTGTAGTTCTCAAAGTACGGGCGGTACCCCTCATCCCCTCCCACCACGGGGAGACAACGAAAGGCCCAGAGTAAACCGACTGCTCCCACTCCCCGAAGGAAATGAAGCGCATCCGGTCCCTCAGGACCCAACAGCGTGCAGACACCCCGCTCACCAAACCCCACTTTCCAACCGACCCGAAGGCCAGCGTACTCACGAGACTCAGCTGCGCTGATGTCATGTCAAATGTTCCACCCATGAGCTCCCAGCGAAGAACATACGCCTTCGATCTGGGTTCTGGACACCTACAAGAGGTGTCAGATGCTCCTTAGAAAGGAGGTGATCCAGCCGCACCTTCCGGTACGGCTACCTTGTTACGACTTAGTCCTAATTACCGATCCCACCTTCGACGGCTCCCTCCACAAGGGTTAGGCCACCGGCTTCAGGTGTTACCGACTTTCATGACTTGACGGGCGGTGTGTACAAGACCCGGGAACGTATTCACCGCAGCGTTGCTGATCTGCGATTACTAGCGACTCCGACTTCATGAGGTCGAGTTGCAGACCTCAATCCGAACTGGGACCGGCTTTTTGGGATTCGCTCCACCTCGCGGTATTGCAGCCCTTTGTACCGGCCATTGTAGCATGCGTGAAGCCCAAGACATAAGGGGCATGATGATTTGACGTCATCCCCACCTTCCTCCGAGTTGACCCCGGCAGTATCCCATGAGTTCCCACCATTACGTGCTGGCAACATAGAACGAGGGTTGCGCTCGTTGCGGGACTTAACCCAACATCTCACGACACGAGCTGACGACAACCATGCACCACCTGTTTACGAGTGTCCAAAGAGTTGACCATTTCTGGCCCGTTCTCGTATATGTCAAGCCTTGGTAAGGTTCTTCGCGTTGCATCGAATTAATCCGCATGCTCCGCCGCTTGTGCGGGTCCCCGTCAATTCCTTTGAGTTTTAGCCTTGCGGCCGTACTCCCCAGGCGGGGAACTTAATGCGTTAGCTGCGTCACGGAATCCGTGGAATGGACCCCACAACTAGTTCCCAACGTTTACGGGGTGGACTACCAGGGTATCTAAGCCTGTTTGCTCCCCACCCTTTCGCTCCTCAGCGTCAGTTACGGCCCAGAGATCTGCCTTCGCCATCGGTGTTCCTCCTGATATCTGCGCATTCCACCGCTACACCAGGAATTCCAATCTCCCCTACCGCACTCTAGTCTGCCCGTACCCACTGCAGGCCGGAGGTTGAGCCTCCGGATTTCACAGCAGACGCGACAAACCGCCTACGAGCTCTTTACGCCCAATAATTCCGGATAACGCTTGCGCCCTACGTATTACCGCGGCTGCTGGCACGTAGTTAGCCGGCGCTTTTTCTGCAGGTACCGTCACTTTCGCTTCTTCCCTGCTAAAAGAGGTTTACAACCCGAAGGCCGTCGTCCCTCACGCGGCGTTGCTGCATCAGGCTTTCGCCCATTGTGCAATATTCCCCACTGCTGCCTCCCGTAGGAGTCTGGGCCGTGTCTCAGTCCCAGTGTGGCCGGTCACCCTCTCAGGCCGGCTACCCGTCGACGCCTTGGTGAGCCATTACCTCACCAACAAGCTGATAGGCCGCGAGCCCATCCCCAACCGAAAAATCTTTCCAGACATTGACCATGCGGTCACATCTCGTATCCAGTATTAGACGCCGTTTCCAGCGCTTATCCCAGAGTCAGGGGCAGGTTGCTCACGTGTTACTCACCCGTTCGCCACTGATCCACCCAGCAAGCTGGGCTTCACCGTTCGACTTGCATGTGTTAAGCACGCCGCCAGCGTTCATCCTGAGCCAGGATCAAACTCTCCGTAAAAAAGAAATGCATACAACACCCGGAATAGGATGCCGCAGCGAGTTTGATGCTGACCAAAGAGACAAATTCATTGCTGACTTCATCCATCGCCAGTCCCCGGAAGGACTGGTCTTTGATCCAAAGGAATTCTCACCCCCACAAAAGTGGAGACGAGGATAATTTGGCATTTGACAAGTGCACGCTGTTGAGTTCTCAAGGATCGGACGCTCCCCCGACCCAGTCATCACAACCAGGCCCGAAGGGCAACTTCTCTATCTTA
>NZ_JADIJR010000058.1 GCF_017355365.1 Microbacterium sp. SD291 | reverse complement strand
GAGATCAAGAATGACGCGGCAATGGGGCGCCTCCGCGAGCGTCCCGCATGGCCCATGATCATCCTCCGCACTCCCAAGGGGTGGACCTGCCCGGCCGAGATCGACGGCATGCGTGCAGAAGACAGCTGGCGATCGCATCAGGTGCCTCTGGCCAACGCCAAAGACACACCCGAGCACCTGCAGATCCTCGAGTCGTGGATGCGCTCCTACCGGCCGGATGAGCTCTTCGACACCGAGGGCGCTCCTGTGCAACTCACGACCGCACTCGCCCCCGCGGGCGAGCGGCGCATGAGCGCCAACCCCCGGGCGAACGGCGGGCTGTTGAGACAGCCGCTCGCACTTCCGGACTTCCGTGCATTCGCCGTCGAGGTCCGTTCGCCAGGCGCGACGACCCACGAATCCACACGTGAGCTCGGGCGCTGGCTGGCCGAGGTCGTCACACGCAACCCGAGGACGTTCCGCATCTTCGGACCGGACGAGACCGCCTCGAACAGACTCGGCGCCGTGCTCGAGGTGACCGACAAGCAGTGGAACGCCCAGTATCTGCCTACCGACGAGCACCTCGCGCCGTCCGGTCGCGTCATCGAGATGCTGAGCGAACACCAGTGCCAGGGATGGCTCGAGGGGTACCTGCTGACGGGGCGACACGGCATCTTCAACACCTATGAGGCGTTCGTGCACATCATCGACTCGATGCTCAATCAGCACGCGAAGTGGCTCAAGGTCAGCAAGGGCATCCCCTGGCGGCGTCCGATCGCCTCCCTGAACTACCTTCTCTCCTCCCACGTCTGGCGGCAAGATCACAACGGGCTCTCACATCAGGACCCCGGCTTCATCGATCACGTCGTCAACAAGAAGGCGGAGATCGTCCGCGTCTATCTGCCGTTCGACACCAATACGCTGCTGTCCACCTACGACCATTGCCTGCGCAGCGTGGACTACGTGAACGTCGTCGTCGCCGGCAAGCAGCCGACCTTCGACTGGCTCACGATGGACGAGGCGATCGCCCACACCACCCGCGGACTCGGCATCCTCGAGTGGGCGGGCACGGAAGTGCCTGGGGAGGAGCCCGACGTCGTTCTTGCGTGCGCGGGCGACGTCCCAACGCTGGAAGTGCTCGCTGCGGCGTCCCTGTTGCGAGACGAGATCCCCGACCTGAAGGTGAGAGTCGTCAACGTGGTCGACCTGATGCGTCTCGTGAGCGAAGGGGAGCACCCGCACGGGCTCGCCGAACGGGAGTACGATGCCATCTTCACGATCGACCGGCCGGTGATCTTCGCCTATCACGGCTATCCGTGGCTGATCCACCGCCTCGCCTATCGTCGCGCGGGCCACGCGCACCTTCACGTGCGGGGATACAAAGAGGAGGGGACCACGACGACGCCCTTCGACATGGTGATGCTCAACGACATGGACCGCTACCGTCTCGTCGTCGACGTCATCGACCGGGTCCCTGGACTCGCTGTGCGCTACGGGACCCTGAGGCAGCGGATGCTGGATGCCAGGCTCGCGGCTCGTGCGTACACTCGGGCGCATGGCGAGGACATCCCGATCGTCTCGCAGTGGACGTGGGCCGGCCGCTCAGGTGCCGCCGCGGACGAGGCGAGAACCGGGGTCGGACAGGTCCAGGCCGGCGCCTCCTCGACGGGTGGCGACAACGAGGTGTGAGCCGATAGGTGCTCGCTACGGCTCCTGGATGCTGCGAGGGTGGGTGTGGGCTGCGTCCTCACTGGTCGAACGCAGTTCCCGCAGAAGGGCCAGCTGGAGACGGTTGATCTCCATCAGCTCCTCGAGCTCCTGTTTCGCGGCGAGGTTGGTCTCGTAATCGTGCTGTGCAAGCGCCGCAGAGATCGCATCCTGTCGTTTCGCCGCGATCAGCAGGATTGCCCCCTGCAGCCCCGCGAGCATGCTCAAGAACAGATTCAGCAGAATGTATGGATAGGGATCCCAGGAGAAGGCTGTGATGTTCACAACGGCCCAGAGGGTCATGAACGCGACGAAGATGCCGATGAACCCCCATGACCCCATGCCGTTTCTGAGTCGATCGGCGGCGCGCTGCCCCAGGTCGAGGCTCTCCGCGTGCTGGGTATGCCAGTTTCGCAGCGGGCGGCCGACGGGACTCCCCGGCCCCTCGGCTGCGGGGGCTTTCATGCGGTTCCTCGTTCGGCGCCGAGCGGTACCACCTCACCGTGCTCGGGCACCCTCGAACGCCAGCCCAGTTCCCGCTCGACCCTCAACCGAAGCGCATCGGCCGCGGCCGGCTCCCCATGAGTCACGTACACCGTGTACGGCACGCGAGGTGCCGGCCGCATCCAGTTCAGGACCTCCGCAGCGTCAGCATGAGCGGACATCGAGCCGATACTCACTACGTCGGCGTTGATGGCGATCTCCTTGCCGAAGATCCGCAGAGTGCGCTCTCCGGCGAGCAGACGCGCTCCTCGCGTGCCACCAGCCTGGAACCCCGTCAGCACGATCGAATTCCGCGGGTCCGCACCGTAGGCCTGCAGATGATGGAGGATCCGTCCACCGGTGAGCATTCCGCTGGCCGAGATGATGATCATCGGCCCGCCGCGGAGGTTCAGCAGCTTCGACTCATCGACGCTTCGGACAGGGGTGGCGATCTTATAGAGACGCGTGAACTCGTCCTGTGACAGGCGATGCTCGCTTGCGTGACGCTGATAGACGTCGGCGACGCTGATCGCCATGGGGCTGTTCACATAGATCGGCACATTCGGGATCTCGCCGCGGTCCAGCAACCGGGTCAGATGAAGGAGAACCGTCTCCGTCCGTCCAACGGCGAAGGCAGGGATCAGCACGACGCCGTTGCGGCGTGCCGTCCGCCGCACGATGTCAGCGAGCTGCTCCTCGGGGTCCCGTTCGGTGTGCGCGCGGTTCCCGTAGGTGGATTCCGCGACGAGCACGTCCGCTCCTTCGAAAGGATGCGGCGCTCGCATGAGCGGATCGTCGGGGCGTCCGAGATCGCCGCTGAAGCACACCCTTCGCCCGTCCACGTCGAGGTACACGCTCATCGCGCCCAGGATGTGGCCGGCCGGGCGGATCATGGCCCGAACGCCCGGGGCGACAGCGACTTCCGTTCCCTCCGCGAGGGGCGTGAACTGCTCGAGAGAGCGGGCGGCGTCTTCGACGGTGTACAGCGGCTGGGGACGCTCATGCCGAGACCACCCGTGCTTCGACGCGTGGCGCGCCTCTTCCTCGAGCAGGTGGGCGCTGTCCAGGAGCATGATCCGGCACAGTGCGATTGTCCCCTCGCTCGCGAAGACCCGACCGCGGAAGCCATCGCGCACGAGCGCCGGCAGATATCCGGAGTGATCCAGATGCGCGTGGGTGAGGACGACGGCGTCTATCGATCCCGGTGCGACGGGAAACGGAGCACGGTTGCGAGCCCGCAGCACCTTGTACCCCTGGAAGAGCCCGCAGTCCACGAGCACACGCGAGGCGGGTGTCGTCACGAGATACCGTGACCCCGTGACTGTATCGGCTGCGCCGAGAAAGGTCAGCGTCGCCTCCCGAGCATGAGGCACCGTGGTGATGTCGTGTCTCATCGGCGTGCTTCAAGCCGGATGAGTTCACTGATGTCGATCGGCTGTGTGGGCGGAAGCTGCAGATCGGTGGGGCGCACGGCGAGTAGCTGCTGCTCGTCCGTGAAGATCGAATCGTTCATGATCGTCCTTGCTCTCGAATTGATCCCCCATGTCACATCGTTGCCGGCGCGCCGAGCCCGATCCGGGCCGAAAGTCCCATCGTGTCGACTGCGCGAGGCCCGCGTCCGCCACAAGCTCGCAGGCCCCGCCGAAGCGGGCAGGCGCGGCTGCGCCGCCTGCAGGGCGGACCCGCAGGCGGCGCAGAGAGAATGTCAGGAAGCGACAGACGGCGCGTCTCCTACCCGCACGACATCGGCGGTGTGGTAGGTGAACACCAGGCGGGCGGGGACAGTACCCGCCAGGACCTCCGCGACGGAGTCGTTGACCCTCTCAAGGTTGCGGGTTTCGGTGATCACCCGCGTCCGGCCCGCGGCATGAAGTGAGAACACCTCTGCGAGGTCCTGCCTCGTGCCGACGATCGAGCCGATGATGCTGATTCCCTTGAGCACGGTCTCGAAGACAGGCACGGTCAGCTCACCTCCTGCCGGCAGGGAGACCAGTACCAGCCGTCCGCCGCGGTTGAGCGCGTCGAAGGACTGACGGAAGACGCTGGGAGCGACAGCGAGCACCACAGCGACATCTGCTCCGCCGAGCTTGCGGATTGCCTGCACGGGGTCGGTGGCGCGGGCATTCACGACGTGATCTGCGCCGAGCTCGGCGGCGAGCGCGAGCTTCTCCTCGGTGATGTCGACGGCGATCACCTTCGCACCGACCAGCCGCGCGTACTGGATCGCGAGATGACCCAGACCTCCGATGCCGAAGACGGCGACCGTCTCGCCGGGTGTGACGCGCGCGTTCTTGATGGCTGCGTACGTGGTCACGCCTGCGCAGGTCAGGGGTGCCGCGTCGAGGGCCGTGACGCCATCAGGGACAGGCACTGCGTAACGGGCGTCAGCGATCATGTACTCGCTGTAACCGCCGTCGACCGCATAGCCGTTGTTGTACTGCGCTTCGCAAAGATTCTCACGTCCATCGACGCAGTAACGGCATTCGCCGCATGCGTGGCCGAGCCACGCCATCGCGACCCGCTGTCCGACCTTGCGCGTGGTCACCCCGTCGCCGAGTTGCTCGATGATTCCGACGCCTTCGTGACCGGGAACCAAGGGCAACTTCGGCTTCACCGGCCAGTCGCCGTTCATCGCGTGGATGTCGGTGTGACACAGACCGCACGCTTCCAGTCGGACCAGCACTTGTCCGGCCTTCGGCTGGGGGAGCGGACGCTCCTCGATGTCGGCCGGGGATCCGAACTGGGTGACGACTGCTGCTCTCATGATTCCTCCTCAGGGAACTCGGGGTGTCACGAGTCTTTCGGCGGCTGTGAGAATCGCGCGGGTCGAAGGTCCCGCGGGTCATCGACCCAGCCCGGTGACAAGCTCACGAGAGAGCAGTACCGCGTTCACGAGGCTGCCGCTGTGCACCCGGTTGCTTTCACGCAGCGTCGTCGCGGGTCAGGCGACCGGCGAGATCCGCTCCCCACGCACGAGCCCGCTCGACCTCGCCTGGTTCCAGCCTGCTCCTGTGGTCGACGAGGAAGCTCATCGGCTCACTCAGCCGATCGAATCCGAGCTTGTCGAGTCTTCGGGCGATGGCAGTCGCAGCCGAGCCGGTGAACAGGCGGGGCATGTCGACGCGCGTGTCGAAAGAGGCGAAACGGCACGGAGCCGGCGGAGTGTCCCGCAGCCATTCGCGGATCCCGGTCTCGCGCCAGGCCTCGTCGAGTTCGAGATGCAGCCGCTCGCTCGAGGCCCAGTTCACTGCCTCCTTGCGGCTTTCCGGGCGGCTCATGCTGTGCGCGTGGGTCGGGCCTCCGACGATGAGCACGTCCAGCTCAGAAGGAATCCTGTGGGCCTCGGCTATCGGCATCAGCAGTGAAGGAAGCACAGAGTCCACACCTTCGGCGATCGCTTCGGCGATGCGTCGCGTGTTGCCGAACATTGACTCGTACACGATGACGGCTCGCTGGGCGG
>NZ_JADIJR010000057.1 GCF_017355365.1 Microbacterium sp. SD291 | reverse complement strand
GCGGCGTGGGACCGGCGCTTGGGTAGGCTGAACGGGTGATCATCGGGACCGGCATCGACCTCGTGGACATCCCGCGGTTCGAGCGGACCCTCGAGCGGACCCCGAAGCTGCTTCAGCGTCTGTTCACTCCGAATGAGCAGACCCTGCGCCTGCGGTCCCTGGCCGCGCGCTACGCCGCGAAGGAGGCGCTGATCAAGGCCCTCGGCGGCTCGGACGGCGTGCACTGGTCGGAGATCGAGATCGCGTCCGAGGCATCCGGCCGTCCGCATTTCGTCCTGTCTGGGTCGACCGCCGAGGTCGTCCTGGAGCGCGGCATCACCAAGCTGCACCTGACCCTCACTCACGATGCCGGCCTCGCCGCCGCGTTCGTCGTCGCCGAAGGAGAGCCGCTGTGACCGCCCCGTTCCGCGAAGCCGTCATCGACCTCGACGCGATCAGCGACAACGTCCGCCACTTCCGCAAGCTCACCGGCGTCGAGGTCATCGGCGTCGTCAAGGCCAACGCCTACGGGCACGGCGCCGCTGCGGCCGCCGTCGCCGCACTCGCCGGAGGCGCCACCCGGCTCGGCGTCGCCGAGATCTCGGAGGCCCTCGAGCTCCGCCGATCGGGCATCACGGCGCCCATCGTCGCCTGGCTGCATGCCCCGGGGGAGCGGTTCGAACAGGCCGCCGCCCAGAGCATCGAGGTCGGCATCTCCTCCTTCGACCAGCTCGAGGCCGCCGCGATCGTCGCGAGCGTCGACCACCCGGTCGGCGTGCACCTGAAGCTCGAGACCGGCCTCTCGCGCAACGGCATCGCCCCGGCCGACTGGCGCAGGGTGCTCGCCGAGGCCGCCCGGCTCGAGCGCATCGGACGGCTCCGCATCGTCGGCCTGTTCAGCCACCTCTCCAACACCTCAGTCGAAGACGACAGGGAAGCGCTGGCGAAGTTCGAGGAGGGGGTCGCGGCCGCGGCATCCTTCGGCATCCATCCGGAGATCCGCCACATCGCCGCCACCGCCGCCGCCATCGACCTGCCCGAGATGCGCCTCGACGCCGTGCGCATCGGCATCGGCCTGTACGGGCTCTCGCCGTTCGACGACCGGTCATCGGCCGAGCTCGGGCTCCGCCCGGCGATGACCCTCCGCGGCGCGATCGCCGCCGTCCGCAGGGTGCCGGCCGGCAGCGGCGTCTCCTACGGCTACGATCACCGCACCGATCGCCCGACGACGCTCGTCCTGGTGCCGCTCGGCTACGCCGACGGCGTGCCGCGACAGGCATCCGGCCGCCTCCCCGTCTCGATCGGCGGCCGCCGCTTCACGAACGTCGGCCGCATCGCGATGGACCAGTTCGTCGTCGACGTCGGCGACCACCCCGTCTCGGTCGGCGATGAGGTCGTGCTCTTCGGCGACCCGACGCTG
This sequence comes from Microbacterium sp. SD291, assembly GCF_017355365.1. Lineage (GTDB taxonomy): Bacteria > Actinomycetota > Actinomycetes > Actinomycetales > Microbacteriaceae > Microbacterium. Next base: position 4,659 of record NZ_JADIJR010000057.1, on the reverse strand, counting down.
GGTGTGCCGTCGGCCGCCGAATGGGGCAACGCCGCAGGCACGATCAATTACGAGATCGTCACGCGCATCGGGCAGCGGGTGCACCGGAGGTCGGCATGAGCGTCGACCCCTCCGTCGAGGGACGGCATGAGATCCCCACCTCCGACGCCATGGAGCGGCTCGGGTTCCGGATCGGAGAGCGGCTCGAGGCCGGAGACCTGCTGATCCTCACCGGACCTCTCGGCGCGGGAAAGACCACGTTCACGCGGGGCCTGGCCGAAGGGCTGGGCGTGCGCGGACCGGTGCAGAGCCCCACGTTCGTGATCGCCCGCACGCATCCGTCGCTCGTCGGCCGCGCGCCGCTCGTGCACGTCGACGCCTACCGGCTCGGGTCCGGTGCGGAGCTGGAGGATCTCGACCTCGACCTCGCTCGCTCGGTCGTGGTGATCGAGTGGGGGCGCGGCATGGCCGAGCAGCTCGCCGACACCTGGTGGGACATCGAACTCGAGCGCCCGGTGGGCGGCGATGACCTGCTCGACGCGTCGGAGCTGGATGCCGACGCCCCGCGGTTCGTGACGATCGCGCGCGTCGAGCGCTGACGGCGCGCGACCGGTCCCGGTCCGGCACCCGCTGACTGCGTTCACAACTCCGGAGAAACGCAGCGGAATCGCCGCCAGGGGCCCGTGGCGACGTTCACACCGGGCAGATCTCCGGAGTTGTGAACCGCGACTACCCTGGAGAGGTGATTCTCGCCGTCGACACCTCGCTCGGAACCGCCGTCGCTCTGACCGACGACGACGGAGCCCGCCGTGCCGAGGCGATCGCCGCAGACCCGCTCGGACACGCCGAGGTCATCGGCGATCTCCTCGTGCGCGCACTCGCCGACGCAGGCCAGGGAGAGGTCTCGCACGTCGTCGCGGGCATGGGCCCCGGCCCCTTCACCGGCCTGCGGATCGGGATCGCCGCCGCACGCGCGTTCGCGCTCGGACGTGGGATCCCCGTGATCGCCGTCCCCAGCCACTTCGCCGCCGCCCTCACCGCACTCGCCACCGCGACAGGGCCGTTCGCGATCGTCACGGACGCCCGGCGCCGCGAGGTCGCGATCACCGTCTTCGACGGAGCGGATGCCGACGGCATCCCGCATGTCACGGCCGACACCGTGCTCGTGCCGGCAGTCGATGCCGATGCCCATCTCGACGGCATCCGCCGCATCGACGTCACCGAGCTGTCGGCCGTCGACCTCGCGCGGGTCGGTGCGCTCGCCGTCGCCGCCGGCCGCACGCTCGCCGGCGACGAGCCGCTGTACCTGCGTCACCCCGACGTCACCGTCCCCGGGGCGCCGAAGCGAGTCGGGTCATGAACCTCCGCGTCGCCACTCCGCACGACCTGGATGCGATCATGGCGGTCGAGAACAGGTCGTTCCCCACCGACGCGTGGAGCGCCGAGAACATGGCGGCGGAGCTCGACAGCCCGCACGGCCGCTACCTCGTCGACGAGGAGGACGGCACCGTCATCGGGTATGGCGGGGTGCGCGCGCTGCAGGGCTCGGCGGATGCCGACATCCAGACGATCGCGTTCGACGCCGCCCACCGGGGGAGAGGCCGCGGACGTGCGCTGCTGCGCGCACTGCTCGACGAGGCAGTGGCGCACGGCGCGCGCGAGGTGTTCCTCGAGGTGCGGGCCGACAACCCGGGCGCCGAGGGACTGTATCTGTCGGAGGGTTTCGAGGAGATCGGCAGGCGCCCCCGCTACTATCAGCCGGACGACGTGGATGCGATCGTGATGCGACTCGATCTGCGCGGCCGAGGGACGCGGGATCGCCAGGTCGCAGAGCCTGCCGATGTGGCATCTGTGCGGGGCCCTTCGACAAGCTCAGGGACCCAGGCTGGAGGCTCAGGGACCCAGGGTGGGAGCTCGGTCCCTTCGACAAGCTCAGTGACCCGGGGAGGGGAACCGCATGAGTGAGCCGCTGGTGCTCGGCATCGAGACGAGCTGCGACGAGACCGGGATCGGGATCGTCCGCGGCCGCACGCTGCTGTCGAACACGATCGCGTCGAGCATGGACCAGCACGCCCGGTACGGCGGCGTCGTGCCCGAGGTCGCGGCCCGCGCGCATCTCGAGGCGCTGCAGCCGTCGATCGACGCGGCCCTCGCCGAGGCCGGAGTGCGCCTCGATGACCTCGACGCCATCGCCGTGACCAGCGGACCCGGCCTCGCCGGCGCGCTGATGGTCGGCGTGGGCGCGGCGAAGGGACTCGCGGTCTCGCTCGACAAGCCCCTCTATGCCGTGAACCACCTCGTGGGGCACATCGCGGCCGACATCCTCACCGCCGACTCCGTCCCGCTCGAATACCCCACGATCGCGCTCCTGGTCTCCGGCGGGCACACCTCGCTGCTGCACGTGCGCGATCTGACCACCGATGTCGAGCTGCTCGGCGAGACCATGGACGACGCCGCGGGCGAGGCGTTCGACAAGGTCGCCCGCCTCCTCTCCCTCCCGTACCCCGGCGGCCCCGAGATCGACAGGGCGGCGCTCGACGGCGACCGCGACGCGATCCGGTTCCCGCGCGGGCTGTCGCGAGCATCCGACATGGCCAAGCACCGCTACGACTTCTCGTTCTCCGGCCTGAAGACCGCAGTCGCCCGCTGGGTCGAGCGCTGCGAGGCGGATGGCGTCGAGGTGCCGGTCGCCGATGTCGCCGCGAGCTTCCGCGAGGCCGTCGTCGACGTGCTGGTCACCAAGGCACTCGCAGCGTGCCGCGACCTGGGCGTGCCGCGCCTGCTGCTCGGCGGTGGAGTCATCGCGAACCGCCGGCTGCGCGAGGTCGCCCTCGAGCGCGCCGAGGCGGCAGGGGTGACGGTGCGCATCCCGCCGCTGTCGCTGTGCACCGACAACGGCGCGATGATCGCCGCGCTCGCCGCCGAGCTGATCACCTCAGGCCGCCGCGCGTCGACGCTCGCCTTCGGCGCCGACTCGACGCTCCCGGTGACCGAGATCCAGATCGCCGAGATTCCGCTGACCGAGACCCAGATCGCCGAGATCCAGATCGCCGAGGCGTCATGATCGAGCAGCCGCGCACGCCGGGAGCGCAGGGCGCCGGGATGCACCGCAACGCCGCGCCGCCCACGCGCATCGAGGGCCCGAGCGGCGAGGTCGAGCGCCCGACGGGTTCGGCGCGCCTGCCGGGTGCGCGGCGCGACGCGTACACGAAGCTCCCCACCGGCCCGGTCAGCGTGGAGCCGGTGGTCGCTACGGGTCCCGACGTCGATCACGCCGACGCGGATCCGGACTGGGAGCCGTCGGCGGGCGCACCGGTCGCCGATGACTCCAGGCTCGCACCGTGGGCGCTGCTCGCGGCGATCGTGGCGCTCAGCGCCTCGTTCTTCGTCGGCTGGGGGATCCCGGTCGCGGTCGTCGCCGTGGTCGCCGCCAGCATGTCGCTGCGCCGGCCGGCCGAGAACCACGCCATGGCGCGCTGGGCACTCGTGCTCGGCCTCTGCGCCATGGTGTACAGCCTGGGCTGGCTGGTCTGGGCCGGCATGCAGTTCGAGAGGCTCGGGTAGCCGGATGCTCGACTCCGCCGAGACCACCGAATTGCGCGCGCTGCAGACCCGCGCCTACGGTCGCGGCGGCGGGCTGACGGATGCCGAGGCGGCGAGGCTCCGCGAGCTGGAGGACACCGCGTCGCGGAGGGCGGATCCGGTGCACGCCGTGCCAGTGGGTGCCGGCGGCAGTGCGACGGCGACCGCAGTCATCGAGCCCGCACCGCCGTCGCACGACCTGACCCCGCCCGAATCGCGTGGGCACGAGCCGGTGCCCGGACGGCCGTCACCTCCCGCGGAAGCGGTGCAGCCGCACGAGGCTCCGCTGACGGCATCCTCCGTTCCGACCTCGCGCCGGCCAGGTCGATGGCGGGCCGTGATCGGCGGCGCTCTCATCGCGGTCGTCGGCGTGGGGGTCGGCTGGCTGCTGTTCGGCGATCGCGGGCCGCAGTCGTTGGCTCTCACCGACGAGCAGCAGGGGTGGCAGAACCAGCTCCTCGCGAGCGCCGAGTACGATGCAGGGTCGCTCCGAGCGCTCGCCGAGGAGGAGGGCGTCGTCGTCTGGTACGCGACGAAGAAGGACGCCGAGCTCGCCTGCATCATCCTCGGCGACGGAGAGAACACGCGGCCGTCCTGCACGACCGCGGCGGACATCGCCCTGCAGGGCCTCTTCGGGCAGTTCCGCACCACGGAGGGGGAGAGCGAGCGCGAGTTCAGCGCGCAGGTGCTCCTCGACTCCGAGGGCGATCCCGCGGCAACGGTGTCGAGCTTTCTCATGAGCGGCGAGATCCTCGAGTTCCGGTTCGCGACCCCCGAGGAGGAGGAGGCGGCCGCAGAGCTCAGCGAGGCCGGATTCGACACCCAGTCGCTCTGGATCATCGGCCGGGACGGCGACGTGCCACTGTGGACGGGCGTGAAGCCCGCGACCACCGAGCAATGCCTCATCTACGACGGCTCTGATCCGGATCCCGAGATGACCTGCGCAGACACGGAGACCCTGTGGCAGGAAGGCGGTTCGCTGGTGCTCGACCGGGCGGACGCGGAGACCGGAGATCTCACTCGGTTCGAGCACTTCGTCGGCGGCGGCGGGTCCTACCTCACCATCACCAAGGGGATCGAGCGCACTGATGCCTCCGA
>NZ_JADIJR010000056.1 GCF_017355365.1 Microbacterium sp. SD291 | reverse complement strand
GTTATCTGTAGTCATGTGTGGTTGTAAGTGGTTGTCAGCGTCGGATGCAGATCGTCCTTGGATGGACGCTCCCGCAGCAGTGTCAGTGACGGCAGCTACGGTGCGATCATGAGTGACCTTGGGGTGTTCGCCTTCCGCTGGGTGCCGTCCTTCTCCGGGGTCGATGCGGGGGTGGTGTTCGATCGGACGCGGGGCGTGATTCATCCCGGTGCGTGTGATTGGCTGCGTTCTCTTTCTGAGTCGGGCGCGTCTCCGAACACGGTGCGGAACTACGGTCTCCGTTTGGCGGGCTTCTTGAGTTGGCTTCCGGCTCAGGGCCTGCATTGGACGCAGGTGAGGACTTCAACGCTGGTGCAGTGGAAGAACCACCTGTTGGTGACGCCGGTCTCGCGGGGCTCCGCGATCGCCACGCCTCGCAAGCCCGCGACGGTCGCCGCGTGGTTGGTCGCGCTGGTGGAGTTCTACAGGTGGGCCGCGCTTGAGGATCTCGTGCCCAGGGATCTGGTCGTGCAGCTGACGGAGGATCAGGTGGTGCGCCCGGGTGCGCGGGGCGGTGAACACGGGCGGATCCGGAGTGTGATGACGAGATCGTTGAAGGTCCGGGCGGTGCAGGTGGAGACGGCGCCGTCGTGGTTGTCGGAGGAAGCCGAGCGGCGGGCTCTGCTCGAGTTGCCGTTACGTCCGCGGGACCGTTTCCTGGTGGATCTGCTCTACTTCACCGGGCTGCGGGTCGGCGAAGTACTGTCGCTGTTTCGGCAGGACCTGCATTTGCTCGCCGACAACAGCGCGCACGGCTGCCGGCTACGCGGGCCTCATCTGCATGTCGTGCGGAACCGCTCCGTCAACGGCGCGCGGGCGAAGTCTCTGCGGAGTGTCCCGGTGCCGGCGGAGCTGGCGTTGTCGTATCAGGAGGCGTTGTCGGAGCGGCTGAGGCTGCTCGGGGACGACGGGAGCCCGAACGCGATCGTTGCACTGGAGGGCCCGACAGCGGGCCGGGCGTTGACCTACGCGACGGTGGTGGACCTGTTCCGTCGGTGGTCGAACCGGCTGGGGTTCTACGTGCGGCCACATCTGCTGCGGCATACGCGCGCGACGATCTGGTTGCGCGGGCTGGAGGGGCAGGCGGTGGATCTTGATGTCGTGCGGGTGCTGCTCGGGCACCGATCGTTGGCGTCGACGCTGATCTACACGCACGCCAGCGACGAGGCGCTGCGCGCTGCGGTCGCACGCACGACGATGTATTCGGAGGACCGCACGTGACGCTCATCGTCGACACCGCGGAGGCAGCAGGCAGCAAGTCTGGCGGCGGTTGGCGGGAGTTCCTGGCGGGGATGCTGAACGAGGAGTGGGCTGTTGGCGCGTGGGACGCAGTGACCGGGATCCTCACGGTCGATCCGTTCAACGAGCTCAACGATTTCCGTGCCTGCAAGCGGCCTGGCTGCGCGAATCCCGCTTCGCGCGTCGACTACTGCCCGCCATGCCAGCGTCGGGCCAGACATGCCGGCGTGAGCGTTGAGGAGTATGCCCGCACCCACCCGAAGGTGAGCTTGGATGCGAGGAGGACGACCCGCGGCTTCGAGCTCTGCGGCATATCCGATGAGGCGGGCGTCCGCTGCGGGCGGGCGATGACCACGCGGGGTCTTTGCCCCACGCACTACGACCTGTTCGCGAAACGCTGCAAGCAGTCGGAAGCCGCGCTCACCGATCACCGGCTGGAGGCGTTCGTCGCCGATCGGGTGGGGAAGTTCGTGTTCCCGTCAGTCCCGTGCCCGATCGCGTCGTGCGGCAGGATCCTGTCACACAACATCGGCAGCGGCCTCTGCGACTATCACGACTCCGGGCTGCGGGCGGCGCGCCGCAAGCAGCCTGCCCTCACGGTCGGGGACTTCATGGGCTCGAACGTGGTGCTGGAGCGTCACCAGCTCGCGCTCGGGTCGCTGAGTGAGCCGTTGCGCACGGAGCTGCTGTTCGTCATCCAGCAGTATGCCGATCGCGGCGTGGGTCGGGTGATGATCAGCAAGCTGCGACCGTTCATCAACGACATCGCCGCCGACCCTCACACCGATCTGCTGGAGTGCTTCCGGTCGCATGAGCACTCTGTCCGGTTGAAGGGGCTGCGCGCGGTCGGGGTCCTGCTGCTGGAGAAGGCGCACCGCCGGTTCGAGGGATACGACTCGCTCCGCGGCGATCTGATCTTCCTCCAGGATCTGCCGCTGCGGGAGACTCAGTCGGCACGGAACCCGGATCTCGGCGGCATCCCGCTGAATGTTCGGCAGCTCACGCAGCCGTGGCTGGCGGCCGCGTTCCGCACCTGGCTGGGTGCGACGTTGGAACCGCGTGGGGCAGTCCGGAAGTGCTTCGACGTCTGCGCCGAGGCATCCCAGGTGATGGCCGATCGCCGCTCCGACGCGGGCATGGATCCGACGCGACTGTCCTACGAGGACATGGCGGCGATCACTGCACGGTTCGAGCAGCGCTGGTCGGCGCAGGGGATCAAATTCACCTACGCGGTCTGGTGGGAGCTCTGCCGGCTGGCACGACGGTTCGGCGTCTGGGATGAGATCCCGGAGAGCTTCGCGCAGAACTACGCCGCGCAGAAACGCCGCACCCTGCGCGGAAAAGGCGACAAGAAGGTCGAAAGCGATCGGGTGACCCCTGCAGTGGTCGTCGCGCATCTGCGAAGCCACACAGACCAGCTCGACATCGGTCGCCATTCCGACATGTATCGGTGCGTGCTCGAACTGCTCATGGAGACCGGCCGCCGGCCCGCGGAGATCGCGACGCTGCGGACGGACTGTCTCGTTCAGGATCGGCACGGCGGCTGGCTGCTGCGTTACACGGCGCACAAGACCGGCGGCGCGACCAAGGAACTCCCCGTCGAGACACCTGTCGTCGAGTCGATCCGGCGGTGGGAGCGCATCCGCACCGAGCGCGGCATCAGATCGCCGTACCTGTTCCCGAGCGGGAGGCGCCGGCTGCAGGACGAGAACATCCCTCCGATCGGGGAACGCTACCTGGGCAAGATCCTGCACAAGTTCGCAGCGAACCTTCCCCAGGTCCCCGGGCCGGTGACGGACGCTGACGGGCATCCGGTCGACTTCGACCTGGCCACGGTGCAGCCCTACGACTTCCGCCGCGCCTACGCGCAACGTCACGCGGACAACGGGACAGACCCGGACGTATTGCGGCAGCTCATGGACCACGTCTCGTTGAGCACCACGATGGGTTACTACCAGGTCAGTTCGAAACGTCGCCGGAAGGCCGTCGACACGCTCGCCCCGCTCGCGCACGATCGTCACGGCCGACAGGTCGGCATCGCGAACGGGCGTATGCAGCTGAAGATCACACCGGTCCCTTACGGCGACTGCGCGGAGCCGAGCAATGTCGCCGCCGGCGGTACCGCGTGTCAGCTGCGGTATCAGTGCGCGGGCTGTGGGTTTTTCCGCCCCAACCCTTCACACATCCCAGAGATCGAGAAGGAGATCGTGAAGCTGAAGTCGCAGTTGCGGATCGCGGAGGCCTCCGACACCGCCGGCTACTTGCTGGACGCGCAGCGCGGCCTGATCGCCGACTACGAGAAGGTGCTCGCCACGATGCGGGAACGCCTCGAGCAGCTCCCACAGGACCAGCGACGTGAGATCTCCACCATGTCCGAGGTGATGAGACGCGCCCGCAGCGCAGCCCTCGCCGGGAAACACATCGAACTGAGGGAGATATGACGACGACGACGCCCACCCCACCCCGAGGAAACCCCGCCGCGTTGGCCCAGGCGCGGGCCGAGGCCAGCGCCCGCAAGCACCGTGATGTCGCCGCGACTCTGCACGCGGCCGCAGCCCACGGCCAGGCGCTCACGGTCTCCACCCTCGCAGCCGCGGCCGGCGTGAGCCGGCAGTTCCTCTACAGCCGTCCTGATCTCATGGACGGCCTACGCCGGCATCAGGAACGAAACCCAGCCGCAGGCGACCGCCCCCTCCACGCGGCACGCGCCGCGGACCTGGTGAACGCGCAGAACACGATCAAACGACTCAAGGGTGAAGCCCGCGAGCTGAACCGGAAGCTCGACGCCGGCCTCGCCGCGCAGCTCGAGCTCCGCGACGAGAAGCGACTGCGTGAGCTCTATGAGCACCGCGGCCATGAGATCGAACGACTCCTCGCCCAGAACGCCGACCTGCTCCGTACCGTTTCCCAACTACGCGAACAAGTCCGCAGTCTCGAGGACGATCTCGCGGTGGAACGCACCGCCATCCGCGAACTCACGGGGCAGCCAGCCAACGTCACCAGCATCAGATTCAGTGATCGATGAGGAAACGGCGAAGCGGGACACCCCCTTGCGATGGTGTCCCGCTCCCACGTCACTGACTCGGCTACCGGGTGAGCGCGACGCTCTTCCCCGTCACTTCAGTCCCGAAGGTGATTGTCTGGTTGAGGCCGCTGTATCCAGACATGCAGGGATTGTTGCCTGCGTAGGACCAGCAGAGCTTCGCTCGATAGTTGTTGCTCTTGAAGTTGCCCCGGTTGGCCCAGGTTCCGCTGGCGCCGGTACCGTCGAATCCGTACCACAGGTGCGGTGACAGATAGCCCTGCCAGCAGGCCCGGTCACCGCTGCAGTTCGGCACCACGCCGAACGGCTGCACTAGCGACGTCGCGGCATCGATCGCCACGAACTCGCCGGTTGCGGGGTCCACCGTCAGGATTGCCGGCTCACCGGACTCGAACAGATCCCTCTCAGCCTGCGTGAAGCCACTCAGAGGATCATCATCTACGGTCGCGTGGGCGGGAAGCCCCGCCCACACGGACGCGATGACGAACAGGATCGCTGCAACCGCGGCGATCACGCGAGGGCGCACGGTCGTCGCCCTCGCGGCGGTGTGGGTCACGCTGCCCAACGGATCGACGAGGCGCGGTCGTTCATCGCGGCGCCGACGTTGCTGGAGTTCACGTAGTAACCGTAGGACGCGCCGCCATAGTTGGTGTTCTCGAAGATCGCGGTCTTGCAGTTCGAGTATGACCGGAACGACGTGATCCGGTTGTCCCAGCCGATCCCGGCGAGGCTCGTGTAGCCGTGGGCATAGCCGTAGCAGCCGTTCTGGGTCACGCTCGCTGCGTACGAGGCACCGCCGTAGTTGTTGTGCTCGTAGAAGATGCCGATCACGGTGCTTGCCAGCGGCGCGACATCGGAGCGAGCACTGCTGGAGTCGTTGACGAGTTCGTCGCTGACTTCGAGTGCCCCGTCGGGCGTGGACAGGACGATGCCGTATGCCTCGTACACGGCGTCTGCCAGGTTGGCGTCGGCGTCGACGCACAGGGACTTCCCGGTGTCGAGCTCCTGCCAACAGCTCTGAGTGCGGTCGATGGTGTCGGCAGTTGCCGCGGGCGCCGTGATGGCGGCGGCTCCGATCATGAGCAACGATGCGGCGAGGGCGGCGAGTGGACGTTTCATGATGTTGGTCTGTTCCCTTCGGATCGGCGATCTTCGTTCAGACCCTTGCGACGATCGCTGCTCACACGCCAGACCTCGACGAATACTGAGACCCTTTGGTCCGAACGGACAGTCGCCCCGGCCGACCCACACGGTGGGGGAACATGGGGTACGAGAAGAGTCGTGTGCCGGAGGGAGTCGCAGGTGGCGGAGCCCGCGCGCGCGTCCCGGGATCGGCAAGATCTCGCCTCGGCTGCTCATGTCGACGACGATGTGCCACTGATGCGGCGACTGCGCGATGGAGACGACACCGCTCTGAGCGAACTCCATGACCGTCACGTCCGGGCGGTGTATCTGCTCGCGCGGAGCAAGGTGGACTCCGCGTCAGACGCCGAGGAAGTGACCCAAGACGCGTTTCTGCTGTTGTGGCGCAAGTGCCGTCGTATTGACCTAACCGGCACATCTTGCCTGCCGTGGTTGCTGACCACCGCAAACTACCTTGCCCTCAACGTTCAGCGGGCAAGTAGGCGTCTGACGCAGCGGGTCACGACTGCGCTGAGTGCAGACGATCTCACCTCCCCGCGCGAGGTGGATGCCGAAGCAGCGCGGAACATGGAACTCGAACAGGTCGGAAGGATCGTTGCGGCCCTTCCGCAGATCGACCAGGACGTATTTCGGCTCTGCGTGGTCGAGGGACTCAGCTACAAGCAGGCCGCGTACCAGCTCCGCACCAGTCACTCGGCTGTGCGGAACCGCCTGTCCCGGGTGCGCGGAGCGTTGAGGAAGCAGATAGACCAATGACAATTGACGAGCCGAACTACGACCGGATGCGCGACAACCTG
>NZ_JADIJR010000055.1 GCF_017355365.1 Microbacterium sp. SD291 | reverse complement strand
AGGTGGGCGAGGTTGTCGAGTCGTGTTCTGCCGCCGCGGGCGTGGTCGTGGGTGTGGTCGATGTCGCAGCGGTGGACGGGCATGCGGCATCCGGGGAAGCGGCAGTGCTGGTCTCGGGCGCGGAGGTGGCGGCGCATGGCTTCGGTGGGGGTGTAGGTGTCGGTGTCGGTGAGCATCCCGGTGGGGGAGGTGAACAGGCGGGTCCAGCCGGTGTTGCGGCCGGCGAGGGTGCGGGCGGTGTCGGGGTCGAGGGGGCCGTGGCCGTCGTGTTCGGCGGGCTGGTCGTCGGCGCCGGTGAGGGTGGTCGCGGAGACGGTGACCTGGATGCGGGCGCGGATCGCGTCGAGGCCGGGGCCGTGGACGTCGCCGGGGGCGGCGGCGAGGAGCAGGTCGGTGAGCAGGTCCGCACGGATCTGATCCAAAGTCCGGGAGTCGGCCGGGACGTGTTCGATGTCGGGGCTGCCGGGGTCGGTGAGCGGGTCGGTGAACGGGTCGGTGGTGAAGGTGTCATCACCGAAGATGGTGTTCTCGTAGAGTTCGTGGAGCGAGTCGTCGAGGTCGATGTCCTCAGGGCGGATCGCGTCGTCGCCGTCGTCGATCACGCCGGAGTCGAGGACGGGTTCCCACTCGTCGCGGGCGTCGATCACGTGGCGGGCGATGCTGGTGAGCCGGTCGAGGATCGCGCGGGCGAGCCATTCCGGGAGCACCACGCTCAACAGCGCCATCCCGTCCTCCAACGACCGCACCGTCACGCCCCGATCCTGGGTGGCGCGGCGGTGGCGTTCGGTGACGGTCTGCCCGGCCAGGGCCGCGGCGGCCCGGAGGGCGTGCGCGCGGGTGCGGGCCGGGGTGTCCTGTTCCGCGACCACGAGAGCGGCGGCCTGGAACAGCACCAGCGCCTCGGCATCCGCCTTCTTGTTCTGGACCGCTTCCACGAGCACGGCGGACGCGCGGGCGATCTCCCGCACGTGCGCGGCGGTGATCGCCCCGGCCTGGAATGCGGCGCGCACCGCGGGCAGGGAGTCCCGCAGGGTGCGAGCGTCGGTGAACGCGTACTCCATCGACCCTTTCGAGATCCGCCCGGCCGCGCCGTACTCGGCGATCATCGACCGGTAGATCGCATCCCGATGGTGCCCGTTGCCGACGACATCCGCCTCATGCACGCCGATCCGCTCGATCAGCAGCTCCGCGGCCTCCGCCTCGAGCACCGCGATCTGCCGGCGCTTCTGCGCCCACGCGCCCAGCAGGCGGGCGCGCTCCTCCAGTTCGAGGTCGAGATCCGTCGGTGGGGCCATACCTCAGTTTAGAACAAAACTACGAAAAAGGGAAGGGGAAATCAGGTGCTTTTCCCGTTCATTCGTCCGCACGTCCGCGGAGCCGATCGATGTCCCTGCGTTCCCGCTTCGTGGGGCGACCGGCACCGCGGTCGCGCACGCCGAGCATGGCCTGAGGCTCACGCGCGGGGGTCTTGTCCTCGTATGCCAGCGCCGCCAGCGGTGCGCCGACGCGCTTCACGAGGAGCTGACGGACGATCAGGATCCGGTCGAACCCGGCGATGCGGATGCGCAACTCGTCGCCGATGCGCACGGGCTGGGCAGCCTTCGCCTTGTCGCCGTTCACCCGCACATGCCCCGCGCGGCATGCGGTGGTCGCCGCCGAGCGGGTCTTGTAGACGCGGATCGCCCACAGCCAGCTGTCCACGCGCGCCGCGCCGCTCATCGGATCTCCCGTTTCACGATTCGACGGTGACCTGAGTGATCGTGCCATCCGGGGCGACGTGCACGGCGGGCCAGTAGCCCTCGGGAAAGTGCGTTCCGCAGGTGTCGGTGAGGTGCAGGACGATCGTCCCGTCGGATGCCGCCTCGACGGTGTCGAGGGTCAGATCGGATGCCGCGTCATCCAGTTCGTGCGGTTCGGGCTCGCCGTTGCTGAAGGTCGTGACGACCGCATCCGTCGCCGTGCGGCGCAGGGAGCCGATCTCGCCGACGATATCGCGCAGGCGGGGGAGAAGGCTCCTCGCGTCTTCGGCGGAGGCTCCTTCGATGATGAGTTCGAGGTCGGCCCCGTCGAGCTCGATCGTCCCGGCGTACAAGTCGTGGGTGAGGACGGTGCCGTCGGTCAGCTCGGTCGTGGCGCGCGTGAGGGTGCCGAGGACGTCGTCTTCGATGATCGGATGCTCGTCGCTCATGACTTCACGTTAGCCGTCTGCGAGACGCGACCGGTTCACGCGGCGAGGTCGAGTGTGACAAGGGTGCGTCCCGGCTTCAACTCGGTCGTCTCCTCGAATCCCGCGGCGAGGAATGTGCCGAGGGTGCCGTGGAACAGGTCGTTGCTCCGCTTCTTCTCGCCCTTGGTGTCGACGGGGTAGCCCTCGATCAGTCGCGCGCCGGATTCGCGGGCGTACTCGACGGCGGCGCGGAGCAGTTCGAGGTTGATGCCGGAGCCCCTGTGCTCGCGGCGGACCACGAAGCAGGTCACGGCCCAGACCGACTCGTCGTCGAACGGCTCGCTCGTCGCCGCCGCGATGATGCGCGTGCGGGGAACGCGCGCCTGGCGCGTGCGCGGCCCGATGCGGATCCAGCCGGCGGCCTCGCCGTCGACGTACGCGATGATGCCGGGTGGTGGACCGGCATCGATCTCGTCGCGGAGCATCTCTGTGCGCTGCGGGGTCGTCGTCGCGTTCCAGTCCTTGTTGCTCAGTACAGGCCAGATGCACTGACAGCTGGCCCCATCGCCGCCGCCCGTGAGCGCATGCTGCACGTCGTCCCATCGGGTGGTCGTCGCCACCTCGGTCGTGATCGTCACCATGCATGCGACGCTACGCCCGGCATCCGACACCCGCAAAGGGCCGGTTCGCGGAGGGCCGTCGGGTAAGGCTAAGATAGGGGAGTTGCCTGCGCGAGAGTGCAGGAGAACGGGCTGTGGCGCAGCTTGGTAGCGCACTTGACTGGGGGTCAAGGGGTCGCAGGTTCAAATCCTGTCAGCCCGACCGAAAAGCCCTGATGAGAAGCAATTTTCATCAGGGCTTTGTCGTGTGAACAGTGGGTCAAAATGGCCAATGTACCCGCAAATGTACCCGCAAGGTTTTTTGCGAACTATCCCGACACTCCAAGCCTGTACGTGGCGCGCTCGCAAGGCAGGTGAGGCGAAGACCCTCGTGATTCTGGGGTTTATCTGCTCGCTGTAGTACTGGATTGCCCGGCGACTGGCCTATCGAATGACGTCTAACGACGGCGCAGAACCTCAGGTTTACATCCAATCGCTAGGCATGACGGTCCTTGTCAGGTGGGCATAGCCCACCTCGAGTGAATACTTGTCATACTGCCTAGGCAGCGCGCGTCCGACACGTAGTCGTATCCCGAGAGATCCCGTCAGATCCTGAATGATCCCGACCGACGTCCTGCGAAGCCCTGCGCGATCCCGAGAGATCCCGACGTATCTTGATCTCCATCCGGACCCTCGATGTGGTCCGCTCCATGAACCTGAGCCTAGAGCGAGGACGAGCTTTGTAGTGGCGACCGTAGCAGGGGGTTAAGCGATGCGCAGCTTCCAGCGATCTCTGGGCTGTCCACCCTGCTGCAGCTTGATGACGCCGGCGAGCTTCAGCCGGTCTACAACGGCTCTCAAGGACTGCGTATTGCCAACCTCGAACGCCTGACCCGCAGCCCCTGCGAATCCGGCGAAGTCGCCGGACATCGAACCGAGGATCCCCATGACCGTCTGCACGCTGATCGAACCAGCCTGCTCCTTCAGTTGCCACACGACATCCTCGTGGTTGCTGACAGCAGCGGCGCTTCGGCTGCTCACGTCAGCGTCGAACGTCGCATTGGCGAACCCGGAGGAACAGGTCTTCAACGCGATGATCGAGGGCTGGCGGAACCAGCAGTTGTCACGCGGGCTCCGCGAGCAAACGATTCGAAATCGGACGGCGACGGTGTCGCGGTTCCGTGATTTCGTGGACAAGCCCCCGTGGAGGTGGACGGTCGCCGATGTGGATGAGTTCACCGCGGAATCGGGCGGACGCACTCGCACGCTGTCGACGATGCGCGCCAATCACGGGTCCATCCGGGGATTCTGCGACTACCTCACGAACCCGTTGTACGACTGGATGGAGATCTGCGACCGGGAGTTCGGTGAGGTCCCGTCCCAGGTGTGTCTGCCGTGGAACACGGTCGCGCACCGGTTTGAGTTCGAGGGGGACGGGAAACGCCGCCCGTTCACGTACGACGAGATCGAGCGCCTGTTCGACACCGCCGACGCTCGCGTCGAGCTGCTCGTGGCGTCGGGCCGGAAGGGCGCTCTCGGGGCGTTGCGTGACGCACAACTGCTGAAGACGGTCTACGCGTTCGGGTTGCGCCGCACGGAGGCGGTGATGCTCGACACCGTCGACCTGCACCACAACGCAAAGATGCGCCAGTGGGGGCGTTACGGCGCGATACACGTGCGGTGGGCGAAGGCTGCAGGAGGTGGTGCGCCGCGGCGGCGGACGGTGCTGCTGGTGCCGGAGTTCGACTGGTGGGTGCCGGGCATGCAGCAATGGCTCGAGCAGGCCCGGGAACGCTTCGCGCCCGGAGTTGACCTTGACGCGCTCTGGGTGACCGAGCGTCGCACGCGTCTGTCCGCCGGGTATCTCGACCGGAGGTTCGCGGAGCTGCGGGACGAGGCTGGCCTGTCGAAGGATCTGACGCTGCACAGCCTCCGGCATTCCTACGTCACGCATTTGCTGGAGTTCGGCTATGCCGATCGATTCGTCCAGGAGCAGGTCGGGCACATGCACGCCTCGACGACCTCGATCTACGCCTCCGTCAGTTCGGACTACAAGAACCGGGTGCTCGCGGAAGCACTGAAGGCCCTCATCGAAGGAGAAGCTGATGACCGTTGAGCTCGACACCGGATGGAATCTCCGCAGAGTGATGGCTTCGCGCGGGATCTTCCAGACCTCCAAGCTGAAGCCACTGCTCGAGGAACGCGGGATCGACCTGTCCAGGGAGCAGGTGTATCGGCTGGTGACGCAACCGCCTCAGCGGGTGCGTCTCGACGTGTTGGCGGCGTTGTGCGATGCGCTGGAGTGCTCACTCGACGATCTCGTGACAATCGCTCGCCGAGAGGCATCGACCCCGGTGGCCGTGGGCGAGGAAGCGACGCGCGGGTCGATCGGTGATCTCCGTCCTGTCCGCGCAACCATCCGCCGTCCGCGTACGAAGTAGCCACGGTGGCCAAGCCTCCGCAGCAGCCGAGAGTCACGGAAGTTATCGACCTCGTGCGTCCCCTCGTTCCCGAGATCTTGCCCGAGCGTCTCGCTGAGATCGTGCATTCGGTTGCGCCAGTGCCCCTCACGCAGCGGCTTCTTGAGCTCGCGCTGATCAAGCAGCCTGGGGTCCTCGAGGGGCGGCATGCGAATGTGCCGGTGACCGTCCAGGATCTGGCCCGCGCGCTGGTAGAAGAAGGAGCAGACCGGGTAGTGCTGCCGACGTGCGAGTCCTGCGGCCGCTCGGTGAGAATGCCCCACAAGACGCCGAGCGGTGGTCGGCACTGCTCTCGTTGCGAGCGGAACGCCAGGTCCGTCTCCTGCGCTTCCTGTGGCCGGGTCCGACCCGTGCAGCGCACGATCGACGGACAGCGCTTCTGCCGCGAATGCTGGCGAGCCGACCCTCGATCGTTCGGTGACTGCTCGCGGTGCAGGCAGCACGCGACCATCATCGTCCGCCGCCCGGAACTCGTCTGCCTGGCCTGTTATACCGCACCGATCAAGACCTGCGGTCTCTGCGGAGAACCTGGCCGGGTCGCCTCCCACCTTGACGGGCGACGGGTATGCGCACGCTGCTATTACGCGATGCGTAGACCGCAGCCCTGTCCCGAGTGCGGGCGCAGGGTGTTCTTGACCGGTTTCATGAACGGTCAGAAGGTCTGCGCCGACTGCGCGGGCGCTCCGGTGACGATGGCCTGCCCTGGGTGTGGCTCGATCGAGGAGATCCGCAAGCATCATCTCTGCGTCGAGTGCCGCCGGCCCGTCGCGATCCAGCAGTTGCTCGCCGACGACGCGGGAGAGATCCGCGCGGACCTCCACCCCCTTGCGGACTATCTGCTCACGCACCACAGCAAAGCCGCATCGTTCGAACGCTGGATGCACAAGAGCAAGTGCGCGATGGTGCTCCGCGAGATCGCGGACGGAACCCTGCCACTCACCGCCGAGGCGATCATCACCCGAGCCCGGTCGGGACAGTCGGTAGCGTTCCTCCTCTCGCTTCTGGTCCGCTCAGGAGTGCTTCCGGAGATCGATGTCGAAGGCACGCGCTTCGACCACTGGCTCGATGGATGGTTGGCGGGCATCGAACATGCCGAGGACCGGCTGGTCCTGCGCCGGTACTGCACCTGGGAGCTCCTCCGGTCCACCCGGGCTTTCCGAGCGGTACCCCGCAGTACATCGAGTCCAGC
>NZ_JADIJR010000054.1 GCF_017355365.1 Microbacterium sp. SD291 | reverse complement strand
TTGACTCCCCCCGAAAGATGATGCTGACTTGGACTCGAAGTCCGAGCACGAAAGGAGAACACAATGACCATCAACGACATCGGGCCCCGCCCGAACGCGTTCGACATCGAAGAGGCCACCCGGCGGAACGAGAACTACCGCAGCGTGGCGTGGACCGGGAAGTATTTGCAGGTCACGCTGATGTCTATCCCGGTCGGGGAGTCCATCGGCCTGGAGGTCCACCAGAACACCGATCAGTTCCTGCGCCTCGATGCCGGACAGGGCAGGGCCGTCATGGGCCCGGCCAAGGACCGGCTCGACTTCGAGCAAAACGTCTCGGATGGGTGGTCTGTCCAGGTCCCCGCCGGCACCTGGCATGACGTGATCAACACTGGCGACGAACCGCTGCGCCTCTACGCGATTTATGCCCCGGTGCACCACGCACCTGGCATCACCCAGAGAACCAGCGACAAGGCAGAACAAGACGAAGCGACCGGTAAGGACGAGCCTCCCGCATGGACCGTCCAGCCCGAGGACAGCGCGCCGGACGAGCACGCCAACTGACGTCTACTTGTGTCACCGCTCCGTAAGGATGTTGCGGACGAGGATCGTCTTGGTCCACCCCGGGCAGCGCGCCCCGCCGCCGCGTGAAGACATCGGCCGGTCTCGACCGGCCGATGTCTTCACGCTCCCGCCCCTCACGCTGGTAGGTCTGACGATCACGGATGTCGAGGACCTCGACTGGGCCTCGTGTCAGAGTGTCGGCAAGGCCGCATGGTTCCTCGGGCAGGCCAACACTGTGCCCTGTCTGCGACACCGTGCGATCACAGAACGCCGCCACAAAGCGTCAAACTCCACATTTCGGCGGATCGATTCTCGGCGTGTCGCGTACCTCATGGGCGACGTCGCCTGGCCCACCGAAAACGATCGTTTACGGCAGGTCGCAGACCTGTAGTATCTGCGTATGAGTGCAGATAAGCAGATGTGCGGCTATCGTTCGGACAGCTCTTTCGTCGAGCTGGCCGTGGAGGTGTTCGGGATGCTGGCTGATGCCACCCGTGTGCGGGTCATCCTCGCCCTCCAAGAGGCCTCCGAGCTGTCGGTCAACAGCCTGGCCGATGCCGTCGGCAAGTCGCCGGCCGCGGTGTCGCAGCACCTCGCGAAACTTCGGCTGGCTCGTATCGTCTCCACGCGGCAGGACGGGCAGAAGGTGTTCTACCGGCTCGAGAACGAGCATGCGTCCCGGCTGGTCGCCGACGCGATCTTCCAGGCCGAGCACTCGCTGGGAGGCACGCCACACCACCACCGCGGGGATCGGACGAGCGAATGACTCCGGCGCGCGAACATTCGCACTCGGCCCACCACACGCACGATCACGAGCACGAGCATCACCAACATCCGACGGGCTTCCGAGGATTCCTCCACGGACTCTTCGTCCCCCATTCGCACGACGCGGCGGACTCCATCGACGACGCGTTGGAGGCGAACAGGTCCGGCATCCGCACTCTGAAGATCAGCCTCCTCCTCCTGCTCGTCACGACCGTCCTCCAGGCGGCGGTCGTGCTCTTCAGCGGCTCGGTCGCACTCCTGGCCGACACCGTCCACAACTTCGCCGACGCGCTCACCGCGGTGCCGCTATGGGTCGCATTCGTCCTCGGACGACGTGCGGCCACGCGCCGCTACACCTACGGATTCGGACGAGCGGAAGACCTCGCCGGGCTCTTCATCGTGTTCGTGGTCGCACTCTCGGCGATCGTCGCCGCCTGGCAGTCCATCGACCGCATCATCAACCCGCAGCCGCTCACGAACATCGGCTGGGTGATCGCCGCCGGAGTCGTCGGGTTCGTCGGCAACGAGATCGTCGCGATGTACCGCATCCGCGTGGGACGGCGGATCGGCTCCGCCGCCCTCGTCGCCGACGGCGTTCATGCGCGCACCGACGGCTTCACCTCGCTCGCCGTCGTGGCTGGCGGCGTGGGCGTACTCCTCGGCTTCCCTCTCGCGGACCCCATCGTCGGACTGATCATCTCCGCCGCGATCTTCGTCCTGCTGATCGGGACCGTGCGCAGCGTCGGTCGCCGCCTGCTGGACGGTGTCGAGCCCGAGCTCGTGGAGAGGGTCGCGCACGCCCTCGATCACGTCGACGGCATCGAGAGCGTCGATCGCATCCGGTTGCGGTGGAACGGTCATCGGCTGGAAGGCGACACGATCCTCTCGATCGATGCGCATGCCACGCGCGAGCAGCTCGACGAGATCACCCAGCGCGCCAGCCGGAGCGTTCACACCCATCTCCCCAACCTGGACGAGTTCCTCATCAGCACCCGTAGCTGACTCATCGCATTCACCTCACGCGATGAAGGCGGCGTCGCAGCCTGACCCCGGGAATGTATCGGACCCCCTGGAGTTTTATACCCCCAGGGGGTATTCTATGGGTGTGAACGGTTACGACGACAACAAGGCTGATCTGCGTAAGCGGTTGAGTCGCGTCGAGGGTCAAGTGCGAGGGATCGCACGGATGGTCGACGAAGACAAGTACTGCATCGACATCCTCACCCAAGTTTCTGCGGCGACGAGAGCGCTCGAAACGGTGGCGTTGTCACTGCTGAGCGACCATCTGAGTCATTGCGTTGCCGAGGCCAGCGCGGAGGGTGGCGAGGTTGCGGCGGAGAAGGTCCGCGAGGCTAACGAAGCCATTGCGCGCCTGGTCCGTTCATAACCACCACGTCTGTCTATTTGAAGGAGCACACGATGACTGATCGCATTGAACTCGGACTGAAGGATGCAGGCGCTGGGTGCGCGTGCTGCGCTGTCCCCTCGAACACCGAGGCATCCGCGCCCGCCGCCGCTTTGTCCGCGTCCTCAGAAGAGGTTTTCGTTGCGGGGATGACGTGCTCGCACTGCGTGTCAAGCGTCAGTGAGGAGCTGGCGGCTGTGGCCGGTATCGAGTCCGTCGACATCGATCTGAATGCCGGCGGCATCTCCCGCGTGACCATCCACAGCGCAGCACCTGTCGATCCTGCTGCTGTGAGGGCTGCGGTCGAAGAGGCCGGGTATACCCTCGCGACCAGCCAGGCCTGAGTCGCTATCCGTCTGCACCCGGCTCCCCCGGGCGCATCCGAGTAAGGAGTTCCGATGAGCCAGCATGAAGAACATAGCCATCACGCCGCACACGAGAACCACGGCAGCGCGCCGACAACGGAGCATGACCACGCGGCGATGAGCCACGATCACGACACTTCGCCAGAACATGGCGGCCATGGTGGGCACGGCGGACATGGTGGGCACGGTGATCATGTGGGCCAGTTCCGACGGTTGTTCTGGATCATGCTGGTTCTCGCGGTTCCTGTCGTCGGCTTCTCGGCGATGTTCTCGATGCTGCTCGGATACCCGCTGCCGGATGCCGCCTGGGTCGGCTGGATCTCCCCGGTTCTCGGAACGGTCATGTACGTGTGGGGCGGGGCCCCGTTCCTCACCGGCGCCGTGAGCGAGCTTCGTGCGCGCAAGCCCGGAATGATGCTGCTGATCGCCCTCGCGATCACGGTCGCGTTCCTCGCGTCATGGGGCGCGAGCCTGGGCCTGCTGCACCACGAGCTGGACTTCTGGTGGGAGCTGGCGCTGCTGATCGTGATCATGCTTCTCGGCCATTGGATCGAGATGCGCTCTCTCGCTCAGACGACGTCGGCGCTGGATTCACTTGCCGCTTTGCTGCCGGATGAGGCGGAGAAGGTGGAGGGCGTCGCGACGATCACTGTTGCGCCTGCTGATCTGTTGGTGGGGGATGTCGTTGTGGTGCGCCCCGGCGGACGGGTCCCCGCGGACGGGCGGATCGTGCAGGGCTCGGCGAGCATGGATGAGTCGATGATCACCGGAGAATCACGGCCCGTGCGCCGTAGCGACGGCGATCAGGTCATCGCCGGCACCGTCGCGACCGATTCCGGTGTGCGGGTGGAGATCACCGCCATCGGCGAGGACACCGCTCTCGCGGGCATCCAGAAACTGGTGACCGAAGCGCAGAGTTCGTCGTCGCGGGCGCAGCGGCTCGCGGACAAAGCGGCAGGCTGGTTGTTCTGGTTCGCACTCGGCGCAGCCGCGATCACCGCGATCGTGTGGACGGTCGTCGGTCTGCCCGACGCCGCGGTGATCCGCACGATCACCGTGCTGGTGATCGCCTGCCCGCACGCTCTTGGCTTGGCGATCCCGCTCGTCGTGTCAATCGCGACCGAGCGGGCCGCTCGTGGGGGCGTTCTGATCAAGGATCGTCTCGCGCTGGAGAGCATGCGCACGGTCGATACCGTCCTGTTCGACAAGACCGGCACGCTGACGAAGGGCACGCCCGCCGTCACCGCGATCGATCCTGTCTCGGGGATCGAGGCCGATCAGTTGCTGGCGTGGGCTGCGGCCGCAGAAGCGGATTCCGAGCACCCCCTCGCGCGCGCGATCGTGAACGCGGCGAAGGAGAAGACGCTCCCTGTCCCGTCCTCGTCGGACTTCGAGTCGTCCCCAGCTGTCGGGGTTCGTGCGCATGTCGATGGCCACGTCGTGCAGGTCGGCGGGCCGTACATGCTCGAGCAGGAGCACGCCCAGGAGCTGGCTGTTGCCGACGAGTGGCGCAATGAGGGTGCGATCATCCTCCACGTACTCGTCGACGGTCAGGTCGCGGGCGCGCTGCGCTTGGCGGATGAGATCCGCTCGGAGTCGCGTCATGCCGTCGAGGCCCTTCACGAGCGGGGTGTACAGGTGGTCATGATCACCGGTGATGCCGACGCGGTGGCCGCCTCCGTGGCGGGCGAGCTGGGTATCGACCGGTACTTCGCCGGGGTGCGACCGGAGGACAAGGCCTCGAAGGTGAAAGAACTGCAGGGCGAGGGCCGCAAGGTCGCGATGGTCGGAGACGGTGTGAACGACGCCCCCGCGCTCGCGCAAGCGGATGTCGGTATCGCGATCGGCGCGGGAACGGACGTCGCGATCGCCTCGGCCGGGGTCATCCTCGCCAGCGACGACCCCCGGTCTGTGCTGTCGGTGATCGAACTGTCACGGGCTAGTTACCGGAAGATGAAGCAGAACCTCTGGTGGGCCGCCGGCTACAACCTGCTCTCCGTCCCGCTCGCGGCCGGCGTGCTCGCCCCCATCGGGTTCGTGCTCCCGATGTCCGTGGGGGCAGTGCTGATGTCCCTGTCGACCATCGTCGTCGCGCTCAACGCACAGCTGCTGCGCCGGCTGGATCTCCGCCCGGACGCAGTAGCGGGCAAGTAGCAAGAAACGGTCAGGGTGACGGACGTAGGCTGAGGAGAACGGGAGGTGAGTATGTCGCTGATCAACATCGCACAACAGGTGCGGGGACCGCGCACGCTCACCCACACCGTCTTAGCCGTCCTCGCGATAGCCGTGGGCGTCATCGCCGGTCTGCTAGCGATGCACTCCTTCAACTCGCACGCGACCTCCGCAAGCCACCACGACACCGTCGCAGTCAGCACTCAATCCGGAGCGGCCGACCAGCACCACGACACATCCGAAGCCGCCGCCCTGCCGGACTCACCGACAGCGGCAGCGGGATGCGCGACGTGTGGGGGCGGGGATCCGATGACGTGGATGGCGTGCGTCCTCGCACTCCTGGTCGCCACGATCCTGCTCGGGCGGATCGGGCTCGGCTGGCGGCATGCCACCCTGATCACGGCACTCGTGGCCGCGACGACCCGTTGGCCCGCCCGTGCCCACGCGCTTCCGCCACCGCCCTCTCTCACGGTTCTCTGCATCAGTCGCACGTGATGACGCGCTAGCCCCCTTTGCGGGCACGCGCCCCTGGCACCGGCAATAGCCGGGCCTCATCACCGACCCTTGGAGAACACTCATGAAGATTCGACCCGCGGCGATCGCCGCACTCACCCTCACTGCCCTTCTCGCCCTCACGGGCTGCGCCGGAAACACCGGTTCCGGCGACGGCATGGAAGGCATGGACCACGGCGGCAGCTCGTCCGCGCCCACCGACACAGCGGACGCGAATGACGCCGACATCATGTTCGCCAGCATGATGAAGGAGCACCACGCACAAGCCATCGAGATGTCCGACGTCCTTCTCAGCAAAGACGGCGTCGATGAGCGCGTGGTCGCTCTCGCCGAAGAGATCAAGGCCGCTCAGGATCCGGAGATCCAGAAGATGGACCAGTGGCTCGAAGACTGGGGCGCGGAGATGGACAGCATGGAGGGCATGGATCACGGCAGCGGCATGATGTCTGAGGAAGACATGCAGGCCCTCGAAGATGCCACCGGTCCCGATGCGGGGCGTCTGTTCCTTGAGCAGATGATCCAGCACCACGAGGGCGCTGTCGACATGGCGCAGAACGAAGTCGACAACGGTCAGAACAGCGACGCCGTCGCACTCGCTGAGACGATCATCGACGCGCAGACCGAAGAGATCGCCACCATGAAGGAGATCCTCGCAACTCTGTGACCCATGGGTGGGGTGCGGGATTCCCGCACCCCACCTAGAGATCTGTTGCGCACACCATCATGCGAACCCTCAAGAAATCCACCCTGCCCCCTCCCCGCCTGCGACGTCGCGGAGCACTCACGATCGCTATGACGATCGCAGCCAGCATCGTGCTGGCCGGGTGCACCGCACCCGCCGAGCCCACCACCGGACACGACCACGCCACGTCCATCAGCCACGTTCACGCGATCGTGCCCAACCCCGCAGAGGACGGGTACCTCCTGGGCGCCCATGACGGGATCTACACGGCCACGCCGGATGGCGAGGTCGGCTCCCGTATCGAGACGACCGACTTCGACGCGATGGGCCTCATCACCGTCGGTGACGCTCTCCTC
Organism: Microbacterium sp. SD291; assembly: GCF_017355365.1. GTDB lineage: Bacteria > Actinomycetota > Actinomycetes > Actinomycetales > Microbacteriaceae > Microbacterium. The sequence goes on along the minus strand of NZ_JADIJR010000054.1, from coordinate 959 downwards.
GCGTCCGGGCATCCCGGACCGACCACGGCCCCAGAACTCGGCTCCCCCAACCTCGGAATCATCCGGAGCGACGACAGCGCCAGATCTTGGACGCCCGTCTCATTCACCGGCGAGAAAGACTTCCACGTCCTTGCCGCCGGGAAGAACGACACCCTCTACGGGATCGCCTCGGACTCCGCGGAGCTCCTCCGCTCCGACGATCTCGGTGAGACCTGGTCGCCGGTCGGAGAAATTCTGGCGTTCAGCCTCGTCCTCGACAACGCGGGAGAACTGATCGCTGCCACCCCTGACGGGCTGCAAATCAGCACTGATGAGGGCGCCTCCTTCGCACCCCTGAACGACGCACCTGCGCTCTACCTCCTCGCCGTATCGCCTGACGGCAAACAGCTGGTCGGTGTCGGCCGCGGCGGACAGATCTGGGCCAGCACAGGATCCAATGCCGAGTGGGTTCCCGCCGGCGTCACCCACGGCTCCGCACAAGCGCTCGCGACTACAAACGACGGCGCAATACTGGTCTTCGACGACAGTGGGTTGACCGCGATAGACAACTAGACGCGACGGAGATTTCTCCAAGAGAACGGCGCTCACCACCCCAGGTCCGCCGAAAGTGCCCGCCGTTAGGAGGTTTCGACAGACCATAGCGGCGGGCCTTCGAGCGCCGAACAACTACGTCTGCCGCAAACGATCGTTTACGGCGGGGCAGCATGGATCAAGCTGTTGAGAACAGCCAGGGGGAATGCGGATTCGCCATAGACAGCTTCAGCTGCGACGAACAGGCTGCTGCAACTCCGTCGCCCAATCGGATCGGTTCTCCGAGATCGCCCGGACATAGAGTTCCCGACACGGCCCTGAATGGACAAGCCCTCGAGCGTCGGGGTTCTTCGTGGGACGAGTTCAGCGTATGACGAGCGAGGGCCGGTGGGGAGTGGCGCATACGGCAGTATTGCTATTGTTTACGT